>JALRCU010000032.1 GCA_023257195.1 Holophagaceae bacterium
GTTTTACTTCTATTGAATGGATTTCCTTAATAGGGACTCTTTGACGAATCAGCCTTAAAAGATCAGATTCACTATATTCCTGTTTCCAATGAGAATCTGGATGAAATCTATCTAGCGAAATTCCATCAGGATCTTTGCGATGAATCGCAAAAGCAACCCGATCTTGCTCCCCGGAAATCCAGCGTAAACGATCGCCCGCGGGTATTGAGAGATTCGAGACTAGTTGATAATAGCCCCCCGGAATTTCTATTGCCAAAATAGTTTCATGATTGACATTAATTTTTTTAGGCTCCTCCCTTTTTTTTTGGACTTCATTCGTTCTGAGCAAGGTTCCCTCTTGAAATGAAAATGGAGCGAGTTCATTCCAGAATAAGTACATCCAATTTAAATAAGTTTTCCAGTCGGGCACATTGGGTGTTGTGATGTCCAAGTAAGACGCAAGATTTCGTCTCAAAAGGAAATAAGCAAGTTCCATATCTTTTCTGTCTATGGAGTTGCCAAAGATATAAACTGCATCCTCTATTCGATCCTGCCCTGCCAATACACGATCAAAACCAAGAGCGCGAGCGACGCTTAGAACATTTAACGGGTTGTTTGGGACCACAAGGGAATTAATTTCTAGCTTAGATTGCAATTTCATTAAGAGTGATTGAGCATCGCTCAAAGAGACCTTAGACCTGAGCTTGTCCTCTAGCAGAAATTCTGGAGTAATTAAACCACCAATGAGTAGCTTCAATTGTGATTCAGTTATGGGTGAAGTAAGTATTTGTGGGTATTGACTCGAGGATTGATATATAAGATTGGGGATTTGAGAAAAATAAGTGCTCACACCCTTAAGATAAGGGGCATCACCTCCAAATACTTCTCCCACATCAATAGTTGCTCCTCCTGCATTAGCCATGAAAAGAGCTTGAATGGGTTTACCCTGGTACGAAGCAATAATACCCCGTGTTTCATGAATTGCTTGATCGGTCATCGGTTCCTCGGCATCGTACCCACCATAAACCTGATCCGCAACAGTATCATTTAAATCAAAACCTTCTTTCACTCGCTTATTTAAATTTGCTATTGCGTAGGTTCTTGCTGCGATACTTTGGGCTTTTAATGCTTCGATGTTTGGAAATTCAGCTGGACCCATCTCTCTTGGTACGACACCACGTAGGTAAGTTTCCATATCAAGAATATTAATGACTGATAGGCGTCCAGAGTTATGGGGCACAACATGAATTTGCCCTCTATATTTACCCTTATTCAAGACCCGGGTTGTTAGCCCCAAAGGTTTAAGGCTTACCCCTATTGAAGGCAAAGGGACGCGTTCATATTGTTCAGTGATGAGATAAAGACCCCGAGATGGCTTAGGGAGATCTAAATTGCGCTCAGAACTGATCCATAATTCCTCATAGCCTAAAGTTTTTAATTTATCAAAATCCACTACAGCTAGATCGGAAGTCAGGAAGCGACCTGTAAGGACTCTAAAAAATGCGCTATCGACGACACTCACTTTTTCGGCTGAAAAACCTTGAGTTTTCAATTGATTAATTAATTGATCTGCATCGCTAGAACTTAAAGGACCTTTAACTTGAATGCGATACTCGTCAAAGAATTTACTCTGCGATGCACTATCTAACCAAATTCTAAAACGCTCACCATCAGAAAATGATCGCAGAGGAACTCCTTCCAGAGATTCGATAACACCGCCTTCCTCAAAAGAAAATAAGTATTCATTTTGGGTCGTTTCTATTCCAACTCGTATAATAGGAGTTTGAGCAACCACTAAGGTGGAGAGAATAACCAACGTGAAATATCGGAGCATACACATATAGACTAAAGAGATTCAACCGCTCTACCAAGCAACTCTATGCGTCGAGCATGAATTTGGGGCTGGGTCAGCAATTCCCCTTGAGGACCCTTACGATGAGTAAGCAATCCAATACATGCCTGATCTTCGGGTCGATAAAAGATTGCTGGGCCGGTAAATGCAAGGTGGCCCCACCAGGCACAATCCCCAGTATGGGATTGGTCAACATCAATTGAGAGGTGGTCACTAGATCCCTCAATCACGAGGGGTTCGCTGAGAGCCCCTAGGGGGATACGACTGAGCAGGTCACCAAGGGATCCTGTTCCTGTACGTAGTTTTTGAAGCCCTAATCCCCATAAACTCCCATTTTCACCATGAATAGGCTCTCGGGACATCCGTTGAGGAAACTTTTCTTCAATCCAATAGTTGATAGATTTCTTGAATTCATCAGGATTAGCGGCAAAACCTGCATGGCCTCGCATGCCCGCACGTGCGTTGATATCGTGCGGCAACGAGGTGTTGTAAGGTGGAATCGATACGCGAGGATCAATACATTGCCACGCTTCATGATCTGGACCCGGAGGAATTTCTATACACCCTGGTGTCCACGGGAAAGGCTTCAATATTGAATGTTTTTGGGCCAAGGATAAGTAATCTTCGTCAGCAAATAAAGCGACCAGTTCACCGAGTAAGCGGTAATTTAGATCGCTATAGCAAGCAAGTTTTTCAGGTGCCTTACGAAGTAGAGGATGCATTCCCCATGGAATATCAGATTCAAGGAGAGTTCTCAGCGGAGTTTCATTGAAGGGTAACCAAGGTGGAAGGCCTGAGGAATGGGACAGAAGCGCACGAGGCGTAAGACGGTATGTCGAATCGTTAAATCCCAAAACAGAGGTGTAGTCTTCATCCAAATTGAGAGAGGATAAGGCTAATGGCGCAGTAATGAGCGGCTTAGTTAAAGACGCTAAATCATAATTTTTCACTTACCCCTCGATCTCCGACAGACTCTTCTTAACAGCTTTTTGTACAAGATCGGCCACTTTAAGGGCTTCATGGCCTTCAGTCCAGGATACATATTCTCCGCCTAAACCCAAACAGGCCTGGTAGAACTGTTCTATTTCTATTTTTAACGGCTCTCCTTCTTTAATAGAAATATTTTCATTTTTTATTTGAAATCCGTTAGTTCCCTCGATTAGGGTATGGAGCTCCATTGTTTGATCTGCAAAGTTTAACTTGGCGTAGCTCTGATGGCCAAATACTCGCAACGTTCTTTCCTTTTTTTGAGCAACGCGGCTTGCCGTTAAAATAGCAACCGTTCCACCTTCGAATTTGATGCGGGCATTAACAAGATCAGCTTGTTTAGTTAAAACAGGCACACCGAAGGCTTCAACATCCCTAATGGGCCTTCCCACTAAGGCTTGAATTAAATCTAAATCATGAATCATGACATCTAATACAACATCAACCTCAGTTGAACGCATGGGGAACGGAGACACTCTTACAGTCTCCAAAAACCGTGGGGTGAATTTTCTATCTCTCAGAGCTCCAACAGCAGGATTAAATCGCTCCAAATGTCCTACGGCTCTCACCAATGACGGGGATAAGGTGAGAGACTGTTCGTGAGCCGCAAGAAGGAGCTGCGATTCTTCTAAATTGGAAGCTAGGGGTTTCTCCATCAAGATATGCTTGCCCATCTTGATGGCCTCAATTCCTAGTCTGTGATGATGAATCGTCGGTGCAGCTATCTGTAAAACATTGACCTGATTAGCAATCAGAGACCAATCAGGAACCCATTGAGTATTGTACTTAGCTGCAATGAGGGACCCATTTTTTTCATCGGGATCTACTACTGCAATCAAATCTGCTTGAGGCGATTCAAAGGCAATTCGGGCATGGTGTTGCCCCAAATGGCCTACCCCTACAATAGCAACTTTGAGTTGGGTCATATCTTTAGGCTAAACTGATTCTTGGCGAACAGGGGGTCTAGTATGGATTTACAAGCAATCACTCTGCTTTCAGTTGCGAAATGGGTGCATTTAGTTTTATTTGGTACAGCTCTGGGTGGCGGAGCGGCCTGTCTCATCATTTCTGGCCTTGAGGAAAGTGATTCTGCCTATAAAGGTCTTTCGGCAGCTCTTTGGAAATCCCTAGTCAACTGGTCACTTCGCCTTACATTCATTGTTGGGATGCTACTTCTTATTTTGAATATGCAAATGGGTCAGAGTCCCTTCTTAAATAAATATTTTCACTATAAACTTCTTTTCGTGTTTGTTCTTTTAGGTCTCTCAGAATCTGCAAGTAAGAGTTTAGCAACCGGGAAACGAACACTAGCTTTATCATGTGTCATTGTGATTGCATTGATTGGTTTTATCATTGAAAATCAACAAATCTTCGGTCAAACCATACCTAGGGAAGTAACGGCTGTCCAATCAGAGCAATGATTCGTAGTGTACTTTTCTTGGGGCTCAGTCTGGGCCTCTATGGCCAAGGGCTGTTAACAATACCTGAGCAGAGTCAATATCGAAGGACCTCAACGGTCCATGAAGTCAAAGTCTTCATGGATTTACTTCAACAGACGTTCCCTGACTTACAGCCATATCAACCCCGGGAAGCTCCTGCTCGAACCGAGATGGGGCAACCTTTAAGGGCTTGGCGAATCAAGGCGACTCGAAGGGATTCGGTACGCGTTTACATCAATGCCAACATTCATGCCGGAGAGGTTGAGGGCAAGGAGGCCGTGCAGATGCTCGTTAGAGAATGGCTTCAGGGTAAACATCCCCAACTTCGAGAGTCCATTGATCTCGTGATCATGCCTTGTTATAACGCCGAGGGTACTGACTTACTAGATCCTAGAAATCGAGTTCATCAACCCAATCCAGAAAGTGGTGTAGGCATCAGAGAAAATGCACAGGGGCTCGATCTAAACCGCGATCTCATGAAAGTAGAAACTACGAATACGCGCTGGATATTATCGATGTTTCAGGCTTTTAATCCTCACGTTGTAATGGATTTGCACACTACAAATGGTAGTTACCATGGATTTTATCTCACCTACGCTCCAGCTTTAGCTCCAGGATTTGAACCGCTCATGACTTTGAATAGAGAGATCCTCCTCGATGTTCGTAAGGAGCTTTACCGTAAAAACTTTCCAGTTTTTGATTATGGAAATTTCAGTTATGAAAGTCGTGATATGTCAAAACTAACGGAAGCTAATGATCCTCCGTTCATTTCGAGTCCAAAGTCATGGGAAACTTTCGATTGGCGTCCACGGTTCTTAACAAATTACCCTTCGTTGCGGGGTCGTTTATCCATTTTAAGTGAAGCGTATGTTTACAGGACTTTTCAAGAGCGCGTTCTTGAAACAAAAAGCTTTGTTCTTGAATGTCTCAAGGTGATACGTCAAAGAGCCTCTTTCATAAGAACTATTACTGCACAGGCTGAAAAAGAACATCCCACTTTATTGCCCTTGAGTGCAACTCCTAAACTCACGGAACGTTTTGTTTTTGACGTGATTGAGCCCATCAGAGACTCGCAGGGAAAACTGATTGGGGAAAAAAATAGAAGGCAGGTTGAACTTCCTGCTCTGACCTCGTATCAATACTCGGATTGGGTCCCCCTGCCCTCAGGCTATCTTATTTATGGGGATCACTTGGAAGATATTAAGAAGCGATTGTCCGCGCATTCGATACCCTACAAAAAAGCGGTAAGGGAACACTACTCTGCTCTCCACTTCTCTTTTATCGAGAAGGAGCGTAAAGAGAGTCCCCGTCCCTTTCAGGGAATTAAGACCCTAAGCCTCGTGGGCGAGTGGGTTCTTCAAGACAAGTCATTATGGCCAAAAGACAAACTTCGCAATGCCATTTATGTTCCTCTCATTCAGGGAAAAGCTCGTCTTGCTTTTTATTTGTTAGATCCTCGGAGTCCCGATGGTTTTGTCTACTGGAGGCTCATGGAATCAAAAGATATTCTTGCCATTGCACCTAAAAATGGGCAACCTTTAACCGGTCCTTCTTCTCAAAGTAATTTTGAGGGCCAAGAATAACGGCTCGGGACTTAAATCAAACACTTTAGAAATAAAATTCATGCCTTTATCGAGTTGGATATAGGCTAAATATCTCACTACTATGGAGATTCCATGCCAAACTCTCGAATAAAACTACTATCACTTTTGATAGCTGCATCCGCCCTTTTAGTGGGTCAGTCTTCAGCAAATCTTCCTGTCAAAGAGCACGTTCTTTCGAACGGAATGAAAGTTCTTTTTGTTCAGCGTAATGATCAACCAACGATTGCAGCGGGTTGGATTGCGCGCGTAGGTTCAGCTAACGAGCGACCGGGAATTACTGGCTTAGCCCATCTCTTTGAGCACATGATGTTCAAAGGATCTAAGACCATCGGAACCAAAGATATCAAAAGAGATCTCCAACTCAATGACTTACAAGACCAATTAAGGAATGAAATCCGTCGAGAAGATTCTATGTTGAGGGCCAAACAACTTCGCGGCGAAATTGCAGACATGACCGATCCTAAAAATCGATCGGAGCGTCATCAAAAACTGATGGTTGAATTTGAAAAATTGGTTAAGGAACAGCAAGATTTATTAGTTAAAGATGAGTTTTCAAAAGTCTATACACAAGCTGGAGGAACGGGTCTCAATGCTTTTACCAATAGCGATGTAACTTGTTATGTTCAAACAGTTCCTTCCAACAAACTAGAACTCTGGGCTTGGATGGAGTCTGACCGACTTTATAATCCAGTCTTTCGTGAATTCTACAAAGAAAGAGATGTTGTTTTTGAAGAACGTCGCTTAAGAACAGAGAGTACACCCACGGGTAAATTTGGAGAACTTTTTGAATCTATAGTCTGGGAGGCTCATCCCTATCATTGGCCGGTTGTGGGTTGGGGTTCCGATCTTGCTAGCATCACCCGGGAGCAGGCGCTTGAGTTTTTCAATACATACTACGCTCCGAACAATCTAACTGCCGTCCTTGTTGGTGACGTTAACGAATCAGAAGTCGTTCCGATGCTAGAGAAGTATTTTGGAAGAATTCCCCGTAACCCCAAGGGTGTTCCTGAAGTCGTGACACTAGAACCCAAACAAATTGCCGAAAAGCGTATGGTGGCAGAAGCTGAGACCACACCTTCCGTCGAAATTGCATGGAAGTCTGTGGCTCTCGGTCACAAAGATATGTATGCGCTTGATTTACTCGCTTCCGTTCTCAACGGACGAAGCGGTCGGCTTTATAAGAACATCGTACTTGAAAAGAAATTAGCCACAAATCTTCGTGCAGGAGGAGAAAGTAGGAAGTACGGTGGTGTTTTCACAGTCCAAGGCACTGTGAGTGGTGAGCATAAGCCCGAGGAGGTTGAACAAGCTATTTATCAAGAAATCGAAAAGATCAAATCTGCAGGTATTTCAGAGCAAGAACTCCAAAAAGTGAAGAATCAAATTCAAGCAGACAGCTTTAGGCGTCTGGATAATAATTACTTCTTGATGGTTCAGCTCGCAGTAGCGGATGCAATCACCGGCTATAAAGAATTTATCGAAGCCCCATCTAAATATGAGAAGGTCACTGTGGCCGATATTCAGCGCGTAGCTAATGACTATTTCTCAAAGGAGAACCGAAACGTTGCGATCTACAATCGAAAAGCCTCTGCGAAGCCCGTAGATCCAGAGTTGGCCGCTTTCCCGGATCAAATTCGCAGCATGATCGCAAGTCAGATGAATCGCTTATCGAAAATCACGGATCTTGCTCAATTAAAAACGATCGTCGGGCAAATGGAGGCTCAAGCTGCTCAGGTTCCTGCCGAAATGAAGGGGGCTATTGATTATTTACGTAAGAAAATTGAGACACAAATTCAAGAACTCAGCAAGAAGGAGAATAAGTAATGTTAAATCATTTTGTTTTATCTTTAATTTCAGCTTCACTCGTAGCACAAACTACGTCCTCGGTTCCTCCCAAAAAAACGGGTATCCCTAACCGACCTGAAAAACTCTCCTTTAGGTCAATTGACTTCAAAGTTCCAAATGTCCGAGAAGCGCGAACTCAACTTGCAAATGGATCAAGCTGTTATCTCGTGCCTGATCCTACCGGTCAACCCATTATTAATATCAACATTACCCTAAAGGGGGGTGGATACTTAGATCCTCGGGGCAAAGAAGGTTTGGCTCAAATTATGGGGGGGCTGCTTCGCACTGGAGGAACGACCTCGCTCACTCCAGCTCAATTAGATGAGCGACTTGAATTTATGGCGGCTCAATCTAATGCTAACTTAGGCGATGCCTCGGGCCAGATCTCCATGAGTGTTCTATCAAAAGATATCAAGGACGGCATGGCTCTTCTCCTTGAGATGCTTACCCAACCCCGATTCGACCAAGATCGCTTTGAGCTTTCCAAGAAAAATATCATTCAGGCGATGCAGCGCCGTAATGATGACAGTACGTCAATTGAACGCCAACAATTAGGATTCCTACTTCGTAGCGAAGATTACTACGGAAATCGAAATGCCACCAAGACCTCGATAGACTCGATCACCCTAGAGGATGTAAAGGCAGCACATGCCCAATTGATCCATCCATCCAATATGATTGTCTCGGTTTCAGGTAGATTTGATAAAAGTGAAATGTTAAATCTTTTAAACAATACTATCGGTAAACTAACGCCAACATCCACAGCGAAGATCAGTTCCGAAGTTCCTGAGGGTGCCTACATTGGTAAACCTGGTATTTTTATTGTCGATAAAGATGTCAATCAAGGGCGAGTGACGATCAATCTTCCTGGGGTTGCTGCCCTGAGTGAAGATTATCCATCTGTACTTGTCATGAATACTATTTTAGGTGGAGGTGGTTTCACTTCTCGCCTCGTAAAGAAGATTCGCTCAGACGAGGGTTTGGCCTACAGTGCGGGATCTACTTTTACTGGCTCTGTCTACGTAAATCGCGAAGGGGATTTCAGAGCTCTCTTTCAGACAAAAACCAGGACTGTGGCTTATGGAACAAAACTTGCCCTAGCTGAGATTCAAAAAATGCGTACAGCCCTTGTTTCTGTAGATGAGTTAAATGTAGCTAAGGGTTCAATTATAGACGGCTTTCCTGCACAATTTGCGAATAAGTCAACTATCGCAAGTGCTTTTTCTAGTGGTGAGTTTTCCAAACGTCCCGATGCTTGGCTCGAGACCCTTCGGGACCGAGTAAATAAAGTTACAAGAGAAGATATCCTCAGAGTCGCTCAGAAATATCTTCAACTTGAAAAAGCGTCTATCTTAGTTGTGGGTAACGCTAAAGAGATGGAAGAAGGAGACGTCAAGGATCATCCCGGAAAGTTGAGTGAAGTCGGTGCTTCCTTTGGCTTTAACTGGGCCGTGACCAACTTGCCTCTTCGTGATCCCATGACGATGAAGCCAATCAAGTAATCGGAGCACTCAGATATGTCTCCTAATCCTAAAAATTTCCTCATTCTTGGAGGGATTGGAGGGATTGGGGGATTCTTAACTGATCGATTGATTGAGCAGGGTCATCGTGTATTCGTTACGACACGAAATCCCCAGAAAGTCCTACAAAGTTCCGTAGATCAAGATCATACCTTGGTAGTTGATGTTTTAAATCCCGATTCTATCCAACAAGCTGTTGCCACTGCTAGCCAGGAGGGTCTAGACGGGTTAGCATACTGCATCGGGTCGCTAGATCTTAAACCCCTTGCGAGAAGCACCCGAGAGGACCTCCTTCGTAGTTTTGAAGTTAATACAGTTGGTGCATTTTTGGCTATCAAGGAATCTTCAGCTGCCTTAAAGGAAAAACGAGGATCTGTAATTTTATTCAGTTCCATCGCCGCCACACGAGGGTTCGTAAATCATAGTTCCATAGGGGCTGCAAAAGCATCAGTAGAGGGCTTAGCTCGCTCGCTTGCTGCTGAACTCGCCCCTCATATTCGTGTCAATGTTATCGCACCTAGTCTCACCTCAACACCCCTCACACTTCCACTCACGCAAAATCCAAAGATGGCGGAGGCTATTGCCTCCCTGCACCCAATCCCCAAACTTGGGGACCCTCGGGAAATAGCCTCTTTGGCCTACTTTTTACTGTCAGATCAATCGAGTTGGATTACCGGACAAGTATTTCATATTGATGGGGGACGATCAACCTTAGATAAGAAGCCCTAGGGCCTCAAGAGTTTTGCTTATTAATGATTTTTTTAATCTCTTGGAGATTTTTATACCTTAAGACTTCCTCCGACATAGTATTGATCCCATTGAGTAAAAAATCTCTTTTCGCCGAGTCAGCCCAAATCTGAGGAAGAGGAACTGTCTCAACCTTGACCAAAAACAAACTACTCTCTTGGTGAACTAAAGGGGCCGTGATTTGGGTTTCTAACCGGAAAAAAAGATCTTCGATAAATACCGGATTGTCGAGTTTATCTTTCCTAGGATGTTGGCTCAAGTCTTTGGATGGGGATAGTGTCCAAACGTATCGCTTATGGGGGCCCTGATGAAGATTTGCCATGCGCTCTGTCAAATTATCACTGGCCCTTATAAGTGCTTGTCCATCGGCAACCGGCGAGTGGATTTGAGCTAAATTCTGTCCTAGGCGCTCGCGAGGTATCCAACTACTTGGAAAACAGAAACAAATTGCTTCTAATCGCCCCTTGTGCATAATCGCAATATCCTCTTCTATCTTCAGAGCTAACTCATCAATACACTCAAGAGCACCAAAACCTAAAAAATGGGACGCCTTGGACACTAAATGTAAGGATTTCGCTAGGGGAGTCTCGCCAAATAGATCTGATCCAAAGAGATTTAGTTCACTTCTTTTGGCGTCAAGATAGGCAGGATCAGGACTCTTGTTAAAAATAGGGCCAAAGTACGGCGCCATATAAGGCGCTGTCGTATAGTTTTGAATTTTAAAAGGAAAATCCACACGATTCTTCTACTGGAGTCGAGTTGAAGAAAAACTCAAGGTGTAAGCCAAGATCGCAACCGAACCCACATTGTGTTGCAAGTCTGCCTTAATAATTTTATCGAAGGTATCGGCTTCAGTATGATGAACATCAAAGTACTTCGACATATTATGACTAGCCCCAATACCAACTGCCCCCGCTTCTACCATTGGAGATACATCCACCCCTGACATGCCGAGGGTAAAAGCCTTGGCACCACTGATTTCTTGAAACTTTGCTAGCGACTGAAATCGCTCTATCAGTGAAGGATCGCCCTTCAAACTTTTATCGCCATAAGGATTGACTCCTCTTTGTCTAGGAGGGCGTCCGGGAAGATCAAGAGTAAAACCAGTAATCCGACCGTTGCCCGAATCTGACTCCAAAAGAGCAATGTGATTGTTAAGTTCAGATTCATGGCGTTCTCGATAACTTCGGCCTCCAGCAACCCCATTTTCCTCATTGGCAAATAATACAACTCGAATAGTACGCTCAGGAACTATCTTCATTTGATTTAGCAAACTAGCCGCTTCAAGGGCAATGATACAACCAGCGCCATCATCTTGAGCACCCTGACCTACGTCCCATGAATCTAAATGGCCGGATAAGACAATAATCTCTTTAGGATTTTTAGATCCGATGATTTCACCAATAACATTCCCCTCTTCAACATCGGAGAGTTGTTTAGCTTCCATGTTTAATTTAATAATTATTTTTTGATTTGATTCTGACATGCGTCGAAGCAGGATAGCGTGCTCAAGACTTAAGGCAGCTGCAGGGATTTTAGGCCACCGAGAATCGTAAGATAAAGTTCCCGTATGCGGTGTATTTGAATTGCTTGAGCCTGCTGATCGTATAAGACAAGCAATGGCACCATACTGTGCCGCACGACTTGGGCCGCTCGAGCGATAAGTTACTGAACGGTCATAGGTTACAAAAGGGACATCGAATAAAACAATCTTCCCTCTAACTTGCTCACCTAGTTTTTCTAAGTGGTCAAAGTCATCAACGATCACAACCTCTCCCGTGAGGCCTTCTTGCGGAGTTCCAACACTCATGCCAAGACCCAACATGGTTAAATTCATTGGCCTCGGTGAGATAAGCTGGATCGATTCTTTTCCTCTAACCCAACGAGGGGACATGACTTTTTCGGTACGGACGTTGACGAGCCCTTTTGCCTTCATCGTAGCAACTCCCCAAGCCATGGCTTTAGTAAAGTTCTCAGATCCACTGATGCGGTGACCAACGTTCATCGTCAACTCATTAAGGGTTTGGTAAGCCTCGTTTGAACTTAAGGCTTTCTGGTAAATCACCTTCGCCATTTCGGGAGTTTGCCCAAAGAGAGCGTTAATAAGGAAGGAAGTGACTAAAAATCGACTATTCATAAACATCCTCAATATGTTTTTTTAAGAAAGAGTTCAATATCATTTTTGATCTTTGGCATTAATGGATTTGGGATCGTAACCGTCAAATTATAGTGAATAATCTTCCATCCCGTATCTGTTTGAACCATCACTCCTGTACCACGAGCGGGTCCCAAGTTTGGAGTATGCAAATCCTCATCGAACCAGGCAGTTTGCCCATCGGTAGAAAAAGAAACTACTCGACGAACTGATTTAAAAGACCAACCTACCCCTTTTGAAAAAATAGGACGAGTATAAGCGAGAAACTCATTTTTAGTCCACCGCTCCTGGGCGTCTGTACCCATAAAGATCCCTGCAGGATGAATAAGATCAAAATAGGCTTTTTCGTCCGCCCGAGAAGCAGCTTGGTGCCAAGCATCAATTTTTTGGTTAACCAACGCTTGGGGAAGATCTTGGGCAAACAAGCCTAATGAAAGGATTGATAGAAAAAAAGACCGCATTTTTCTCTCCTGCTTTACAACTAACTTTAACTAAAATCTCAGCGAGTCAATATTAATAATTTCAACCACAGGCTGCACCGATACAATAAGGGTTAGGACACTACCTTGATCGATCCTCATCTAATAAGAAATTTCTCCATTGTTGCACATATTGACCATGGTAAATCGACTTTGGCCGACCGCTTATTGGAAATAACCAAAACGGTTTCCACCAGAGATATGCAAGCGCAGATTCTCGACGATATGGATCTAGAGCGTGAACGGGGAATTACCATTAAAGCCCATGCTGTCACTTTGAAGTATCAGTATAAAGATGGAAAAATTTATACCCTCAATCTTATTGATACCCCGGGTCATGTAGATTTTACCTATGAAGTTTCTCGCAGCCTTGCAGCATGCGAAGGAGCTATCTTAGTTGTGGATGCCACTCAAGGAGTTGAAGCCCAAACACTTGCCAATACATACCTTGCTCTAGATAATGGCCTTGAGATTTTTCCTGTTCTCAATAAAATTGATTTACCCTCTGCTGATGCGGTGCATGTTTTAGAACAGATTGATTCAGTCATTGGCTTGGTCGATACACTTCATGCTGTTGAAGTAAGCGCCAAAACAGGCCTCAACTGTGAAAAGGTTTTAGATAGCATCGTAGAGCATATTCCACCGCCTAAAGGTAATGCATCCGCTCCGCTTCAAGCCCTGGTTTTTGACTCTTACTACGATCCATATCGAGGAATCGTGAGTCTTATCAGGGTCTTTGAAGGGACCTTGGCCCCTGGAGACAGAATTCGTTTCATGAGTAATGGTTCTGATCATGACGTTCAGGAAATTGGGATCTACGACCCCAAAATGACCAAGGTTGATCGCCTTTCTGTCGGAGAAGTCGGCTACTTGATGGCGGGTATCAAGGAACTAAAGGATATCAAAGTGGGTGACACCATCACACATACCCGTAGGGCTGCTGAATTTATGCTCAAGGGCTTCAAGGATGTCCAGCCAGTTGTTTTTGCAGGTATTTTCCCAACCTCAAGCGATGATTTTGAAAACCTTAGAGATGCAATGGGTAAACTTCGTCTCAATGATAGTAGTTTTACGTTTGAGCCCGAAACAAGTACGGCTCTAGGGTTTGGATTTCGTTGTGGGTTTCTTGGATTACTGCATATGGAAATTGTCCAAGAGCGCTTGGAGAGAGAATTTGATCTTGATTTGATAACAACGGCTCCTTCTGTACGCTACGAGGTTTATTTAAATGATGGGAGTAAGGAAATTGTAGATAACCCCTCTAAATTACCCAGTATGCAATATATTCACCACATTGAAGAGCCAATGATCGAAGCGACCATTATTACTAAGACAGAATTTGTAGGTGGACTACTCAAGCTATGCGAGGAGCGCCGTGGCCTTCAGCAGAAATTAGAATATGTCAGCATGGATCGTGTCATGTTGGTTTACCTTCTGCCATTAAATGAAGTCGTTCTTGATTTTTACGACAAACTTAAATCCATCTCAAAGGGGTATGCCAGTTTTGACTACCATTTAAAGCACTATCAAGAATCTGATTTAGTCAAAATGGATATTTTGGTTAACTCTGAACCAATCGATGCCCTATCTGTTTTAGTACATCGTTCAAAGAGCGTCACACTAGGGCATGGTTTGACTGCCAAGATGAAAGAAGTCATTCCTACGCAGATGTTTGACGTTGCAATACAAGCTGCCATTGGCGGCAAGATTGTGGCTCGGACAAATGTACGCGCTCGACGAAAAGATGTTTTAGCCAAGTGTTATGGCGGCGATATAACACGAAAGAAAAAATTGCTTCAAAAACAGAAAGAAGGAAAAAAGCGCATGAAATCCATTGGCTCAGTTGAAATTCCTCAAGAAGCTTTCTTGGCAATTCTGAAAGTCGATTCATGATGACACAGCCGGCAGGAGTTTCTCTCTCCGAAACCACAGTTCCACCATCCCCGCGGACTCCCTGGTTAACTTCAGGGCAAAAGAATCTAATTCTAGTCATCTTATTAGTTTTGCTTTATTTGAGACTACGCCGAAGGATGAAGGCAAAGGGGCGACGTTGCCCTCTCTGCGGTAAAAGTCACCTTCCTGATGCCTTGATTTGCCTTAATTGCAGTACCAAACTCTAGAAGGAACGATCTCTCGTTGGCAGCAGGATCGAAAAACGATAAACTATAGGATCTGCTAGAAACCTAGGGTTTACTAGTAAATTAAACATGAAGGGGGGGATTACATTGCCGCTGATCAAAATCAAAGAAGACGAAACTTTTGAAAATGCCTTAAGGCGCTTTAAGCGAAAATGCGAAAAGTCAGGCATTTTAAGCGAATTAAAAAAACGACAGCATTTTGAGAAACCTTCCACTAAGAGAAAGCGTAAAATGCTAGCCGCTCGTAAGAAATCTCTTAAACGCCTAGCTCAAGAACGTCGCATTATGGGATAGTTCTCATGCATTCATAAAAAAAGCCCACATCTGTGGGCTTTTTTTATGCTCGTTTAGATAATTTGGAACGAGTTTTTGTCTGCTTAAATTTATCGGCCATTTGGGAGACCCAGGCGCTGAAGTCATTCGGCATCATAAAACCAAGATGAGGTTCCCCAATACGTTTTCCATTTTGATCAAGGAAGAACATCGTAGGATAAGCTTCAATGTTATAGGCTTTCTCAGCCCAGACACTCTCTGTTTCGCTGTTATCCTCGGTGCGGGTTTGGAGGCTCAATGGAATCACTTGGGTAAGTGCGATTTTGACTTGAGGGTTCGGAAAGACTTCTTTTTGAAGACGTTTGCAAGGTCCACACCAAGCAGCCCAAACATCCACAAATATAATCTTCTTTTCGGCTCTAGCTCTAATCAAAGCTTTTTCAAGATTCGTTTCCCATTTGACATCTTGTCCATAAAGGAGACTGAAGGACGCTGAGAGTATGAATAGAAAAGCTTTTCTCATGAGATCTCCTAGTAATATCTATATATTACCCTGACTTAGTTCTTATCTCTGACGTTTGGTGCCTATGCCTTCCCGAACCACCCTCGATGTGCGGTACGTAGAGACTGATGCTATGGGAATTGTCCATCATTCAAACTTTCTTCATTGGATGGAGGTGGCTCGAACTGATTTCATGAAAGATGGTGGGAAGTCTTATCGAGACTTTGAATCTAAGGGTTTAAGATTAGTGGTCATCGGAGTAGAAGTCGTCTACCGAGGGTCAGCTCGTTACGGCGATCGGATCCAGATCGAAACAGATTTAATAAAAATTCATTCCAGAGGGGGTACATTTCGATATCGGATCTTTGCTGAAGAGCGGCTAATAGCGACGGGTCATACAGAACATTTGACAACTGATACTTCTGGAAGAACTATATCCATCCCTCCGGAATGGCTAGACTATCTGAAACATCTTCATACCCTCTATTCGGGCGCTTAGCTTCTACGATTAATCATGAACTCTTATCAACCAGTCGCCCTCTACAACACGCTCACGCGCAAAGTAGAAGCCATTAAAACATACGAACCCGGCAAAGTAAGGATGTACTCCTGCGGACCAACGGTGTATAACGTTGCTCATATCGGAAACTTAAGGACTTTCTTATTCCAGGATCTCCTCAAAAGAGTCCTGAGTGCCTCGGGCTTTTCCGTCCTACATTGCATGAATATAACGGATGTGGAAGATAAAATTATTCGTGACTCGCAAGTAGGTTTGGCCCCTACTGCGAATAATTCTGATCGACTTATGAAAATGCGAGAATTCACCGATCATTTCACTCGTATTTTTTTCCAAGATCTTGAGGCTCTAAGGATTCTTCCAGCCAATTTCTACCCCAAAGCGACTGACCATATTCCCGAGATGGTTGCGATGATTAATGAATTAATCCAAAAAAATCTTGCCTATCTTCGAGAAGGCTCTGTTTATTTTCGTGTCAAAGATTTTAAATCCTATGGACAACTATCTAGGATCGATCTAGGGGACAGTACATCAGAGATAGATGATAGGGATGAATACGATAGAGAACATGTGAGGGATTTCGTTCTTTGGAAAGCTGCAAAACCTGCTGAACCCTATTGGGACTCTCCTTGGGGTCCGGGACGACCTGGCTGGCATATAGAATGCTCCGCTATGGGACGCAAGGTCCTTGGTGAGCATATCGATCTTCACTCAGGTGGGATAGATCTCATTTTTCCTCATCATGAAAATGAAATTGCCCAAAGTGAGGGGTGTCTCGGCCATCCCTGGGTAACGCACTGGACCCACGGTGAATTTCTGTTGGTCCAGAATGAGAAGATGTCTAAGTCCTTGGGAAATTTTTATTCTCTTAAGGATCTAGTTGATCAAGGTATCGACCCAATTCATTTCCGATTTATGATCCAAAGTAATCATTATCGTAAACTTTTTAATTTCTCCTTCGAGGGCCTCAGGGCCTCTAAGGCTTCCATCGAACGAATTAGAAATTTCAGACGTCGCATGGAAGAGCCGACCTCTGAAGGTATCGCTAGTTGGGAAGGCCCTTTGGGACCTCTTGATCGACTAAATCATGCTCGAAATGAGTTTTGGGCAGCCCTACGTGATGACCTCAATACGCCCGAAGCTTTAGCGGCTCTTTATACCATGGTCTCAGATCTTAATGCTCTAGATGACCGAGTCCCTTTTAGTTTTCTAGAAAAGCAGCATATTATTTTATTTTTGAATGAAGCCAATCAAATATTTGAAGCATGGCCTACTGTTCTGGCTGAATCTGATCAGGAAATTGAAGCATTAGTTAAGGAGCGAATCCAAGCCAAAAAAAATAAAGACTGGAAGCGAGCAGACGAGATTCGAAACCAAATACAGTCCCTAGGGATTACCTTAGAGGATACGCGTGATGGTCAGTCTAAATGGTTCAGGCGCTAGATAGAAAGACTATCTAAAACTTGTTTTGGTTTTAGACTTTCTAGGCAGGTCACCCGTTGACAGCCTCGATCACGACATGGTGAGCATTCAACATGGTTACTCAAGATTTTTCCAGCAGTCTTGGGAATACCTGCGATGACTGGATCAGACGGACCATAGATACCAGTGACAGGTATTCCAAGAACTACGGCTAGATGAAGAATGCTGGTATCGCCCGAAATCACATGATCATATTCCATTAATTGCTCAGCCATCTCCCAAAAGGGTAACTGAGGGAGTGCCGGAACTTCAGATACCTGTGTGAGCCAAGAGCGAAGATGAATTTCTGTCGGTCCAAGGCACCAAGCTAAATCCTTTTTTTCCTTAAGTTGTTCAGCCAAATGCAACCAATGATTCAGGGGCCATCGTTTATGTGCGCCTCGAGGTGAAGCTCCGGGGACTAATAGGATTTTTTTTGGCGAGCACGATGTTTCAGGAGTATCTGAACCAAAAATAACCCTCCGTAAAGATCTAAATTGACCTAGATATTTGACATTGTTTGCACGACCAAAAGCCTCTGCAAGACCAAGAGCTTGCTCATAGCGCGACTGACTTTTGAAGGGAAGAATTTTGTTTTGAAGCCAATGTGCACCTTCTTTGTGAATTCCGTCGCCCCAACGAGCAGGAATCCTAGCGAGGTATGGGATCAGCGCGGACTTGAATACTCCATGGAAATCTAGGGATGCATCGCACTGTTTAATTTGGTCTGCAACGGCCTTGAAGGTCTGCATAGCTGTTAGAGGATTAGCAATTTTTTTTCTCTCAACAACGACGGGGTGAATCCACTTGAAGGGTTTCAGTAAGAATTCATGCCGATCTTCTACGACGGCACAAAATTCTACTTGTGGGAGACCTTCGTGAAGGTTTTGCCAAGCTGGGAGGCACCGTAAAATATCACCAATAGCCGAGAGTCTAACTAGGGCAACGCGCATATCTATATAGTGTATCGATAGGAATCAAGGTTAGTCTAAAGGCATGGAAGACACGACCTCAAAACCTAAGAAACTCTTTGCGGAAGACCAATCTAGGAACCCTCCTCCCGTTAATATCTTCGAAGCAGTCCTGAGACGATTTGCACGTACGAGTTATTTGTTTGCTGTGCTTCTAATGTATTTTCTCGCTTCGATATCTTTTGGGATGGCTCTTGCTCCAGCCCTTTGGGTGAGCCACATGATGGTGTCGATCTTCTCTCCCTTAATGACTGGAGATTGGCTAGGTTGGTTCGTGATGGGTTTTACGTATGCATTAGCATTTTTTGTTTTTGGACTTTCCCTTATGGTGACTGTCTGCGTTCTTAATTTCATTCTGCCTACGCGATTCAAAAGATTCAAGGGTGGTTACTACACCATCCATGCGGTACCTTGGTTTCTTCACAATGGACTTTTCTATCTAGTTCGTTTTACATTCCTACCTTTCGCTACACTCACACCTTTTGGCATTCTTTTTCTCAAGGGAATGGGAATGAAAATTGGTAAACATGCATTTATTAATACCGATTATATTAGTGATCCATCATTCATTGAACTCGGTGATGATGTCACCTTAGGAGGTAGTGTAAGAATTTTTGCTCATTATGGAGGGGGAGGTAATTTAGTCATCGCACCAATTAAAATCCATGATCGAGCCACATTGGGAGCTGGCTCATTGGTGATGGGCGATGTAGAAATCGGAGAAGGAGCTGTCATTCTTCCTCATTCCGTCCTCTTGCCTGGCGCTCGAGTACCGGCTGAAGAAACTTGGGGGGGTGTTCCTGCCCAACCGATTGATCGATCCGATATGCTTAAAATCAAACAGCGTATTCGGGGTCTCGAAGGACCTTCCTCTTGAAGTACATCACCGATAGGTTACCTTGTGACTCCTAAACCTACTCGATCGACCGCAACCCCGTCTCAGAGTGGGCTAAGATATCTTGAGACTTTTGAAGCAAAGTACATAGGCCATCCTGATGGTGTTGGTTTCTCAGGATTTCTAAGACCTCAAGGAACATCTTCAAAGGGATCAGATGTACTAGTGGAATGGGGAACTCGACACGAAGCGCTTCACGGAGATCATGTTTTAGCCGAGATTACCGGCGATGATCGTAACGGCAGGGCTAAAGCTCGGATCATTAAAATCATAAAGTTTGGAACCCAAGCTGTTGCCGGTACCCTCCAAAAACAGCCCTGGGGGTGGCGTGTGCTTCCGCTAGAACAGAGGATTGGACCAATGATTACGGTACCTCCTTCTGATTTAGCCGAAGACGGAGATTGGGTCAGCGTTGAACTCCAAAGAGAGAAAGGCTCGACTCAACTTCAGGGCAAAGTTATCGCGCGCTTAGGCAAGAAGGGTGATCTTCGAATTGAAAATCGACTCACGGCCGAAATGTTTGGTATTCGACAAACTTTTCCTGTGGCGGTGATGCAGGAATTAGCTCCTTTTCCTACCTCCGTTCCCTCGGAGTGGCTTCATAATCGTGAAGATCTTCGCAAGCACCTGACCTGTACGATTGATCCGCCTACAGCAAAGGATTTTGATGATGCTATTTCTCTCGAAGTCCTTCCTGAAAATCAAGGAGGAGGATGGCTGCTTGGTGTTCATATCGCAGACGTTAGTTTTTACGTCAAAGAAGGAGGACCCCTCGATCAAGAATCACGCCTTCGCGGAACCTCGGTCTATTTTCCCGATGAGTGTATTCCGATGATTCCTGATCGCCTCAGTGGTGATCTTTGTAGTCTTCGGGAGGGGGTAGATCGATTAACGCTCACGGCTTGGATCACTATTTCGCCTCAATTTGATATCTCCCATACATCATTTTCTGAGTCTGTTATTCATTCTAGGAAACGCCTCACTTATAACGATGTTCGCGATGCCTGTATTGATAAGCAGCCTGCTATACGAGCAACTCTTGGGCCTGAACTATGTCACATGCTTGAAATCGGGCTTCAGGTAGCAGAGGGTTTAAAGATACTCCGGTTGAAGCGTGGGGCCGTCAATCTTGATACCGAAGAAACCGAGTTTCATTTTGATGAAAAAGGCAAGGTTATTCGAGCTAATCCCTACGAACGTCATAATGCCCACAAAATGATAGAAGAATTTATGTTACTCGCTAATGAAGCGGTGGCTCGTTTTTTTAACGATAAGAAAGTTCCTACCATATTTCGCATCCACGATGAGCCTGACCCCATCAAGTTAGAAGTTTTTGGAAATTTAGCACGTGCCTTTGGTCTTCTGGGTGTTCATGACGCACCTAGTCCTGATAATCTCAATCGATTACTCGATAAGGTTCGGGGTGGTTCCCTTGAAGCGCTGATGAATACTATGTTACTGAGATCTCTCAAGCGGGCGGAATATAGTGCAGATAATATCGGTCATTCGGGTCTTGCGCTAAAAGATTATCTACATTTTACCAGTCCGATTCGTCGCTATCCCGATTTGATTGTCCATCGCAGCCTCAGAAAAATATTGAGGAAGGAGTCGTTTCCTGAAAATTTTTATGGACAGCTATCAAGCATTGCTCATGAATGCAGCGATGCTGAACAGAAAGCCGTAGAAGCCGAACGGGAGAATGTTCGTTGGAAAGCCTGCGATCTTATGCGTCCTTTCATCGGCAAAACGTTCCAGGGATTTGTTCAGGGATTCTCACCTAAAGCCATCTATATCCAATTATTAGATCCCTTTGTAGAAATTGGGTCCCCTATTGCCTCTTTAGGTTTAGGATTTAAAGTCGATGAACATCGAACCAAACTCGTAGGATCAAAGGGATCCGTGGTCATTGCGATTGGCGATTTTGTCACCATTGAACTAGCTGGGATCGATGAGGATCAACACCGTATTTTTGGTTGGATTCTTAGCGCCAAGGCAAAAGACGGAAAGGGCAAGGTCTTTAGTTTTCAACCTAATAAGAGTGCGAGGACCCAAGATTTATTCGAAAAACCTAAACGACTGCCTGGACGAGCTGGTAAATCGGGACGCCCCTGGTCCCCCAAGAAGGAAAAGCGGAAAGATCGATCCTCGGGTCAACATAAAAAAGGTAAAAAAAAGAAACGCTAGGGGTTTATAGTCTAGGGTTATGGCCATTAAAGCAGCGAGACGATGTTTGGGGGTTGATCCTGGATCAATCGCCTGCGGCTGGGCTATCGTTGAACAGAAAGGTAATCAGCTCGCTTTAGTAGACTCTGGAGTCATTCGTTCAAAGAGTAGCGAACCCTTCCCTAAGCGTTGCCTTAAAATCCACCAAGCCCTCGCACAATGCATCCAAAGTCATAAGCCGACATTTATGGCTGTCGAATCTCCCTTTGTAGAAAAGAATGCAGCCACGGCAATCAAATTGGGCCAAATTCGGGGAGCTATTCTTCTGACCGGATCTCTTTTTGATCTAGAAGTGGGAGATTACAACCCCATGCAAATCAAAAAAGCCGTCAGTGGCTATGGATGGGCAGGAAAAGATCAGGTAGGCAAGATGGTCAAGCTTATATTGGGTCTTAAAGAAGCATTGCCTACGGATGCAGCCGATGCCGCAGCAGTTGCTATCGGGCACCTGATGGCAACTCGCTGATGCTCAATGATTCAGTATTTTTTAATAAACTTGTTGAACTCATCAAGTTCATTCAAGGGGGCTGAGCAAGTCTGGCCCTCGCAAATATAGATCAATGCCTTATCGGATAACCCCTGTCGCCCTTGATAATGTGGAAGAGATCCTGTTTTCCCAACGATTAGACTCAGTTGCGGTAAGTACTTCTGATTAAGGGATCCTAAAGCTTTTGTAATCAAAGGATCTTGAGGATCACCCACCATAACAATTTCCAGAGAAGGTTTTAGATACAGATCAAGCACTGAGAGCATACTGAGCATTGCGCGAGGTCTTTGTTCTAACCATTTTCCGCAGGCTTTGAAGGATTGGTCTACTATTTTTAGATAATCAGGAAGAGAGAAATATCGTGCTAGTCGTATGAGCGCACGAAGGGCTTGAGAATTAGGACTGGGGATGGCCTGATCATAGACATTCTTGATGGGAAAGAGGGTATCCGTATTCCGGGGATCACTAGAATAGAAGCCACCAAGATTTCGATCATAAAATTTAGTTATCAAAATCTCCATGAGGTCCCTTGATTGATGAAGCCGTTGCTCGTTATGATCTGCTTCATAGAGATCAATAAGTCCATTAGCAACAAAAGCGTAATCTTCGCAAAATCCTGGCGTATGACGCTGACCCTTACGGTATACACGATAGAGATTTGTGCCATCCCAGAGTTCACTCATTAAGAATTCAGCTATGCTTTGTGCTTGATCTAGATAAATTTTTTGGTTGGTTACTCGATATCCTTTTGCAAAAGCAGAAAGGGCTAAGCCATTCCAAGATGCCAAGATCTTATCATCCAAGTGAGGTCGCACACGTTGATTTCGATAACGTAAAAGTTTGTCTTTGCAGGCTTTTTCCTTCACGTTGCCCAAAGGGGCTGCTTGCATCCCCGAGAACCGATGAAGAATATTGTGGCCCTCAAAATTACCTTCCTTCGTAACCCCAAAGACGCCCATAAAGTCTTTGGCATCTTGATCAAGGCACTGTTGAATTTCTTTTTCAGTGAAAACATAGAACTTTCCCTCGACACCCTCACTGTCCGCATCTTCAGTTGAATAGATGCCACCTCTAGGATCTGTCATATCACGTAAAAGGTAACGAAGGGTCTCCTCTGCGGTTATACGGTACTGCGACTTTCCTGAACGTACATAGCCATCAAAATATATCAAGGCCAATTGGGCATTATCGTAGAGCATTTTTTCAAAGTGAGGGACGAGCCACTGTCGATCTGTCGAATACCGGGCGAAACCCCCCGCCAGGTGATCAAAGAGGCCCCCCTCCCACATCGCGTCCAAGGTTTTAAAGGCCATGACCTGATGAGTGGCTTCATTATGTTTAAAAATAAGATCAATAGCCATCTGCTGAGGAAACTTGGGAGCCGAACCAAAACCTCCCCACTCCTTATCGAATTCTTGGGATAACTGTCCAATCGCTTGGTCAATAATCTTCGAGTCGAGTGGAGCATTGGTTTCTTCAGGTGAAGATATTCTTTTCATTTCCTTAACAAGCTCATCTGCTTGAAGTTTAAGATCATGAGATTTCTCAGACCATAGCTTCTCTATATTTTCGAGCAACTGAATAAACCCGGGCATCCCCTGCCGAGGCTCTCGTGGAAAATAAGTTCCTCCAAAAAAGGGTTTTAAATCAGGGGTGAGCCATACACTCATCGGCCATCCACCTCTTCGGGTAACCAATTGAACCGCATCCATATAGAGATCATCGAGATCAGGGCGTTCCTCGCGATCAACTTTGATGGATACAAACCCGCGATTTAGAACCGCAGCTACCTCATCATTCTCGAACGACTCATGTTCCATAACATGGCACCAATGACAGGCACTGTAGCCAATTGACAAAAAGATGGGCTTATTCTCCTTGCGAGCTTTCACGAGGGCTTCTTCGGACCATGGGTACCAATCCACAGGATTATTGGCGTGTTGGATCAAATAGGGGCTAAGACTCTGACTCAATCGATTAGGCATAAGGGTAGTAGGCTTCGAGGGGGATTGTGGGGTTTATTTCATAGTCTCATGCATGATTCTAGGGGTCCTTAGTCTATTTCGACTTGGAAAGAATCTTTTCCTTCGGTAAACTAAGAAGTTCAGGAGATCCAATGCTGTCCATACGATTAGCCCGAAATGGCACCAAAAAGAAACCTTTTTATCACATCGTTGTTTCTGAAAATGCCCAAATACCTACTAGTCAATCCATCGAGGTTTTGGGATACGTGAACCCAAAAAATAACTCGCCCGAAGGGACTAAGATTGATGTGGAGCGAGCCAAGGTTTGGATTGCGAAAGGTGCTAAGCCATCCGAGTCTGTCGCAGAACTCTTCAAGAGACACTCTATTATCTAATTGGCTTTCTATTCTTTATCAAAGAGGCTGGGGTTCCCGGCCTTTTTACTTTAAGGTCCCCATGAACTTAGAAGTATTATTGTGATCCTAATCGGTAAGATCTCCAAGGCCCAAGGCCTTAAAGGCGAACTAATTCTTTATGCCACTACGGACCACCCTTTACTCCTTCCCCAGCGACAGGGTTTGATCTTGGGTCCACCAAATGTTGATTGGAGCGATGAGGTTCCCGACAATCGGGCTATTCCTTGCCAGGTCGTGAATGTCAGAGAGCAAAAAAATAAACCGTGCATCCGACTCAAGGGATTCGATGATCGAACCTCAGTTGAGCCACTCATTGGCATGAGTCTTTGGATGCCTGAAGATCAAGTTTCTCTATCTCCCGGTGAAAGTTTTCGACACGAGTGGGTCGGCTTACCCGTAACTTTATCCAATGGGACCCCCGTGGGCCGTGTTGTACGTTTAGAGTCGACACCTATGGGTTATGACATGGTCGTAGTTCAACCGGAGCACTCAAAAACTACTCTTCTTATTCCCTACATTAAGAAGTGGTGGAAAGTAGATCTCTCGCAGCGATTGCTAGAAGTTGATCCACCCGAGGGCTTAGTCGACCAGAACCTAGACGAATAGTTCTATTTTATATTTAGATCGTAGGGCATCCTGGCGTAGATGCCATTCGGATCATTTAGAGAATTCAGCCAACTAAACTGATTTCTGATTTGCCGACCTAATACACTCATTTTCCCATAGGCGATAGGGTCATCTTCTCTCAGGAATTTCAAAATCCGCTCAACGGTTCCTAGGGGTGGCTCGGCATACTCAATCTGATAGTCATCACCTAATTTTGCAATAAGTGCCGCATGATCGATTGCTTGTGAAAGACCTCCAAGTTCGTCAACAAGGCCTAACTTGATTGCTTCTTTACCAGACCAAACGCGTCCTTGGGCAATTTCATTTACAAATTCAGGTTTAAGGCGTCGACCTTCTGCAACCATTTTAATGAAGTCGTCGTAAATCTTATCAACACCTAACTGATAACGAGCGAGTTCAGCCGAAGTCTTAGGTCGAGAGGTAGTTTGCATTGCGGCTAACTCAGCAGTTTTTACTTCGTCCCAAGTGATGCCAACAGAGTTACCTAAGCCTTTGATATTGGGGAAGAGACCAAAAACTCCGATAGAGCCGGTAATCGTATTGGGTTGGGCAAAAATACGATTTGCGTATGTCGAAATCCAATAACCGCCCGAGGCAGCGACATAACCCATCGAAACAACAACGGGTTTATCTTTTTGAATTAAAACCAATTCTCTTTGGATGAGTTCTGACGCATATGCGCTTCCGCCTGGACTATTGACTCGAAGCACAACAGCTTTTACTGAAGAATCCGAGCGAAGACGACGTAATTGACGACTCAGGGATTCTCCCCCGATTTCACCGATCGAACCATTGCCATCAACGATTGTACCCTCGGCAAATACAACGGCAATACGATTCTCACTGCTGCGAGGAGTTGCATCGTCTTCATCGGCTTTGAGATAACGTTGCAAAGAGATCTGATTGAAAGTTTTATCCGATTCTTTTTTACCGCTCAAAACCTTGAGTTCACTAAGAACATCGTTATCTTCCTTGATTTCATCAATCATCCCTAGGGATTTGGCTTCTCCGGCGAAAAGAAATCCTTTTTCATCGGCAATTGTTTGGATTTGATCAAGCTGAATCTTTCGATCTGCACTGATGGCCAGTTTCCATTCTGACCATATATCAGTAAGGAGCTTGGTCGTTTGTTCCCGACTTGCTTCGCTCATTTTATTAGTAGTAAATGGCTCAACGGCTGACTTATATTTCCCCACACGTGTTACCTGAATATCGATACCGTATTTTTTTAAAGCATCACCATAAAACATAGGCTCAGCTGCGAATCCATTCATTTCTATAACACCCATGGGATCTAAGTAGAGACGGGTGGCTGCTGCTACCAACATTAAATCTGATTTTGACCAACCTGAGTTAAAGGCATAAATAGGTTTTTTAGTTTTGAAGCGAATCAAGGCTTCTCGAATTTCCTTCAGAACTGCAGGACCGGCTCCAGTAAGATTACCTTTTATATATAGAGCCGAAATACGATCATCCTCTTGGGCTTTGTCAAGAGCCTTAATGATATTGGTCATGGATATAGATTTTGGACTTTCTTGACCTGAAAATTGCGAGGCTAGGTCCGAGAAGGGATCATCGTCTGGGGATTGTTCAGTGATATTAATATCCATATTGAAAACTAAAACTGTCTTATCTTTAATTTTGATATCGGTGTCTGACGATTCTGCTACAGCACCGATAGCAAAAACACTACAAACGGTCATCACGCCGAGCGTTAAGATTGCCAGAATACTAGCAAAAAAGAATTTGATAAAATCTTTCATTTCTTACTCCATCTCAAAATACCATTATAAATGAATTGCAAGTATCATCCCCAAAATCAAGTGCTTGGCCAACGGTTGATTGGTGAGATCAATCGTCAAGTACAAGTGGATGATTCGTATCCACACTAGGATAGAATAGAGATTACTAAAGGAGCTAGGCATGTCGAATTACCCCGAACATATGGTAGCCCCTATGAGACAAGAACTTGTGCAGGCTGGGTTTAAAGAACTCAGAGATCCGCAGCAGGTCGAGGAGGCATTGAGTCAAGATGGCTTAACGCTTTTAGTTGTCAATAGTGTCTGCGGATGCGCTGCAGCAGGTGCTCGCCCAGGCGTACTCCATGCGCTGAGGGATGGGCTCAAGTTTGACCATTTAACAACGGTCTTTGCCGGGATGGAAAAAGAGGCAACATCCAAAGCTCGTGAATATTTCGAAGGCGTATCTCCGACGTCTCCTCAAGCAGCTATTCTCCAAAATGGTCAATTGAAATTCCTCATGCAGCGTCCTGATTTTCTGGGTAAAAGTCCGGAAGAAATTGCTGCGACACTTAAAAAAGCTTATCAAGAACTTGAAGGCATCTAAGTCCTAGAAAGCAAGCGTACGGCGAATTGTCTTGAGTACCTTCTCGGTATCAGGAAGCACTGCTCTCTCAAGAATTCGATTGAAACCAACCGGGGTGAATTCACTTCCCACGCGTTCAATTGGTGCATCAAGCCAAATGAACGCTTTGGATGCAATTAAAGCAGCAAGTTCTCCCCCGAAACCTCCAAAGACTTTATCTTCGTGGGCAATGACTACACGATGGGTCTTTTGGATCGATTGCAGAATTGTTTCCTCATCTAAAGGTGACAAACTCCGAAGATCAACCACCTCAATTGAATACCCTTCTGTTTCAAGGACCTTAGCGGCTTCAAGAGCAAAATGAACAGGTGAACCATAAGCAAGTATGGTTAAATCGTCTCCGGACCTACGAATTTTAGCTTTTCCAAAAGGAACAGCGAAGTTATCTGGGACAGGGGCATAGGCTAGTTTTGAATTGTAGAGAAATTTAGGCTCAAGGTACAGAGTTGGGCCTTTGGATCGGATAGCGGTTCTCAGCAAGCCGGCTGCGTCGTCGGCAAAGGCAGGTACAACCACTCGAATACCCGGCAAAGTGGTCAGCCAACCTTCAACATTTTGAGAATGATAAAGACCACCGCCGATGTAGCCACCACTCGCTAGGCGAATCGTGACGTTAGGTGAGAACTGTCCATTGGTTCTCCAATATTCATGACTCATCTCGACGATCTGCTCAGCTCCTGGCCAAATATAATCAGCAAATTCAGCGCCTTCCACCACAATACGTATTTCTTGTTTGAAACGACTAAATCCATTAGCGGTCCCTACAATAAAATCTTCAGCTATGGGTGCATTGAAAACTCTTTTAATGCCAAATTCTTGTTGCATACCCTTAGATACATTAAAAATACCGCCTTTATCTTGATTGGCCATATCTTGCCCCCAAATATAGGTATCAGGGTTAGCCCGAAACTCTTCTTTGAGTGTCTGATTAAGAGCTTGGATCATGCTGATAGGGTCCCTCGATGACAAATGATCTCCAGTGGGATATTCAGAAGAGACCCAACTCTCTGGGCAAACGAATGTAAAGATTGATTGAGGATCGGGATTAGGAGCCTTCATTGCTCGATCGTGTGCCTCATTATGTTGATGTAGGTTGGCCACTTCGATAGATTGTAGTGCTGACTCAGAGATGCCTTGGTCTAAACAAAATTTTCTAAATTTAGGAAGCGGATCGGAGTGTTTAGCTTCAGCTAGTTCTTCTCTCGATCGATAGAGTTCATGACGATCCGAGTTAGAATGCGAACCAATCCGAACACAATGTGCATAAACCATGGCAGGACCTCGACCTGATCGTACGTACTCGATGGCTAAGTCTAGGGCTTCTTTTGAATTTACTGGGTCTAAACCGTCACATTTTTTAATAAAAAGATTAAGAAGACCTGAAAAATTATCTGAGAGATCAATATTCGCAGACTGATCTTTTTTAGGGACAGAAATACCATAGCCATTGTCTTGCACAACAAAGATTACTGGGAGTTTTTCTCGATCTGCCCCAATGATTGCTTCATAACAATAACCTTCTGAGAGACTTGATTCACCCTGACTGCAGAAAACGAGGGCATCTGAGTCGTAATTTTTAACTGCACGAGCTAGTCCTGTTGCATGCTGAGCATGATTGCCCGTTAGGCTTGAGACATTTTGAATTCCAATAGAGGGTTTAGCGAAATGATTGCTCATATGGCGTCCCCCACTAGCCGAATCGGTTGCTTTAGAGATTCCATTCAGGATGATTTCTTCAGGTGTTAGTCCAGCGGCAAGGCAAGTGGTCAGATCTCGATAGTAAGGAAAAAGAAAGTCTTGGCCAGGACGAAAGGAAAGCCCCAGAGCCAACTGGATACCATCGTGGCCAGCGCAAGGGGCATGATACGACCAGCCGATGGCCTGTTTGAGATAATTGGGAGCTTTGTCATCGAGGACGCGACCCATATGCATGAGCTCATACCAACGAATTAATTCGTCTTGGGACAAGACCTTAGGATTTTTTTGAGATTTTCCTTTTGGCAAGGGATCTCCATAAAAAATAGAATTTAGCTGGAACGAAATTCTATTATCTCACCGAAGGGAACTCTGAATAAACCCTTGATGTATTTACTAGTAAGAAATGACTCGAAGAGACGGGTCGATTTCAGACTGAAGGAGGCCTTCAATAAAGCGAAGGGTGCCTGACGTCGATGAAGGACATGATCCACATGCCCCGTGATAACTAATTTGCAGAGTCTGGCCATCAAAGGAGATGACCTCTAGGCCGCCGCCATCTCCTGCTAAACCCGGCCGAATCTTTTCATCCAACAATCGATGAATAAGTTTAAGTTTTTCGTCAGTCGCTGTATCCGTCACTGAATCTTTAACATTACCTACCTGTTCAGGTTCGAGTTTAAGACCTTCAAGAATTTCGCAGATGGAATCGATCAGACCGCTCCACTCCGCCCTAGCATCTTTGTTGACTGTCACGAATCGATCCATATAAAAAACACTCGTCACACTTCCTAGGGCAAAGACGGCACTCGCTAGGGGATCCCCGACTGAAGATGCAAAATCCTTAAAGCTCCGCGTTCCTGATTTAAGGATTGCAGGTTGAACAATAAATTTAAGCGCATCGGGATTGGGCGTAGGCTCTATGTTGATGACTTTAAGCAAAGCAATCTCCAACTCTCAGATTAACGCTTATATTCATTTTTTTAAGGCTAGATAATTTGTGACAAAAAAAGAGGGCCCATAGGCCCTCTTTTTTTGATTCAAGGCTCTTCTACCAAATTGAAGGACGTACTTTTTCATCTCGAATCATGGCGGCTGGAGCCTTGCAAGCAAAAGCTTCATAGAACTGAGGTAGATTACTCATAGGACCAATGACTCGAAATTCACCTGGGCTATGAGGATCAGTCTTAAGTTGCTGAAAGAGAGCTTCTTCTCGTTGCAGTTGGCGCCAAATCACAGCCCCACCAATGAAAAAGCGTTGCTCGCCCGTAAAACCATCAATCACGGGTGAAGGTTTTCCTTTCAAACTCATTTTCCATGCAGCATAAGCAATCTTCATGCCACCCAGATCTGCAATGTTCTCACCTAAGGTTAATTTTCCATTGACACGCTCGCCTTTGATCGGTTCGTAGGCATCAAATTGTTTGACCACGAGATCGGTTCGGTAATCATAGGCTTTTCTGTCTTCGGGCGTCCACCAATTTACCAAATTACCTTCCCCATCATATTTTGAACCGCTATCGTCAAATCCATGAGTAATTTCATGTCCAATGACCCAACCAATTGCGCCATAGTTGACCGCATCGTCAGCTTCAGGATCAAAAAAGGGTTTTTGTAATATACCTGCTGGAAAGAGGATGTCGTTGAGCGAGGGACTATAGCGAGCATTGACGGTCGGAGGTGTCATGCTCCATTCGTCTTTATTGGGACTTTGACCTAATTTAGCAATATTCTCTTTAAGTCTCATTTCGCTATGACGTCGTAAATTACCGTAATAATCATCGCGCTTAATGTCAAAGTCATGTACTTCCCACTTATCTGGATACCCTATTTTGACGCCGAAGGCATCGAGTTTTGCAATGGCTTTTTGTTTCGTCTCGGGACCCATCCATTCGAGCTTGTTGATGGAATCTTTCAATGCTAAACGGAGATTCTTCACCATTTCAATCATCTTCGTCTTGGCAACTGGGCTAAACGCACGAGCAACGTAGAGTTGGCCGAATTCATTAGGGAGAATATTATCGACTACGGAAAGCATGCGTTTGTCACGGCTCTCCTGAATCTCAACTCCACTAAGGACTTTGCTAAACGCAAATGCTTGATCGCCGAAGGCTTTATTTAATGCTCCTGCTGAACCGTTGATAACATGCCATTGGAGATAAACTTTCCAATCTTCTGTAGAATATTGTTCACTTAGGGTAGAAAACGATTTAAAAAAATTAGGTTGCACCACATTGAGATCTTCAATTTTTGAAACTCCACGACCACTCATGTACGTTACCCAATCGAACCCAGGATTCTCATCTTGAAATTTTTGAGGGGTACGCGGATTATAACGCTTATTAGGATCTCGCATTTCTGTTCGATCCATTTGAAATTCAGCTAATTTAGTCTCTATAGTCATAACCACTTGAGCGTTTTTAGTGGCTTGAGTTGTGTCAAAACCGGCTAGTTCAAACATTCGAGCGACATGAGGGACGTACTTATTTCGAATATTCTTGGATCTTAAGTCGTCTTTCAGATAAAAATCTCGATCCGGTAAGGTGGTACCGCCTTGACTAAAAAAGACCATGTGGCGTTTACTATTTTTCTGATCTACGCCTACACCCATTGAGAAACCCCCCGCAAATCCTCGGCGATGGAGTTCAGCTAAGAGCTTTGGAAGATCTGCTTGGTTTTTGAGTGAGCTGGCCAAAGCCAAATAAGGCTTTATGGGTTCAATCCCTTTTTTTTCCAGGAGCTCCGTGTTCATGGCACTGGCATAAAAATCATTGACTCGTTGTTCAGGACTTCCTGGCTTAAGTGATTTCGCAGCCGCTAGATCTTTCACGATCGACATTAGAACGACACGGTTGGAATCAGCGAGTTGATTAAAGCTTCCCCAACGAGCTTTGTCAGCAGGAAGGGTTTGGCTCTTAAGCCACCCGCCATTAGCGTATTGATAGAAGTTTTCACAGGGCTGAACAGTGAGATCCATATCTTTTACGTTAAAACCCAATTTACCCTGAGCGAGAAGGCACGTTGAGATTAAAGTTAGCGATAACCATTGAGCGGGGCGGCGCATGAGAACTCCTATTTAGTTTTGAGGATTTATTCTATCCATGCTTCTAGACAATCTAGTCATTACTTTTTGAGTCCTTTTGCGTCTTTTTCCAAGACTTTAGCAGACCAATGAGCATGGTAATAGTTTCACTCATGCTGCTTTTTGAGGGCATACTAATGCTACCGTCTAAATGGAATTGAGTTCCGGCGATGCGAGTGGTCATTTCAATAATCTTAGGAATATTAATGGGAGCTGAGGGTGAAATTTTTATAAAAACGTCATTACGTTTAGTAATTATTTGATGAATACCAAGTTTCTGTGCCCACAGTTTAAGTTTAGTTTTTTCGAAAAACTCAAGGGTGTCTTTATCATCCGGAGAGATCGCTCCGAAACGATCCTCAAGTTCTTCACGATAGGTCTCGAGATCGGCTAACTCCTTTAGCCGAGAAATGCGTTTATAAATTACCAGTCGATCTGCTGAGTGGTCAATCCATTTAGGGGCAATTTGGGATTTTCCTAATTCGATATGCACATCATTTATAGCCGGGAGATGACCTTGCAAGTCTTGGATAGATTCCTCAAGCATTTTCATATACAGTTCGTACCCGATGGCACCAATATGGCCACTCTGTTCAGCCCCCAGAATATTTCCGGCTCCTCTCAATTCAAGATCAAGAGCCGCAATCCTGAATCCGGACCCAAGCTCTGAGAAATCTTCGAGGGCTTGAAGTCTTTTTCGAGCATCATCAGTAATCTCACTTTGAGAGGGAATCATTAGATAAGCAAACGCAGGAACATCACTACGGCCCACTCGCCCTCGGAGTTGATAAAGTTGAGATAGACCAAATAAATCAGCGCGATGAACGATCAGAGTGTTAGCGTTTGGGATATCGAGTCCGTTTTCAATAATTGTTGTAGAAACGAGAACATTCACCCTGCCTTCCATGAAATCAAGCATAACTTTTTCTAAGTCCTGCTCGGGTAATTGACCATGTCCGATGCCCATTTTCGCCTCGGGGACTAATTCCTGAATACGGGCTGCCATTGATTCAATACTCTCTACGCGATTGTGAACAAAAAATACTTGGCCTTTTCTTTTTAATTCAAAATGAATCGCTGACTGAATCATTTCATCACTCCAAGGGGTGACAATGGTCTCGATTGCCAGCCGATTCTTAGGTGGAGTTTCGATCAAACTAATTTCTCTTAGGCCTGTCAAACTCATGTGAAGACTTCGTGGTATGGGTGTTGCACTCATCGATAATTGATCTACATTAACTCGAAGTTTTTTCAATTTTTCTTTATGACTCACTCCAAACCGTTGTTCTTCATCAATAATCACCAGGCCTAATTCAGCAAATTGAATCCCCTTACCCAAAACCTGGTGGGTGCCGATTAGAATATCGACAGTACCCTTCTCTAGATCATCTCGGATTTGATTCATTTTAGATTTTTCTACGAAACGGTTCATCATTTCAATACGAATGGGAAATGCTGCAAAACGTTCTTTTAGATTTCGATAATGCTGAAAACACAGAACAGTCGTCGGACAAAGAAATGCAACCTGCTTACCACCAAAAACCACTTTAGCTGCAGCCCGCATAGCAACTTCAGTCTTCCCAAAGCCCACGTCTCCTACCAGGAGCCGGTCCATAGGCTTACTGCTTTCCAAATCTGATTTAATTGTTTCCCAAGATTCAATTTGATCCCGCGTGGGCTCAAAAGGAAAGCTTAATTCAAACTCAGCCATCTCGGGCCCATCAACAGGAAAGGCATACCCTACTTGTTGCTGCCTCTTAGCATAAAGTTTTAATAATTCCTCAGAGAGATCCCGAATAGCTTTTTTAGAGCGGCGCTTAACTTTTGCCCAATGTGTACTTCCTAATTTATCAAATCTAGGTTGCGCACCTTCCGCCGAACTATATCGTTGCAATAAGTCGGCTCGTTCTAGACTGACATCAAGATACGCGCCGTCAGCATAACGTAGGCGAACTACGTCATGATTCTCACCACCGGCCTCGATAGTAACAAATCCGATGAATTCTCCGATTCCGTGATCTAAATGCACTACGGGATCACCTACTTTTAAGTCCGATAAATCACTGAGAAAAGCATGTGTACGCGATCGCTGACTCGGAAGGTATATCTTCTTGCGTCCGAATGCTTCCCACTCAGTAATGAAGACACATTGATACGCATGGAGGATAAATCCCCCACTTAAATCACATTGAACTGCTTGAGGCATTCCCTCCGAAAAGTTCTCTCGATAGTCCTCGATGAGATCCTGGAAACGTCTCGTAGTTCCCTCGGTGGCTCCACACCAAAGTACTCGATACCCCCTATTGAGAAAATCTTCTGAAGTGTGGACAAGAGATTGAATATCTCCTTTGTGATCTCGGATTGATTCATATCCAAAATCTACGGAGGCTTCAACCTTCCACTCTGTAAGGATCCACATCGGTTCTGATGGGTCTATTGGGAAAAAGCGGTCGTCATAATTAGGACAAATCACTCCGCCCTGCCTACGTTGTATTAAGGCCAACTCGATTTCATTTTTAAATGACTCAGCGATGGTAGAACACCATCGAGATTCAAGTTTAAGGCGATCAAAACCTACGAGCCAGCCATTTAGACTGGTAATCGGATGACCTAACAAGGGATAAAAAAGTTCTTCTCCAGAATAATGGCCATGTAATTTCAATTTATTAATTCGATAGGCCAGATCATCACTAGGATCAATCGTGTTCTTTGCACAATGCTTCAAAGCATTCAGCATGGCTTCCACACTGCGATCACCTTCGTATTTGGGGAAGAGAGTGAGCGTATTAATTTCAAGTGGAGTTCGCCGCTGACTCAGCACATCAAAATAATTCATGGACTCAATATCATCTCCATTCAATTCAATACGAATAGGTTGATCCTCTTGATGAGGCCAAATATCGAGAACTAGGCCACGAGAACTGAAATCACCAGGTTGTGCAATCAAGGGAGTGCGACAATAGCCTAAACCTATGAGTTTTTCGAAGAGATAGTCACGATTTATCGAAGATTTCGATGAGATATGGACTTGTCGCATCAAAAACCAATCCAGATGAGGTATCTTTTCTCTCGACCCCATGGGTCCTGTGATTAAAATTTTGACTTTGTGGTTCATTAACGCAGCAAGACATTTCAACCGAGACTGCAGAATTATTCCTGGGGGTGAAATCTCACCAGCCACATAATCTATGAGACTCGGGAAAAAATAGATACCGATTGGTCCGAGTGTTTGTTGTAAGTCTTGAGCCAATATCTCTGCCTCTTGCTCAGAAGGAGCATCTACCCATAAAGGCTTTTTGAGATCCCAGGAAGCGATTAAGGTCGCCAAGGCAGAAGGAGAAGTCCAACGCAAACGATCCCCTTTTGCGGGTGGTCGAGCATCAGAAATGAGCGTTGGTTTTGACAACCGAGACCTCGGCTTTATATTTTTCGGAAAGTCCAGGTTCGGGGCATCAGAATACGCTCCCACCAAAGGCCTTTTGCAGACCGCTTCCCTACCGCAAGGAACATGCACACTTCGGATTGGCTTCCAAGATTGAGAAGTTTTTTTGCTCGCCAAGGATCGAAACCCTCCATAGGGCAGGAATCGAAACCTTCAGCACGGAGTGCAAGCATCAGGGTAGCCGCAGCGAGTGCGGTTGATTTATGCGCCATGACTCGAACATCGCTTTTAGTTTGTAAGCTTGGCATTGGTCTTACCAGAGATAGGATGCGGCCTACCCAGGGTTTCCAAAATCCTAAAAGATTAAAGGGGCCATTGGTGTAGATCAATGGAATAATTCGAGTGTAGTATTTTCGAGTTGAAGTTCGCACTGAACCCCTACTCTCAAAAACCCGTAGGATTTCATTTCGATTTCTTTTCCAATGAGTCCAATGAGTCACGACGGCTAGGAGCACAGGAGCAGTTTTTACGGGTCCCTGATCTAGGCAAATATGATTTGCTACTTCTCTTTTTTGAGAATTTTCAATCCATACAAACTCCCATGGCTGTAAGTTACTCGAGCTAGGAGCTTTACAAGCGGCATCGATACATCTTTCTAGAACCTCAGTCGGAACAGGATCCGGAAGAAAATCACGTACCGTACGACGAGAGTTTACAACTTCATAAAAAAGATTTGGCATATCTCCACTTTACCAAGTAATTAGTTAGAGCCCTAGAAAAGACGATTAAGTCATACTATTCTTAGAGAGTGGAGCTTGCATTATGATTTCAAATATTTTTTATTTTGTTGTATCTTCCATACTTCTCTTTCAGGGTCTGCAACTCCTAGGTGAGAAGAAATCTCCTCTAGGGACCGTACCTGAAGAAGTAGGGCAGTCACTAGAACCTTCAGAGTGGGCAGGCGTCTTTCTCATTACCTGGTCTTCTCTAGCAATCATCGTGGGACTCGTTGCTCTTCTTACTCATCAATTAGCCGGGGCCCTCCCCTTAATTAAAGCAGCCAACGGGTTTGTTTTACTTGTCTACAGTCTTTGGGTCGTCTTCAAGGGTCGCCAAGTCGATGTTCTCACTGCTCCAACTCCAAACGAGCATGACCATCACTAAAAAAACGTTTCACGTCTTGGGTATGCACTGCGACGCCTGTGTTCAGCGCATTCAACCCTTGGTTAGTTCGCTTGATCCTTTGGCCAAGGTATACCTTCAACCACCCAGCATAGAAATTAGTTCAACTATATCCCTTGAACAAATTCGAAAAGCACTTATTGACCTTCATTCTTATCGCATACAAGAAGAACCAATTTCAGTCATCAATCAATCTTTGAGAACATTCTTGCCACTGATTTTGATTTTTCTAGGGCTTTTGATTTTATGCGGCTGGGGTCAAGTTATCCATGGTTCATGGGATTTGACATTAGCCATGAGGCAATTCATGGCAGGATTTTTCATTATTTTTTCTTCTTTTAAATTGATTAATCTTCGTGGGTTCGTTGATTCATATCGATCCTATGATTTTCTTTCACAGCGCTTCCCTTTTTATGCTTGGAGTTATCCATTCATAGAACTAGGTCTGGGTATAGCTTACGCGTGGGGTAAGCAGTTTTTATGGCTGAATGTATTCACTTTTTTTCTGATGCTTTTTTCCGCTATATCTGTCTACGGAGCTCTCAAATCCCATCGAAAAATTCCCTGTGCCTGCTTAGGTACAGTTATTAAACTTCCGATGACATGGATTACATTTGTGGAAGACTTATTGATGGCGGTCATGGCCTTCGGGATGATTCTAAGTCACTAATAGGCCTTTAATTTTATAAAAGCGTCAATAAAGTCGCTCACCTGTGGCAAGATCTCATCCTCTTGAAGAGGTTGATAGGAAACCCAGGTATCTTCAGCGCCAATACGACGAACAGGAGCGTCGAGTTCTAAGAAAAGCTCATCAGAAATCCGTGCTGCAATCTCGCTTCCGTAGCCCCAAGATAGGGTATCTTCGTGAGCTACTATCACGCGATGAGTTTTTCGAACAGTCGCTGCAATGGATTCCCAATCGTACGGATTCAAAGTCCTAAGATCAAGGATTTCCACCGAGATACCCTCCTTTTCTACTTCTCGCGCAGCTTGAACGGCTCGATAGACCGTTGAACCGTATGTAATGACCGATATATCATGGCCCTCCTGAACACGACGTGCCTTACCAAAAGGAATCATAAAATCAGGATCAACTTCGGGACCTTTATTGTGGGTTTGACGATAGAGATGCTTGGGTTCCAAAAATAAAACTGGATCATCGCAACGTATAGCGGTTCTCAGTAAACCAGCGGCATCGATGGCCGAGCTAGGGTATACCACCCGAAGACCAGGTATATGAGTGAATGTACTCTCTCCACATTGGGAATGATAAATGGATCCCCCCATTAGATAACCTCCAATAGGCACTCGAACGACCATGGGCGCCTTAAAGGCTCCATTGCTTCTCCACCTTATAATAGGGAGTTCATCGCGGAGCTGTTGCATCGCAGGCCATATGTAGTCAAAGAATTGAATTTCAACCACAGGCTTAAATCCTCGAGCTGCTAGCCCAATGGCTCGGCCGATAATCGTGGCCTCAGCTAAGGGTGAATTAAAGACACGATAATCCCCAAAAGCAGTTTGGAGACCATGGGTGGCTTTGAAGACACCGCCCTTCCCTTTTACTTTTGCTAGTAAAGCAGAACGACTAGCATCTGCAACATCCTCTCCGAAGACCAGAATTTTTGGATTGATGGTCATTTCCTGTTTCAAAACCTGATTCACACTATCGATTAGCGTCTTGGAACCGGTAATATCAAGATCAGCGGACTCTCGATCAAACTCATCAGACGTAGGATCAACTTCTTCACTGTAGAGATTTCTCAAAAAAGTATTGGGAGCAGGGAGTGGAGCCTCACAAGCCTCATCCCATGCTTTTTGAATCTCGTTATCGATATCTTCTTGAAGACACGTCCATTCTTTCTCTTTTAAATCGCCCCACTTAAGCATCTGTTGGGGAAAATTGATGAAGGGATCGCGACTTAACTCCTGCTTTCGCTGTTGTTCAGTTTTATAAAGTTGCTCATCGTCCGAGAGTGAGTGACTGTAGGGGCGAATAACCTTCGCGCGCACAAGAGCAGGTCCTTTGCGCGCTCGGGCATAGTTGACAGCTTTCCTTATCGCTTGATAACTTTCGATAGGATCACAGCCATCAATTTCATCAATAATCAGGAGTCCGTGTTGGGTGTATCCCTTAAGGAGCTCTGCCACGTTGCCTCCTGGATACTGTATTTCGCTGGGTACACTGATCGCATATTCATTATCTTCAACGAGGAAAACAACTGGGGCTTTCAAATTCACGGCGTTCGAAATAGCTTCCCAAAATTCTCCCTCTGAACAAGTACCATCACCCGTAGTCGCGAAAACTATTTCATCTTTTTTCATACCGAGTGCTTTGGTAAGCTTGAGTTTTTCAGCTCGCAAAATGGCTTCTGCAGCACCCACTGCCTGAAGAAGATGGGAGCCTGTAGGACTACTAGTCGTATAAATGTTGAGGTCTTTATGTCCCCAGTGACTAGGCATCTGGCGACCCCCGCTTGCGGGATCATCGATAGATCCAACGCTCCCTAAGAACATTTCTTTGGCTGTATAGCCTAGGCCATAAGCTAAGGCTCTATCTCGATAATAGAGAAAGAACCAATCGTAATTTGGCTTAGCAACAAGAGCCATAGCCGACAGAACGGCTTCATGGCCTACGCCATTGATTTGAAAAAAAGCACGATTTTGGCGCTTACCCATTATTTCTTTATCATCAATTTTGCGAGAAGCATAAATCGACCTGAGCATAGAAAGACGCTCCTCCCGATTGGGAGAACTAGGAGGTGCTATTTTCTTAGAATTCTTCTTCATTAGATTTTTGCAATCAGAAACGAAACGATAGGTTTACACAAATTAACTCTAATTAAGTATAGGGTATTGGAACAATAAGACTCACAGATTGCGTGAGTCAAAATGCGCTCAGTGTAAGATTAAATCAAGATGGATAAAGCCTATCAATTCCAAACAGCCCAAACTAAATGGTACGAACTATGGGAGAAAACGGGTGTTTTTGAGGGATGCCCTTCCTCAAAGAAAAAGCCTTTTTCTATGTCTCTGCCTCCTCCAAATATCACGGGTAATCTTCATATGGGACATGCACTTTGCTATACCCTTCCCGATGTTATTGCGCGGTCTAAAAGAGCTCAGGGCTTTGATGTTTGCTGGGTACCCGGAGTGGATCATGCGGGTATTGCAACTCAAATTATTGTGGAGCGACAACTCAAAGAAGAAGGAACGGATCGTCACCAGTTAGGTCGAGAAGCATTCCTAAAGCGCATCTGGGACTGGAAAGACAAAAACCAAAATGATATAGAAAATCAATTGAGGCGTTTGGGAGTTAGTGTGGACTGGTCTCGCAAACGTTTCACCATGGATGATTCCCTCAATGCTTCTGTGAGGAAAGTTTTTGTTGAGGCTTTTCAGCAAGGGCGCATTTATCGAGGCCCACGAATGATTCAATGGGATCCTATCAGCCAGACAGCTCTCTCGGATCTTGAAGTTAAACATAGTGAACGCCAAGGTAAGCTTTGGTATCTACGCTATCCGATCGAAGGAAGTTCAGAATCTATTGTTGTCGCAACCACCCGTCCTGAAACCATGTTGGGCGATACAGCCGTTGCGGTCCACCCGGAGGATGAGCGCTATCAATCCCTAGTAGGTAGGCAGATCCGCCAACCCCTTACTGGTCGACTGATCCCTATCGTAGCGGATGCATTTGTCGATCCTGCTTTTGGAACTGGATGTGTCAAAGTCACGCCGGCTCATGATCCTAATGATCATGCAGCAGGACTCCGGCTTCATCTAGATTCAATTATGGTTATAGGCTTCGACGCAAAGATGACCGAAGCCGCAGGGCCTTATCAAGGCCTAGACCGATTTGCTTGTAGGAAAAAGATTATAGAAGATCTTGATGAGGCGGGCTGTCTTGTTAAAATCGAAGATCATACCTCTCAAGTGGCGATTTCAGAACGAAGTGGCGCCGTACTCGAGCCTCTCGTTTCAGAGCAATGGTTTATGAAGATGAATGAAGGCGCTCAAAAAGCCCTTGAGGTCGTCCGCCAAGGAAAAATTAAATTTACGCCCAACCATCATGTCGCTGTATGGGAACACTGGCTGACCAATATTCAAGATTGGTGTATCTCAAGGCAACTGGTGTGGGGGCATCGAATCCCTGCTTGGTATTGCCAAGATTGTGGGCATATCAACGTCGCCCTCGAAGTACCGACCGCCTGCTCTCAGTGTTCTTCGAGGAAACTAATTCAGGATCCAGATACCTTGGATACGTGGTTCAGTTCGGCTCTCTGGCCTTTCAGCATTCTAGGCTGGCCCGAGACGACTTCCGATCTCAAGCATTACTACCCTAACGATGTCATGTGCACTAGTTACGACATCATTTTCTTTTGGGTTGCCCGAATGGTCATGAGTGGTCTCACTTGGACGGGAGATATTCCATTCAAAGAAGTTTACTTTAATTCTCTCGTTCGTGATCAGTCGGGACAGAAGATGTCTAAAAGCAAAGGTAACGTCATTGATCCTCTCGAGGTGATGGATGAATATGGAACGGATGCCCTTCGTTTCACATTAATTTCCATGTCCGCTCCGGGCACCGACATTGCCCTTTCAAAATCTAAGCTAGAGGCTTCTCGTAATTTTTGTACCAAACTTTGGAACGCCGCTCGATTCGTCCACATGAATGTAGATCAAAGCATTATCCTCAGTTCTCCATTGGTTCTTGGGGAAGCGGACCATTGGATGGCTTCAAGGCTTCAAGAGGTTTCCATCAAGGTATCAGAGGCGCTAGCCCATTATCGATTTCACGATGCGGCCGACCAACTTTACCACCTCATTTACGATGACTTTTGTGGAACCTACATCGAGCTGGTGAAAGTTCAACTGCTTCAAGGCAGTAATGGACAAAAAGCAGTCATTCTTAATTATCTTGATATTATTCTTCGGCTTCTGCATCCGATGGTTCCCTTCCTCACGGAAGAGATTCATGCCTGTGTCATCAAAGATCGACTTGCCTCTGAAGAACCTAAATTACTTGCCCAGCGTTCATGGCCTTCGGAACATCCCTTGCTACAGGGTGTGTATCCTACTTCTAGGGTTCCCGATTTCCAGGAAATTCTATCCACCCTTTTGCGTTTGAAGGCCGAGCATGGAATCGATCCTGGTAAGCGTGTCAAAGCTTATGCCACAGTGGCTTTAGTCAAAGATTTTGAAGAACCGATCAAGAGCCTAGGAAAACTTGAGAGCATCACCTTTCAAAATCAGATTGAACCGTCAAATGAATGTGCAATCGCCGTCGTGGGACACGGTAAAATAGCTATAGAAATCGGCCAAGCCTCATCCTTGAAGAATCCTGCCTTATTAATAAAAGAGCATGACAAGCTGGGCAAAGAAATTGAGGTGCTGTCTGGGCGTTTAGGGAATGAAAATTTCGTTGCCAAGGCTCCAGCCGAGGCTTTGGCGAAAGCCCGACAAGATCTCAAAGATAAGAAATCACGTTTAGAGCAGATTAAAGATCTCCTTCGTCCCTAATGTTAAATTGAGAAGTTTGGAGCCCACAATTATGGATATTCAGCAGTTTCTCAACTCCGTCGCATCGTTAGGCTGGCAAGGCACGTCCCTTTGGTTTGTTCTTTTAGGACAAATTATTCTATGGGTGGGCCTCCTGAGGTTGCACTTAAGAATAAACCGAGAGAACCCGAATTGGGAAGAATGTGTTGGCAAGATCCGTTCCGCTTTCTTACGGAAAATCAATGGAGAAGAGGAAATTGCAGAACTCAAGATTCATCGCTATGCCCCTTCTGTGGATCGGTTAATCGAGTTGAATTTCCGAGAACAAAGTCTTGAGATTTCGAGCCGTTATCTCCTATTAAAGTGGAAGATCAAAGAGTGTATCCGCCCCTACTGGATTACATGGGGCTACTTGGTCATAGGATTTGGCGTCGTCGTTTGGTTTATATACGGTCTTCAAAAAGATATCCCTTTTGAAAAGATTGCGCGCACACCGGTTGACCCAAGACTCCTGTGGGTCTGGCTTGGAGCTGCCATGGTTGAAGCCTGGCGACTGGTTGGGTTAGAAGGCAATTTAGAGCGTGTCAATCGAAGCCTTCTCTTCCCTAGGATCCACGAATAACCTGCCCTCAGGACTCACCACAGAGTGTGGCATCGACACCACGGGGCTCGAAAGCGCGGCTCGGGGGACGATTAGATTTTGAGGTCCATAACATATGTGTGGCATTGTGGGATACATCGGTCATAACAGGGCGTCCTCGATTCTACTCGAGGGGCTCCAAAGTCTGGAATATCGAGGTTACGACTCAGCAGGCATAGCCCTAATTCACAATGGACATTTCGATCTGATTCGTGCGAGTGGCAAATTAGCTAACCTAGCCACAAAGATCGATCCTCAGCATTCTGCTCAAGTGGGAATTGGCCATACTCGATGGGCCACACACGGTCGACCCTCGGAAGAGAATGCGCATCCTCACGTGAGTCAGAATGGAAAAATAGTAGCTGTTCATAATGGTATCTTTGAAAACTTTCTTGATCTAAGATCTCAACTTGGCTCCGAGGGTTTCCTTTTTAAGTCTGAAACTGATACCGAATGCTTTCCTCATCTCGTAGAAAGATCTATGCGCAAAGGGCTCCCTTTTCGAGAGGCTTTTTCAGAGGCTCTGAAGTCAGTCGAGGGCATTTACGCTCTCGCGTGTATGCATGCGGATGATGCTGGGCATATTCTAGTGGCTCGGAGCGGCCCTCCTCTTGCTCTAGGCATCGGACAGGGTGAAATGTTCATTGCTTCGGATGCCGTCCCGCTCCTCAAACATACGCAACGAATTATCTTCCTTGAGGACGGAGATTGGGCGGAAATCTCTACGGACCGCATTAGTATTTATTCATCTGATCACAAAGAAATTGAACGCCCCGTTCACGATATAACTTACAATCCTCAATCGGTCGAAAAGATTGGATTCGATCACTATATGCAAAAAGAGATTTTTGAGCAACCGCAAGCTATTTCCAATACACTCTACAATCGTCTCCCCCTCGGGGATGAGGCCATACCCCTCGCATTGAATCTCTCGGATGACTCACTAAAAAAGGTTGAACGAATTTTAATTGTGGCCTGCGGGACTAGTTGGCATGCGGGACTCATTGGAAAGTTTTATCTCGAAACTTTTTCTAGAATCCCTGTTGAAGTCGACTACGCCTCCGAATTTCGCTATCGCGATGCTGTGGTGGGTCCCTATACTCTAGCGATTGGAATCACCCAAAGCGGTGAGACAGCGGATACCCTGGCTGCTCTAAAGGAACTCAAACGATTGGGTGCAACCACGCTGGCCATCTGTAACATGCAAGGTTCATCGGTCACACGTCTTGCGGAAGCGACATTGTTTACCCACGCTGGGCCTGAAATCGGAGTGGCTTCAACCAAAGCGTTCACGACACAACTCATTGCACTCATCTTACTTGCTTTGAAATTAGGTGACCTCAAGCAAACGCTACCACTTTCGAAGCGTAATGAGCTTATTCAAGGCCTACGAGAGCTCCCTGCCCATCTCGAACAGACCCTTCATCTTGAAACAGGGGTTAAAAAGTGGGCTTTCGATTGGCACGGGTCTAGGGATTTCCTCTATCTAGGTCGGGGCCCTATGTATCCAATCGCCCTTGAAGGGGCTTTAAAGCTCAAAGAAATTTCTTATATCCATGCAGAAGGTTATCCTGCAGGTGAGATGAAGCACGGCCCTATTGCCCTGATTGATTCTCAACTGCCCATCGTCGCTTTATTGCCTCAAGATGCACATCATGACAAAACTGCATCAAATCTTCAAGAAGCGGCGGCTCGTGGAGGGCAAATTCTTGGACTGGTAACAAAAGGGGATGCAACCCTACAATTGATTGCTAAAGATTTGCTTGAATTACCTAAAACTCACCCTTGGCTTGCACCTCTGGTTTTTATGATCCCGTTACAACTGCTGGCCTACCACATAGCTTTATATCGCAAGTGCGACGTCGACCAACCTCGAAATTTAGCGAAGAGCGTTACAGTGGAATAGATTGAACTGAGGGACTTTTTATTTCTTTTTCAACTATATAATTCTAATTGAGAACTCTTGCTTAGAGTTTCCTTTCCCCCCGCTAGACTTCTATTTAACATTATTTGTTATATTTTACTAACCCCTCAATGGAGAGCATCATGAATCGAAACTTCACCAAAGCGTTATCACGAATAGTAGTTTTCTTATTTCCCTTAGTATTGTTGAGCCAAGACGTCTACCAAGTTGATCCTGTTCATAGTGATGCAAGTTTCAAAATTCGACACTTACTCAGCAAGACAACGGGTACATTTTCAAAATTTGAAGGAACCATTATTTATTACCCGGACGCCATCCAGAAGTCATCAGTCGTCATTACTATCAAAGCAAATAGTATCGATACAAATAATGAATCAAGAGATAACCATCTCAGAGGAGAAGACTTTTTTGATATTCAGAAGTATCCCGAACTCAAATTTGTCTCAACGAAAGTAGCGGCCGGCTCCTCTTCTTCAGAAATTTTAGTAACGGGCAATTTCACTTTACGGGGTATAACGAAAGTCATTACGGTTCCAGTTACATTTTTAGGCAGTACCCAAACCCCCTTTAAAGATGTCCGAGCGGGATTTGAAACCTTGTTTAAAATTAATCGAAATGAATTCGGTATCGTTTATGGCAAGGGTATTTTAGGAGATGAAGTTGAAATATCTCTGAACATAGAGGCAATTAAGAAATAAGGAAGTGGTCAACTGCGAAAAAAGTTTTTATAGTAATTTGGCTTCGGGAGGTACCTAAAGTGGACAAAAAAAAACTTACGGAGTATCTAGTTTATGGCGTGATCTTGGGGTCGGTTCTATTCTCTCGGTCAAGTGGTCCAACCTTCGAGACTTATCACACCTCAAATGAAACTATTAAACAGGGGGGTGTGAAATATGTCGAGATCACTACGCCTAAAGGTAAGTTCCAGGTTTACACGAAGCGTATTGGTAATAATCCCCGCATCAAAGTCCTCTTACTCCATGGGGGGCCCGGAGGCGATCATCAATTTTTTCTTCCTCTAGAAAGTTACCTCCCTAAAGAAGGCATCGAATTCATATATTACGATCAACTGGGGAGTGGTAAATCTGATCGACCCACTGATCTTTCCCTTTGGGATCTGCCGCGATTTGTCGAGGAAGTCGAGCAAGTACGAATAGCCTTAGGGCTGGATAGTTCTAATTTTTATCTTTTAGGTCACTCTTGGGGTGGCATCTTGGCATCTGAGTACGCACTGAAGTACCAAAAGAATCTAAAAGGACTCATTATCTCCAATATGATGATGAGTATTCCCGATTACGTTAAGTATGCTAACGAGGTTTTAGGACCCCAAATGCCTCCCGAGGTTCTTAAGCAAATTAAAGATTATGAAAGGCGCAAAGACTTTGAGAATCCAAAGTATATGGCGCTCGTGATGGAACATTATTATACAAAGCATCTCTATCGAGCTCCCATCCAAGAATGGCCTGGTATTTTGCTCCGTATCTTTAACGAAATTAACCGCCAAATCTATGTTCATATGCAGGGACCGTCAGAGTTTGGCGTTCCCCCTGAAGCTACTTTGTATAGCTGGGATCGTAAAGCCGATCTTCCTAAGATCGCAGTTCCCACCCTTGTTATTGGATCTACGTATGACACGATGGATCCTCAACATATGGAGTGGGTATCTAAGCAGGTCCAAAAAGGCTTTTATAAGCAGACCAATGGGGGTCATGCAGCGATGTGGGACGATCAAAAAGCATATGCCGATGCACTGATTTGGTATTTAAAACGCTCTCATTAAATACTCAGGGAAAAACATACGCATCATTTAACCAAAGCGCACACGCAACGAATTGGTTCGCACGGAGGGTCTCGAACCCCCGACCCCTACCATGTCAAGGTAGTGCTCTACCCCTGAGCTACGTGCGAAAACTCTATCCTATCCTGAATGCCACATGAATCCAAAAAGTCTTTAGAATTGATATCCTGCAGAAACCAGTACGCCCCTTAATTCTGTCTGTATTTCAAGGGGGGTTCGGTATTGTTTAAGTAATCTCTTCCAGTCTTGGGCAAATTCAATCTTAATCGGAATCCCTATCTTGAAAATAAGACCCACACCCACGGTAGTTCTCCAGGAAGGAAATGGTGCGGGATCATTGGATGAACGAGGCCCGGGATTTAGTTTGGAATACACCTGACCTGAATCTAGGAAAATCTCTGCCCAAATATTTTGCCCCCAAATAGGAAAACGATATTCCATACTGGCAAAACCTAAAACTTCTCCGCCCGTGGGAACGTATTGATAACTCCCTGCCAAGGGTTGTCCCTGGGTATCCCGTAACTGAACATTCACTATGGGGCCTAGCAAATCTGAACCTACACCCCGAACCGAGTTGGGTCCTCCGCCGTAAAAACGCTCCGAGAGAGGCAACTCGACAACTGAGGCCGTAGGTTTTGCAATCCCAAGTCGTCCGGACATCATAAAGACGCCATACCGTGCTGCAAATCCAATGGGTACATTCCATTGTGCTCGAAGATCGATTTTTAAAAAACTGCTATCCCTACTCGTTCCCGTCATCTGGGTTGCTAAATCGAAACGTGACGAGAAATAGAAACCACGTGTTGGGTCGATGGGCCGATCACGCTGATCGATGGTAGCGATCAAATAGGGAGCTGAAATCGTATAAGTTTGCTTATTGGTTCGAGCTACTTCTAAGAGAAAGTCTGCAAGATTAATTTGATAACTTTGGGGATTGAAATCGGTACGCTCAAATCGCTCTCCTAATCTCAATAGAAGATCGTCAATTCGCCATTCAAATTCTGAAGTAAAAATACGGCGACGAGCAAAGTATGCCGCTTGAGATTCCTCAATGTAGGCTCCTTGGTTTCTCCAGATCACCTGATGATCAAACCAGTCCCTTATAAAGCCCGGAGAGGGATCTGTATAGCCTAGAGCATAACTATCAATGGATCGATTATTTTGTCCCTGGCCTGTTGGAAACCATTTTCTGAGAGTTGGGTTTCGCAAGGTATTATCTCCGGCGCGAATATCAAGATTTAGGGTACGTCCCTGGCCGTTAATATTATTTCTTTGAATACCGCCGATCACATAATAGCCCTGGCTACGGTCATAACCGAGACCTGCCGTATAGTCCCAACGTCCTTTTTCCTCTAGATTAAGGAGGATATCTCCCCTCGACCAGGTCTCCTTTTGGGGATCAATCCTATCTAGGCTATCAAAATCAATTTGATCAAATGCATTGAGCAAAGAGAGATTGATTTGACTTGCTATAAATTGTTGAGGATCTACAGGTGAGCCAGATTGGACTTTAAGTTGCTTTAAAACCGTACTCGCCTTAGTGATATCAAGGCCCCGAATGATGATTCGATTAATTGAATCAAAAGGCTGACTAGGAACAGAGAATTTTACTCGCTGATCCTCCACATCAACGATCACTTGAGGATTTTTAAAACCTGCCCGAGCAAGTTTAAATCGCAGGTCTTTTAGAACCTCAGATAAGATTGTTTGGGAAACAGGAATCGGTTTGTCAACATAGAGCGTTAGATTTATTTCCTTTTCTTTTCTAGCCGTGGCTTCATAGCGCCCTTTACGACCTTCCATTAAGGGTCGATCTGCGGTAACGAAATCTTCGTCAGTGGATTCATTCTTAATCAAAAGAGAGAGGGACGACTTAAGATAATCGGGGGTAAGGGGTAAACCTTTGGCAAAATCTAATTCAAATTGTTGGCTTTCCTGTTTTTTCCCCTCATCAATGATCCAAGATATATTCACCCTAGAGTTGGCACTATCAAGTTCTATCTGAGGAAATACCGTGATATCAACATAGCCCTGCGAATCATAGAAGCTGATGAGTTGGGACTGCAGTGTTTTAATTTGCTCAAGAGGATTTTGGGGTTTCCTAGTTGGGATAGGTTCGACGAGAGAAGCCTCAAGGATATCTCTCGAGAAAGCGATATTGCCTCGATAACTTTGGCTCCCGATTCGAAAAAGTGAACCCTTTGTGACGTCAAGGCGCAGTTCTTGGCTTGGTCGATTTACTAGCCTTTCGTTTTTTTCCAACGTACCCACAACTTGTACCTGGAGGTAACCTTGATCCTTATAGTATTTTTCTAGTCTAAATTTAGCAACGTCCAATAAATCATTAATCGAAGCATTAAGAGTTGTTAATCCGAGGATCTCTTCAAGGGATTTCGTACCGACCCATGAGCCAAGGAGTTCTCCGCGATAAAAAATCACGGTTTGAGGCCCTAATTCAAATTGGATCTCTAATTGACCGCGTTCATTGTATAAAAAACTGAAAGAGGACTGAAAGTAGCGCTCACTCAACAATAGCTTCTCAAGTTTTTGACTGAGGCGAGATTGAAGAGTTTCAGACCAAAGATCTTTAGCATCTCGATCGTTAACTAAAGTTTCAATCTTTAGGAGGAGAGGATGTCCGTCAAGACCCTGGATCTTTATTTCATTAATTTGATTTGGTGCGCCCAGATCGAGATTCCAATCCACTTCAGTTAGAGTTCTGGAACGACTAAAAGATAATTGCATATTGGGATAGCCATGGTCAGCCCCAAATTTAATTAGTTCTTGGCGCCTTTTTTCTAATTCCAGATCGCCGAGGGGTCGATCAATCGAAAGACGTCGAAATTCTTTTGCCAAGACAGGAGGTATATTTTGAGAACCCAGCCCTTGATGCCGGATAACCTTTGGCCAAGGATCTAAGGTAACTAGAAGGACTATTCCCGAGTCGATGAAGCTGTCATTTATTGAGACCTGACTAAAACGATCTGTCAACTTGATAGCACTGATATAAACATCTTTCTTCTCGGGATAGTAAATCTCATTAACCTTCAGGCCGGAAGCTAATAATGCGAGGCTTCGATCATCATTGGATCCTCCTGAAAATTGGATGGATACGATGGGGTGATGTATCGACTTCTCTTGCGAGAAAATTGCCGCTTGAGCCCCTAATTCAAAAAAGACAAGTAAAGGAATCGCGACTCTATAAACATATTTCATAGTAGGGTCAGTTTACCAATAGGCTTAGGTCTAGTTCGGATAAACCTTGGAAGAGGGCTGGCCTGAATCCGTAAGCTTCAGGTCTAGTAAACTATAGTTCTGACTCACGAAGGTTACCATGTCTCAACTTCATCCCCTTTCGCCTCGACGGAAAACTCGGTCCATTATGGTTGGGAAAGTCCCAGTGGGTGGAGATGCGCCTATCACCGTTCAAAGCATGACCAAAACAGACACACGAGATATCGAAGCCACGGTGGCGCAAATATACTCATATGCAGCGGCAGGTTGTGAAATTGTTCGCGTGAGTGTCCCCACCAAAAAAGCTGCCGATGCCTTTCCTGAAATTTGTGCACGCTCCCCTATTCCTGTGGTTGCTGATATTCATTTTGATTATCGATTAGCCTTGGCTGCTGCCGATGGCGGAGCGGCATGTCTCAGAATCAATCCTGGAAATATTGGTGGTCAAGATAGGGTACGTGCGGTTGTAGACAAAGCGGGAGAAAAAGGGCTCTCGATACGCATCGGTGTGAATGGAGGCTCTCTTGAGAAGGATTTGCTAGAACAATTTGGGACTGCAACCCCTGAGGCAATGGTAGAGAGCGCTCTTCGCCATCTAGAAATGCTAGAAAAAGAGGGATTTTATCAAACTAAAATTTCCCTGAAGGCAAGTGACGTCATTAGAACAGTCCAAGCCTACCGGCTTTTAGCCAAGCAGGTAGATTACCCTTTTCATCTTGGAATTACCGAGGCCGGAACTCCCTTTGGCGGAACTATTCGCTCTAGCATTGGTCTTGGTATTCTCCTTGGCGAGGGCATTGGAGATACTATTCGGGTCTCCTTGACGGGCGACGGAGAAGATGAATCCAAGATCGGACATGAAATGCTCCGCGCACTAGGTCTTCGGTCGGGGGGAATTCGAATGGTGAGTTGTCCTAGTTGTGGCCGTGTTCAGATCGATCTCCAAAGAGTAGCCAACGAAATAGAAAAAGGTCTCAAAGAAATTGATCACCAAGGTATCACCTATTGTGTGATGGGATGCGTAGTAAATGGTCCCGGAGAATCTAAAGATGCTGATTTAGGAGTGGCTGGTGGAAACGGTGAAGGCCTTATTTATCGCCGAGGCGAACTAATCCGTAAAGTCAAAGAAGAAGATCTTGTACCGGCTTTCCTGGAGGAAGCTCGTAAATTTAAAAAAGAGATGGATGCTGCAAAGATTTAAGGTTTTTTCCTGTTGAGGGTCTAAAGAATGCTGTCCGACATACCTATACGGATTACCCAACATATCGAACTTTTTTTCCTTTTAGTCGTCTTTCTAGAGTCCCTCTTTCATCCCTCAAGGCAGCCCAGCGCTTGGCTGCTTAAAAAAGTAATCAAACTCTACCAACGAGTAGTTGCACCCCATGTCCCGACGCAATGTCGGTTCCAGCCCACTTGTTCTCATTATGGATATGGGTGCCTGGATCGCTTTGGAAGCCTCTGGGGGATTTTATTAATTCTTATCCGGCTGCTTCGATGTCACCCCTTCTCCAAAGGTGGAGAAGATCCTATTCCTTCGACTAACGATGGCCCTCGGTGATCGAAAAGCGATCCAAGTGTCCTCGCGCGTCGATTCGGAGAGATGAGCGATTTAATTTGAGTGAATGCTGAATCGTTTGCATACAACTCAAAGGGGAAAGAGGGATATTTAATCGCTTCAGATCGTCAGCGGTGAACCAAACTAGGGAACTTTCATGCTTACGTTGTTGAAAATCATCTAATACTTTTTTTAGAATATTTTGTGATGATAGGGGTCGGTGAATGGAGATCATAGACTTTAAGTTTGCCCAAACTGAGACATTTGGTAATAACCTTTTTGTGATCTCTCACAGTTGCTGATAGGGTGGGGAATATGAATTGGCGCTCCAATCCCCTCTACAGCTTGTTCCTGGCTATTTGGGGGGTTTTGGCCCTATTGGGTATCATTATCTGTATTTTCTTATGTATGCCTTTCGTTGGGCGAATGCGGTCGTTCTGGTTTTGGGCCCCGAAGCTCTATAAGCTGATATTTATTCCAGGCGGGATTAAAGTGGAGACATACGATCGTAACAAAATTCCAACCGAAATTTTGTCGGGAGTCCAACCTGCTATCTTTATGTCAAATCATGAAACTCAACTAGATCCTCCCCTGTATATTGGTGTTTGCCCCCCGGGTACAACAATAATCGTTAAAAGAGAGATTGGATGGATTCCTTTTTTAGGGTTTGCAGCTTGGGCGGCGAATGCCATTTTTATTAATAGATCTAATTCGGATAAAGCTCGAGCCAGTATTGAAAAAGCAACGGTTCGAATTCGTAATGGACAATCCGTTTTCATGTACCCTGAGGGTACACGGACTCGGACCGGTAAGCTCATGCCCTTTAAAAAGGGAGGATTTGTAATGGCGATGAAATCTCAGGTCCCTATTGTTCCCTCATCGATGACAGGGGGATTCCGAATTTTACCTCCGGGAAGTTTGAGAATACGGCCGGGAAAGATTATTGTTCGATTTGGTGATCCGATTTGGCCGAAAGATTTTCAAACCGCTGACGAACTAATGCAAGCGGTCCGACATCAAATCCAATCAATGATTGATCAGGATTTACCTAAACTCTAGCTTTTTCTAGGTGAGTTGGGATTGCCATGCTCCAACAGTTGATTCAAGGTCCTTGAGATTTATTATCTTAGTGACAAGCCCTTTTTTAAAACACGTAGGCCCATCCCATACTTCAAGATTTTTGAACAATGCTCGCGTCTCGGTAGGCCCAACTAATTCATGGATTCGATGGGTCCCACCAAAGCCCGTGATCAATCCGTGAAGGGCAGCGGGATGTTGGAGCCGGAGGGGCATGGTCGAACTCTCTATTGCCCATCGATCTTGTCCGTGAAGAGCTAAGTCGCAACCACCTCCCATTACTACGCCCGATAGTAGGGTTAAAGTTTTCCATCCTGTCCACAGAAGTTGCTCAGTGACGCGTTGGCCTAAAGCAGAAAAATCAAGAGCCGCTAAAGGTTCAAGACTCGAAACCTCATGAAGGTCAGCACCTGTACAAAAATTGAAAATCCTTCCTCCCTGTAGATATCCGCTCAAAACTAAACCCTTACATCCCTCCCACTTGAGAACTTTCATGGTTCGATCTAGGTTGCGGAGAGTTAGTTCGGAAAGCCGGGGGAGTCCATCGATTGCTTCCATTTGAATCCAGGCCGATCGGCCTGACTTCAGTATTTTCAAATTAGTATGTGTCAAGAGAGGCCTAAATCTTGGATGAGGGACAGTGGATTAAAAGGAGGGGATTCGAGACGTAAAGCATTTTTTATTTGATGACGAAACCATGTGCTCTGCCTTTTTGCATACTGCTGAGTCTCGATCGTAATGAGATCTTGGGCTACGGCGAGGCTAGCTTCATCCATGAGCGTTTCATAGCCTAAAGGACGAAGACGGCGAATATCAGATTCGTAACCTTGTGCCTTCAGGAAGGAAATCTCATCGAGCCAGCCGGAGGATATTTGTCGGTGTATCCGATGTTGAATGGAGTTTCGAATCAACTCTCGGGGAGGATCTAAAATAATGACCTTCCACTCGGGAGGAACTTCCAAAGGGACTCCTCTCAACAATCGAGAAGGTAAGACTCCCGAAACTTCATAAAGAGCAAGGGCTCTTTCAATTCGAGCACGGTCGTTAGGGTGTATTTCCCGTGATCGATCGGGATCGATCGTGGCGAGTTCTTTATGGAGAATAGCTGAACCCACCTGCTCTGTTCGTTCACGAAGGCGATTGATAACTGAAATCGGCACTTCGGGAAGCGGGCTAAACTGATTCCAAATTCCCCTGAGATAGAGTCCAGAACCAGTAACACATATGATTGCGGGATGATTTTTCATCCAAGCATTCACTGATGAGGCAAAATCCTTAGGATTCAAATGAATCGATAGAGGAAAACAGCCATACCCCTTGTTCGACTGCCCGTCTAATTCCTCCGAAGTGGGCTGTCCTGTTCCAATTGCGAGGCCTTCTAGGGATTGAAAAGGATCTCCATTGATAATGGTGGCCCCTGTTAATTTTGCGAGGGCGGTAGCCAATCGGGTTTTGCCCGAAGCCGTGGGACCCACAACGGCAAGTTTCATCATTAATTCAATCTACAAAGGCGGCGGGACGGCGTAGTCCCCATTAAAGCAAGCATAGCAATATCCCATTCCCTCGGCTTGATCTTGGACAGCTTGGGATAGATCTTTAAGTGTCAGGAAAGCTAGCGTATCCGAGCCAATGAACTGGTTCATGGCCTCGTTATTCATATGACTAGCGATTAAATTCTCTCGCGAGGGGGTATCAATTCCATAAAAACAACTGTGGGTCGTCGGCGGGCTAGAAACCCTAAAGTGAACCTCGCGAGCACCGGCTTGGCGAACCATCTCTACAATTTTTTTAGACGTCGTTCCTCGAACAATACTGTCATCGATAAGCACGACTCGTTTATCTTCGATCAGATGACGAACGGGGTTCAATTTGATGCGGACACCAAAGGATCGAATACTTTGTTTTGGCTCAATAAAAGTACGTCCAACATAATGATTTCGAATTAAACCGAAATCCATGGCGATACCACTCGTTTCAGCGAATCCTAACGCAGCCGGCACTCCGCTGTCCGGTACAGGGATCACTAAATCGGCATTTACTGGATGTCGTTGTGCCAGTAAGCGACCCATTTCTCGTCTTGCTTTCATCACGCTTTGACCAAAGACAAAAGAATCCGGCCTTGAGAAATATACATGCTCAAAAACACAGGGCTTTGCATCTCTCTTTTCAAATGGAAACGAATTTTGAAGGACTCCCTGATGGATTTGAATCAGTTCTCCCGGATCTACTTCTCGATCATAGGTAGCTGCAATTAAATCAAAAGCACACGACTCCGAAGAAAAAATAAAACTAGGACCTAATTTACCAAGCACTAAAGGTCGGAATCCATGCGGATCGCGAATTGCGAAAAGATTTTCCTGATCCATAATTAGAAGAGAGTATGCTCCTTCAACTTGCTTTAAGGCTTCCACAATGGCACCCGAAAGAGACACAGATTTGGACAACTGTATCAGCGCTAAAAGAACTTCTGAATCCGAGGGGCTCTGAAAAGTTATACCTTCAGCAAGCAGGCGGGTACGAAGCTGTTCAGCATTAGTTAGATTACCGTTGTGACACAAAGCTACCCGACCAAACCGCCCTTCGCGAATAAAAGGCTGCGCTGATTCTTTAATATTTCCCCCCGTAGTACTGTAGCGAGTGTGACCAATAGCTTGCTTCCCGGTGAGAAGTTTTAAATTATCCTCATGGAAAATATCTGCGACATAACCCTGATCTTTGTAAAGCCGAAGCGTAGTCCCATCAGTTGCACAAATTCCAGCGGCCTCTTGGCCTCGATGCTGAAGTGCATAAAGACCAAGATAGGTAAGATTGGCAGCTTCAGAATGTTGGGTAATTCCAAATACCCCGCATTCATCTTTGAATCCCATGCTGCCTCCTCCTTTAAGTGTAAAGGCTGTCCGTGATTTTTTAAGCCCCAATGAGTATCCGGTTCATACCGTTTAGACGCCCTTTCCGCCCGATTAAAGAGCTTTCATTCAAATGAGCCTTACATTGAACATAATTAGACTCAAGAACCATACTAATCATTCATCTAAGGGGGAATAAATGGATCATCCAAAATCTCTCGCCGCTCGCTGTCTTGATCTTTTTATTCAACCAATTGATGAGTTAAAACAGGTTAGAAATAACTCATGGAAATGGGCACTCCTCGCCCAGATGGCGATTAGTCTTTTTCTTGTGATTGTTTGGAGTCAAAAAGTAGACTGGCAAGCCTTTATGGAAAATGCCATGCAAAGCAATTCGCGTCTCACCCCCGATATGCTTGATAGCGTCGTTAGCTTTCAAGAGAAGTGGGGTATGGTATTTGGTATTTTTGGCGTTCTCCTTGTTACGCCTATTATGTCTTTTATTTCTGCAGCGCTTCTTTGGGGAATTGGGCGCCAGTCTTTCATCACTCCCGAAGCCCCTACCTATTCCCAAGCCCTAGTGGTTACGACTTACAGTGGATTTGCCCTCGCTCCTAAGACACTTTTAGCTATTTTATTTTGTCTCGTTCGACCCGTGGGAGGTCTGGGGCCTGAAAGCTTGAGTCCAACAACTCTTTCATTCTGGATTGTTCCCGAAAATGCAAAACTCAAAGCCTTATTTACATCCCTCGACCTATTTATGATCTTTAGTTTATGCATGGTTTATTGGGGTAGCCTTTACGTGATGGGAACAAGTAAAAAAGGAGCGGTAGCAGCCTCTTTAATTCCCATCTTGTTCATTGCAATTCAAATTATTCGCTCTCGTTAATCTCATCAACTATCAGGAGTATCTCTTGGCCATCTTCGATACAAAACGAAAGAAAATAACGATCACTAGCGTTACCCTTCTCATCCTCTTAATTCTTGGCTATTTCTTGTCAGGGCCAAAAGATGACTCACAAAATTATTCTTGGGACCTTGTCAGTCAAGGTGAGGTCAGAGAGACGATCACTGCCTCTGGGCAGGTACGTGCTCAGAGGCAAAGTAATATTGGGACTAGTACTGCTGGTGAAATTAAAGAGATACACGTCAAAGATGGTCAGTTTGTTCAAGCAGGGGATCTACTGTTGACGATCGATAACGTACGAGTTTCAGCCCAACTAGAAGCCATACGAAAAGACGCACAGCGCCTCAAAAATCAGTCTGAGCGTACCGGAGAACTCTTCAGAAAGACTGAAATACTCTACCGCCAGGGCTTAGTGTCTGAAGAGGATTACCGAAATCAAAAGAATAACGCTGAGGCGACCTCTCTTTCCTATCAAGCTGCCCTCAAAAATATTGAATCCGCTCAAGATACCGTTAATAAAGCGATTCTGAGGGCTCCTTTTTCAGGTCGCATTACAGGATTGAAGGCTGAAAAGGGAGATACCGCCATTCCCGGAATGTCCAATATTGCCGGTGCCCTACTCATGGTCATTTCGGACATGTCGCATATGCAAGCTGAAATTATGGTGAATGAAAATGAAGTGGTCCGCATAAAAGTTAACCAAACGGCACAAGTGACGATTGAATCTCTTCCTGGGGTTGTTTTTCAGGGAACCGTCGAAGAAGTGGCTACCGGAAGTGAAGTAAATTTAACCCAAGGCAACCTCTATAAAGTCAAAATTGGCCTCAAAGGAAGCCCAGAACAACTGAATCAACTTCGTCCGGGTATGAGCACTCGAGCCACTATTTTGACTGCGGCTTCACCCAATGCCATTCGCGTCCCCCTGCAAGCGGTTCAAGAACGATTTGGTACCCCCGAAGAAGCCCAGAAAATGGGATTTCTTGCTCCCGCACCAAAATCGGTGGTGATGGTCTATCGGGATGGCAGGACTTATGAAACACCGATCGTTACGGGGATTTTTAGTACTAAGTTTTATGAGGTCAAATCGGGTCTTACTTTAGGAGATAAAGTCATCACTGGCCCATCCAAAAAACTAAAAGAATTGAAAGATGGCTCAAAGGCGACCCTGAGACGTAAGTCAGATTCACAAATAGCGGAGTCCATGAATAAGAAAGGCGTCCAAGAGGGCCCAGGCTTCCAGATTAAAATAGGTAACTAAATGAATATTAAAGAACCTCTTGACGCAGCAATTCGATCCCTCAGAGCCAATAAGCTTCGTTCGACTTTAACCGCTTTGGGCATCATTATTGGCGTGGCCGCTGTCATTGTGGTGATTAGTCTCATTCAAGGGCTCGAAAAAAGTGTTCTAAAACAAGTTGAATCTGCGGGGAGCCAAACCCTATTTGTTCGAACTCGCTTTAGAAACGAAACCCCTCCAGAAGAATGGAATCGTATACGAAATCGAGATCTAACACTTGACCACATGAGAGCACTTAAAGAAGATCTTCCAATTGTGACTCAAGTAACCCCTCTTTTTTTTACAGGAGCACAAGTTCGGTGGTCTGGTAAATCTGCGACGACACAAATCTTAATGACCGACGATACTTACCTAGACCTCAATGGTCTCAACTTGATTTCAGGTAGAAATTTTGTACCTGCGGATATTCGACTTGGCACCAAAGTGTGTATCTTAGGCTCCTCGGTTATCACCAAACTTAATATTAAAGGCAATCCGATTGGTCAAATTATTTCAACGGATACCCTTAGCTTGGAAGTGATTGGTGTTCGCGAAACTCAGGGAAGTAGCCTCGGTAATGACCCCGATGATCAAATTTTGATTCCCCTCAGCACGGGCCTTCCGATTCTTCCAGAGACATCTCGGAGACAACTGTTCTTTCAAGCTAAAATTGATCCATCATTCAATGCGGATGACGGTGCTGAGTTAGTTGAAGAGAGCTTACGAAGGATCAAGGGAATTAAATCTGGAGAGCCCAACAGTTTTAGAGTCTTTAGCTCAAAACAGATCACTGCCTTAGTTGGAAACATTACCGCTATTATTACAAGCGTTGCAGGTGGCATGGTTTCAATTGCCCTCTTGGTAGGCGGAATTGGCATCATGAATATCATGCTAGTCTCCGTAACTGAGCGAACCCGCGAAATTGGTGTCCGTAAAGCCGTAGGAGCTAAACGTAAAGACATATTGACTCAATTCCTGATTGAAGCTTCGTTCCTCTGTGTACTAGGGGGTGCCGTAGGGATTCTATTGGGATATATTTTAGGTGCGGGTGTCGGAATCTTGTTGCTTGGCGAAATGGGAGGTATTCCCCTGTGGTCCGTCATCAGTGCCTTTCTTGTACCAGCCGGTATTGGGCTTATTTTTGGAATGTACCCCGCCAATAAAGCCAGTAAGATGGACCCGATTGAAGCACTTCGTTATGAATAGAGCTCTAGTTACACTAGGCTAAAAGGACGTTTCATGACAAAGGTCATTCGGATCGCAAACGGCCAAGGCTTTTGGGGAGATAGTATCGATGCTCCCGTTCACTTGGTCGAATACGGAAAAATTGATTACCTCACCCTTGATTATTTAGCCGAAGTCACCCTAAGCATTATGCACAAACAAAAGCGTAAAGACCCGAATTTGGGCTACGCCACAGATTTCATCGCTTTAATGACTCGTATTCTCCCGGACCTCAAGAAAAAAGGAATCCGAGTAATTGCAAATGCAGGGGGAGTAAATCCCAAGGCTTGCCGAGAGGCGCTTCTCAAGGTGGCTAAGGATTTGGGTATCGCGGGCCTTAAAGTGGCAACCGTGACGGGAGACGATATTTTAGACCGGCTTCAAGAGTTTAAAGCCCAAGGACTTCAACTAAAAAATATGGATTCTGCCAAAAGTCTTTTTTCGGAATCATTGGAAATGATTGCAGCCAATGTCTACTTGCCCACGCAGGCGATGGTCGACGCACTAGACCTTGGAGCCGATGTGGTGCTCACTGGTCGGTGTACGGATCCAGGTCTCACCCTCGCCGCTCTCATTCACGAGTTTAAATGGTCCAACCAAGATTGGGATCGCCTAGCAGCTGGTACTGTTGCGGGTCATATTCTAGAATGTGGTGCCCAGGCCACTGGAGGCAACTTTTCAAAATGGTGGGAGGTGCCGGACTTATGGAAAGTAGGCTATCCCATTGCTGAAGTATCCGAAGATGGTTCTTTCGTCGTCACCAAGCCAGAGGGGAGTGGCGGACTTGTCACAATTGAGACCATAAGCGAACAACTAGTCTATGAAATGGGTGATCCTCATCAATATATAACGCCAGACTGCGTTGCTGATTTCACTTCAATTCAATTGACTGAAATAGGTCCGCAACGAATTAGCGTCACGGGAGTTAAAGGATATCCAAAGACGCCTTTTTTAAAGGTCAGTGGAGCTTATCACAAGGGGTTTAAAGCCACGGGCCAATTAACGATCTCCGGACCTCGTGCATTAGATAAAGCGAAACTATGTACTGAAATCGTATGGAAACGCTTAGACCGAGCCGGTATCCAATTTGAGCACCGTGACGTGGAGTATTTGGGTGCCTCAACCGTTCATGCGGGTATTGCAGCGATCCCCCTGGAGCCCTCCGAAATAGTTTTGCGACTAAGCGTAAAAGATCGGGATAAGAGGAAAGTAGAGCGTTTTGGTCGGGAATGTGCGCCACTCATCACGGCGGGACCTCCGGGCGTCACAGGTTTTGCAGGCGGACGTCCTAAGCCTGAGGAAATTGTCGCCTATTGGCCCGCCCTCATTCCTCGAGAACTCATCCATTGGGATGTCTCGATGGAATCTATCTAACTAAGATAGAGGGGCAGTACCAAATCGATTTTCTCCGATCATTCCTTTTTGACACAAAATATAAATATTATAAACGGGAACTAAGATCAACCATCCTGACTTATTCACATCATGTATTCGACGAACGGCGCCGGAGAGGGTTGGTAGAAATACAGCAATTGTCCACAAAGACTCGAGGGAACTCGACAAAGTCTCAAGCGCAGCTTTGACTATAACGATAAATAGAATCCACCACCAGAAAGAACTGCGGCTTTGGCGACCATCAAATTCAGCGTAGTTGTTGAATCCGTGACTGATTGACTCTTCAAACTTCATATAAGTCTCATAAGACTAATCTATCCTTGGATCCAATGCGGTTCAAGATCAAGAAGATGATTGATCGCCAGACGGCCCCGAACTCCGGGGTCAACGGTGAAATCATTGACCCAAGCAGTCACGTATCGACTCACCATCTCTCGATCCATGCCTCGACCAAAACTTTGAGCATAGTCCACACTTTCCCAATGTCGCTCACGAGCCATGATGACACTTTTTTTCATACATCGGGCGAAGGTACGCTTGATGTCGTGTGGTAAGGCGTGTCGGATGGCATTACCCCCCATGGGAAGCGGGAGATTGAACTGCTCTTTCCACCATTGGCCCAAATCGACTACCAAAAAGAGTCCTTTCTCTTGGTACAGGAGTTGGCTTTCGTGGATCAGTAGACCAACTTGAATCTCCCCGCACTCGAGGGCAGGAAGGATCTGATCAAAAGCCATCACTCTTACTTTTAGGTGAGGGTGATACTTTTGCATGGACAAATAGGCACTGGTATAGGTGCCGGGAATCGCAATGGTATGGGTACTCAACTCCGCTCGAGTGAGAGGGATTCGACTAACAATTAAGGGTCCGGTACCCTCTTGAATACTCGAACCGGCCGACAAGAGATCATACCGATGACGGATATGAGGATACACCCCAAAACTAATCGCACTAACGTCATAACGCTCTTCAAAACTTTGTTGGTTTAATTTTTCGATATCAAGACGAACAAAATCAAAAGTGAAAGCTTGCCGATCGATATCGTCATCCAGCCAGCCTAAGGCTAGCGGGGCCATCATAAAGGCATCATCAGAGTCAGGGGAATGAGCAATTACCAGATGAGTAGACACTTTAATATCCCAACCCATCTTTTCGGATATGCGTATAGGGCTTTTCATTTTCGGTTCCCTGAAAAAGGCCCTCTATGACCTCTCCAATGAAAAGCTGGTGATCTCCCCCTACATCGATTTTTTTAATGAACTTCAATAAAAGCCAAGCATAGCCGTTAGCTAACAGAGGGGTAGAGTATTGACTTAGTAATGCCGAGGGATCGTCAGCCCAAGGATCTATCCCAGGCTCAAAACCCTTACCATATTTTTTTAGACTTATAAAATCTCCTTCGCGAAGTAAATTAAGACCAATCAGACCACTTTCTTCGATCAGTGATTCAATGGGGCGACCGGATTTGATCGAGAGTGCCACTAGGGGAGGGTTAAAACTGACTTGTTGATACCACGAGGCAAGGAAGGCGGTTCGACCCTGAGCGGCCGCCGAGGTAGCAATAGCCAGTCCGCTAGGAATTTTACCAAGGGCAGCAGCCAGAGGAGAAATAGAGGAAGTCATCGTAGCACCTCACAATTCAAGAAGTCATAGAAGCTAATTTTAATAACTGAACAGCTTGAGATAAAATAAAAATCCCCAAGCCCGTCACCAATATTCCACTTATACGAAGTAGCCGATGTTTCCATCGTTTGGATATCTGAGTCGAGATAAATCCTAAGGCAAAAAGAAGGGGAAGATTACCGAGGCCAAAAGATCCCATCCCCAAGGCTCCCATCTGCCAAGAGCCCATTTCGAGGCTCTTGAGTAACATCATATAGACTAAGCCACACGGAATGAGTCCCCAAATCATGCCCACCCCGTAGGGAAAATTAGCCCATTTAATACTACGTCCTAAAAAACGCTGAAGTCGATCGGGTAGTTGAAATTCCATGAGGGCGTCTGCTCGACGGCCTAGGGTTAAAAAAATCCCCAAAGTTGTCATCGCAAAACCGATGGCTAGTTTGAGCCACAGTTGCCAGGGCCAGGCTTCCATGGATAGTAATACTTGTCCTTCCACCTTGCAGCAATCCGCCATTTCTTGGACACTTTGAATACGAGAAAAGGAACCCAGGCCACCAATCACAGCACCAAGAATCATATATGTCGTTACTCGGCCTAGTTGGAAAAAAAGATGCTGTTTCCATTGGGGTCTTTTCGTTTCTGTTTGAGCCACACCAAAGCTAAGGACGATCGGACCACACATCCCGGCACAATGCCCAACGGAACCCAAGAGACCAGCCATCCACATCACTAAAACCAAGGGAATAGCGTGTGGAATATTAAGCCAATTATCCAGGGTCATCAGGGAACCTTCACTCCTTATAATGATTTCATAGATTAGGGCCTTATATAGAACAAATCCCTTGTCTAGCATTCTTAAAATCTTCATGCGATTCCTTGATTGCAAAATGATAAAGTAAGAATTGTAACTATCGCTGCCTTAAGGAATTCCTAAAATGAACCTTCAAACGCCCGACTACGTCAAAAACTCAAAACTGACCAAGTGGATCGAAGAAGTTGCTATGCTTTGCGAGCCTGATTCTATTTATTGGTGCGATGGATCCCAAGAAGAATACGACCACCTTTGCGAGCAGATGGTTCAAAGTCGAACTTTTCGACGTCTAAACCCATCCAAACGACCCAATTCTTTTTTAGCCCTCTCTGATCCTGGGGATGTTGCTCGAGTCGAGGACCGCACATTTGTCTGCTCAAAAGATCCAATGGATGCAGGTCCTAATAATAATTGGAAAGATCCTGCGGAAATGAAGGACATCCTCACGGGACTTTTCAAGGGTTGTATGCGTGGGCGAAAAATGTACGTTGTTCCATTTAGTATGGGTCCCCTGGGAAGTCCTATTGCGCAAATTGGTGTAGAACTAACTGACTCTCCTTATGTAGTTGTAAATATGAAAATCATGACTCGTATGGGTAAAGCTGTTTTCGATATTCTCAAAGATGGTGACTTTGTTCCGGCTCTTCACAGTGTCGGTGCCCCATTGAATCCTGGCCAAGCAGATGTCCCGTGGCCGTGCAACCCTGATAACAAATACATCTGTCACTTCCCTGAAACCAGGGAAATTTGGAGTTTTGGTTCCGGCTATGGCGGGAATGCCTTGCTCGGAAAAAAATGCTTTGCCCTTCGTATTGCCAGCACGATGGCTAAAGCTGAAGGTTGGCACGCTGAACATATGTTGATTTTAGGTCTCGAATCTCCAACTCATAGAAAGACTTATGTTGCCGCTGCCTTCCCGAGTGCTTGTGGAAAAACGAATTTTGCCATGATGCAAACTCCTGAACTATTTAAAGGATATAAAGTTACGACAGTTGGGGATGATATTGCATGGCTCAAGATTGATAAAGAAGGAAAAATTCGTGCCATCAATCCTGAAGCTGGTTTTTTTGGCGTAGCCCCTAATACGGCTATGAAAACAAATCCTCATGCTATGTATACGATCACAAAAAACTCCATCTTCACTAACGTGGCCCTTACTCACGACGGAGATGTATGGTGGGAAGGCATGACCGATCAGGTTCCCGAAGGCCTCACCGATTGGACGGGGAAACCCTTTGATCCTAAGTCCGGTAAACCTGCCGCCCATCCCAATGCACGATTTACCACGCCCGCGAGTCAATGTCCCTGTATTGACGAAGCCTGGGAAGATCCCGAGGGTGTCCCCATTGATGCATTCATCTTTGGTGGCCGCCGTGCATCATCTGTCCCTTTAGTCGTCGAATCTTCCGATTGGAATAGTGGCGTCTATCTTGCAGCGACGATTGGATCCGAGACAACCGCCGCAGCGGCAGGAAAAATTGGCGAAGTTCGGCGAGATCCATTTGCGATGCTTCCCTTCTGCGGCTATCACATGGGCGACTACTTTCAGCATTGGCTCGATCTAGGGAAAAAACTAAAAAAAGCACCTAAGATTTTTCTCGTGAATTGGTTCCGAAAGGATCTCCAAGGTAAATATATTTGGCCAGGCTATACCGAAAACATGAGGGTTCTAAAATGGATTGCCGAGCGCGTCCATGGAAAAGCTCAGGGGGCCTCAACGGCTCTTGGCATTGTTCCGCGACCTGAAGATATTAACCTTGAGGGAATCATGGGATTTGATCTCTTGCATTTCAACGAACTCATGGAGATCAATAAGGATGAATGGAACGCTGAAATAAAAGGGCATGAAGAACTATTCACCAAATTGTCTGCACGGTTACCCAAAGAATTTCTGCCAATGATGCAGTCATTAGCAGCAAAGATCGACAGCACACTTAAAAGTGCATAACGAATTTTTCTTCTGAAGTCCTCTAATAAAAATCCTAGGCATCCCTTAGTATGAAGAGATGCCTAGTGATCTCTCAGGTTCCTTTTGTCAAAGTTGTCTCGCTTGGAATAGCGGAGAAGGATCGACTTGTAGCAAATGCGGTACTAAGCTTTTAATCGTTACGGGTGAAGAGCGCTGGGATGATCCTATGGATGAAACAAGCGAGGATCTTGAAGAGCATTTTTTAGAGCGTATCACCGTAGCTGAGGAAACTCTACGCCGGGCTGAGAGTTATCTCGAATCTATCTCCGAGCAATTGGGTAAGCTTGAACGAGCTGAGATTGTTCTTCGAAATGGCATGTTAGCCCTCGTTCAAGAAATGGAACAGCATAAGCAACTCAACGTTCTTGCCTTTAAAGATCGATGGGAAGATTTAGTTGATGATAATTTGCACCTTATCAGTGCGAGAGAGATCTTTGGTCGCTACCGAACACGTATTGTCCCACTAACGCGCCCCAAGAATCTTGCTCTGATTAAACGCGCCTTGCTAGAAACCAGTGGATTTCTTGAGCAGGGAGATTTGACCGGAGCCTGTAAGCGGCTTCAACAAGCCTTAGTGGTTGAACCGAAAAACTATGAGCTTCTCTTTTTGACGGCATCACTGCTGGAGTCTAATTTTCAATTAACTGAAGCCGAAGGAATGGTGAGAAAAGTCGTATCCCTCAGCCCCCGTCATTTTGAAGGGTGGATGCTTCTTGGGAAACTTTACCAAGAAATCGGAGAAAAATCTGAACAGGCCATGGTAGCTCTTAATACGGCCTCGGATTTACGACCTGATGAAGCCGAGCCACGTCTTCAATTGGCAACTTTGTTGGAAGAAACAGGGGATCTTGAAGGAGCTCTTTTGGCTGCCCTTGAAGCCGTAGGTCGGCGCCGAGATAGCGAAACACTCTCTCGATTAGGGGAGATATATTTGTCGCGCGGTGACGGTGCTCGTGCCCAAGAGATTTTTCAGGAGGCGACGGCACTTTACCCTAGCGATTCGATGCTACGGGAACGACTCGCAGAATCTTATTTACTACAGAATGAGCGAACCAAATCCTACGAGATTCTTCATGGGCTTCTAGAAAAATCTCCCCAAGACCGATCCCTGCTTCTTATGCTCGATGCGCAAACTCATCTTCAGTTTAGATCAGCCCGCGATGGGTCTAACCTCACCAAAGCTCTGCTCAATGAAGCCGAAGACCTCATTGAAGAAGGAAGTTATTCCCTCGCTGACCCACTCTTAAAAAAAGCTCGACGCAAAGAGGTCACCGACCGTCTTGAGTGGTTAGAAACACTTCTCCAGTTTAAGAAAAATACCGCCATGGGTTCTATAAAAGCCCTAAAGTTCTCTGTTTCCGATCATCATCCCCGCCTTTGCTTTGCAGCTCTTCATCTTTCGATGGAGTATTTAATCAAAGAAAAGAAAAATGCCGACATTGTCGAGGCACTCAAAGGCTACCTCCAAAAATACCCTCAGACTTCAGGGGCATGGGAAGCCGTACTAGCTTTTAAATCATTTTTGATGATGAATAATGAGGTTAATGAAAACGATCTTGAGGAAGTACGAAGCCTTTACCAGCATCCACTCCCCGGTCAAGTAGCTCGAGCACGAACATTGCTCTGCCAAATGCTTTTATCTCTAAACCATCCTGAACAAATACCGCCCCTACTGCTCCCGGTCCTTGATCTCGATCCAAGTTTGCTCGATTTTCTTCAACTGGCTACAGCTTATGCAGCCGCAGGAAAACGAAAGGAGGCTATCTCCACGCTTCGAGAAGGCCTCTCCTGTTATTCCAATGAATTCTCAGACAAGCAAGCCCAAAATCTAAAAAGTCAAATGGAGGAGCTTCTCGACGAGCTTTCTAACGGCAAACATTCCAAGACTTAGGCTTTGTCCCCAATAATTCCGCCTTTGTTCTGGATTTTTAATTATGGACTTTTTAAGTCCACAATTATACTTAACTTTGGAGATTAGTAGCCCTTATGGCCCAAGATTTAACCACTCTAACCGGTCAAACCTACAAGTATGGCTTTGTGACGGACATTGAATCAGAATCGGTGGCTGCAGGACTTTCCGAAGATGTGATCCGTTTAATTTCGGCCAAAAAACAAGAGCCAGAGTGGCTTTTGGCTTGGCGGCTCAAAGCTTATCGGCATTGGCTCACTATGACCGAACCTGAGTGGGCACATGTTCACTACACTAAACCAAACTATAACGAGATTGTCTACTACTCGGCTCCTAAGCCCAAGAAACCCAAATATGCCTCCATGGATGAAGTGGATCCGGAACTACTTCGAACTTTTGAAAAACTAGGCGTTCCGATTCATGAACAAGCTACTCTTGCGGGCGTAGCTGTAGATGTTGTATTTGATTCAGTATCCGTCACCACTACTTACAAAGATCGTCTGGCTAAAGAAGGAATTATTTTCTGTTCCTTTAGCGAAGCTGTTCAAGAGCATCCTGAACTCATCAAAAAATATCTTGGTTCCGTCGTCCCCCCGAGTGACAATTTCTTTGCCGCACTCAACAGCGCTGTGTTTACCGATGGGTCTTTTGTATTCATCCCCAAAGGGGTGAAATGTCCTATGGACTTGTCGACCTACTTCCGTATTAATAACAAAGAGAGTGGTCAATTTGAGCGCACTCTCATTGTGGCGGAAGAAGGAGCCACCGTGAGCTACCTCGAGGGGTGTACTGCCCCACAATTTGATACCAACCAGCTCCATGCAGCGGTCGTAGAACTGATTGCTCTTGATCATGCAGATATCAAGTACAGTACCGTCCAAAATTGGTATGCGGGCGATGAAAAGGGCGTAGGAGGTATTTTTAACTTCGTCACAAAACGTGGTTTATGCAAAGGGATCAAAAGTAAAATCAGTTGGACACAGGTTGAAACAGGATCCGCCATCACTTGGAAATATCCGAGCTGCATTCTCTTAGGCGATGACAGCGTGGGAGAGTTTTATTCCGTGGCGCTTACGAATCATTATCAGCAAGCCGACACGGGCACTAAAATGATTCATCTCGGGCGAAACACAAAAAGCACCATTATTTCGAAAGGCATTGCTGCCGGAAAGAGTTCAAACGCCTATCGGGGGCTTGTCCGAGTGTCGCCTAAAGCCCAAGGGGCACGTAATTTCAGCCAATGTGATTCCATGCTGATCGGCTCTCTCTCTAGCGCCAATACCTTCCCCTATCTGGAAGTTAAGAATCCTTCGGCCAAAGTAGAACACGAAGCGACCACCAGTAAAATCGGAGAAGATCAGATCTTCTACCTTCAACAGAGAGGCATCAATCCTGAAGAAGCTATTTCCATGATCATTAATGGTTTTTGTAAAGAAGTTTTCCGAGAACTTCCTATGGAATTCGCTGTGGAAGCCACCAAACTTCTCAGTCTCAAACTTGAAAACAGTGTTGGATAAGGATCTCGTCATGCTCTCTATTAAAAACTTAACCGCTTCCGTACAAGAAACTCCCGTCCTCAAAGGGATCTCTTTAGAAATTAAAGCGGGTGAAATCCATGCCATCATGGGCCCCAATGGTTCCGGAAAAAGCACACTAGGCAAAGTCCTGGCGGGTCATCCCGCCTATGAGGTCACCGGAGGCGAAGTGACCTTTCTCGGCAAGAATTTATTCGACATGGAGGCCGATGAGCGGGCTCGCCAAGGTCTCTTTTTGGGATTTCAATATCCCATCGAAGTCCCAGGAGTCAGTAATTCCCAGTTCTTACGCATGGCTTACAACAAAAGAGCTGAAGCTCTTGGAAATGAAGAACTCGATCCCTTAGAATTTGAAGATTTTATTCACACCAAAACAGCTCTCGTCGGTATGAGCGATATATTTCTTGATCGAAGTGTCAATGAGGGTTTTTCGGGTGGTGAAAAGAAACGAAATGAGATCTTACAGATGGCTGTCTTGAATCCTGCGCTCGCAATTTTGGACGAAACTGATTCTGGATTAGATATCGACGCTCTTCGTATCGTCGGAAGTGCCATTACCCAACTCCGACGACCCGATAATGCCACCATTCTAATTACTCACTATCAGCGTCTCCTTGACCATGTCGCTCCTGACTTTGTTCACGTCCTTCAATCGGGTCAGATCATTAAATCAGGAGGCCCAGAATTAGCCCTTCGACTAGAAAAAGAAGGATATGATTGGCTCCTCGAGGAGACTCGTCCCTAATGGTGACGTCTTTGGCCTCTTTCTTTCCGGTCGCCCTCTTGAAGGCGCAGGCTTGCTCTCCCTGGCGATCCCTGCAGCAACAAGACCAATTAGCCTGGGCTTCGATGCCCTTCCCCACTCTTCGGGATGAAGACTGGAAATACTTTGACTTACGCCCTCTGCAAGAGGCGATGTATACCCTTCCTTCCTCCATTCAAGCTCCGCTCTCTTCTCAGGTTGAACCCACTGTTCTTCGCCTTTACTGGAATCAGGGTCAACTCCAACCACCGATCATCATTCCTAAAGGCATTACGTTACGTCCCCTTGCCCCCGTAGTTCGTTCTTCATCTCGTTTAGATCAAGATTATTTTTTTCGAATGAATCAAGCTTTCTTTCCTGAGGCCTACGAATTGCGAGTTCAAAAGAATTTTCAAGGCAAAGAGCCTATTTATCTAGAAAATATTCTCGAAGGATCTACTCAAAACGTAGCTTTGGCTTTTTCGCGTCTTCATATCGTAGTGGAATCAGGGGCTGAAGTACAAATTGTTGAGCGCTTCAACGGTTCCGGCAGATATCATTTTATTTCAGTTGTAACGGTTGAAATTGAAAAAGAAGCACGAATGAACTTTGAACGCCTTCATTTCGATTCCTCCGAGTCATTTCATTTCTCCTACCTTCAAGCTAAAGTCGGACGGGAGTCTTATTTAGGGGTTCGCACAGTGGGCCTTGGATCTCGACTTCGCCGTGATATCCCTGATATCTGCTTAGACGAAGCAGCGAGCCTTGGGCTGGATGGCTTGTGTTTATTAACGGACGAGCAAGTCGGTGATACCCACAGTTTTATTCACCATGCACATCCTCGTGCTCAGTCCCGTCAACTTCATAAATGTATTGCCCAGGATCATAGCAAAGGAATTTTTAATGGGCAGATTTTAGTAGCACTCAATGCACAACAAACAGATGCCCAACAACAGAGTCGAAACTTAATTTTGGGTGATCATGCAAGTATTGACACTAAACCTCAACTTGAAATCTATGCCGACGATGTGAAATGTGCTCATGGCGCTACTATTGGTCAACTCGATCCTGACGAATTATTTTATCTTCAAAGCCGGGGTTTTTCTGAGTCGGCCGCAAAAGGGCTCCTCCTTTTTGCTTTTGCTTCTGATCTCTTGGAGCGGATTCAAGTCCCCACGCTTCAAAGGGTCCTTAAGCAAGAAATTATTAATCGACTTCATGTCGGTAGCCTAGGGGAACTCTCGTGACCTACTCTGTGAGTGATATCCGAAAAGATTTTCCTCTTCTCGATCGACCTTTCCATGAAAAGCCTCTTTATTACTTAGACAGTGCGGTCAGTGGGCAAATGCCTAGCTCCGTGAGTGAACGTATGCGCCAATACGAGATGTACGAACATACCAATGTACATCGTGGAGTCTCAACTCTCAGTCAACAAGCGACTGATCACTTTGAAAAAGCTAGGGATACCGTAGCTCGGTTTCTCAAGGCGTCTTCGTCCAAAGAAATCATCTGGACACGTGGAACAACGGAAGCAATCAATCTCGTCGCTCAAACGTGGGGCCGCCAAAATATCCAAGCAGGGGATACGATCTGTCTGACTGAAATGGAACATCATGCCAATATTGTCCCTTGGCAGATGCTCTCTCAATCTGTTGGCGCCCACCTTGCGGTAATTCCTGTCAGCGATCGAGGCGAACTTCGTCTCGACGAACTCTCAAAAGTGCTCTCACCCAAGACCAAAGTCTTAGCCTTGACGCATGTCAGCAATGTTCTAGGTACCATTAATCCGATCAAAAAAATTATTACCGAGGCTAAAAAGCAGATTCCCTCTTTGATGGTCCTAGTGGACGGTGCACAAGCCGTTGCTCATCTCCCTGTGGATGTTCAAGATCTTGGCGCCGATTTTTATACCTTCAGTGGACATAAACTCTCTGGTCCTACCGGTATTGGAGTTCTTTACGGTCGCAAAGCCCTCTTAGATGCAATGCCTCCATGGCATGGGGGTGGGAACATGATTCTCTCCGTCACGTGGGATAGGACCACCTATATCGAGGCCCCTGGAAAATTTGAAGCCGGAACACCTCCGATCGCCGCCGCTATCGGCTTAGGAGAAGCTATTGAATATCTTTCCAAATTCAATCCTCAAGACGTGCATGCTCACGAGCAACACCTACTTCGACGAGCTTCTGAAGGTTTAAAGAAAATACCGGGTCTTCGCATCCTCGGAGAATCTTCCGACAAAGTCAGTGTGATCTCTTTTGTGGTGGACGGAGTACACCCCCATGATCTTGGAACCTTACTCGATCATGAGGGCATCGTGATCCGTGCCGGACATCATTGCGCCCAACCTTTAATGGATCGATTTCAGGTGCCAGCAACGACACGAGCCTCGATCGCTTATTACAACAATGAATCCGATGTCGATGCGCTCATCCAAGCGACTCAGAAATCTGTGGAGATGTTCCATGGCTGATCCAAGGGAACTTTATCAACAGGTCATTCTAGAACATAATAAAAAGCCTCGTAATTTTGGCAAAATCCATAGTTGTACCCATCAAGCGGAAGGCCACAACCCCCTCTGCGGCGATCAACTCTATCTCACCTTGATAGTCCAAGAAGGCATCATCGAAGATATTCAATTTGAAGGCCGAGGATGCGCTATTGATGTCTCGAGTGCCTCTCTCATGACCACAGCGGTCAAAGGGAAGACCGTTCAAGATGCTTTAAAACTCATCCAAGCCTTTCGAGCTTTAGTTCGAGGTGAATGGAATCCGGCGGCACATGGAGATCTCGGGAAACTAGTGGTCTTTCAAGGGGTCAAAAATTTACCTGTACGTGTCAAATGCGCTGTCCTCCCTTGGGCCACCCTTCAAAGTGCGCTTGATGGTTCTCCCATTGCTTCCACGGAGTAACTGTGCCAAAAATTGCAGAAATCGAATATACCCCCAACCCCAATGCCGTTAAGTTTCTCTTGAAAGAGAGTATCGCGAAGGGATTTCCTAAAAACTTTGCTTCGGTTGAAGTGGCTGCGTCTGATCCTCTGGCCAAAAGTTTATTTGAGGTGGGTCATGTTCTGTCAATTTACATGCAGGATAAATGGATCACCGTTACAAAGGATGACCACACCACCTGGACCGACCTCTTACCCAAACTCGCGGCCCCCATCCGTTCTTTCCAAGTCACCGATACGCCCATCGACGCCCCTCCCTCTCGGGTCGCAAGCGATCTTTATGATCCCAATGATCCGATTCTTCAGAAGGTCCAAGCGGTCCTAAACGAAACGATTTTGCCCGCCTTAGCCTCCGACGGAGGTGGCCTTGAGGTTATAGGACGACATGAAAAGCAGATCCTCATACGCTATCAAGGCGCTTGTGGGACCTGCCCCAGCAGTCTGACGGGCACCCTCGCGGCGATTGAAAATCTCATCCATCAAAAAATTGACCCGGAGTTGACCGTCGTCTCGGTCTGAACTTCTCTTTTTCCCTTGGTTTTTTGGCTAATCGTGGGCAAACTAATAGTTCTGCCGGAGAGTCTGTGCCGGGATTCCAGCCCCCCAAAAGGAAACGGGGAGGCAACTAAAAGAAGAGGTGGACTGCATGTCCAAACTACTCAATACCATTAAAGGCAAGGCCCCTAAAAAGATGGGTAACCTTACCGTGCTTGACGGTTCTCTACTCGAGGACCACACCCCAGAAACGAATGAGTTTCTTGAGGCCCTCTCGGGTGAAGCCCGGGGCCTTCGTGAAGACCAACTCGTCACCGGTCACGTGGTGGATATTCGTGGCAAAGATGTCATCATTGACGTCGGTTACAAAGGGACGGGCACCGTTAACCTGGATGAATTCAATAATCCTGACGGTACTAGCACCCTCGCCGTAGGCGATGTGGTGGAAGTCCTCTTGGAACATCTAGAAGATGCTAACGGCAACGTTCGTATCTCCAAAGAACGTGCTTCCAAGATGAAAGTCTGGGATGAAGTTGAAAAAGCTTTCAAGGAAAACATGACTGTCACTGGTACCGTGGTCGAAAAAGTCAAAGGGGGCCTCAGCGTGGATATCGGTATCCGCGCCTTCTTACCCGGATCTCAAGTCGATACCAAGCCGGTTCGTAATTTAGATCCCTATTTGGGTAAACAATTCGACATGAAAGTCATTAAAGTCAACCGACGACGCGGCAATATCGTCTTGTCCCGTAAGGTTTTTATGGAAACCATCAACGCCACCCTTAAGGGAGAGACCCTTCTCACCCTCGAGGAAGGCAAACTGGTTGAAGGTATTGTAAAAAATATTACTGAATACGGCGCTTTTGTAGATCTAGGTGGAATTGATGGGCTCTTACATGTCACCGACATGTCATGGGGCCGTCTTAATAATCCAGGAGAAATGTTCCAAATCGGAGACAAGGTTGAAGTCGCTATCTTGAAATACGATAAGGAAACCGAACGCGTCTCTTTGGGATATAAACAAAAATTCCCTGATCCTTGGCTCTCCGTGCAAGATCGATATCAAGTTAATGCCACCGTCAAAGGAAAGATCGTCTCCATTACGGATTACGGCGCCTTTGTGGAACTTGAACCAGGTATTGAAGGACTAGTCCACGTCTCCGAAATGTCTTGGACTAAGAAGATCAAATCAGCCAAGGGTATGGTAAATCTAGGGGATCAAGTGGAAGCCGTGATTCTAGGTATCGATTTCGATAATCGCCGTATTAGCCTTGGTATGAAACAAATTACCACTAATCCTTGGCTTGAATTAGCTGAGAAATATAAACCTGGCATGTCTGTGACGGGAACCGTTCGCAACATTACTGAATTTGGTGCTTTTGTGGAGCTAGAAGAAGGCATTGATGGTCTCGTGCATGTCTCGGATTTTTCCTGGACAAAGAAGATCAAGCATCCGGGTGAAGTTGTCAAGAAGGGAGACAGTCTCACGGCCCAAGTTCTAAGTCTCGATCCCGAGGCACAACGGTTAAGTTTGGGTGTAAAACAACTCGAACCCAATGTTTGGGAAATCTTCTTCAATGCTCATCATGTAGGCGATGTTCTAACGGCTCCCATCGTCCGTCTCACGGACTTTGGTGCCTTTATCGATCTCGGTTCGGGTATAGAAGGGTTGGTCCACGTGACCGAGCTATCGGAGAATTCCGTTCAGGATATCAATACTGAATTCCAAATCGGTCAAGAACTCACGATGAAGATTGTAAAACTTGACCCTGAAGAACATCGCATTGGTCTCTCCGTCAAACAGATGAAAGAGGGTAGTACTTCTTCCCCAACGGAAGATGAAAATGCGAAGTTAAGACTTGAACCCTTCAAGAAACCAACACTTGGAGATGCGTTCAAAGAACTCGACCTCTAATCGGGTGGTTTTTCTCCTCAAAAAGAGGCCCTCGGGGCCTCTTTTTTTTAAACTCTATAATAGTAATAAGCAGACCGAGATCTTCGCACCGTGCAACCACAACAAATACAAAAAAAGATTCTGTATTCACTCGCCTCCTATGAACGTATTCTGCAAGCGTCTTCAGAGGAAGCCTTCACTTGCCCCCCTGAATCAGGAGGATGGTCGCGCAGTCAAGTCTTTAGTCACGTTCTAGGAGTTCACGGATGGATTTTGGCCAGGATAGAAGATTGGCCCACAAAGACCCGTGAGCAGACTAAGTCTCAATCTTTAATTGTGTACTTAATTTTTTTCTTTGGCACTTTGGGACCCAAGAAGATTAAAGCGCCCAAGGTAGTTCAAGATGAGGTCCGTATACTATCTAAGGAAGAAGCATCCGAACTTCTAGATAAGTTCAAAATGCAACTCAATAAAGTAACACCTCTTCTAGACTTGATTCCTTCGAATCGAGGCTGGGATCATCCGATGATGGGGTTTCTGACTATTAATCAATGGTACCAACTAATCGAGATACACAGCCGACATCACGAAAAACAACTATAACTAACCTTTTACAACCTAAAAGCGAATTGGATTCCTCGGGAAGAAGTACATAAGCCACCCCAACAATAGCCCAATCCCAATAAGTCCGAACCAGTATTTGATAATACTTTTTTTGGTACGTTCAAAGCGCTGCGTCGGAGTTAGAAGTCCCATGATCATAGCGATACCTGTACCCATGATGATGAAATGAAGCAGGTGAGAAGAAAAAAAATTGGTCATGCCTTATCCTGCAACAGAAATAGAATCGGGAGGGAGCCCGAGGACCATTTCAACGTGCTTGCGAGTGATACGTAAAGGTTCTTTTTTTTCTCGAGCTTTAGAAGGTAGTTCATACATAGGCTCTAAAAGAATTTGCTCTAAGAGCGAACGAAGACCTCGAGCTCCTAGCTTGCGAGCCATCGCTTGATGGGCAATCGCTTCGAGGGCGCCTTCTTCGAAGCTTAATTCAACATCATCCATGTCCAAAAGTTTGATAAATTGTTTTGTAATTGCATTCTTAGGCTGAGTCAAAATACGCACAAGGGCCTCGCGATCGAGCGCTTCCAGTGTTGCAACCACAGGTAAACGGCCTACTAACTCAGGAATAAGACCAAACTTAATAATATCTTCGGGCTCGACGAGGGGCAGGAAATCTTCGAGCGACTCTTTGGAACTAGGGGTGGATCCAAAGCCAACGGCTTTCGCTCGAATACGTTGTTTAATGGTGTCTTCAATACCACCAAAAGCTCCTCCGCAAATGAAGAGAATATTGCTGGTATCCACTTGAATAAATTCTTGATGAGGATGTTTACGTCCCCCCTGTGGAGGAACATTGGCTACCGTCCCCTCAATAAGTTTGAGGAGAGCCTGCTGAACACCCTCGCCACTCACGTCTCGGGTAATCGATGGGTTCTCGCTTTTTCGGCCTACTTTATCAATTTCATCGATAAAAACAATGCCTTTTTGGGCACGATCAATATCATAGTTTGCCGCTTGGAGTAATTTGGTAAGAATGTTCTCCACATCCTCTCCCACATAACCTGCTTCCGTCAGAGTGGTTGCATCAGCCATCGCGAGCGGCACATCTAATATTCGGGCAAGGGTTTGTGCTAATAGAGTTTTACCGGTTCCGGTAGGTCCAATGAGTAAGATGTTAGATTTTGCCAATTCAACGGCATTCACTGAAGTTTTGAGAGGGTTGAGGATGCGTTTATAGTGGTTGTAAACCGCTACCGAGAGACGTTTCTTGGCGCTTTCTTGACCAATCACGTATTCATCAAGATAAGCTTTAATTTCTTTAGGTCGTGCGAGTTTGGCCTCATGTTTCACCGGTATCTTTTCGGCTCGAGACATCTTGATTTGAAGTTGACCTGCCTCAATGCACTCATCACAGATGAACGCCTCGGGTCCTGCAAGAAGTTGGGCCACCTCAGTATCGGGTTTCCCGCAGAAAGAACATGTTTGATTTCTTTTAGATGACTTGGTCATGGTGACCTCAGTTTATTTTTTAAGATCGTGGACGGTTTTAAGTTTGACAATTTCTAGACTAAGAGTGCCTCTCGGAATCGTCACACGGACTTCATTACCTTCTTCCTGTCCGACGAGTGCCATACCCACTGGAGAGGAGATCGATAGATAATCTTTATGATCCTCGGACAGCTCTTCCGGTAAAACAAGTTTGTAGACTTTTTTCTCGTTGGTATCGAGATCAAGTACTGTTAATTCAGAACCATAGGCAGCCTTATCTTTAGGCAAGCGACTCGTGTCTAAAGATGAAATCTCCGTGATACGTTTTTCGAGGGCGACGACTTTGGATTGATACATATCGCGCTTTGCAAGGGCTTGTTCATACTCGGCATTTTCGGAGAGATCCCCTTGGCCTGCCGCACGAGAAATTTCTTGAGGAATCTCATTCAATAGAGATTGCTTTAGCTCCCGTAATTCAGATTCAAGCTTGGCTAAGACGTGCTTGGGCATGGTGTCCCCTTGAAATGATAGAGCCCCGCAGGGGGCTCCGATTTATATGGACTTACTCAATTCTACCCACTCCTTGGGCGGAAGGGGAGAGAGGCCTGGATCTTGTGGATTTGGGCGGGTTTTAAAGCGATTATGCAGCCAAAACCACCATCGGGGATCCCGATGGATTTGAGCCTCAAGCAATCGTGTCATGACTTGAGTTGCGACCCAAGTATCTCGATCGGCGTCTCCCGAGTTTGGAATCCGGACCAATGGCTGAAACTGGACCTGGATACGACCCTGATCCATCCAACTAAAGACCGGAAGGATGGGAATTTGGTATTTGGTGACTAAAGCTCCTGCTGAGGGATGCGTAGAGGCCCATTGGCCCAGGAATTTAACAAAAATTCCCCCGCCTAAGCCATCTTGATCAAGCAGGAATCCAACTCCACAACCTTCCTTAAGGACCTTGATAGATTCTCGCAGGGCGCCGTCCTTTAAAATAACCCGATTACCCATACGAGTTCGAAAATCTATACTGATTTTTTCAAGCAATGGATTATCAAGCGCACGACCAATCACATATAGGGACCGACCCTCTGCACTTTGAGCCAAGGCAATGGCTTCCCAGTGACCATAGTGGCCTGTCAGTTGAATGAAGCCTTTACCTTCCCTCTGGGCTTCATCGAAATATTCCAAGCCACGGATATGAACCCACTGTTGTAGTTCCTCTCTAGAAGCGTGTCTTAATTTAATCAAGCTTAAAAAGAATGATCCGTAGTGCGTGAACGTATGCCGAGTGAGCCCATCTATTTGCTTTGAAGTTAAGGAGAGATTCGAGGACCTTAAATTACGCCGAACCACTCGACGATGACGAGCATCCAAGGCCCAGAAAAGCAACCCAACCATCTCCCCAAGAGTCAAAATTAAATTCCAAGGTAACGCGGCTAAGATACCATCCAACGCTCTAAAGAGGGCGTATTCGAGACGATAGCGAAAACGGATTTTTGTTTTAGCAAGAGTCATGAAAAAGGTGGGGATTAAGCCCTACCAAAAGTTAGATAAGCCCAAATAAGCGTGGGGATCAACGTGAGCACAGCAACCCTTACTAAGGTCATGTTGATAGATTTTCTCTCAGCGGACTCGGAGGCCATTTTCGAATGTCGCCAACCATAGCATGCATAGATTAATAGACCCGCTTCCATCCAAAGCATAAGTCGAATCCACGTGTCATGGGGCAAGTTAAACATAAGCCATGCACAAAAGCCTGCGCCGATTAGCCCAATGACCCATGGAGCCGGCACTTTGAAAGGACGTTCAACATGAGGATTTGTAATACGAAGTATCGGAACACCAATACAAACCAAAAGGAAGGCTAATAGCGTACCAATGCTGACTAATTCTCCAACAAGTCCGAGAGGCATGAGACCTCCACAAATCGCCACAAAAAGTCCCGTGAGAATTGTTGCTGTATGTGGGGTTCCATGTTTAGGGTGGGCTTTATTGAACCAAGGCAGAAGGCCATCTTTACTCATGGCATAGAAGATACGGGTTTGACCCAACATCATTACCAAAATGACCGATGTAAGACCTGAGATGGCACCAATTTTGACGGCACTACTTAGAAAAGATCCTACCGCTGGAGACCAGCTGCGAAGCTCGACAATCTTATCGATACCAACACCCATAGGAGCCGCTACGTTGAGTTGTTTATAATTCACAACACCTGTTAAAACCAGGGAGATCAAAATATATAGAATGGTACAGATCACTAGGGAAGCCAGGATGCCGATCGGGAGATCACGTTTGGGGTTTTTAGCTTCTTGCGCTGTTGTGCTGACGGCGTCAAAGCCGATATATGCGAAAAAGACCACGCCGGCAGCCGTCAGTACTCCGCCGTTACCCCAGCCAAAACGACCGTTTTCTGCAGGAGGAACGAGGGAGCCAAGGCCGGTGGCATTGGGGTTAACGTTGAGATTATTCATGTCAATAACTGATAAACCTAAAATAATGATGGTGACCACGATGGCCACTTTTATGATCACAATGACATTGTTGAGCTTTGCACTCTCTTGGACACCGCGATAAAGAACAGACGCTAAGGCCAAGGCCACAAAGGATGCGGGGATATTCCAAATACCTCGCGCCATAGTGCCATCATTAAGCATTACATTGGTCCAGGGGCCTGCGAAAAAACGTAGAGCAAAATCACCAAGATGAATATCAAAATTTTTGAGAATCGATTGAAGATACCCTGACCAAGCAATACTGACAGTCACGGCACCAAAAGCGTATTCTAAAATCAAATCCCAACCAATGAGCCAGGCAATAAATTCCCCCATGGTGGCATAAGAATAGGCATAGGCTGAGCCTGCAACCGGTATCATAGCTGCCATTTCGGCATAACAAAGTCCCGCAAAAGCGCAAAGAATTCCACCAAGTATGAAACTGTAAATAATACCCGGTCCCGCATAGGTCGCCGCGGCGGTTCCGGTGAGAGAAAAGATACCGGCACCAATAATCGCTCCGATGCCTAGCATGGTCAAATTAAAAGCTCCCAAATGGCGCTTGAGGGTTCCTTGGGAACTTTCTACATTAGGATCATTAGCTTCACGAAGAATTCGATCAAGATCTTTTTTAACCAGTAGTTCAGACATCTTTTCGCTCCTCGAAAGGGTTAAAAACTAATAAATTCAATGTAGCAGTTTAGACGTGGAAACCCAAGCCGAAAGGACTCCCTGAGGCCCCTAGTGAGGGTTAGACTTTGAATTTTATGTCTTTTTAAGACACCCTAAGACTTAGAACTTCTCTCTACTGGAGTTACTCATGGTCAATACCTGGTCCGATCGAATTCCATCCCGTCGTTCCGAATGGGTTGATCTTTTGAGGGGCTTAGCCGTTATCGTCATGATTGAGGTCCATGCCACCAATGTTTGGTATGAAGGAACCGTTCCTGCTTGGTTGAATTTCATCAATGGGCTCGTGGCTCCGAGTTTTCTCATGTGTGCAGGTTTTAGCATGACACTCTCGACTTTTCAAACCGATGATTCCTTGCGTTCTTTTAAGGAGGTTCTTCCTCGATATGGTTTCATTCTCTTATGCGCTTATCTTCTTCATGCTCCTGGTCTAGCGCTTGCGCAGTGGACCGTTCTTAGTACACCGCAACTTTTTCGAGAACTTTTTAAGATTGATGTTTTACAATGCGTGATTTTCTCCTTACTAATTCTTCAAGGTCTCGCTCGTTGTATTCGCCATCGTAGTATTTTTGGATATACAGCTCTCATCCTAGGAATTGCTATTGCATGGTTTTCTCCCTACCTCTGGATCACCGGATTTGGCGAATGGCTCAGCTTACCTGTGCGAGGCCTCTTCAATGGAATTTCAGACCGAGGTGTTACTGCACTTTTCCCCCTGTTCCCTTGGTTCGCTTTTGTGGCGTTTGGAAGTGCCCTTGGCGCTCTTTACGCGTCCTGTCGAACAGATATCCATGAAGACCAATCTCGATGGAGTGAATCAACTTTTATCTATGTCCTAGTTGGTGTCGGTTTAGTGATTTGGTTATGGGGACAATGGCAAAAAGACACTTGGTTATGGACTGGAACATGGGTCACTGATTCGAAAGGTATCGAGAGATTAAACGGTTGGACACGCGGGGAACTTTATGCCCTTTATAATCAAACCCTACCCAGTGTTATGGAGCGGTTAGGTTGGGTATTTATGATCGGAGGCTTCTTGGGATTTATTAAATCGCGCTGGAATCAGTGGAAGCTCTTTTCACTCCTTGATATTGTGAGTCGAGAATCTCTTTTGGTATATATTTTACATTTGCAAATTATTTTTGGAATTTTACTTTACCCTTTTATTTCTAATCTTACAGGGTGGGGTTGGTATTCCCAGAATGAATGGGGGACTATGGTGTTCATCATCGTCATCATTGCCATCAACCTTGTAGCCGCTGCGCAATGGCATAAAATCAGAAAACAACCCTCAAGGATGCGTCGACTTCAGTTCCAAGGATTGTCAATCTTGTTGGTTTGGTTTTTAGTAGGTCATTGGTGGACCTACCTCTACTATCTTAAAAGTCCCGAACTCGCGACAGAACCCTACCCATTTCTTAATGCCGCTCGAATCCGGAAGGGGCTCGCTCCTACCTCAGATGGTATGGCACTCAATGAGGAGGAATTTAGAAGAGAAATGGAGCGACGGGGTAAGGTCTATCCTGAAGCAACGTTGAAAAAGAAACTTGAAATTATTCGAGGCCGGCAACCCTAGGTCCAAGATGAATGTACTCAGGCGATTTGCTTCGACCCTAACGCTCCTAGGACTGCTTATTTTGGTAGTAGTACCTACTCATCTGATACTTGAAAGAAATGAATATTACCGCCCTCAGGCTCGAGGGATGGTGTTGGGATTATATGCGAATGATCCAAATTTTGATTATGGAGAACCGCTCAAGCGAATGGCTTCCTTAGGTGTTCGAGCGGTGAGTCTTCAATTCATCTACTATATGAATGAATTTTCATCGGAGGAAATTACTCCGCACCCCATTAATTCACCTACGGATGAGAATTTACGGCGGACAATACGTCAAGCAAGATCCCTCGGAATGCGAGTGATGCTATTTCCTACTCTTAATCTTCTTAATGAAGCCAAAGACGATAAATATTGGCGAGGGAATATTGAGCCCAATGATTGGGAACTTTGGTGGGCTAATTATGAAGCTTTCAATATACATTTTGCCCGCCTCGCCCAGGATGAAGCAGTGGAATGGTATTCAGTGGGAACCGAGATGGAGAGTTCTCAGCGCTTTAAGGACCGTTGGATTAATTTAATCCAGTCCGTGAAAGAAGTTTTCAAAGGAAAAATTATTTACAGCGTCAATTTTGATGCTCACGATTCTTTTGACTTCGGAGAAGCGCTGGATGTCATTGGAATGAATACTTATGATCCCATCACGAAAGAAAACGATTTTCCCTCTCGTGAAACTATTTATAAACATTGGTGGTGGATCCTCTATAAAGCACGGGCCTTGGAAGTTCGTTTTAAAAAACCGGTCTTAATCACGGAGGTTGGTTATGCGTCGTCGGAATCATCTCACCGGGATCCTTGGGATTTTCGTAGCCCTTCCCCCCCTTACCCCGAACGCCAGGCGCTGTTAATGGAAGAAGCGCTTAGAGTCTTACGGCACTGGACGGAAGGAGAGGGTATTTTTTACTATCTATATGGTGAGGATCTAAAGGTAGGGGTTCGACCCGGTGGGCCCCTAGATCGAACCTTTAGTCCCTGGGGCAAGCCTACGGAGGCCCTTCTTAGGAATTTCTTTGCCATTCCAAGATGGAATTATGAGTTTTGGAGAGGTCCCTACCCCGTCCCTCCATCTGCTAAAGACTATGCCTTGAACCAGATCCTTTTAGGTCATATCCGTAGATTTAAGACTGAGGAAATTAAGGTCCTCCCTCCCTGGGTCCTTACATGGGGCCAAAATCACCCTGAGGCATTCAAAGCCTTACAAGAACAGGTTCAGCAAGAGTCCATTCTAAAAAATTAAGGATAGCCGATCAGAATTATCTGACACTAGACCAATGAGTAAACTTCGATTGATGACCCCGGGGCCAGCTGTTCTTCTCCCTGAATCGTTAGCCGCCGAAGGGGCTGCGAATTTTCATCATCGAGGATTGGAATTTAAAGCGTTGATGGGTCATTGTCAATCTCATCTTAGGACCTTCATGGGCTTAGGTGCCAACGATTGGCCCCTGATTTTGACTGCGAGCGGAACAGGAGCCATGGAGGCTGCTTTTCTCAATGCTGTCAGTCCAGGAAGTTCGATTGCCGTCTTCCATGCAGGTCGCTACGGAGAGCGATGGATGGATTTTGCTAGAGCTCATCAAATCCATACCTATGAAATCACGGCACCCTATGGCCACACGTTTGATCTCGAAGAGGTAAAGCAACTACTTACACGTGCTGTTTCTCTTAAGGCGGTATTTTTTCAAGATAGCGAATCTTCCACGGGAACTCGCCATCGTACACAAGAATTGGTTGCGTTGATACAACGCCACCAACCCCAAGCGCTCATTGTGGTAGACGCTATGACAGGATTGGGCGTGCACCCTCTCTCGATACAAAGCGGAATTGATGTATTAATTACAGGAAGTCAAAAGTCCATGGGGATTCATCCGGGTCTTAGCTTACTTGGCCTTTCTGAACGGTATCTAAATCAACTTCATGAGTTGCATCTGCCACGGGTTTATTTTGACTTACGAAAAGAGTTTGAGGCACAGCAAAAGCAAGTAACGGCTTGGACACCTGCCATTGGTTTAATGGGGGCTTTAGGAACCTCACTCGACCGTATCCATGGCCTGGGGGGAGCCCAAGTTCTTCAAGCCAATGCCAATCTCCTTGCCAATTCCCTCCGAGCAGCTCTGGATCACTGGGGAATACCTCTCTTTTCGAAGTACCCAGGTGATAGCGTCACAGCTTTTATGCTTCCGGAGGCAGGGGCCTTTATCCAACGCCTCAAGGAGGAGGAAAATCTTGTGGTGGCTTCGGGCCAAGGTGTGCTCGAAGGCCAAATTCTTCGCATTGGCCACTTAGGTTTTATTTCAGCGAATGATATGGCTGCTACGATTACAGGAATCGAGAGAACCTTCTTAAAAATAGGGGCGTCTTACCCCCATGGAGCTCTAGCCAAGGCCCAATCTTTTTTAGACCAGGCCCCTCGACTTTAAGACGACGGTGTAAGTTTACCCTGAATCATAAATGCAAAAATAATGCCGATCAAAACCCCATAAAGCAGACCGAATGATAGAACTCCTAAAACTGTTAGGAGAAATGGAACAAAAGTTCTCCATCCCTCACGCCATAAATCTCGATAAACGGAAGGTAAGGTCAAGTTATAGCCGGTAAAAATTAATACGACCGCCAAAGTAAATAAAGGAATATAATTCAACACCCAAGGAAATATCAAAACTGCTAAGAGCAACAAGCATCCTTCGGTGTAAAAAGAAAGTCTTGTACGAGCTCCTGCATCTACATTGACAGAACTTCTCACAATGACCGCAGTGAGAGGAATGGCACCCAAAAGTCCGCAGAAAACATTCCCAATTCCTTGGGCAATTAATTCTCGATTCAAAGGGGTTTCGCGATTGAGTACATCACGTTTATCAATGGCTTTAACGCAGAGGAGTGCCTCTAAAGAAGCTAAGAGGCCTAGAGGGATTCCGACTTTCCAAATTTGAAGTTCCAACAGTCTTGACCAATGAGGGATCTTGAAATCAGAAAAGATATTGGAAGGTATTTGTATCCGAGTAACCGCCTCCGCAGAAATCCAAGAATATGTCGTCAGGATCGCGGCCAGTAAGGATCCAATAATGACGACCCAAAGAGAAAGGGGGATCTTCAACGGAGCCGACGATTTTCTTTTTAATAGAAGATAGAGTGTAAAACACCCAAGAGATAAGAGAGTGACAGGAATGGAAATACTGGATTGAGTTAAATCTTGAAGAGAAACAGAGGTCCCAAGGGCCACAGGAATCTGTTTACCTATTAAAATCAATCCCAAACCTGAGATCATACCCTTCATGACGCTTATGGGAACATAGTGAATCCAAGGCCCAACCTTAAAGACGCCTAAACTAATTTGAATTAACCCAGCGGCGATGACCGCTAAAAGAAATGATTCAAAACTACCGAGCGTCATGATGCCTGCAGCGGTCAGAGCAACTAAGCCTGCTTCGGGTCCCGAAATCGCTAGGGCTGACCGACTCAAGCTAGCGACCACTAACCCGCCGATAATGCCCGCCAAAAGACCCGCTTGTGCAGGGGCTCCCGAAGCCACGGCTAAGCCCAAGCAGAGCGGAATCGCAACGAGAAAAACGGATAGCCCTGAAAAGAGGTCGTGATCGCGCCAGGTTTGAAAGAGTGTTTTACCCGGGATAGAGAGTGACATCGATACCTCGATTCATTGGCGGTGGGTGTGAGATTCGAACTCACGGACGGCATAACCGTCGCCGGTTTTCAAGACCGGTGCCTTAGACCGCTCGACCAACCCACCTTGAATTAATTAGTTTATCGCCTGAATGGGATTTCCATGCAAGATCCGTGGGTTTTACCTTGTGGACTAGGCCAATCAAAGTTAATCTAACCATTCCCCTATGGAGAGTTGCCGGAGTGGCCGAACGGGTTCGCCTGCTAAGCGAATGTTCAGGGTAAACCTGGACCGGGGGTTCGAATCCCCCACTCTCCGCCAGTTACATTAGGCGCCTAATACGACTTTTTACTTATTATTAAACTCCTCTATAGCCCTGAATTTACCCCACGATGGGCTTGGGCCTGAGAAACAATATTTGATTTATCTACTTCCGAGAGTCTTTGGAGGTTTTTCAGTTGCATTGCCATCCGAGGATTTGATTGAAGTTTTTTTTCATGACGAATCAAATAGTCCCAATAAAGAGTCGTAAAAGGACATGCCTTTTCGCCAGTGGATATCTCGGGATTATAGGGGCATTGACTGCAATAATTGCTCATTCGGTTAATGTATTTTCCACTAGCAATATAGGGCTTACTCGCCATGAGGCCCCCATCAGCAAATTGACTCATCCCTAGGGTGTTAGGAAGTTCAACCCACTCAACGGCATCGACATAGACACTGAGGTACCACTCATGAACGGATTGAGGTCTAACTCCATAGAGTAATGCATAGAGTCCGGTAACCATTAAACGTTGAATGTGATGGGCGTAACCGAAACGAAGCGTCTGTTTTAGAGATTCGCGAAGACAAGCCATATCCGTGGTTCCGCTCCAGTAAAAAAGGGGGAGTTCCTCATTTGCCTGCATTTTATTCAGATGAAGATAGTCGGGCATATAGTGCCAATAAATTCCTCGAACGTATTCTCGCCACCCTACAATTTGCCGGATGAACCCTTCGGCTGCCGCCAAGGGAACTGATCCTTGATGAAAGGCTTTTTCGGCGCATTGAATCACTTCACGGGGATTTAATAACTTCAAATTTAGAGAGGATGAAATCAAGGAATGATAAAGCCAAGGCTCATCGGTCCACATGGCATCCTGGTATTGACCAAAGTGAGGAAGGCGGAATTGAATAAAATCTTCTAAAGCCTGTAATGCTTGTTTACGTGTCACAGGCCAATTGAAGGTGTCTAAAGAACCGGGATGATCCTTAAATCGATGACGGACAAGATTAATTACGGACTGAGTTATATCATCCGCCTGATGAATACGGGGGGGAGGAATCGAGGGAGGGCCCGTTTTATCAAAACTTTTACGATTGTCTACATCATAATTCCACTGACCGCCGATGGGGCGTGATCCGTCCATTAAAATATTGTTCTTCTGTCTTAATTCCCTATAAAAGTATTCTTGGCGTAGTTGTTTACGATTTTGTGCATGGTTGCGAAAATCTTCTTGAGAGCAATAGAAATGAGTATCAGGATGAATGACTAAGGGGACATGCTGCTCGAGAGCGACTTGCTTAATGATCTCTAACACCCTCCATTCACCCGGCCAAGTTAGGACTAGGCATTGAGGTTTTGTGGCGTTAATAGCTTTAACTAATTCTTCTTCAAAACATCCTGCGTTATCTTCCTGATCAAGATAGCGGTAGAGGATTGGCCAATTTTGCTCTTGGATGGCCTTGGCAAAGTGGCGCATCGCCGCAAGAAATACCGTGATCCTTTGTTTGGAAGAAGGGACATGGATCGATTCTTTTTCAACTTCGGCCATCCAAATCATATCTCTTTCGCGATCAAACTCGCGAAGAGCGGGAGCATCAAAATTAAGTTGGTCTCCCAGAATGATTACGAGATTTCGAATTCCCTTAGCCATATGAAGTTCTATACTTTGCAATCATCATTTTTTCTTTTGGCATGCATCAGAGCAATATAATATTTGCTCCCAATTTTTGGCCCATGACTTTCTCCAAACCATTTCTCGATGACAGACCTTACATCGTTTTGAGGGCAAAAAACTTTTGTTTCCTTTGAAGGAATTCATGACAGGAAGTTTAGAACCCCTCACTCTCCGCCAAGAATGAGGGGTTGTCGGTTCAAGGATTATTGACGAAGATCAAAGCGATCTAGGTTCATGACTTTCGTCCATGCGGCAACAAAGTCGTTAATGAATTTACCCTTGGCATCGCTGCAGGCATAAACTTCAGCTATGGCACGGAGTTCCGAGTTTGAACCAAAAACGAGATCAACAATCGTTGCGGTCCATTTGAGTCGCCCAGTCGTACGATCGTGACCTTCCATGATTCCATGATTCTTTTGAGACATTTCCCATTGGGTATTCATATCTAAAAGATTAATAAAGAAATCATTGGTCAAGGTTTCAGGCTGCTGTGTGAACACCCCTAATGGCGACTGATCGTAGTTTGCATTGAGTGCGCGCATACCTCCGACTAAAACGGTCATTTCTGGAGGAGTCAGGGTTAGTAAACCGGCTCGATCGATGAGTCGTTCAGCTACAAAGCCTTCGTATCCGGGTGCTGCATAATTTCTGAAACCATCCGCTTTGGGTTCAAGGACCGCGAAGGACTCAACGTCGGTTTGATCCTGAGTAGCATCCGTGCGTCCGGGAGAGAAAGGAACAGTAATATCATGTCCTGCTTTTTTTGCGGCTGCTTCGATAGCGGCTGAGCCTGACAGAACAATCAAGTCCGCTAAAGAAATTTTCTTTCCGCCTGAAGCAGAAGCATTAAAATCTTTTTGAACGGCCTCAAGTTTTTTAAGAATCTTGCTTAATTCAGCAGGCTGATTGACCGCCCAATCCTTTTGCGGAGCAAGACACATACGACCACCGTTTGCACCGCCACGCTTATCGGTTCCTCGGAAGGTTGATGCCGAACCCCAGGCTGTTTTGACTAGTTGTGAAATAGAAAGGCCTGAAGTCAGGATTTTGGCTTTAAGTTGAGCAATATCTTGAGCATCGACTAAGGGGTGATTCGAAGTTGGAACCGGGTCTTGCCATAGGAGCTCTTCCTTAGGCACTAAGGGGCCAAGGTAACGTTGAATTGGGCCCATGTCGCGATGGGTCAGTTTGTACCAAGCCTTAGCAAAAACGTCTGCAAATTCTTGGGGGTTTTGATGGAAACGACGAGAAATCTTTTCATATACAGGATCCATGCGTAAGGCGAGATCGGTTGTAAGCATCATGGGTGCATGCTTCTTATTTGGATTATGCGCATCAGGGACAGTACCCGATGCAGATGCATCCTTAGGTGTCCATTGCTGAGCTCCCGCAGGGCTTTTTGTTAAAACCCACTCATAGTTGAATAAATTATTGAAGTAATCATTGTCCCATTTGGTAGGATTTTGGGTCCAAGCGCCTTCTAATCCACTAGTAATGGCATGCTCACCCTTACCTGATTCGAAGGAATTCTTCCAGCCAAGCCCTTGTTGATGAATGGGCGCTCCTTCGGGTTCAGGACCGACGTATTGAGCAGGATCTGCCGCTCCGTGCGCCTTTCCAAAAGTATGACCGCCCGCAACTAAAGCTACCGTCTCTTCATCATTCATGGCCATGCGCTTGAATGTTTCTCGAATATCTCGAGCCGCGGCTAGGGGATCGGGCTTTCCGTTGGGTCCCTCAGGATTAACATAGATGAGACCCATCTGAACGGCACCTAGAGGTTGATCTAACTGACGGTCGCCTTTGTAGCGCTCATCGGCGAGCCATTTATTTTCAGATCCCCAGTAAATGTCCTCGGGTTCCCATACGTCTTCACGTCCACCACCAAAGCCGTAGATTTTTAAACCCATAGATTCCATGGCAATGGTTCCTGACAAAATGAAGAGATCGGCCCAAGAAAGTTTTTTTCCGTATTTTTGTTTGATAGGCCAAAGTAAGCGACGAGCTTTATCCAAGTTTCCGTTATCTGGCCAACTGTTGAGGGGCGCATATCGATGAGTTCCCCCTCCTCCACCGCCTCGACCATCAGCAATTCGGTAAGTACCAGCACTATGCCAGGTCAGACGAATAAAAAAGGGACCATAATGACCGTAATCAGCTGGCCACCAATCCTGTGAGGACTTCATTAGAATATTTAAGTCCTTGATGACGGCTTTTAAATCTAATGTTTTAAATTCTTTTGCATAATTAAAATCCGGATCCATAGGATTTTTCTTCGGAGAGTGAAGATGGAGTGGGGTCAGATCTAATTGATTAGGCCACCAATCTCGATTAGTTTGTTTCTTAGGAGCTTCACCGGTTGGACTAGCGCCGTGACCAAAAGGACATTTAGCTTCTTCAGACATACAGTTCTCCTCGGTTGGTAGAGTTATGAATTTTAAGTGCATTTATATTATTGCATATTACAAAGGGAAGATTTAGCAGAGGGGGGCCTAAAAACTTGAACATCGTAGAGACTTTGTTTAAATAGAAATACATGTGAAGTGCTCATTTTTATGGGCATCTTAATACCCATGAGAATTAAAGCCAAGGATATGAAGAGACCTTTCAGAAACCTACCTCCAAAGTAGGAGAAAATGAACCCATGTCCTTCGTACATCTCCATCTTCACACGGAACACAGTTTGCTGGACGGACTTACCCGCATTCCTGATCTCGTCAAAAAAACCCAAGAATCGGGAATGCCTGCTGTTGCCGTTACTGATCATGGAAATATGTTTGGCATGATGAAACTTTTTGATGCCTGCGAAAAGACATCGGATAAAGAAGGCAACTGGGCGGTTAAGCCCATCTTGGGCAGCGAGGTCTACGTTGCACCGCGTTCACGATTTGATAAAAAACTCGATGCAAAAAATATTGGTACCGCTGAAGAAGGACTTGAGGACTGTGTTGACCCTAGCGGCAGTCGAGATGCGGGCTACCACCTTGTTTTACTTGCCAAAAACTCCGTCGGCTTTGCCAATCTATCCAAACTTGTGAGTCGTGGGTTCACCGAAGGGTTCTATTACAAGCCTCGTGTTGATAAAGAGATCCTCAAAGAGCACTCCGAAGGTTTGATTGCTATGTCAGCTTGTTTAGGGGGTGAGGTTCAGGCCCGTATCTTACAAAATAGACTTGAACAAGCCCAAAAAGTAGCTGACGAGTATCGAGGTATTTTTGGAGAAGATTTTTATCTAGAAATTCAAAACCAAGGTCTATCCTTTCAAAAAGAACAAGAATGTATTCCTTACCAAATTGAACTAGCTAAAAAGTTGGGAATCAAAATGGTGGCAACCAATGATTCGCATTATCTAAATCATGAGGACGCAGACCTTCATGACACTGTCTTGTGTATCGGAACACGAGCACTCAAATCTCAAGAGCGTCGAATGCGATTTATTAATGATCAGTTCTATGTCAAAACACCGGCCGAGATGGCTAGGATGTTTCCTGACCATCCTGAATTCCTAGAACAAACCCTCGAGATTGCCAATAAGATCGATTTATTTCCTATTAAGCGTAAAGCGGCTACACCGACCTTTCCTGTACCGGTAGGCATGACCCTCGAGAGTTACTTCGTGTCCGTAGTAAAGGAATGGTTTGAGCGGCGTGTGACAGAATGTCGCCCTCGATGGGAAAGTAAAAAATTAAAGTACCCAGAATCTGATTATCGAAAGCGTCTTCATCATGAGATTGACACCATCCTTAAGGTAGGATTCCCAGGCTACTTTCTGATGGTGTGGGATTTTATTTGTAAGGCGAGGGAGATGGGCGTCCCCGTGGGTCCGGGTCGTGGATCGGCTGCGGGAAGCATCGTGGCTTGGGCTCTTTGCATTACCGACATTGACCCTATGGAATACAATCTCCTCTTTGAGCGTTTCCTCAATTCTGAGCGCGTATCCATGCCTGATATGGATATTGACTTTTGCCGTGATGGTCGCAGTAAGGTCATTGACTATGTCACCGATAAGTACGGAAAAGATCGGGTGTCTAACATCATCACGATCAATCAACTTAAAACAAAAGCTGTAATAAAAGATGTATCCCGTGTCTATGACAAGGACTTCAATTGGGCTAATAATCTTACAAAATTGATTCCCCAAGAACCGGGTAAGCCCATTACAGTCGGAGAAGCGCTGGAGCGCTCTGAGAAACTTCGAGAACTTTACGATCAGGATCCAGATGTTAAAAAAATTCTAGATATTTCAGCTAAGTTAGAAGGGCTTGCGCGAAATTCGGGGGTTCACGCTGCCGGAGTTATTATTGCTCCTGACGAACTGACTAAATTTGCACCGTTGAGCGTTGATAAAGATAAAAAAGTCATGGTGCAATATACCAAAGACGAAGCTGAAATGGCTGGGCTTCTCAAAATGGACTTCTTGGGACTTGAAACTCTTACCCAAATTACTAAAATCCAAAACTATATTGCCCGTCGTCATGGACAACCCGTGAGCGAGACGGTTCTGCATAATTTTGAAGACCCAAAAACATTTAAGCTATTCTCTGAGGCCAATACGGATGGTATTTTTCAGTTCGAATCGAGCGGAATGAAATCACTCCTAAGACAACTACAACCCACGCGGTTCGATGACCTAATTGCCTTGAACGCTCTCTTTCGACCCGGTCCCCTGGAAGGAGGTGTTGTTGATAGCTTTATTAAACGTCGCCATGGTCAAGAACCCATTGAATATTTGATTCCTGAACTCGAGGGGATCTTAGGAAATACCTACGGTGTCATCGTCTACCAAGAACAAGTCATGCAGATTGCCAATCTTATTGGCGGATTCTCCATGGGCGAAGCCGATGTGCTTCGTAAAGCGATGGGTAAGAAAGATAAATCCATCATGCGTAAGTCTAGACTCGATTTTCTCAAGCGATCCGTAGAGAAGGGGTTCAATCGAGACAAGATGGGTGAATTATTTGACCTGATGGAGCATTTTGGGGCGTATGGTTTCAATAAAAGTCATTCAGCAGCCTATGCGATGTTGGCTTATCAGACAGCCTATCTTAAAGCCCACTATCCGACTGAATTCATGTCGGGTCTTCTTAGCACCAAAGCTGAACGAACCGATGACATTGTCAAATACATTCAGGACTGTCGCAGTCGAGGTATTGATATTTTAGGACCCGACATTAATGACTCTGAAAAAGATTTTTCCATCACGACTTCTGGACAAATCCGTTTTGGACTTGCCGCCATAAAAGGGCTCGGTGAGGCGGCGCTGAAAGCAATCTTAGATGCTCGACAACGCGAAAAGCGCTTTAAAGATTTCTCGCATGCCATTCAATCCACAGACTTAGGCAAAGCCAATAAGAAAGTGTGGGAGTCTCTTATTAAAGCGGGTTGTTTTGAATCCCTAGAACCTCATCGTGCTGCACTTCTTTCGAGTCTTCCAGCGGTTTTAGACTCAGCTTCACGTGCTTCCAAAAGCCTCCAAGGAATGGCGAGTCTCTTTGATGACGTCGAATTAGCCACCATGAGCGAGGGTTTCAGACTTCAGAATGATATCCCTATGTGGACACGCCGAGAACGGCTAAAGTACGAGCGTGAATCGCTTGGTCTCTATGTTTCAGGTCACCCCTTAGAGGAATATCAAGATACGATCCTCGTTCACACTGAAGGTCCTATTTCAAGACTGATGGACAAAGCTGCCTCAGGGAGTCTGCGCGATCGAGATATTGTTTCCGTCGCAGGGATGATTAATCTTGTTCAAACCAAGACCAATAGTAAACAGGAGCCTTGGGCGATTTTAACCCTTGAAGACCTTACGGGGAAAATGGAAGTTCTGCTTTTTCCTTCTTATTTTGATAGTCAATCCCGTAAACGGACTCGACCCTACGATAGCTATCGTGATCTTGCCGTAGCAGATAATTTAGTACGGATCACCGGTGAAATTAAAATAGAAACCATCACCAGTTTCGCAATAGGGGAAGAAGCCGAAGAGGATGTGACGGTGGTTAAGATGAGCGCCATTCAAATTGAACGATTAGAAAACTTCCAAGGTAAAGGTTTGATCGGAGCTGTTATTTCTCTTCCCCCTGGAGATCCGCTTCCTCAGTTGATAGATTTTCTCAAGCAGCAAGAAGGATCCCTTCCCATCTATTTTGAATACATAAGTAAAGAAGGTATTAAGACCAAAGTGAAAGCAGGTGCTGAGTTTAAACTCAAATATCATCCGGAACTTGCCGAAGAGTTATTCAAAAACTATGGGTGTAAATTAACTTGGCGTTACTAAATGCTTAATCTACTTCTTCGTTTTGTCTTTTTAGCGCTAGGTCTTCAAGGGTCTGCCTATACGATTCCCGGCATTATGGCGCCTGACTTTCTCGGTCTTCTCCAAGTCTCAGTGATTCTTTGGCTTGCAAATGAGACTTTGGGGCGTCTGATCAAATTTCTGGCTTTTATTCCGATTTTTTTATCGCTTGGATGTCTAACCTGGTTCATCAATGGAGCTATCTTCCTCTGGGTCGGACAAATGGCGGATCAGTGGGGGTTGGGCTTTAGGGTCGACGGATTTACGTCAGCCTGTCTTGGCGCACTGATGACGTCGGTGGTTTCTGGGCTTCTAGGTTGGATTTTTATTCGTCCCAAAAAACCCAAACGTCCTGATCAAGAAATTCTTCCTCCTGAATAAATCAAATGAGCGCGATGCATACTAGGCAGACCCGTTTTTTATTAGAGGATACCGGTGGTATAGGCTATGTCTTTGATTCCCCTTCCTCCTATTGGGAAGCACGGAGCGCAGATCAGATTTCAAAGGCACTGTTTCAGATTGAAGAAGCGTGTCAACAAGGCCGACACGTCATTGGACTTTTCCCCTACGAGCTTGGATTGGCTTTTCAGGATCTTTCGAGTCGCCATCTCTCGGATATGGTTCTCCTGCGTGCTTGGGCTTTTCCTCAACTTCAAATCTTGAGTTCAAGAGATATTGAAGACTTTCTAAAAGAAGCAACGTCTAACGAACCGCCTTCAGGATTTGTGAGTCTCCAACCTCAAATGGATATTACGACTTATAGTCGAGTCGTTAACCAAATTCACCAGGCTATCCGACAAGGCGAGACGTACCAATTAAATTTCACATTCCCATGGAAAGGATCTTTTTACGGATCACCCCTCTCGCTCTATCGAAGATTGCGCAATCGCCAACCGGGGCCCTATAGTGCCTATCTTGAATGGGAATCCGAATTTGTTTTATCTCATTCTCCTGAATCGTTCATTGAACATCGCTCGGGTATGCTCACGTGCCGGCCCATGAAAGGAACAGCCGACCGAGAGAGGGGATCCGTATTATCCCAAGATCCCAAGAATCAGTCCGAGAACGTCATGATCGTTGATTTGATTCGCAATGACCTCAGTCGTATTGCCCTTCCTGACTCCGTCGAGGTTTCCGATCTTTTTAAGGTTCATGCCTACGGAGAGGTCGCTCAAATGACTTCCACGATCACCGCTCGCCTTAGGCCTGAACAGCCCCTAGAATCCATCCTTCGGGCAATGTTTCCCTGCGGGTCGGTGACCGGGGCTCCTAAACGAAGAACGATGGAGTGGATCGATCGCCTTGAAGAGCATTCACGAGGCTTGTATTGCGGATCCATCGGATGGTTTAAACCCTGTGAAAAAAATACTGTGCCTGATTTTCATCTCAATGTTGCTATCAGAACGCTCGAAATTAATCCAGAATGCCAAGTCACTCTAGGGGTTGGCTCAGGAATTACTATTGAATCTGAAGCAGGTCGAGAATGGAGTGAATGCCATCTAAAAGCCTCCTTTGCAACAGAGTTACCGAGTTCAGTAGGCCTCATTGAGACAATGCGTTACGACAGAGGTCAGATTAAACTCGAAATCGCCCATCTGAGACGACTAGAGGGATCGGCTCAAGCACTTGGTATCCCCTTCAAGTCACAACAGATCAAAAAAGATTTGGAGGGCTATCTGAAAAATTTAGACTCGGCTCAATCTTTTCGGATTCGCCTTGAACTACATCCCAGTGGAGAATTCGAAATCCACTCTGAAACTCTCACCCCCCTAGAGGGTCCAGTGGACTTGATGTGGGCCTCGGCATTGGGATACCCTTGCATGTCCTCTAAAAATCCTTTATTAGGTCACAAAACGACTGATCGTCAAATTTACGATCAAGCTACTCAGCAGGCCGTCCAACACGGGGCTTTCGATGCTCTGTTTATCAATGAGCATGGTTTGGTCACAGAAGGCGGCCGATCGAACCTCTTCGTGCGCCTTGGTCAACAATGGAAAACACCTCCACTGACCGATGGGGTACTCCCTGGAATCCAGCGTGAACTTACAATAAAAGAATCTGAACCTAGAGTCCAAGAAATTTCACTGACTATTCAAGATGTTCTCAAAGCAGACGAAATATGGATCACGAATTCTCTGAGAGGAAAACTCATCGTTAATGATTTTCGCTCTTAATAAAATTTTCAAGTAGGGTAGATCCATACTCCGTCAGAATAGATTCGGGATGAAATTGAATACCGACAGAAGGATAGGTTCGATGCCGCAAGGCCATGATTTCACCCGAATCCTGTGCCGTCGCAATAATTTTCAAATCCCTAGGAAAGAGATAAGGATCGACAGCCAAGGAATGATAGCGCCCCACACGAAATGAGGAAGGCAGCCCTGCAAAGAGGGGATCGGGGACTGTGCTCAACATGGACGTTTTTCCATGGTGAATAGAGGGTGAGGCAATAATATTCCCTCCAAAGACTTGGGCGAGGCATTGATGTCCCAAACAGACTCCCAAGATGGGTAATCGCTCATAGGCTAGTTCAATCATTCGAATCGAATACGGTACCGTCGCCGGGGATCCGGGACCCGGTCCAATACAGAGGTGGGTCCAGGTCGAGGGGATATCAGTAAGCGAGTTTAAATCGTTGCTTTGACGTTGATCCACCCTGACACCTAATAACTTAAAGTAGCGTGCCAAGTTATCACAAAAGGAGTCGTGGTGATCAATCAAACCGAGAGTCTTCATGATTGTATTCTTCTAAGTGAAAATACTAAGTTAAATATAAAAGCGCCCAAAGGGCGCTTTTATAAAACATGCTCAATATCCCCAATTATCGATTACCGAACCAACGAAGGCTGTCGCGGGTAATCCACGGCATTTGAACAGGGCTTAATTGAATCGGAGGAAGGATATAAGTGCCTAGCTCCTGAACATCAGGCATTGATAAGCGATGCGGCATCCCGTCACGAGAGGGGATTGGGAGGGTAGTCCAACCTACGGGATCGATGGCTGCACGGGAAGTGCTCAAACCATCAAGATCATAACCCAAGAACCAAGCCGCTTGTCTTTGGACTAACGCATTTGCAGGATCCGTGGGGCTTAAGAGTGCGCCATGGCCTGAACCCGTTTGATCGAATTGGAAATAACCCTCTAGATTAATGTTGGTACCTGAAGAAAGATCAGTGCCAGTTGTAGCCACGGCGGTCTTGAGGGCCACATTAGTGTTCGCAGAGTTCCTTTGATAGATGACAGGCGATACGATACGGCTACCAACGCTATAGGAAAGCTGTTTGTAATTGGGAGCAATGGCATCTAGAACTGCTTGGGTAACTGAATTTTGACCAATACCCATGACACTGCGTCCGCCTAGGGCATTAACCAAATACCGAGTAGCGCTGTTGGGTACAACGGTATCATTTAGCACTTCTTGTACCAGGATTCTTCCATTGAGTCGCGAAGGTTGTCCGGCGGCTAGGGGAGAGGTCACAGTCGCAGGATCTACGGTATCCGCAACCGTTTGGGTACCCCAATAAAATTGGTGCCAAGTAAGAGACCCTTTAGGAATACCAACAGCGGCCAATTGGGTATCAACGGTGGGACCAAAGGCTAAACTATCGCGTATGAGATAGCTCAAGCGCCCCCCAGGGACAGAAAGTGCAGCTTTCATTGATCCTAAAGGTAAGCCTGGATAAGGCATTCCCGCCATCGTGTAGGCTCCCGTAATACCACCGAGAGAGATGCCAATATAACCAACATTAGTTGTGCTCATGGGAGCATCTTTAGAAGTAATTGCGGTATTGATTGCGCCCAATGATGCAATCAAACGATAAATGTTGAGTGCGGAGTTTTCCACACTAGTTCTGGCAGCCAAGGGGGCGCCAACAGCCAAGAAGTCTTGAGACCATTGGGATGAAGTTCGACCCGGAAAAGCCAGTTCACCGTGTAGGGGTTGATCGATCGCAATGACAGCCCGACCCGACCACATCAAAGCATTAGCCAGGGTGGCTACCTGTTCTTTTTGTCCACCGATGCCATGTTGGAAAATAGCTAACGGCCATTCGGAAGGCGTAGTCGAGCCAGTTGTAGCAGGATCGGGCTCCATATAGATGAAGGGGATGGCTTTGGGAACATGGTAGAAGCCTGCAAAATTGACACCGGATCGGAAAACTTGACGCACTCCCGAGGCCGGACTCCAAAGAGAGCTAGGAACCGCACCAGTAGCCGAGATGGATGAAGAATTGGCAGCACGCAAGGCATCTAATCCCGCCACATCAACATGGAGCAATGCACCATTGAACGTACCTGTAATAATTCGTTTGATGTGAGTATTAGGGAGACCGGTGAGTCCGAGGGCTGTCCAAAAAGTATTCACGCTGGGGGTACCACCTTTGGTGTAGGTGGCTGTAACGGTAGCCGCGTTAGTAAAAGAAGCACCATTAGCCCAAGCGCGAAGTAGGAATTCAACGGGGGCAACTGAGGAAGCGTTGGTTCGATCGGTTCGTATATAGCCTGCTCCCGTGGTAATGAATCGCCCCATGAGTGCAATCTGTTGCCGGGAGGTAATTCCCGTCGTTGAGCTGGCCGCAATCAGATCATTCATTACGCTAGCGTAACCACGAAGTGCAATGGCTCCTGGTGCAGCTAATTGATCAGCGCGGACCGCCTCAAGCGAAGCAAATGCGGTTCCCGTTAAACTGGTCGTTGATTTCAGTTGCCTAAAATAATAAGAAGAAGCTACAGGCAACTTAGAAGCCGCATCCTTAACGCCATCCGTTAAAACATAGAGATAGCGCGTGGCGGGCTGAAGAGGGAAATTGGGGAAAATGGATCCAATTTGGTTGGTGGCGTCAACTACATAGGTAAAACCTGCAGATATATTTGAAAAACCCAAGGCATTATTTTCAAGACCGTTTGAATCCGGAGTCAATTGAAATACCTTAACGGTGTTGGCATTAAAGGTCGACGGATCAATGGCTTTACCAAATGAAACGAGAATCGGAGCATTCACTCCAGACACTGCATGGGTGGAAGTGATACCCGTATACCCCTGCTCTGTTCCTCCCATTTCTCTTTGGGCAATAAAGGTTAGAGCTTGAGATGGGTTTAACGGAACCCCTGCTGAAACTGAAACGGCCGAGGTCGCAGTCGCAGTCGCTAATATGTTGGGTAGAGGAATATTGCCCGTCGAGGGATCAAAGGCGGCAAAGTTATCCGACTCAATCGGCGCAGGATCAGAAGAGATTGCCGATTTTGTTGAGTTGCCCCCTACGCCAGATCCACAGGCAATCAATAAGCTAAGGGTAAAAGCCGACACCGAAGCACGATAATAAAAGGTTCTCATTTGAAACTCCTCAAAGTTTAAGGTCTCGATGGGGTGTGAAAGTTTTATGACAAAGGGCTTAATTCCTTAAACTATATCGCCATAGTCACCATAATTTCACAAGGAATTGGGATTTTGCTAATCTTCACCCTCGAAATCAGATAAATGCCCTATTTTATATGGGTAAACCATGTAGAGATGCCCATTTTAAGTAGCATTTCGATGGTCCCATATGCTTCAACCAACTTGACGCTAAAATCATAAAGGTATGAGGATTGCCTCACTAACCCCAAGGTGAGGCTGCCAACCGAGCACGTGCCACGGTGGCCGAATCTTAATGAGATTCCATATGTTGGATTAACCAGAAAAAGGAGCCCTATGCTTAAAGATCGATACTTATTTACTTCTGAGAGTGTGACAGAAGGCCACCCGGACAAAATCGCTGATCAAATTTCCGATGCAGTATTAGATGCGGCGCTTGAACAAGATCCCATGTCTCGCGTGGCGTGTGAAACGCTTATCACCACCGGACTCGTCGTTGTCGCAGGTGAAATAACAACAAAAGCTTATATCCCGATCAATGAATTAGTTCGTAAAGTTATCAACGATATTGGTTACAACGATAGCCGTAAAGGATTCGATGCAAATACCTGCGGCATCTTGGTCACACTGGATCGTCAAAGCCCTGATATCGCCATGGGGGTCAATACCGGAGGGGCGGGAGACCAAGGTTTAATGTTTGGTTATGCGACAAACGAAACCCCAGAACTCATGCCTGCAGCGATCTTTTATGCCCATAAACTCACCCAAGCCCTCTCGCTAGCGAGAAAAAAGAATACACTCCCCTGGCTACTTCCAGATGGCAAAAGTCAGGTGACTGTGGAATACGAGGGTAACCGCGTAGTACGAATTGATACCGTGGTGATTTCTACCCAACACACTAATGCCATCCGTACTCCCGATTTACGACGAGCAATTTTGAAGGATATTATTTTTAAAACATTACCGAAACATCTCATCGATTCCAAAACTAAATTTCATATCAATCCCACAGGCCGTTTTCTTATTGGGGGACCCATGGGAGACACCGGACTGACCGGTCGAAAAATTATTGTAGATAGCTATGGGGGTGCTGGTCGTCACGGGGGAGGTGCGTTCAGTGGTAAAGATCCAAGTAAAGTCGATCGCTCAGCTGCTTATATGGCTCGTTACATTGCAAAAAATGTAGTGGCTGCTAAGTGGGCCAATCGATGCGAGGTTCAGCTCGCCTATGCCATTGGTGTTGCAGAACCTGTCTCGATCCGTATTGATACGTTCGGGACAGGGAGGGTATCGGATGCTGAAATTTCAACAGCAGTTCGTAAGGTCTTCAGTTGCACGCCCAAAGCAATGATTCAGGCTCTTGGCTTGAGAAAGCCCATCTACCGACAAACTGTTAATTACGGTCATTTTGGGCGAAAGGGCTTTTCGTGGGAAAAAACCGACAAGGTTGCTGCTCTTAAAAAAATCCTTACCTAACCCTCATAAAGTCTTTAGCTGCCGATTGAACGCGCTGTGTCCAATCACTCCAAGCTTGAGTATCGAATTTCTCGCCTCCTAAATTTGGAAGAGTTTTCCGGTAGGTCCACCCGCGTTGGCGGGCAGGAGACCAAAGGTCTTCATCAAGGGTCTTCAGTGCAGCGGCGCACTGATGAACACCTTCGTCAGTTTGACAAACCAGCATCCAATCATGTCCAGCCATTAAACAAAGTCGCACGCGCTCCTGCCAAGGCCATTTTTGACAACCGCCCATTTCAAGATCGTCCGGAATAAAGATGCCCTCAACTCCATATTGATTCTTTCGTGCGCCAAGGGGATGCATTGAAAGCGGGAGAGGGTCACTTGCGGGTGTCTTCAAGTGCGCCACCATTATCAGACGATGGGCAGTCGATAATTCTTGGAAAGGGAGTGCATTGAGAGCCAGCGTTTCGCTATCCTCCAGACTAGGAAGTCCCTGATGGCTATCAATTAAAGTTCCGCCAAGCCCCGGAAAATGTTTAAGACAACCCTGAACGCGGTGTTTTTCCATCCCTCGAAGGTATGCATCGACTGCTACAACAACTTCCTGAGGATTGATACTGACGCAACGATCACCCATGCCGGTATTTGTATGCCCATCCCATCGATCAGCTACGGGAGCAAAATTAATATTGATTCCCAATAAAGCACAGCCCTCACCCCAAAGGGATCCCCACAAATAGCAAGCCTCAACTCCTCCTGTCTGAAAAATATTTTTAAAGGACGGAGTTTCTCCTACCCAAGGACGAAGGCGAGAAACAGCACCCCCTTCTTGATCAATTGCGATCGGTAAGGAATCTTTTTGGCCCCATCGACCTTTGAGGCCTTGAAGCATTTCAAAACACTGAACAGGTCCCTTTTGGGGATCAGGATTAAGATTGCGGCTGAAAAGAATTACAGCGCCAGGCTGAAAATGATCTGAGACTTCTTTAGCTGTTTGCCCTTGGAAGCCGACCCATAAAATATCTTCAGAAGGGTGAGAAGTCATAAGAGTCCATGTTTCTTTGAATTAGACTATCTCAACCTGCCTATTTACGTGCTTCAATTGAAGCCCTAATGAATTCGCTACACTTAATTATGCCTCTTCATCCCGAAGCTCAAATCCTAAATGACCTGATCGACCAAGAACATCCTTCATTAGGAAAAGCGTTATCCTCCTTCGGTCGTCGCGTTTATGCCCCTAAGGGGATCCCTTTTCAAGCTCAACAGGCCGCAGGCTGCAAGGTGAATGCCACGATCGGACAAATTACCGATGGCAAGGGGCAACCATTGCCCCTTGATCGTCTCGCTGGTCTCATGAAGGATCTCCCCCAAAAAGACGTATTTCTATATTCGCCGATCCAAGGCCGAGAGCGATGTCGTACTCTGTGGAAAAATAAATTAATCGCCGAAGATATCCGTTTCTCGACCCTATCTCTTCCCGGAGTGAGTCTAGGAATATGCCATGCTCTCGCGATGGCTACAGATCTCTTTTTTGAACGAGGCGATACACTTGTGGTCCCTGATCTCTATTGGGATAATTACGATCAAATTTTTGAAGTTCGACACGAAGCACGTATGGTCCACTATCCTTTCTATGACGGTACTACTTTCAATATAAAAGGTTTGAAGCAAGTCCTCGATGAAGTGAGCGGTAAGGTTCACGTTTTACTTAATTTCCCCAATAATCCTACTGGCTTTTCTCCTACGCTTAATGAGATTAAACAGATTTCCGACCTTCTTGTGTCGGCCGCTGAAAAAAGAATCGTAGTGGTCTATTGCGATGATGCTTATCATGGACTTGTTTTCGAGCCAAACGCTACAACCCAAAGCCTTTTTTTTGAGTTGATTGATCGCCACCCCAATTTAATCGCCCTAAAAGCGGACGGTGTGACCAAGGAATTAAGTTTCTTCGGTGGCCGGGTGGGGTTTCTTTCCTTGGGGCTCTCGGGGCCTGTAGGGCAGTATTTGAATGAAAAGATCTGCGGCCTTGTCCGTGGGAGTGTGGGCTCACCCGTTGGTATCAGTCAATTTCTTTCAGAAGAGGAGTTACTCGATCCTCAACATGAGTCATCTTTCCAAAACCTAAAATCTATTTTAGAGAAACGCTATCGTGTTTTACAAGCGGGCTTAAGTCAAGGATCTCCCTTTTGGACTCCTCTCCCCTTCAACTCAGGTTGCTTCTGTCTTCTCCAACTCAAACCCGGCTTAGAAGCTGAGAAAGTCCGACAACAATTGATTAAGGATGAGAGTGTTGGGGTGGTCAGTCATCTAGATCGTTATCTCCGAATTGCCTTTTGCTCAATGACAGAAGAGGATATTTCAATACTTCTACAAGCGCTCCATCGAACCTGTGAGAAAATGGAGATTAGTCGTTTCTAAAGGCTTTATCATATGAAATTTCTTCGGATTAACCACATCGGCATCGCTTCTAAGGATTTAAGAGAAGTGGTGACGCGTATGAACTCCTTATTTGATCAAACCCCTACACACCAGGAAGAAGTGAAGGACCAGAAAGTCAATACGGTCTTCTATTCTGCAGGAGAGTCTCGTCTCGAATTTTTAGAGACTACCGATCCGGAAGGCCCCATTGGAAAATTTATCAATAAAAGAGGGCAAGGAATTCATCATATCTGCTTGGAAGTTGAGAATATTCACGAGGCACTTATTCATCTCAAAAATAAAGGGGTTCGCCTCATCGACGAACAGCCCCGAAAGGGCGCTCATAATTGCTGGGTTGCTTTCATCCATCCTTCGGAAACAGGTGGAGTATTGATGGAACTATCACAAGAGGCCTAAGATATAACGTTTGCTAAGTATATGCGCCACAAGAACTCTCCCCAGAGGGCAATAACGCCTGCGGATACGGCCAAGAAAGAACCAAATGGGAGTTGAGTATCCCAGGTTCCTCTTTTTTGAATTTTCAAAATCAGTCCCCAAATAGTTCCAAGCAATGCCGCTAAAAAAAAGATGCCAAGCATCGATCTCCAGCCAAAGAAAACACCCATCCAAGCCATCATTTTTGCATCGCCACCCCCAAAACCCTCTTGGTGTCGCCAAATAACATAAATCTGATTCAATACCCAAATGAAGCCCCATCCCATGACCCCTGCCATAAGGCCTGAAAGTAAGCTTGAGAAAGAGTGAGGGGCAGCCCAAGTTGTCCCAATAATAAGAAATAAAAACAGAGGCATTTGGACTGTGTCTGGTAATAATCCTTTTTCTAGGTCTGTAAAAAAGAGTGTGACGAGGCCCATGACAACGACAACCCACATCACATAGTTCAAGGTTTCACCCCATAGAAGAAGCGGATACATACCAAGACAAGCAAAAGCTAAAAAGAGTTCGACGATCCAATATCGATGCGAGAAAGGATGTCGACAGGATCGACATTGCCCTCGTAGTAGCCAGAAACTCAACAGAGGGATGAGATCTCGATAACGAATGAAATCTCCACAATGAGGGCAGCGACTTCGACCCCAAATAGAGCGATTTGAGGCATTCTCAGCTGTCGAGCGATGAATAAGTACGTTACAAAAGGACCCAAGACATAGACCGATGGTGAACAAAAAACATTTAACAAATAGGGCTGTCATCTTCTTATCTTCTCATCTTCAATCATTCCTTGGTGTGTACGATATGAAACTTAGGGCAAAATATAAGATACGATCAAAAGGATAAGAAATGAGCAAACTAAGACTGCTAGGTATTTTATTCCTTTCAAACGTTCTCCTATGGGGTCAATCTAAACCACAAGTCAAGATTGTAACTAATTATGGTTCTATCATCGTTGAGCTAGAATCGAGTTTAGCCCCTAAGACAGTAGCTAACTTTCTTCGTTATGTCGAAGAGGGTCATTTTGTTGGAACTACCTTCCATCGGGTGGTCGAGGGATTTGTTATCCAAGGTGGTGGACACCTTGAGGACCTTACGGAGAAGCCTACACATGATCCTATTCCCAATGAATCAGAACGAGCCTACAAAGGAGGTCTTAAAAATACTCGAGGGACCATCGCGATGGCTCGGGAAACAGCCCCCGATACCGCAAATTCTCAGTTTTATATCAACACGGTAGATAATACTCGACTGGATTTTAAAGATGCCTCAGAAACAGGCATTGGTTATTGCGCTTTTGGCCGTGTTATTGAGGGCATGGATACGGTCGATCGGATAAGTAAAGTGCGAGTGGAGTGGAGAAAAGGTATGCAAAACGTTCCTGTCTATCCAGTTCGTATCCGACAGGTGGAAATCATTTCGGGGACCCAGTGAATTTTGCTTGGGATCAACCTGCCCCGGAGCGAAAGGGGAGGCCCAATGCGTTTGGATTGACTCCTGAGGATCTCGAATCCCTAGGATGTCCCGGTCGCTCTCAGCACGTCTTTAGTCAATTACAGCGACAGTGGCAATGGATTGAAGAGCATCCTTTTTTATCGAAGGAAGTTCGTTACTGGCTAGAAGACCACACTGACTTATCGCTTCCGATACTATCCCAAGCTCTTCATTCTGAAGATGGTTCAACAAAATGTATTCTGAGTTTAAACGATGGAGAGCTTATCGAGGTAGTCCATATGCCTCGTGAGGTAAAAACGTCGAGAGTAACACTCTGTATTTCCAGTCAGGTAGGCTGTGCTATGGGTTGCACCTTTTGTGCTACGGGGGCCATGGGTATTAAGCGAAACTTAGAGAGTGGAGAAATTGTTGGCCAAGTCTTATTACTTATGAAGACCCTCGGCCCCAAGACCCCGGATCATCTTACGCTCGTCTTCATGGGTATGGGTGAGCCACTTCACAATCTCATGAACGTTCATAAAGCAATTCAAATTTTATCTCATTCTCATGGTCTCAATATTAGTCCCAAACGAATCACTGTATCAACCAGTGGCCTAGTTTCCGGAATCGAGCGACTGGCAAGAATGACCCCACGACCCTTACTTGCAATTTCTCTGAACGCCACTACCGATGAGGTTCGCTCGTCGTCTATGCCCATCAATCGAGCTTACAATTTATCTCAACTCCGGCATGCTCTCGACTCTTGGATACTAAAAACTAATGAAAAATTAACTTTCGAGTATGTTTTGATGAGGGGTGTCAACGATAGTTATCTTGATGCACACCGACTTTCAGAATGGCTGGGTGAATTAAGACATCAACACAACGTCAACTTGATTCCTATGAATGAACATAGAGCAAGTGACCAAAAAGAGCCTTCCCGTGAAAGTCTTGAGATCTTCAGCCGAACTCTAAGAGATCTTGGATGTTTTGTGACTGTGAGAAAATCAAGAGGACGGGACATACAAGCAGCCTGTGGTCAACTAATAAGGAATTTATGAGCCTCGCAATTTCTATTTATCAATTACCGCATGGCGAGGGTCTCCCTCTCCCTGAACAAGGAAGTTTCTTAGCTGCAGGTTTTGATCTCAGAGCCGCATTACCTAAAGACCATCCTGTCATATTGAAGTCTGGTGAGCGTCGACTAATCCCCTCAGGTCTCGCCATAGCGATCCCTGAGGGTTATGAAGGACAGATCCGACCCCGCTCTGGACTGGCTTTGAAGCATGGAGTCACGGTATTGAATGCACCAGGAACCATTGATGCGGACTATCGTGGTGAAATTCAAGTACTTCTAATTCACCACGGTGAGGAACCATTCACGATTCAGAGAGGGGATCGTATCGCGCAATTGGTTATTTCATCATTCGAGAAAATTCTTTGGGATCCGGTTCCTTCTTTAGAGGCCTTGAGGGAGACCTCTCGCGGCAGTCAGGGGTACGGATCGACAGGAACCCATTGATTCAATACTAGGGATGGACTAAAAAAGGCTCCCATAGGGAGCCTTTTTTAGTAATCGAGTGTAAAGTTATTTTTTCTTAGGCGTCACAGCTGAAGAAGCCGGTGCTTTTGTTGCGGCAGGTTTCTCCGCCGAACCAGCATCGTACCGTTTAGCCACTTCATTAGTGAAATCGAGCCCCCACGTTGGATCAAAAATCGTATATAGTCCCTGTTGATAATTCAGAATCATTTGAAGCTTACGCTCTTTAGCAACCGCTTCGACAATAGGGGTAATTTCGTTATTAAATTGAACTTGGATTTTTTGTTGAGCTTTACCTACTTCAGCTTGTGCATCTTCTTGCATTTTTTTAAAATCAAACTCAAGATCGCGTAATTGACGATTAATCTTTTCTTTAGCGGTGTCATCAATCGAGGCTGAAGTGAGTTGTTTTTGGAGATCTTGTCCTTCTTTCTGTTTCGCTTCAATCTTATCGGACCAGTTTTTTTCAACAACTTGGAATTCCGAAAGTAATTTTTTACCTCGCGTGGTCGATTGCAGAACCTGCTGAGGGATAAACATGGCCAACCGAGGGGACGTATCAGAGGGTAATTCTTGGGCGACGGCGACAAAAGACATCATCGAGGCAAATAACAAAGTTACGAATTTCATAAAACTCCCAAAAGAATAGTTGTATATTTTATCCAATATCGGCTAATTAAACGAGAAAAAACTAAAAAGTTGTCCCAATTGAGAATTGGAAGTCGTTTTTACCGTAAACATCGTAGGCATAGGGGTTTAGTTTCGTCGACCAGATTAAACGCATTGGAGCGGGGCTGATTGGTAGAAAGAATCTAAGTTCTGCTCCTATGGACTGCCGTAACGCTTCAGAGAAAACTCTTTTCCCAGGAGCCCATGCATTGCCTGCATCGTAGAAGATCACAAATCTAAATGCATCGGCCACCTTGAAGGCATATTCAAAGTTAGCCACGAACTGTTTGTTTCCACCAACAACTACAGGGTATCCATTGGGATCAAACTCGAGGGATCCAACCTGCCCATATCGATAACCACGAATCGAATTCTCTCCGCCCGGTCGAAAAAAGTTATACAGTAGCAAGCCTCTTGAACTTAGATCTTGGATATGGCCATAGGCCATGTTGAACCCAAATATATTTCTTTCGCCAAGGCTAAAGTAGTTCACAAATTCATAATTACTTCTTTGATTGGCACGATCACCACCGAACTGCCAACCGCCATACGAATAAGAGTACGAGAGTTTGGTGCCCTCCGTTGGTTTATAGGGATTATCAACTGTGTTGAAACTGATACTTACACTTACGTCTGAAGTTAATTCGTTATTCGCATTTCGAAAGTAATAGTTTTGACCTCCGCTAATTTCTACGACTCGCCATGAATACCCCAAACTGATTTCTGTGAAATAGGCCCATTGCTTATCTTTGAAAAAGTTACTGAGCCTTGCTCCGGTACCAATAGATATACCTTTGGTAGCCTGTGAATAAGCATTAGCAGCTCCAACACGAGAAGCATCGTAGTCCGTAGAATTACTAAAAATACTGGTAGATAAGCTGTAAGGTAAATCGGCTACGTAGGGCTGCAATAAAGAAACACTTAGGGCTTTTTGAAATTGACCCGAATTTACGCTCAGTTGTAAAGCGTCTCCGTTTCCATTTAGATTCTTTGTTGCAAAAGACATACCAAGGGAGAATCCATAAAGCTCACCGTATCCTCCATTGAAGAGGAGTTCGTTGATACCTGCTTCAACTCCTTTAATGGTCAGATCGACTTGGTTTTTATCTGGAACGATTTCAACCTTAGGTTCGGATTCTTTGATGTCGAAGAAAGTCAATTGGCTAAGTCGTAACATCGAATCTTTGAAAATCTCTCGCCCAAAAGTATCTCCTTCTCTCAAGAGAAATGCGCGCCTTAGAACTTTATCTTTTGTACTATCGTTACCAACAAAGACAATGTCTCTAATTGTGAACCGTTCCCCCTCCTCCACTTTAAGCGTCGTGTCGACAAAGTTCTTTCCGTCGACCACTCGGGTAGTAAAAGATGGTTCAGCCCGGTAGAGAATATAACCAGCGTTACTATAGCCTTCTCGTATTTTATCCAGCGCTTCGTTGAGAGCGCCTAAATCAAAATAGACTTTTTTTCGGGTTGACTGTGTAGGTTTCAGATCAAGAAATTTGGCAATGATAGAACTGTTATCGCGCTTGGCAATCCCATATTTATCAGTATAAAAAACCTCAGTGAAAACTTTATTTCCCTCAATTTTTAAATCTCCTTCATAGAAGGGTTCACCTTCCACAATTTGGAAATTTAATATAGACCTTAAGTCATACGAAGGAGAGCGGCCTTCGGCTACAAGACGAGTATTTTTTAATCTAGCTTTTTCAGTTGTAAAATCTTCTGTTCTGATATCGGGCTTGCTAATAAAGACATCCTTATACCCCTTGCGCCAGTAGGCTTTTTTAAGTAGTTCTATATCTTCATCGATACTTTTATCGATCAGTAAATCTTTTGAAGTAATTGGACTTAAAAACCAGTTGTACTCACTGGTTTTGATGATTGATCTGAGTTGCTTTTCAGAAAACACCTGATTACCAGTAAATTTGATTTGATAAATGCGATTTTTACCACCTTCTTTGATATCGAAAAGAAGTCGAGCAAGCCCTGGTCCCATTGGCTCTAAACTCACCTCAATGCTAGGAGATCTAAATCCTTTTTCCGAAGCAAGATCTACAATAATATCTTTAATTTTTCGAACGGCGTCTGGATCATAGGGAGCATCGATCCTAATTTCGGCTTTTTTGTCTTTAACTTTATCTTTAATCGACGTAAGACCGATTTCTGTACCGCCCCGATAGTCAATTTCTTTAATAATCGGGCGTTCCGTGACGATAATGATAACTTTTTTTCCCTGCTCGGCATCTTCGACGTTGATTTTAATATCATCAAAAGCTTTCATCTCCCACAAGACTTGAAGGATATTAGAGAAATCAATTGTCCTGAGTTCGTCACCGACTTTTAGTCCACTTCTAAAAAGGACGGTTTCTCTTGAGACTTTAGAAATACCCCGTATTTCGATGGCAGTAATTGTATCTGGATCTTGTGCTTTTATATTATTACCTGCAGTCACAGCAAATAGAATGAGGCCTACTTTGAAGCTTATCTTAAGGCGTTGCGACCAATTCATTCACCTACTCCAATCAAAGTTTTTGTTTCTACCAAGACTGGAACCAATTTGTCTCCCGAGCAATCAAAATTAACTTCTCCAGATGGGACTGCCTCGTATCCCAACATGAGCTCAGCTAAAGGATCTTCCACCATCTTCTGTATGGCACGCCGAAGTGGACGTGCACCATAGGTTCGATCTTTTGAAGTATTTTTAACCAAAAGATCTACAGCACTCGAAGTGAGCGTAATTCGCAGTTTGTGTTTGGCTAGAGTGTGATTAACGTCATCAATAAGAAGTTGAACGATCTTCTTCAGCTCACCCTCGCCTAGACGATTAAATAAAACAGTTTCATCAATACGGTTTAGAAATTCTGGAGGGAAAGTTCTTTTGAGAACTTTTAGTACGTCGTTATGACGAGCTGAATCTTTTGAATCATTTTCAAGAAATCCCACATTTTATAGATTCTGAAGAGTCTACGTTAGGAGTTGATTTTGATAAGTTAGACGAGTATTTGCAGAGCTCAACAACTTTCTCTAATGGCCATTATTTTAATAAGTTTTCATTAAGGCCTATCAAAGCCATATTGCCAATGCATACTTTTGGTCACCCTGTGAATATCGATAAGTTAATGGAGTTGTCATTCAAGTATAACCTTGTAGTGATAGAAGATGCAGCTGAGTCTTTAGGAAGCTTTTATAAAGGAATCCATACAGGAACCTTTGGATTAGCTGGTATTGTTAGTTTTAATGGCAATAAAACTATAACAACGGGTGGTGGTGGTGCAATTATTACTAATGACCCATTTTTTGCCAAGAAAGCTAAGCATATAACCACTACTGCTAAACTAACCCATAAATGGGAGTATGTTCACGATCTTGTCGGGTATAACTATAGGCTTCCTAATATTAATGCAGCACTGGGATG
>JALRCU010000002.1 GCA_023257195.1 Holophagaceae bacterium
CTTCCGACTGAAGAAGAGCCGAAACTTTCCCAGAGTTGATCGCATATTGATATACCCCTCACTTTTAAAAAATAATTCTCAACCCTTTCCTCAGGGCAGGTGTCTATTGAAACCTGTCCCCCTTTCCCATCCCACCTCTTCTTAAGGAGATCAATGTTTAACGACGGCCTCAATCACCCTCAATTTCGAACGCTATCCTCGGCCGAAAAGATTCAAATTCTTCGACTTTACATCGAAGTTATGCAGGAAAAGGTGGCGGAGGCTCGAAACGAGCGTGATATGGCGCTCAACCAACTACGCGTTAAAGAGGGTTTACCTCCTCTTGACCCTCAGGTGCAACGAGAGGAGGATTGGATCTACCTAGGACAGAAACTCCTTCAGAAAAATGCGCCGAAAGGAGCTCAGTAATGGGTATTCCCGAAATGATTCGTCGGATAGGCATTAAACCGCTTGATCTCGATACTTTTGTTAAAGATTTTAAACCTCTGATGCGTGCTGATTGGGATATCGAGGCAGGAACCTTTCCCTTTCGGTTAGTCGATCGCCCTGTTCTTCGAAGGAAAGGACATCTTTGGAATGTCAATCTTCGGGACGACCTAGTCATTATTTGCCCGCGAGAGGAATCCAGTGAACCAGGCCCACGAGATGGCTATCCCTTCTGGGGTTGTATTGTGCGACCGAAATCGGCTGAAGGTTGTTCACCCGAAGCCTTAAGAATCCCAAAGGTCTCAGATATCAAGAACTTGATCTGGACCCAAGTGCCTCATCAGGGTGAATTTTATCAAGTCCGAATACCCGTACATATTCCCATGCAGTTCATGATTAAGAAAACCGAGAAGCCTTGGGGATCAACATGGTGCTGGGACTTATCAGGTTAGTTATCGTCGCTCTTTGAAGAAGTCGCTCAGGAGTCCCGAGCACTCGATGCCGAGGACTCCGGATGTGATTTCTGATTGGTGATTCAGGACGGGAGGAGTTTTTAAGTTTACGCGGTAGCCCCCCTTCGGATCCTCGGCTCCGTAAACAATTCGACTGACACGAGCATGGATGAGGCTACCAAAACACATGAGACAAGGTTCTAGCGTGGTATAGAGGGTGGCCTCGGGCAGACGGTAATTATCCTGATCTTGACAAGCATCGCGAAGTGCTTCAATTTCGGCGTGAGCCGTTGGATCCGACGAATCAATGACCCGGTTACACCCCCGCCCAATGACCTGCCCATTTTTGACAACAACGGCCCCAATGGGGACTTCCCCTAAGCTACCGGCTCGACGAG
>JALRCU010000038.1 GCA_023257195.1 Holophagaceae bacterium
CGGGATAAAGTTGCTTCTCGATTGCCGGGCTGAAGGGGATATGCGTATCGGGCGTTGTCACGCGAATAATGGGTGCCTTCAGGCAATCAAATGCGAGTTCGGAAACAATCGCCGAAATTTCTGCCGCAGCACCACAGGTTCGGTTGGCTGGATCCGCAATAACGAGACGACCGGTCCGTGCCACCGAGTTCAGGATAGCAAGCGAGTCGAGCGGCACCAGAGTACGCGGATCAATGATCTCCGCAGAGATGCCTTCCGTCTCGAGTATCTGGGCAGCAAGCACCGCTTGTGGAACCGCGGACGAAATAGCAACAATCGTGATTCCCCAAGTAGTGGCGAGCGAAAAGGGAACAGCCTAAACCGAAGCGGCGTGCCGTTTCGGGGTTGTAGGACTGCATTTAGAAAGCGTTATCAAGCTGAATCTTCTGGAAAGTTGAACCATAGCAGGTGATAGTCCTGTAAGCAGAAATTAACGTGGACGAGCAGTATCCTGAGTAAGGCGGGACCGGAGAAATCCTGCCTGAATCTGCCGGCACCATCCGGTAAGGCTAAATACTCCTCAAAGACCGATAGTGAACCAGTACCGTAAGGGAAAGGTGAAAAGCACCCCAAACAGGGGAGTGAAATAGTACCTGAAACCGTGTGCCTACAAGCGGTCGGAGTCCCGATTTATCGGGATGACGGCGTGCCTTTTGCATAATGAACCTACGAGTTACTCCTCACTGGCAAGGTTAAGTTTTAAATAACGGAGCCGTAGCGAAAGCGAGTCCAAATAGGGCGACTAGTCAGTGGGGGTAGACGCGAAACTTTGTGATCTATCCATGGGCAGGTTGAAGTTCTGGTAACACAGAATGGAGGACCGAACTCATTAACGTTGAAAAGTTATGGGATGACCTGTGGATAGGGGTGAAAGGCCAATCAAACTGAGAGATAGCTCGTTCTCCCCGAAATGTTTTTAGGAACAGCCTCGGATATAGAAGTTTACTAGAGGTAGAGCTACTGATTGGGCTAGGGGGCTTCACCGCCTACCAAACCCTGACAAACTCCGAATGCTA
>JALRCU010000009.1 GCA_023257195.1 Holophagaceae bacterium
CTGGAAACCATTTATCCTGAAGGTCGCCATAATAATTACTTACACCACCCATAATGCCCACTTCGTTATGCGATTGTGCATTTGCAAATACAGGGATTGCTAATAATAAACCAAGTAATAACTTTTTCAAAGTATTTTTAGAAAGGGCGTCATTTAATTGAGATGGGAGATCCCGATTAAAGGAAGAGACGGTGAGGGGGAAAGAAATGGGCTTGTACCCTTCCCTAAGTAACATTTCAAAAATAGGGTCACCGGTAAATCGATTAATCAAGATGCCAGAGGTTAAAGATCTCATATGACAAGTTCATTAGCGGTTTTATCGAGGAGCTCATCAAGATTCTTACCGGTATAACGCGTCTTAACAATTCGACGTTCATGGGCATACATGGAACGGAAACTAAATAGATCATGATTTATTTTTTCAACAAGTACTCCCAGTGGCATTTGGCAACCGCCCCCAAGTTTTTTTAATAACATTCTTTCTGCATTGACGCACTCAGTTGTCAAAGAATGGGAGAGTGGCTCAAGGCTGGCCTTAAGATCCTGATCCTCCACTCTAATTTCGGCAACGATGGCTCCTTGACCGGGAGCAGGCAAGCAATCGTCGAAAGAAATAGGGGTAACGTATAGCCCATTAAGATCGATGTTAAGTCTTTTAAGTCCTGCTGCTGCAAGGACGGTCCCCTGGATGGGTTGGCTGCGAACACTTCCATTTTTTATACTAGCGACTCGAGTAGTTATATTGCCCCGGATCCATGTAAACTCAATTTTGGGCCAAGCTGCTTGAAGCATTTTTTCTCTTCTTACTGAACTTGTAGCAATCTTTGTAATTTTTTCTAGTGGATGAGTATGAATGAGCCAGTCTGCCGGGTCAAAACGAGTGGGTATACAAGCAAATATCAACCCATCGGGACGAGAAACTGATAAATCTTTGAGACTATGAACAGCGACATCGATTTCTCTCGTGATGAGAGCTCGATCTATTTCTTTACTAAAGAAATCATTTCCTCTTGATGGATCAAGAGGACCTTGTTGCCAGATATCCCCAGAAGTTGTAAATAACTTCCAACTTACTTTATAGCCTAGTTTGGCGAGTTGGTCATGGATAGGTGTAGCCTGGATCTTCGCCAATTCAGAAGACCGAGTTCCGATAATGCATGTCTTCACGAAATATCCAACTTTAATATTTCGGCAACATTTTTAAGATGAGTGTCTGGCTCGAGTCCCTGAACAAGAGCGCGGTGGCTTAAGGTCCTCCCCCTGATAAGTAACTCTTGCACTGCAGCATATTGATCAGGTGTAAAGGCTTTCATATTTTTGACTTCATCTTCTAGTGCATCCCATGAAGCGCTGAGGGTTTCTCTTGCCGAAATCATAGACCGTCTTTTGGCTCTATCTTGCGAGCGTTTTCTGAGCCGCTGACTCGCTCCGAGAATAAACGGTTCGGCTTGAGATGATATTTCAATCCGGCGCTGACGATTGATGTCAGTCTCCATGAGAAAAACACCAAGGTCAACTCGATTTATCCATGGAAGTTGTTGTAATGCCGGTTCGGTATCTGCAGGGAGAGCGAGGTCAATAATGCGCAATGGTTTTCTCTTGGATATTCTCTTCCATTGCGTGAAAGTAAAAATAGGGGCGACGGAGCCGGTTGCAGTGATTAAGGCATCAAAACCTTGGGGGTCCTGCTGTACTTGTTCGAGGGGTATGGTGGAAACACCTAATTCATTACCCAATCTACCTATTTTGCTTTCTGTTCTGTTTGACAAGGTCACCCGATAGCCTTTTTTATGGAGTCTTCGAGCGATATATTGACTCATTGGGCCAAATCCAACAACCAAGATTGAAGAGTCGAGTGACAGAGCATTTTCCAAGTGTCTCAGTGCGGCTGTTGCAATACTGGCTGTTCCATCGGCAAGACCCAATTTGGTTCTCAACCTTCTAGACTCCCGAATAATATCGGAAAGAACAGCCGATGATTCATCTCCAGACATGCCCATTTCTTTTGAAATTTTTAAGGCATCATTCAGCTGGTCTGTAATTTCTCGATCCCCGACATTAGCACTCTCGAGGCCAGTAGCTAAGGACAATAAATGGGTCCAAGCATGAGGACCGCGTTTGACATGGGCATCGGTGAAATTTAGTAGTTCGGGCTTACCTCCCCAAAAGATCCATGTGGCTCTTTGGCAAGTCGAAAGATAGATCATTTCATCAGCTAATGAAATATTCTTCCAATAGAGCATCCTTTGTGCAAGCCCTTCGCGGAAAATATGTCGGGCTACCACATCCAAATCGTGGTCAGGTGTTTGGTAGCTTACAACAATAGGATCCACAGATATAACTCTCAATATCCATTATCTTGAATTTCATCGTCCTTGTCTCTTGGGAATCGTTGATTGTTGAATAATTCTAGATTTTGTAGATCCCAATCTCCTATGACTTGGGGGAAATTGGGATTCAGGGCCTGCTGAGTTAAGTATGCATCGTATACAACAATGGCTGCCATGGATTCAATTACTGGAACAACGCGAGGACAGATACAAGGATCATGGCGACCCCCAATCACAATATCAACAATTTCATTATCTTTATTACGCGTTTTTTGGGGTTTAGCAATGCTGCTCGTGGGTTTGACGGCGCATCTTACGACAAGAGGTGCTCCATCACTGATTCCCCCCAAAACACCCCCTGCATGTGAAGACTGATAGGATTCTGTAGCTAGAGAGTCATTATTCTGACTTCCTCTTAATTTAGTTGAATCGAACCCAGAACCAAACTCTACCCCCTTTACGCTTCCAATCGATAAGCATGCATAGCCCAATAAACCATCTAGCTTAGCAAACGTTGGATCTCCCAACCCAATAGGCAACCCCTCAATCCATAACTCGACAACCCCGCCTACAGAGTCGCCTTCTAATTTAGCATTTTCAACCTCAGCTTTTTGGGCCTCGTAACAACTCGGATCTGCAGAGCGGAGAGGGTTTTTTTCTACAAAATCCCAATCGATTTTTTGGCATTTAACCCCTGCAATCTCTTTTGAATAGGCACGAATCGATACTCCTGCTCTCTTCAATTGAGATTTAGCCCAAGCACCAGCAGCTACCCGGGCGATCGTCTCGCGAGCCGAGCTCCGTCCTCCACCCCGAGGATCTCGAATACCATATTTTTTTTCATACGTAAGATCTGCATGGCCTGGTCGGAAGATCTCACGGAGGTTTTCATAATCAGAACTTTTCTGGTTCTGATTAAAGACGATAAGAGCAATGGGGTGTCCCGTAGTTTTACCTTCATAGACACCGCTCAGAATTTGAAGTTCATCATTTTCTTTTCTTGAAGTGGAGAGAAGATTAAAGCCGGGTCTCCTTCGATTTAATTCGGCCTGAATAGCACCTAAATCAAATGAGAGGCCGGGTTTAATTCCGTCAATAACAACGCCAATCGCAGGCCCATGACTTTCTCCAAAGCTTAATATCTTAAAGGTCCGACCGAACGATGACGCAGAGTCAAAAAGCATGAATCAAACTCCTCGGTCTATTTACTATTTTAGTTTATTCTGATGCTGATCTATTGGAGAAGTAGACATAAAAGAGTGGAGGAAAAAGCCACTTTTTCCTAGCTACCATGAATCGGACTCAATTCTATATACTTAATACTAGGAGTAGTTCGATGGCTATAACGCGGGAGCAAATGGCACGTCGAGCCTCACAGGAACTTAAAGATGGTTTTTATGTGAATTTAGGAATTGGAATTCCTACTATGGTCGCTGATTTCATACCGTCCCATCTAGAGGTAATACTCCAGAGCGAGAACGGACTTCTAGGAATTGGTCCATCTCCTACTCCCGATGAGGTTGATCCTGATCTAATCAATGCCGGAAAGCAGACAATTACCGCGATTCAGGGATCTTGTTACTTTAGCAGCGCTGATAGTTTTGCAATGATTCGAGGTGGGCATATCGATCTCAGCATTCTAGGAGCTATGCAGGTAGACGTTGAGGGAAACTTAGCAAATTGGATGATTCCTGGAAAAATGGTCAAGGGCATGGGCGGTGCAATGGATCTGGTAGCTGCGGCTAAGCGTGTTGTCGTAGTGATGGATCATGCAAGTAAGTCAGGCGAGCCTAAGATATTAAATCAGTGCTCACTACCTCTGACTGGAAAGCGATGCGTTAATCGAATTATCACTGATCTTTGCGTAATTGATGTTTCTAAAGAAGGTCATTTGGAACTTGTAGAGTTAGCTCCGGGTGTTAGTCGGGAAGAAGTACAATCAAAGACGGAACCTAAATTGCTATTTTCTAGTCCGAAAATCATGTCGGATATCTAGATGGATCTATATAAGATTATCCGTCCTCTTCTATTCTCTCTTGACGCTGAAAAAGCTCACAATTTGGTATTTTGGCTGTCTGAGCGATTCCAAGACTGGCCAACTATTGCTGAACCGAAAGAATACCCTGATCTTAAAACTTCTTTGGCCGGGCTTACTCTTCGCAATCCTTTAGGTCTAGCCGCTGGTATGGACAAGAATGCGCGGTTACTCCCTTTATGGAAATCCCTAGGGTTTGGATTCGTCGAAATTGGAACTGTGACATTGAAACCGCAAGAGGGCAACCCCAGGCCTCGCTTATTCAGAGTGACGGAAAGTCAATCCCTCATTAACCGCCTAGGATTTAATAATGATGGAGCCCTAGCCATTGCAAAACGCCTTGAGAATCGACCCGACGATTTCGTCGTCGGGGCAAATATTGGTAAGAATAAAGAAACTCCCAATGAGGCAGCCTCAAGGGACTATCAAGAATCTTTTGCGATCTTAAGTCCCATGGTTGATTATATAACTATCAATATTTCATCCCCCAACACGCCAGGTCTACGTTCACTCCAAGATCCGATTCTTCTGAAAGAACTTCTCAAAAAGATATCTCGTCAACGCTCTCAATATCGGCAGGACAACTTACCTATCTTTTTAAAGTTATCTCCAGATATAGATCCTTTAGATGCTGAAGAAATTGTTGGCATTGTTTCAGGAGAGGGATTTTCAGGCCTTATTTTAACGAATACCACTACTGATTTAGGTCTCCTCCCTGAATCGGAACGATCTTGGTTGGGAGAACAGCCCGGAGGACTCAGTGGACCCCTGCTCTTTGATCGTTCATTCTGGCTTCAACAACACTTTCTTAAATTTACAAAAGATAAAATGCCCATTATTTCATGTGGAGGGATCACAAGCGGAGCGGATCTTCGCAAGGTTTTAGCAGGAGGGGCGGCGGCGGCTCAAATTTATACTTCCTTCATTTATCAAGGCCCCAAAGTAATTCGAAAATGCCTAGATTTTATCAGTGAAGATTAATGTTGCAGCATAATCATGGACAGAAGACCTACTTGGATATCACTACTTCTTCTTTACGAAATCGAACCTTGGCGAGGACGGCTGTAGCATCTTGTGAACTTCGATATCCAGCAGCACAGGCTACAACGGAGGTATAGCCAATTTCACGAAGCCCGAGAATTTGATCGACTTCAGACGAGACGATACCCTCCATGGGGCAGGTATCGATTCCCAAAAGGGATGCCGCCAACATAAATTGACCAAGAGCAATATAGCACTGACGACTGTTCCAATTTTTCCTCTCGTCCTCAGTCTGTCGATCAAGTGAACCGTACATCATGTTCTTGTAGTCCAACAAATTCTCCTTGGCTACCTTTCTTACAAAGGCAATACGATCCACGAGACGATCGATATCTTGATGCGATAGATTGGTTTTGGAAGCAAAGATAATAAAGTGGCTCGCTTCAATGACTTGAGGTTGGTTGTAACAAACAGGCTGTAATTGTTTTTTTAAGGCTTCATGCGTCACAACAATAAATTTCCAAGGCTGGATTCCATAAGATGACGGTGCATTTACCAATGAAGACTCTAAAGCTACCCATGTGTCTTTCGGTATAGTTTTCGAACTGTCAAACCTTTTGGTTGCGTATCTTTGCGTCAAGGCTATTTCTAGGCTATTTGGCGTCAGGAATGTTTGCATAAGTTACCTTGTAGTTGGTCTTCTATTATCTCTCACTATCGTCGAATAAAGCCCTCTTCTTTTGGAGAATGAATTTCAAATCATCAGGAGTGTCGACATCGTAAAAAGCCTCCTCGATAGGAACCAGAAACGGATTGAGGGTTTTTAATATTGATTTAGCTCCTTGATCTCCATGGAGGTTGTCGAATTGTGAAAAGTGTTTGGCGCCAATAAAACAGGGGATCCCGAAGGTTTCATTGTAGGAGGATGCGATACAGGCTGTTCTTGAATCATATCGGGGCAATAGGGATGTGATTCGCTCCAAATGATGTGTTCGAATTAGGATCTGATCACACGACATGAGAAGGACGCCTGAGGATTTTTGATTCGTTGCTTTAAGGGCTAATCGGATACTACTGCTCATGCCTTCATGCCACTGGTGGTTTACAATAATCCGGGACCATTGAGGTAACATGGGCTTAATAATGTTTTCTCCTGCTCCAAGAATAACAATGATTTCACTAGGATTAATTCCGCTCGCTTGCTCAAGTAGATCTAGAAGTAGATACTCATCACCTCGGCGCATTAAACATTTGGGGTACCCGAGTCTATGGCCCTGTCCTGCAGCTAATACGGCGACAGAAAAATCCGATTTGCGCTCACTCACAGATTTATTTTCGAAATAGCACTCAATGAACTCCCCTTAGTGCCGTTATAGATAGCCAAAATCTCAGAGCAAAGAGATAAAGCAATTTGAGAGGGTTCCCTTGCTCCCAGGTCAAGTCCAATTGGAGAATAGAGTCGTCCATCTTGTTTTAAGCCAGTAAGCGATAAGTCCCTCAGGCGTTGCCGATGGCCCATAAGGCCGATATAAAAGGACTCGGTTTTCATCACTTCAGAGACCATTTCTATATCCATTCCGAGTTGATGTGTCATAGCGACAAAGGCCGTCGATTTATCAAAAGGAACTTGCTGGATAATCTGCTGGGGTGACCCATGAATAGCTGTTACACAGGGGGATCTTAAATCTTCCGGGAGATGGCCTTTCCGATAGTCGCAGAGGTAAACGTGCCAACCTAAAATACTTGCAACACCTATAAAGGGCTCGGCGTCCCTTCCCCCCCCAAAAAGTACCAACGAAATAGGTGGAGTAAATTGCTCGAGTAGAATTTCTGAATCTTCGTCAGGCTTTTTATAAAAGATCTTTTGTTCTCCTAAATTTGAACCTTCGGTGAGATTAGTCGTCAGATAAACTTCCTGTCTGTTTTTACATGCCAAATCAATCGCCTGGCAGTATGGCTCGAATTGAAATGAATCTTGAAGTAAAACGGAAATAGTTCCATCACAACCCATCCCATAACCAAAGGGATCCTCGGCTTCACTTGTTAAGTCATAACTGATAAGTTGACTTTGCCTAGTCTTAAGTAGGTCTTTCACTTTCAGGACCAAGTCAGCTTCGATACATCCTCCACTAATTGACCCTGACAAGATCCTAGTCCCATCCGAAACCAACCGGGCGCCTATTCCCCGATACGAAGAACCGACCTTTTTGCATAGTGTCGCTAGCACAAGGGGCAGTTCGGTCGATTTTAAAACAGCTCTTAGGGTCTGATGTTCTTTCATCGCTTTGTAATTGGTAGGGACCTGTACCTTGGGCCACCGGCTCTAGCGATAGCATTTAGGACAGCAGGAATTACACACGGCACTGGAGGTTCTCCAACTCCTTGAGGATTCCTATCTGAATCAACGATCGTAGTGTTGACTTCGGGCATCTCTGAGTAACGTAAGACGGGATATTCTTTATAGTTCTTCTCAACTACTCGACCTTTTTTGAAATGTATCTGGGACTTTAGAGCGGACAGAGCCCAGACTATGGCGCCTTCCACTTGAGCGTTGACGCCCAAAGGATTAACAACGAGCCCACAGTCAATAACGGTATAGATCTTATGGATTTTGAAACGTTTTTTAGAAACAGAGACTTCCGCTACTTGAACCACGGTAGTTCCTTCATAATCCATACATGCGACCCCTAGTGCTCGATTTTTTCTAGAGGGATTTGGCCAGTTAGATTTTTCTTTAGCTATCGAAATCACATTCATTAATCTTTCAAGTAGTGCTGGATCTTGAATAGATTTACTCAATAGGGATTGCCGATACTCGAGTGGGTCACGATCTAAAGAGAGGGCAATTTCATCTATGAAACACTCGCGAGCATAAATATTAGGGACAAACTGTATCGCCCTCCACCACCATAAAGGAATATGAAGGGGAAGCTCATGGTATGAAATCTCAACAGCATCGATACCATAGGGCACATCTCGGGCACCGAGAAGTTCAGTATTAACAACGGCTAGATCAGGAGATTTAGGATTACTGCTTCTCAAAATACTTGGAGAAGAAACTTTATGAGAGTAATACAGTGCTTCCTGCTTGCTTGGATTAAGTAAAGCTGACATTCCATGGATAGATGCGGGATGATAATAACCACCGCGAAGATCGTCGGCTCGATCCCAAATGATTTGAACTGGTGTTTTAAGAATATTGGCCAATTCAATCACCTCCAAAGCCGGATCGGGAGCTGATCTTCGGCCAAACCCTCCACCTAGTAGGGGAACATGAACGTTTACTTTTTCCTGGGGGTGACTGGTTATCTTAGAGGCTAGAGGAACGATAGCATCGGGCCACTGTGAGCCGACCCATACATGTGTTTCTGTCTGGGTAACATGAGCTGTCGCGTTCATAGGCTCAAGGGGTGCGTGAGCATGAAACGGGAAAGAATATGTGGCCTCTATTGTTTTAAAATCATTATGAGGCTCGGGATAGACACCATCTTTTCGGGCTACCTTCCCAGGAGATTCAAGGTTTTGCGTTAATTGCCTTTGGTAATCGTCGCTATCAAAAGCGGTATGGGGTCCGCTATTCCATCTAACTTTAAGTTTTTCTCTGCCCAAAAAAGCCGCATATGAATTATCGGCTACCACAGCTACCCCTGCGGTAATTACTTCGACTCGACGAACGCCAGGAACAGATAGGGTAACCGTTGCATCAAAGCTTTTAAGGGTGTTACCCCATACCGGTGGACGTTTTATGGCAGCAAACTTTAATGCTTTAGGCCTCATGTCGATACCGTATCGAGCTGAACCATTAACAATTGCAGGAGCATCGACCCTTTTTCGGTCCTTCCCTAGATAGTTTCTAGACGAAACTTTCTTAAGTGGCTCTAAGTATTTATTAGGTTCAAGCTTTACCGCAATGGGTACTAAATCACCAAAAGATACCGAACGTCCATCTTTAGTCACCACTGATGATCCACGAATCGAGAGCTGATCACGATTGACCCCAAAAAAGATCTCAGCCGCCCTCAATAAACCGTCCTTGACTTCTAGGCCAGCTTTACGCAGTGGAGTCCACATTGTTTTAAGACTAGTACTCCCTCCAGTTCCAAGGCTTATTCCCTTATATTTAGAACTCGGGGATGCTTGCTGAAGGATAAAGATGGCAGGGTCAACTCCCATCTCTTCAGCCAAAATCATTGGCATCGACGTTCGCACGCCCTGACCCATTTCTGATTTGGTAACAGTTATGAGAATTTTTCCGTCCGATTGAACCGAAACGAGCGGATTCGGCTGATAGATAAGAATTTCTTTTGCCTTTTCATCTAAACCCATAGGTTTTAGACCCATAACCGATGCTCCTAGCGCAGAAGAAGAGTAAAGAAAGGTTCGACGTTTCATTCTTTTTTGCCACTATTGACAAGAAGGCTCATGGCTTGCTTGATTCTTGGATACGTTCCACAACGACAAATATGATTAGAGAAAGCTTTATTGATAGCCGACTCGCTTGGGCTTGAAACTTCACTTAGCAATGAGCAGGCCTCCATAATCATGCCTGGCTGACAATAGCCACACTGTGCAACGTCGCATTGAACCCATGCCTTTTGAACGGGATGATCGCCGTCCTTACTCAAGCCCTCAATAGTGGTATAGCGATTTCCTTTAGTTTTTTCTAGCGTGATTTGGCAGGCCATCACAGCTTTTCCATTCTCTAAGATTGTGCAAGTAGCGCAAACTCCTACACCGCAACCAAATTTAGTTCCCGTCATTCCAAGAACATCTCTTAATACCCATAGGAGTGGCATTTCATCAGGAGCGTCGATCTTGAAAGTTTTTTCGTTTAAGTTCAGATCAATCATACGTATTCATCCAAGATATATCCCTTATTATTGATTGAATCTCGGAAGGGGCCCCTAATTTTTCAAGACTCCTCAATAAGCGACTTTTGTAGCGATCTAGAAGCTGTTGAGGCTTCAGGGCCGAGACTCCAGCCATGTCCCAATCTATGAAAAGGATGCCCATCAACGGATCTTTGAGGATATTCGAGGCATTGAGATCTGGACTCCAAATACCCCTTTTGCATAGACTTAGAAGGCCATTAACTAAACCGGAGGCTTCATCTTTGTTGAGGGCCCATGAAGAGGGCCAAGGCTTCGCAGGCGCACTTTCAGAAAAATAGAGGCCTTTATATAAGCCGAATCCTATTGATCGGTAAGCGTATCCTAAAGGCTTGGTCGTCGGAAAACCCTCACGATAGAGCCTTGAGTGAATGAGCCATTCATTATGAAATCGCTTAGGAGAGAGGTAACAATCTTTATTGATAAATCGAAGAGATCCGCCCCTTCGATAGGGCCTAATAACAACTTCATTTGCCCGAAATAAGGCACTCCGACCATAAGCATTGTGCATTGGCACCGGGTCACCCACAAGGGAGGCGTCCTTTAGAAGAAAGATTTTCCAATGGAAGCCCTGTAAGGTATCTTCTCTCTTGGTTAATTCCCCTAAAACCCTCGATTTTAGCGTTGGTTCACCCGTGGGGCTGGGGGGATAAAGGCTAGAAAGACTCATATCCATAATCCTTATACAGACAGAGCTAAAACCATAGCCTAAATAATCCGAATGCCCGAAAAAGGGGTCAAAGTAGCTCACCCTAGAGTATCAATGTTTTTTTTTATATTTTTGAGAGATATACACAAATTTTGTTCAAAACTCCCCAAAAAGGTTTAAGTTCTATATGCTGAAAAACATGGCTTTACCAGAGATTCCGCAGAGTGCCCTTGAACGTAAGCAGTTGCTCAACGAGATTTTGAAAGCTGCAGGGGAACCATTTAAATGGGCACCTTTACTAATCGAGGTTAAAAGAATTTTGGATGCGAACTCCCTTGAGGAATTACCCGTCCTTTTTGACCAAATAGAAAAAGAGGGTCTTCTCGAGGAGTGCGCCGAGTTATTCCGCAATAGCGCTCATAATCCTAGCGTGAGGAGTTCTATAAATTACCTTGACGAACTCCTGATTCGACACCGACGCAAAAGAGCAATACACCCTGAAGAAGAACCCACATATCGCTACCGTCTTACATATGCAAAAGGAAGCCTTGTTGCAATCTTGGGAACGCCTGAACTTCAGAGGATATTTCTTCGCGCTTTTCAAAGTGTAGGTGTTTTATTCAAATATGATTTTAGTAAACATCCTAAACCCATGATTGAATTAGCACCGTTGCTGGCTCCAGGGGCTACGGGGTTAAACGAATTCATCGACTTTCAGTGTCGTTACGAATTACCCATCTCCGAAAAAGAGTTTCTGGGGCGGTTGAGCATGCGGCTACCCTCGGGCTTAATGGTCAAAAGCTGTGCACGTATTCCCACTTTTGCTTCCTCCATTAGCGAGTTGGCATCATGTGGCCATTGGTTATGGACAATTGACGAGTCCATCATTAGCAAAGAGTCGATAGTAAAACGAATTCAAGATTTTTATTCAAGTACAACTTTTATGTTAGCGAGTCCGAACGGTAGGGAATCAATATGCGATCTTAGATTGGTGATCTATGATCTCAGAATCCAAAGTGATGCCTTAGTCTGGTCGACTGATCTCACCTATCTCCATTCTCCTAACCCTCTCAGATCTATCGCTCAAGTGTTAGGCATTGAGAGTAATCAAATTAGGGGCTTAGGCCGTACCTCGCTAACCCTTAATGAAGACATAAGACTCAAACAATCCGATAAATTTAGTAGAAAACTTAAAAATATATATGAGGATGCGACCATTTTAGACGACGATTCATCAATCGCTCACCGTAATGATGAAGACGATGACTACATTACCCTAGGATAAAGAACTATCGTGAGTTCGTTTCGAAATTCCCAAGAGAATACCGACACAAATAAGGCTTGAGATGGCGCTGTTAGCTCCATAAGAGATAAACGGTAAGGGAATCCCCTTGCTGGGAAAAAGACTCAAAACAACACTGATGTTGACCAGAGCTTGAACAATAAGCAAGAGAGTTAGCCCAAGGGCAAGAGATTTTAGGAATGGGGTAGTGGCGTGCGATATAGTTTTGAAGCACCGACTCATGATTAGAAAAAAGAGTCCGCCGACCAATAGCGAGCCTATCAAGCCGAGTTCTTCTCCAATCACTGCAAAAATATAATCCGTATGAGATTCAGGAAGAAAGTAGAGTTTTTGACGTCCGGCTCCAGGGCCTACACCGAAAACTCCGCCATTGCCCACGGCAATGAGTGCCTGCTTAATCTGATGACCTGATCCTGAGGGATCGTTGATATTAAGAGGATCTTGAATTGCTGACCACCAATTTTTAACTCGCATAAGCCTGAAGGGAGAGGAAATAATGGCATAAGTGAAAGCACCTAAGGCTAAACCACTCATTGTTAGAAAGACGTTCCGATGAAGACCCGAATAAAAAAGAACACCCAAAATGACAGCCGTAATGGTGATAACTGTTCCCAGATCGGGTTGATTGTTGATTAAAAGGAGAGGAATAATAAAGAGGCCAACTAACTTGGATACAAAAATCCAATCTTTGGTTTGGTGGACGCCTAGTGGATGATTCTCTTTGGTAACTAGAAAAGCGGTAAGAATTGCCGCAACAGGCTTAAAAAGCTCAGAGGGTTGGAGAGTAAAACCAGGAAGAGCTAGCCAACGCTTAGCTCCATTTGCGGTAACTCCTAGGATCTTGACAAGAATAAGAAGTACAACAGAAATGAGCAGGAGTGCGAAAACATACTTTTGATTTCGGTAGGTTGATTCAGGATCAAGAGATGAAAGATATATAGCTGCGCATCCTCCTAGGAATACCCCGATTACTTGCTTTCCAAAATCGAATCGGAGAAGATTTAAAATAGACGAGTCAAGACCTGATTCATCCATGCGAAAAGCAGTTGAACTGTAAACCATCCATAATCCAAAAAAAACGGATAGCAGCACATAAACGACCAAAAGTTTATCGACTCGTACTATAGGTAAAGAAGGTTTAGTCATAGTTTTCCTGATTTATAAAATGAGTTTCTCCTGATGTTCGCCAAAAACATCTCTCAGCACATCAGAAATTTCGCCTACGGTAGCTTCGAGTTCAACAGCAGCGATAATGTGGGGTAATAAATTCTCATGCCCTTGGGCAGCACTGTTTATTCGCTTGAGAGCCTCTAAAATAGGAGGCATAAAACGTGTCCTTTTGTAGGACGCTATCTCTTGGGATCGCTGATCGCTGAGTTTTGTATCCATTTTCATTAATTCTAGTCCCTCAGAGTCTTGGGTATTCACGAACTGATTGACTCCAACGATAATTTCATCATTGCTTTGTAAAGACATCTGGTACTGATACGCAGCATTCTGTATTTCTCTCTGAGGATAGCCTTTTTCGATAGCAATATTCATACCACCTAGATCGTCAATTTTCGCAATGATTTCATAAGCGAGTTTTTCAAGTTCATCCGTAAGGTGTTCGATCAAATAACTTCCTGCCAAGGGATCAACAACATCGGCTGCTTTGGTTTCATAGGCAAGTATTTGTTGTGTTCGAAGTGCAATTTGAGCGCTTTTCTCAGAAGGGAGAGCGAGGGCTTCGTCTCGACCATTGGTGTGAAGCGATTGAGTACCTCCGCAAATCGCTGCAAAAGCCTGTAATGCCGTCCGGACCACGTTGTTATCGGGCTGTTGAGCTGTTAGGGTGCTTCCCGCAGTTTGGGTATGGAATCTCATCATTTGAGATTTAGGATTATTTGAACCAAATCGATCTTTGATAATATTCGCCCACATCCTTCGTGCAGCTCGAAATTTGGCTACTTCTTCAAAAAATTGATTGTGTCCATTAAAGAAAAAAGAAATCCTTGATGCAAAATCGTCGATATTAAGCCCAGATTTAAGGACCGCATCGACATACGCAATTCCATCCGCTAATGTGAAAGCTATTTCTTGCGCCGCAGTGCAACCTGCCTCACGTATGTGATAGCCAGAAACAGATATAGGATTCCACTGGGGTACTTCCTTTGAACAAAAAGCAATTAAATCTGTTGCGAGTCTTAGGCTAGGTGTAGGCGGAAAAATATATGTTCCCCGGGCCATATATTCCTTCAAAATATCATTTTGGGTCGTCCCATTTAGGTTTTTCCATGGAATACCTTTTTCTTTAGCGAGGGCCAAATACATGGAGAATAAGATTGCTGCGGGTGCGTTAATCGTCATACTTGTACTGACTTTTTCGAGTGGGATATCAGCAAAAAGTGTTCGCATATCTCGTAATGAGCAGATGCTCACCCCTACTTTACCTACCTCACCTAGGGACATCTCGTTATCGGGGTCGAGACCTATTTGAGTTGGTAGGTCAAAAGCAACACTCAAGCCAGTTGTTCCCTGGCTGAGTAAATACTTATACCGACTATTACTTTCCGAGGCAGAACCGAAACCTGCATACTGTCGCATAGTCCAAAGTTTTCCTCGATATCCGGATCGATGGACGTGTCTCGTGAAAGGATATTGACCAGGCCATCCAATATGCTTTTTATAATCAAGTTCAGATAAATCTAAAGGTGAATAAATATCTTTGAGGGGTATTCCGGATGAGGTTTTGAATTTTGCTTGTCGCAACTTATCCGTTGAATCTTCGGCGGGAAGAGATTTTTTTAATTGATGTAAAAAGTCTTTATTGTACATGGTGTCCCATTAGAATAAAGTACCCTTAATGGTAACGATCCACTAGATAAAGCTCTCGGGAGGTTTTTGTGTTTTTAATGCCTATGGTAATGCCCCCTTTGCCCCCTCCCCAGGCCCAAATCAAGATTCTTTCAGGTGCAGATGTATGGGGAGAGAATCAAAAAAGACCCGCTTTACTGAGGGGTCAGGCAGTAGCCATTCAGGGCGATAGGGTACTTGATCTTGCCCCTAAAAGCCTTCTCTTTAAAAAGTACCCCAAAGCCGAAGTTATTCATCTCGGTGGGGGGACGCTTCTCCCGGGACTTATTGAAAGCCACGGCCATGTAGTAGGCCTTGGAAGCAGTTTGGAAGAACTGCAACTCAACGGCATCAAAGATAAAGCAGAAGTTCTCAAGAAAATTAAAGAATGGTCCAAGAAAAATAAGCAGTCTTGGCTCATTGGTCGAGGGTGGGATCAAAACCTTTGGCCGGAAAAAAGTTTTCCTACTGCTCAAGATCTGGATGATCTTGACATTGCCAATCCCATCATTCTGGAGCGCGTAGATGGTCACGCCGTCTGGGTAAATAGCGAGGCCTTATCTTTAGCCTCCATTAACAAGCTAACGGTAGACCCACTTGGTGGGCATATCACTCGGGATAAGGAGGGGAATCCCACGGGAATTCTGGTCGATAAGGCGACTTCACTTGTTCAGGAGATTCTTCCTCTACCTGACGACACTTCCATCGCTCGAAGGATCTTATTGGGACTCAATTATCTAAAAGACCTCGGTTTCAGCTCGGTCTGCGATATGGGAGTTAACAAGGAAGAGTTGAATATTTACAGGCGTCTCGATGAAGAAAAAAAACTGCCGATCAAAGTCTTTGCCTACCTCGTCAATAATGATGCCCTCATCAAACATGAATTAATTCGGCCTTTTACTCCTCTCGAAACCCGTTTTAAAATCCAAGGTGTAAAAATTTATATGGATGGGGCGCTAGGAAGTCGAGGAGCGCGACTTTTTGAACCCTATTCCGATGATCCTCTCAACAGAGGTTTGTGGATTACCTCCCTCGAGAATACCGATAGAGTTGTCAAGCATGTTTTAAATGCTGGCTATCAGCCTGCCATTCACGCAATAGGCGATGCTGCTAATCATGAAATTATCAAAATCCTCTCTCGATACGGACCTTTCAAAAGTTCATCTCTACGCCCTCGAATCGAACATGCTCAAATCGTAGCTCCGGACGACATCAGGAAGATGGGGGCAGCGAATATCATAGCTTCTATTCAACCTGTGCACTGCACATCAGATCATAGTTGGACACCAAGCAGACTTGGTCAAAATCGATTGGATGAGGCATTCCCCTGGAGAAACATGCTCTCCCATGATGTAACTTTAGTCTTAGGGAGCGATACTCCCGTTGAAAGCCCTAATCCCTATATCACGATAGCGGCAGCCGAGACTCGTCAAGACCAATATCAACAACCTCCGCTTGGATTTCTTCCAAGCCAAGTAATGACACGCACTGAAGCAATAGATGCCTATACTCGCCAAGCAGGTAGGGCTTTGGGTGAACCCCGTATGGGAATAATCAAGACCGGCGCTTATGCCGATCTAATTTGGATTCCCGAAAACATCCTTCAAGTTGGGTTCGAACGACTGCGCCAATTAAAAACTTCCCGGATTTGGATTTCGGGACAGGAATGATAGGTTGATCAATAAAAGGCATATAATTTATCTAAGAATAGGGTTCATAATTATCTAATGCTTAATACGGCCAAAAGAATACTTATAGCGCCATCTTTGTTAAGTGCAGATTTCTCCAATCTTGGGAGCGAACTGTCGATGGTAGAGGAAGCGGGTGCTGATGTAATTCATCTTGATGTTATGGATGGCAGCTTTGTACCCAATATCAGCATAGGAATACCGGTAGTCGCCTCGCTAAGAAATAAAAGTTCCCTTCCTTTTGACTGTCATCTTATGATCGTTAATCCAGAAAAATATGTAGAAGAATTCATCAAAGCTGGTGCAAATTGGGTTAGCATCCATCATGAATCCTCAGAAGATCCATCGCAAGTTCTATCTGCCATTCGCCAAGCAGGTGCAAAGGCGGGCATTGTTTTGAAACCCCAAACCCCCGTCGAAGTCCTTGAAGACTACCTTGATGATTTTGATTTTGTCCTTCTCATGAGCGTCAATCCGGGTTTCGGTGGCCAAAAATTTATGCCTGAAGTGCTGGATCGCATCAGAAAACTTGTATCCATAAGGCAGCGAGCCAATAAGACCTTCCTCATTGAAGTAGATGGGGGGATCAATTTAGAGAATGCAAAAGAACTAATTCAAGCGGGTGCCGATATTCTTGTTGCTGGACATTCAATCTTCAAGTCCACTAATCCCCCAGAAGCCATCAAGGAATTTAAGTCAATCAAATATCTAGTTAGTTAACCTCTCTTTTGGAATTACCTTTAAATTCTTAGCGAAATCGGAGTTAAAACCCTTCATACAGAGGGTTTAGAGGCTTGGATTTGTCTCAAGAGGTCGATACGTGAGAAAATAAACCGCAAGGTGATGCCTACTGCACATCTTTAGAGAAGAGCCCCCATGCTTACCTTGCCAATCCAACAAGCTTTGACGTTTGACGATGTTCTTTTGATCCCGGGATATTCAGAAACACATCCTAATAACATTGATTTAACTACGAGGCTCACAAAAAATATCAAGCTTAGCATTCCCCTCGTTTCTGCTGCAATGGATACTGTCACAGAAAGCAGATTAGCGATTGCAATTGCCCAAATGGGCGGAGTGGGTGTAATTCACAAAAATCTATCGATCGAAAGCCAGTGTCTTGAAGTAAAAAAGGTAAAAGACCAAAAAATATTGTCAGATTTGGGCAGAGAGTTGAATGCTCTTAACTTTGATTATCAGGGACGATTAAGAGTAGGAGCGGCACTCGGCGTCAGTCCAGAATTGATGGAACGAGCTAAATCTCTCATTTCTTCTGAGGTTGATTTTTTCTGTTTGGACTCGTCGCACGGCCATAGTTTAGGAGTTATCCAATCCATCAAGGACCTGAAAGAGAAATTCCCCAGCGTCCCCTTAATTGCAGGAAATGTTGCTACATATGAAGGCGCCAAAGCGCTCATTGACGCTGGTGCTGATTGTATAAAAATTGGTATCGGACCAGGTTCTATTTGCACTACCCGAGTAGTTACTGGAGCCGGTATGCCTCAATTGACAGCAATCGCGGAAGCCTCGAAAGCTTGTAGAGAAAAACAAATTCCTTGTATAGCCGATGGAGGTATCAAGTGTTCCGGTGATATTTCCAAAGCAATTGCTGCTGGAGCCAATTCAGTAATGTTGGGCGGGCTCTTTGCGGGAACCGAAGAATCGCCGGGGGACGCGATAACCTTTGAGGGGCGAACCTATAAGTCCTATCGGGGTATGGGATCGCTGGCGGCCATGAAAGCTGGAAGTAAAGATCGCTATTTTCAGGAGAATGTAGAGATAAATAAATTAGTGCCTGAGGGTATCGAGGGTCAAGTTCCGTTCAAGGGCAAATTAAATGATGTGGTCACTCAACTTATTGGTGGACTGAGAGCCGGTATGGGTCTTTCGGGGTCAGCTAATATTGAGGACTTTATTTCGTGCTCCCGGTTTGTTCAAATCACCAATGCCGGACTTAGAGAAAGTCATGCCCATGACGTAATCATGGCCAAAGAGCCGACAAATTATGGGAATAACTGAACATTCGCTTGTTCTCACTAGGCTAAAATGAAGTGTGAGGAACAAAAGATGAATGCTCTTCTCTTGAAGAATGCGCACTTGATCGATCCTTCTCAGGGGCATGACGGCATCACCGATATCCTGATTGAAAATGGGTATGTAGCCGAGCTTGGACCCACTTTACATCAACACCCCAGCAGCGCGAATGCCCGGCTTATCGACGTAGCCTCACAATGGGTTCTTCCTGGCCTTATTGATCTTCATGTTCATTTTAGAGAGCCTGGACATACTCGCAAAGAAACTATTGCCACAGGCTCAAGGGCGGCCGTTGCGGGAGGTTTTACTAGTGTCTGTGCAATGGCTAATACTTCTCCAGTAAATGATTCTGTGAAGATTACCAAACTCATGATGGAGAAAGCAGAGTCGGCTGATCTAGCTAGATATTTTCCTATTGGTGGAGTATCGATGGGGCTTAAGGGCGAGGAACTTGCCGACTTAGGCTTACTTAAGCAAACAGGCTGCGTGGCATTCAGTGATGACGGCTTTCCCATCATGAATGCAGGACTCATGAAAAGAGCTCTCTCGTACAGCGAGCATCTGGGCGTTCCGATCGTTGCCCATGAAGAGGATCTAAACTTGTCCAACAGGGGCTACGTTCATGAAGGTGAAGTCAGTGCAGCCCTTGGTTGCCTTGGTATTCCATCATCCGCCGAAGAAATAATGGTCGCAAGGGATATTATTCTTGCAGAAGAAACAGGTGGGCATCTTCATGTAGCCCATGTCAGTACGTCTGGCTCACTTGAACTTATAAGACGGGCCAAATCAAGAGGTATTCATGTAACCTGCGAAGTTACGCCCCATCATTTTGCTCTATCAGATAAAGAACTTCTTAAATTCGATACTAATTACAAGATGAGTCCACCCCTGCGTACTCAGAAGGATATTGAATCTATCATGGAGGCTCTTGTAGATGGAACCATTGATGCAATTGCTACAGATCATGCCCCGCATGGCCTTCAAGACAAGAATATTCCCCTACCCCTGGCCGCCTTCGGAGTTATTGGACTAGAAACCGCTCTTCCACTATCTATACATTTACTTGTTCACTCAAAAGTAATTACCCGAATGAGGCTCATTGAACTTATGACTAGCGGTCCTGCAAGAGTATTTAATCTAGATCGAATGAATCTAGGGACCCTTAAAAAAGGTTCCCCGGCTGATTTTGTTATCGTTGACTCTGATAAAAAAATCAAAGTGAGCATGGATTTTATCAAGTCTAAATCAGCCAATACCCCTTTCATCGGATGGGAACTTCCTGGTCATATAAAGTCAACTTGGGTTAGAGGGTCTAAGGTTTGGGGAGTTAGTGAAGCATGACCCCTACAGATAAAGCGATCGCTCAATTACCCAACCATTTAAGAGCATACGTAGTTAAACAGAACTACGATCAGTACACTCCTAGAGACCACGCTGTATGGAGGCACATACTAACCCGATTACAAAAGCGCCTAAAGGAAAGTGCACATCCAGACTACATAGAAGGTCTAGCTAGGACAGGAATTAGTACTAATCGAATACCCAGCCTAGACGAGATGAATCTCTGTCTTGCGGATATTGGATGGACTGCTGTTGCCGTCCGAGGTTTCATTCCCCCGTCGGTATTCACGGAACTTCAGTCAAGGAAGGTCCTAGCCATTGCGGAAGATATCAGAGACCATCGCCACATTGGCTACACACCTGCTCCGGATATTATTCATGAAAGTGCTGGCCATTCACCAATTCTTATCAATCAGAAATATGCTGACTATGTACAGAGATGCGGTTCATTAGGATGCAAAGCTATACCTTCAAAAGAAGATTTTTCTGTATTTGAGGCAATACGTAGTCTAAGTATTGTTAAAGAGAATCCAAATTCAACTGAACATCAGGTTGTAGAGGCTGAAAAGAGACTAGCGGTTGCTTCGGCAAGTCATCGATATATTAGCGAGAATACCAAGGCTAGTCGTCTTTATTGGTGGACAGCAGAGTATGGACTGGTGGGAAGTTTAGATAATCCAAAATTACTCGGAGCAGGATTGCTATCTAGTACTGAAGAAGCGGAGCATGCACTTACTAGTAATGTGAAAAAAATTCCCTTATCTCTCGATTGTATAGATACGGTCTATGATATTACGACAATGCAACCTCAGCTTTTTGTTGCACGGGATTTTGATCACCTTTTTGAGGTCTTAGCTGAATTTGAAAAAAGCCTCTCTTTTACGCGTGGCGGAATTCATGGTTTAGCGGAAGCAAAGCGTGCTCAGACCGTTGTTCACCTAGCACTAGACGAAGAACGCTTCCTGAGTGGGAAAATCATCGATTATACTCAGACTCCCACTGGCACTCTTGTTCGTCTTGAAGGACCGTCCTTACTTGAGGAAGATTCTACAGAGTATCAGTTCAATAAAAAACCAGCCTTGTTTTTTTGGCATCATGCACCGCTAGAAACTAAAAGTTTTTTGAACCTCGAACTTGGCCAATATTTCTTTCAAGGTCGATTAGAAAATGGATTTCTCCATAACGTTAAAACTGATCATCCGGCTCTCCAACCTATTGCACAACAAGATGAAATCGCATTTATCTCCTCTGAAACCTTGAATTCGATTGGCGGTGGGCCTTTCAGCCCGACCCTATGGGAAGAATTAGTTCCTATAAGAAATAGTTTTATCTATGGTGACGACGAGCTTGTTGTTCGTGAGGCCAAAATTAGAGACCTCGATCCTCAGTTAGGTCGAATTTACAACGATTTGAATCAGATGATTCTAGACGGAACCTTAGATCGTAACAAATTAGATACTCTTGCTAAAGATGCATCCCATTTCCCCTCTGAATGGTTACTTCATTCGCAAATTAATGATTATTTGTCCTCCTTGGAGATCGTATGAGTAATTGGATCGAAGTAGATAACCGTCTGGAGCTCAAGATCAAAACACCAGATTTTATGACAAGCCTAAACCTTGTGATAGCCATAGGAAAACAGGCCGAAGAACTTAACCATCACCCTGATGTCAAGTTGGGCTGGGGCTACGTAGATATCGTTCTTACGACTCATGACAAAAATGAAATAACCTCGAAAGATTACGAACTTGCTAAGCGAATAGATAAATTAATTAGTAATCTTAAGCTCGATTAGCAATCCAGGATCTAACAATTGCCTCAAAAGCCTCCCCCCTGGCTTCAAAGTCCCTAAACTGATCGAAACTTGCACATGCTGGACTCAGGAGCACGGTTGAGCCCGCTTCTGCAAGATGCAAGGCGCGGTCAACGGCTACATGAAAATCAGGGATCGACTCATGGGGCAGTAAACCAAGATCGGCCTTTAAGGAAGGAATGGCCTCACCCATAAATATGAGGTGACTTACTTTATCCCTTAGAAGTGGGATTAGGGGCTTATAAGAGGCTCCCTTATGGGTTCCACCTAGCAATAAAATAATAGGCCCACAAAGGGCGTCTAAGGCTACGTAAGTAGAATCTACATTTGTAGCTTTTGAATCATTGATAAAACGAATGCCGTCATGTTGAGCAACGATTGAAAGACGATGCTTCAAGCCTTCATATCTTTCAAGGGTTTTTCTAATGGAGTCTATTCCTATGCCAACTGCTGCAGCCATGAGGCATGCTGCAAGCGTATTTTCAATATTATGCTGCCCCGGAATAAGTAACTGATCCTTATGTAATATTATTTCCGAAGAGTTTCCGGATAAGTTGAGACAAATATTTCCTTTATTATCAAGAAAACATCCAGGAAGATCCATGGGGGTGAGTGAAAAAAATAAATTGAGTACCTCCATTTGGTCTCGTCGAGATATCTCCGGTTTACCATAAGGAGAAATGCGAATATCTCCATCTTTTTGATTATTGAATATGCGAAGTTTTGCATTTCGATAGTTATCCATAGTTTTATGGCGAGCCAAATGGTCAGGGGTCAAATTAAGGAAGGTGGCGACATCAGCCCTAAACGTTGAAACGGTCTCAAGTTGATAACTACTGACTTCTAGACAGAAATAAGAGTCAGGACCTGCCTGTCCTAATGCATCTGTAAAGGGAATCCCAATATTGCCGCACGCTATTGCGTGTCTACCGCCTCCCTTGATGAGATCTGAAAGTAGGTGAGTAGTTGTACTTTTTCCATTGGTGCCAGTGATCGCTAATACTTTACTTTGGGGAAATCTTTTCTTACTTTCGAGAAAAGCGAATTCAATTTCTCCTAAAACCGGAATACCTCGATTAAGGGCCTCTTGAACAATCGGACTACTAAGGGGTACGCCGGGACTTAGAATTAGGCGATCAAATTCGTTGATCTGCTTTACCGCTTGCTCTTCGGGAAGATACTCAACCTTTAACTGGGCAAGTAAAGTCATTTCCTGTGAATCTAAGGATCTGAAGGTGTCAGTGAGAGTAATCCTATCCTGTCCGGCAAGAAATCGAATAACAGCAAAGCCCGACTTACCGGCACCCACAATGATGGTGTTAATTTGAGGCATAGAGATTATCTGAGCTTAAGAGAACTAAGGCCCAAGAGGCAAAGTATTATTGCTACAATCCATAATCGAATGACTACTTTAGTTTCGGGAAGTCCGCTTAATTCCATGTGGTGATGGAAAGGAGCCATCCGAAAGATTCGGCGACCCTTACGCAAACGAAAACTTCCTACCTGGAGAATGACACTGAGGGATTCTAGGAAAAAAACTCCGCCAACAAGCAATATGATGATTTCTTGTTTTATAAGAATTGCCGCCGTTCCTAGGATAGCTCCCAAACTTAGGGAGCCAGTATCGCCCATAAATATCTCCGCAGGATGGGCGTTAAACCACAAGAAGCCAAGAGCCGCACCGGCAACTGCACCCATAACAACAGTTAATTCAGATGCAGAAGCAACGTAAGGTACAGCAAGATAATTAGCTAATTTAATATTGCTGGATACATAAATCAAAATTGTGAAAGCAGATGCAGCAATAACAATCGTTCCAGCAGCAAGCCCGTCAAGGCCATCGGTCAAATTTACACCATTACTAGTACCAATGATCACAAGCATAATCCAAGGAACCATCCATAAGCCGATATAAGGATGAAAATCTTTTAAAAATGGGAAAGCAATTGCGAGAGAAGATGGTCCCCTCTGGTCAAATTGAATAACCATAACGGCTATGATGAAGGAAAGGATCATCATAAGGAATATTTTTTGCCTACCTTTGAGACCAAGATTGTCTTTCTTTAATAGCTTTTTATAGTCATCGAGAAGACCTACCCCTCCAAATGTTACAAGGGCGAATAAACAAAGAAGTACAGATGCATTAGTCAAATCGACCCAAAGAATACAAGCGACCAGAATGGAAAAAATAATCAAAAGCCCCCCCATTGTTGGGGTACCTTGTTTATCCTGATGTGTTTTAGGCGCATCTCCTAAAATTGGCTGAGCAGCTTTAATTGATTTTAAAAAATAAATAAACTTTGTGCCAAGCAGTATGGAAACCAAGAGGGCAGTTACTCCCGCTAAAGCCGTTCGGAAGGTAATGTATTTGAGGACATTAATGCCCGCAATGTCTTGAAAATGAAGAAGAAATCTTGCCAGCATCAAACCAACCTATGGAGACTTTATTGTATTTTGATTAGCGTTAAGAATCCACTCCACTGCTTGCTCGCACTTCCAATATCGACTCCCTTTCACCAGAATGCGAGAACCAGCGGGTATGCTACCCAGACCATCTGCTCCATCTTTAAGATCTACAAACGAGGGGAAACTTTTTGAGCCTTTCCCGAATCCTTTAGATAAATAAGTGGCAAAGTCTCCATAACAAAGCAAACGATGAAAACCCAACGCCTTAAGGTGTGAGCCTACTGCTTCATGCTGCTGAACTGCAGATTGTCCTAGTTCGCGCATGGAGCCTAATACTGCAACCAATTCACCACCCGGCAGTCCTTTTAACCCAATGGCTGTTGCTATGATGGATTCGGGGCTAGCATTGTAGCTTTCATCAAGTAGAACACCTCCATGGGCTAGGTGGTGGATTTTCCCCCTACCCTCTTCTGGAGTGAGAGCAAAAGCTCCTGAGATAGCTCGCTCTTCACTGAGACCCGACTCAAGGGCAATAGCTATTGCAAGCGCGGCGTTTATCACGTGGTGTTTGCCCTTTAATTGAATTTGTACTGAGAATTCATGGTGAGGACCTCGATAAATAAAAGACTCACCCAAAAGTCCTTTAGATTCATGATTCAAGATCTGTCTTGAACTAGTCGGTCCGACAGGTAAAGCACAACAATGCTGTGACCAAGGTTGCACTGCGATCCATTGGCAATTCGCATCCTCTTCCGGATAGACCCAAGCCCCACGATTCTTTATACCCTCAACTAATTCTCCCTTAGCTCTTGCGATTCCCCTCAGGCCATCCGAGAAATTTTCTATGTGCGCGTGACCAATACCAGTTAGGATCCCAAAATCCAAGGGGGCAATTTCTGTAAGCCTCTTGATTTCTCCAGCAGTACTCATACCCATCTCCAAAACTGCGGTGTGAATATTTGAAGGAAAAAAGGCTAATGAAAGTGGTAGGCCAATCGTATTATTGAAATTTCCCGGAGTCTTCCAGGCACTAACCATTATAGATAGAAATTCCTTTGTTGTAGTTTTACCTGCACTACCGGTCACACCAAATACTTGACCTGGACGAAAGATCTCGAATCTTCGCTGACCCCATGTTTGTAAAGCTTCAGTTGTATTTCTAACTTTTATTTGAGGAACTTTACAGTCGACCACATTGTCTACGATCAGACAAGAGGCTCCTCTTTGAAGCGCTTCAGGAATAAAATCATGTCCATTTCTTTTGGCGCGCAGGGCAACAAAACATTCCTCTTGAAGAATCTCTTTCGAATTAAATGAAATCCCTTTAGGGATAATTGTCGGATCTCCGATAAGTTCACCACCTAGAATCTCTGTGATCTTACCGACATTCCAAAAACTCATGATCTTTTCCCGAGATGATATTCCGCGCAATCTTTGTCATTGTAGGGATACTTTACACCTTTTATTTCTTGGTAATTTTCATGCCCCTTACCAGCTAATATAAGTAGATCTCCATGGCGAAGATCATTTATGGCAAATTCAACTGCCTGAGATCTATCAGGAATTCGGTGATAACTTGATGCATTATTTATTATTACTGAACTAAGGCCTGCCGCAGCATCATCCAAAATGGACTCGATGTCTTCATCTCTGGGATTATCAGAGGTATGCCATATCACATCTGCATGGTTGGAAACAATTCGAGCCATCTCCGATCGTTTTGTTTTGTCCCTGTTGCCTCCACAGCCAAATAGAACATGAAGTCTTGATCCACTGAGGATTAATTTTTTTCCTTCAGTACATATTTTTTCAAGAGCATCGGGGGTATGAGCATAATCGACAAGGACGCCAAAAGTTTGATTACTAGGGGTTTTGATTCTTTCAAATCTTCCCTTTGCCCCAACTAATCTATCTAGAACTGGTTGTAATCTACCAATCTCAAGACCAAGTTCTGAATAAATGGCTAGAGCAAAAGCTAAATTATATACATTAAACCTCCCGAGAAGAGGGCTTCTGAAAAAGTAGGAGCCTTTAGGGGTTCTAAAATGAAATTCGGTGTCTGTCGGAGATAAGCAAAGTCCCGAAATATGATAGTCAGCATTGCTATCCATGCCTAGCGTCAAGGCTGATCTTGAAGTTTTGAGCCTTCGAACATAAGGATCATCCACATTAATGATGAATTTATTTGATTGCTGCATTAACTTAGCCTTCGAATTGAAGTAACTTTCCATATCCTTATGAAAGTCCAAATGGTCATGAGTTAAATTAGTGAAGGCTCCAACGGCAAATTGAGCTCCCTCTACCCTACTCATTTCAAGACCAATACTACTCACCTCGGTGGATACATAATGGTCCCCTGTGTCACAAGATTGTCTAAGAAATGAAAAGAAATCGGTACTTTCAGGAGTAGTGCGAATCGAGTCCATGGAGACCCCGCCAACGATATTCTCCACAGTTCCAATAAGTCCGCATGAATATCCTGAAAGAGTGAGTAACTGTTGGACGAGCGTTGTTGTAGTTGTTTTCCCATTGGTTCCAGTTACGCCTATTAATTTGAGAGATTGATCGGGACAAGAGTAGAAGCGTTTAGCTAATTGAGCCATGATTGACCTGAGGTTTTTTATAACCAGTAAAACTATTTCTGGAGGCACAGAAACCTCGTCTTCACTAATAACCCCAACGCAGCCCTTCTCAATTGCTTGGGCTATAAATTGGTTTCCATTGAATGATTGGCCTTTGAGCGAAACAAATAAAAAGCCTTTGTTGACCTTACGCGAATCATGGGTAATGCCAAGAATTGTTGGATCTAAAGTCTGCTTGGGGTTCTCGACGTGCAATCCCTTGACTAAATCAGATAATTTCAAGGGTTCTCCGTTATCACCTTAACAATTTGCCCTTTCTCAAGATCAGTGAAAGGCTGAGGATCCTGAAATTGGACTCTGTGAATCGTGGTCTGTTTGTTCCCTAAAGATACTCTAGGGATACCCCCAGAAGCAATAATGCGCTGGAGTGCAATCTTCAAACTAAGTCCTTTCAAATCTGGAACTTTGTTCAGGTCAGGAACCCATTCTTCGGGAGATGGATCGGGCCAGTTGCCTAGTTTTAAGGTGATAGGCAGATTATCGACTAGCGTATCAGTCGGCGTCTTTTTGTACCTAATAATGTTCTCAGCAATTTCTTTGAAAGCAGGAGCGGCAATATCTCCACCGTCGCCTCCGTTCTGAGCATCATCTAACATCACTAAAATTCCATATTGGGGCTTATCGGCAGGAAAAAAACCTAGATACGAAGCGTACTGGTGACGACCATCACTGTACTTGCCATTAACTCTTTTATAAGAAGTCCCAGTTTTTCCAAATGAATCTACCCCATTCAATCTTGCTTTTTTTGCTGTACCTACCGTGACAACATCTTTAAGAATATCTCTCATTAGGGCGCTTGTTTTCTCACTTATAACCCTCTCTTTTTCTTCGGGCGAAAATTTTTTAACGATACTTCCATCCTCGGCGTATATATTTTTAACCAACATTGGTCTCATCAATATGCCTCCATTGGCAACAGCGCTGCCCGCCATCAATACATGCAAAGGTGATGTCAATAAAGCATAGCCATAGGTCAAGGTGTACTGAGTGCTTCCACTCCATTCTTCTACGGGTAAAAGCGGTGTTCTGATTTCACCCGCTACTCCTAATCCGGAGGGTTTTCCAAACCCAAATTTATCAAGATAGGAGTAAAAGTCCTGTTTTGGCAATCTCATACCGATTTTAGCAGTACCGATATTAGAACTTTTTGCCAAGATTTCATTCACCTTCAGAAACCCGTTTTTTCCGTGGTCCCTGATGATCTGACCAAAAGGGGTCGTATAGGGACCCTTACAATCAATAGACTCATCCAGACTAACAAGTCCTTCTTCAAGAGCCATGGCTATTGTTAGAACCTTCATTGTTGAACCAGGTTCATAACCGTCTGTGACAGCATGAAATTTCCTAGATTCTAGTGCTTCTTCAAGAGTTTTAGTGGACTTTGATACGCTAAGATTAGGATCAAAAGTTGGGTAACTAGCTGCCGCTAAGATCTCTCCTGTATTTGGATTAACGACTATGGCATAGGCGCTTTTAGGTCTCGCTTTTGTTACAGCAGTAGCAAGAGCTTCTTCAGCATATCGTTGGATTGTTGAATCGAGAGTTAGCTCAAGATTGAAGCCCGCAATGGGCTCTTTGGTAACCCTATTATTATCGACCATGAATCGCTTCTTTCCATCAACATAAACATTTCTTTCTCCGTTTTGTCCTTTAATCACATCATTATAGATTTGCTCAATTCCTAGCTTGCCTTCTCCATCGAGATCTGTGTAACCCACTACTTGCGCTGCATACGAGCCTTTGGGGTAGGAACGAACAAATACTTTTTCAAGGGTAAGTCCAAAGCGACTAATATCCCTAGATTCTACCTGTCGAGTAATCTCGGGGCTCAAGGGTCGGGCTATGTATATGAATGGTTTTTTTGTGAGAAGTTTATTTTCAATTCGGCTTGCCTCTATATCGATCAAGGGAGATAAAAGATTTGCTACATACTTTGCTGCAGATCGATCGGGCTCCCCCCAGATAACACTCTTCCCTGTTTTTTTGTACTGTGGGTAAAAAAAGATAGGTCGAGCTGCCAAAGAAGAAGTCTCAATGGATTCAGCCAGAGAAAAACCATTACGATCGATAATCTTGCCACGTTTTGCAATGATCGGTTGTGTTGCGATTTGTTGATTTTTAGCCAATCGACTCAAGTCGCTATGCATAAAAATCTGAAGTTGAGCAAGCCTACAGATAACAAGTAGAATCCAACCGTATAGAATCGCTTTTATGATTCTTAAACGAGGAGAATGTGATTGATTTTCTGATTGAAATCCAGAGAAATTACGCTTAATGCCATCCAGTATTCTTAGAAGATTATGGATGTAATCTTTCATTATTATGCACCATAGTAGAAGATAAAAGTATTTCTTACTGTTGTATTTGAATTACTGAATTGACGGATATGTTTTTATTTATTTTGGCCATACTTTGATCTTCGGAATTAAACACTCGTGGGATCATGATGATATCTTGACCACTTTTGCCAAAGATCATTCTTCTATTTCTGGCGAATTCCTCTATTTGTTGGTCTAGGGGAAACCTGCTTTGACTGATCCTTAGGGAGCTTTTAATTTCCTCTTCTTTTTGAATTTCTGACTGGATTTTAGAGGTCATAATACTTACCTTAATGGCCTCTACATTAATGATAAGCATTACTAGCCATGGGCAAAGAATGGCCAAGATAAGCGATAAAACTCTAACTATACTGATGGAACCATGCAGATTTCTAGCAGATGTTGACATAAGGGGTCCTTATAACTTAGAGATCACTCTTAATCGAGCAGATCTCGATGATGGGTTAGATTCAATTTCGGATACTTCTGGGACAACTCCATTGGGAGTTAGAATTTCAGCTTCTTTAATAAGTTTTGTTGGTGAAAGGCGCCCTGGTCCATCATAGATACCCGCCATTTTTCTAAAGGTATGCTTCACTATGCGATCTTCAAGGCTGTGGAAAGATATGACCCCCATTCGGCCCAAAGGTGCCAAATTTTTAAATGCATTTTGTAGGGTATAGTTCAATCGATCGAGTTCGCCATTCACCGCAATCCGAATAGCTTGAAAGGTTTTAGTCGCTGGATTCGAATGCCCTTTACGCTTAGCTATCTCAAGAGGTAAAACTTGGTAGACGGCTCTTGCTAGGTCTAGAGTGGTTTGCAATTGACCCAACTCAAGCATTTTCAATATAGATCGAGCTATAGGCCTGGAGGCGCGCTCTTCTCCGTAGATCCAAAGAGCATAAGCTAATGTTGATTCGTCTTGGCGCTGAATCCACTCCAGGGCAGTTAGCCCATTTTTATTATCCATTCTCATGTCCAAGGGGCCTTCTTTTGAAAAACTAAACCCTCTCTCTGCTTTTTTAAGTTGATAAGTAGAAACTCCTAGGTCAGCAAGAATAGATTCGAAACCTATCGGTGCAAAGCTGGCCTTAGCCTGTTCGAACGTCTCGTTACCCCACACATCATCATGATTACTATTTAAAATTGAGATGCGTGGATCGCTTTCGAACCGCGCTTTGCAGAATTCAATCGCTTCTGGATCCCGGTCGATTCCAATGTATCTGAAGGACGGTGGTTTATCTTTCAGAATAATTTCTGCATGACCACCAAAGCCTAGGGTCATATCTAAAAAGTTTGATTCGCAATTTTGGCCCAAGAATGTATCAACTTCTTTTGATAAAACGGGGACATGCATGGGAACTGTAAGGGTCATCATTTAGCCTCCCAGCCTTGATAGGGTCATAAGATCTTCGGAAGTCACCGGATCTTTGGAGGATAACTCTTGATATGAGGCAGTATTCCATAGAGCTAAGTGATCGATCATTCCTAAAATAGATATTTCTCCGGCAAGCCTAGCCTGCTCTCTTAATTTTTGCGGAATTACGATACGTCCTTGATTATCTGGAGTAATCTCGGAGCCATGAAAAGATAAACTGTGAAGCATTTTTCGTTTTCCTGGATGCATAAACGGAAGATTGACTAATGCTTTCTCGTGTTGTTCCCAAATCGATAGAGGGAAAAGAACTAGAGAATTTCCTAAATCGAGTGAAGTGAGATAAAAATTAATGACATCAATCTTTTTTGGTTTGTCCTTACTTGTAAGTGGTTTTTCAAGCGCCGATCTGAAGATCGAGGGAAGCTTTAATCTTCCCTTCTCATCTACGGTCGCTGGCGAGTTTCCCCGGAGTGTTAACATCGAATGATTGTCCTTTTTGTAAAAATCATAAAAACCACTTTAAGCCATTTATAGCCAAAAAAAGCCACTTCATTCCACTTAGTATGGAAAAGACTAGAAATCTTACAAGGGAGAAAATAAACGAAATTCTCAAAGAAACCCTCATTGAAATAGCGTTTAACATCAAATTTGAGGCTTTGCCATCCCATACTATACATAGTCAACAAGGCAGAATCATGTTCAACAAGGGTTCTAAAGAACATCAAGATTCACCGATCCCTCTGGGACAGATCATCGAAGAACTAAAAGAGGGGGTTGTTGTATTTAATAACGAGCCCGCATTGTCCCAAATTCAAGTGGTATTTTACAATACGGCAGCTCATAGAATACTTGGCGAAGATAGTGTCCTTAGCTTCAAGGCACCGCTTCCCCTAGTGTTCAGGGAACCTGAGTGTATGAAATGGATAAAGTCGGGGTTAGCCGACGAGTACACACTTGAGCGTAAATATATAGTTTTATCTCTAAGAAGAAAATTGATTGAATATCTAAATGTAACTTATATTCTGATTACTTTTGAAGATATTACACGCCGAGTTCGTCTGGAAGAAACACGTCAGAAGTTTATCTCCAATATGAGTCATGAACTTCGAACCCCGATTACCTCCATGTCTATAGCTCTAGAGAACCTTCAAGAAGGAGGAAGTGATCTGTTTAATCAAAATATAGGAATACTTAAGAGATCGGTTAATAGAATGCAGCAACTAATAGAAGATTTAGCCGATTTATCGACTATAGAGAATATGGCCAATCTGAAAAAAGAAGATTTACTTGATTTCAATGAATTTACTTCTGAGATTCTTTTTGAATTTAAAAGCAGAACTTCGGAGCGTGGAATCACTTTGGTTTCAGAAATAGATTCTCAATTAGAAAATATTGATATTAGAACAAACAAACTGCGTCTTTATCAAATGATACACAATCTTATCTCTAATGCTTTTAAATATGCCGATCCTAAATCCAAGGTACGTCTTAGTTTCAGTCTGGTTTCAGATCGCATGGTTATACAGGTTCAAGATGAAGGGCCCGGAATCGCAATTATGGAACAAGAAAAGATTTTTGAAAGATTCTATCGAACTTCTTCTGCAAGAGGCATACCTGGAACCGGCCTTGGGCTGTCCATTGTAAAACAACTTGCGAATAAATTGGGGGGGGCTATTAGTTTGAAAAGCGAATTAGGAGAGGGTTCTACGTTCACTTTATCGCTCCCATTGAATTAATCCTTAACTAGTTTTGGACCAAGGGGTTTTCCACCCATCAAGTGAAAATGTAAGTGATAGACTGTCTGTCCACCATCGCTTCCGCTATTTGTGAGCAGCCTGAATCCAGTCTTATCAATACCGTACTCCTTTGCAAGTACAGTTGCTACTTCAGGAATACGAGAGATAACCGGGGTCATTTCTTTAGAAATGCCTGCTAAATTATCTACATGTTGCTTTGGTATGATCAAAATATGAACAGGCGCCTGCGGATGAATATCTTTAAATGCTGTGAGTGTCTCGTCACTATAGACGATATGTGCAGGCAAGGTCCCATTCACAATCTTGCAAAACAAACAATTTTCCATAGCCATCTCCATGTTTAATATTGTCCTACATCAACCCGAGATCCCACAAAATACGGGGAGTATCGGAAGGTTGTGCGTTAATAATAACTGCAGGTTGCATCTCATTAGGCCTTTGGGTTTTGAGATATCCGACTATTACCTTAGGCGATCTGGCTTGGATTATTGGGAAAAATTAGATCCCTATTTTTATGATAATTGGGAGGACTTTAAAAATAAAAATATGAGTATGCGTTTGTTTTTATTTTCTACTAAAGGTGCCCGAAAACACACGGAGGTCGATTGGCAGCCCCAAGATGGTTTAGTTTTTGGGTCTGAGACTTCAGGTTTACCACGACCTCTTATTGAAGAATACCGGGATAGTAGTATAAAGATCCCCATGGTCGGGTTCTTCACTCGAAGCCTAAACCTAGCGCAATCCGTCGCAATTGGGCTCTACGAGGGTCTTAGAGTCGTCAATAAGTGGTGAGGATCTGCATCAATTGTTTACCTACACGACATGGTTAGGTAACAATGAGTTTCATGGTCCCAATTCGAGTAGTGATCGCAAAGCCTGGCCTCGATGGTCATGACCGAGGTGCAAAAGTTATTGCTCGTGCACTCAGAGACGCAGGGATGGAGGTCATTTATACCGGACTGAGGCAATCTCCCTCTCAAATTGTTGCTGCCGTGGTCCAAGAGGATGCGAGAGTTTTGGGTTTATCTATACTGAGCGGAGCTCATAATCAATTAGTGCCGGCTATCATGGAAAATCTTAAGAAGGCTGGAGCCTCAGACATTATTGTTTTTCTAGGGGGTATTATTCCCGATGCCGATCTTCCATTTTTAAAAGACCTAGGTGTTCGGGAGGTATTTCAACCAGGAACCAACACTAACGATGTTGTTTCGTTCATAAAAAAAGAAGTCGGAAGGTGACTATTTTACCCAACGAGTTTTATTGGGGAGAGTCAAGATAAGTCTTTTACGATTTTCGAAGCGGAGAGCCTTGGGCTTACCTAAAGAAAGAATCTGCGTTCCTCCGGATTTATCAACCCACTGAATCGATTCAAGGTAAGAATCGTTAAATCTGAATTCAATTGGCATATTATTTGATGTAATACCCAGGCCCCTGATGGCATAAGCATTGGAATTTATCTTGGTGACCTGTGTGGTTGCGTTCGATTCTTGATTGCAGATAATATCCCAAAGACTATGAGTTCTAACCTCAGCAGAGATTAATGAACGAGTAGCAGTGTTGGTTGAGGGATCATATTGGACTATCGTTCGACCGTCAGAGACGATGGACACCCCTGAATCATAGTCCATACGAAATTGGCCTTTCTCTCCAACAAAGATTTGGCCTTTCTCTTTTGCTTCCCCAAAAATGGGGCTAGAACTAGATTGAGAGAAAAGATACTCCATATTTATAAGGCTTGCTTTAAGTTTTTTCTCAAAAGTCTGTTCAGTTGTCTGAATTACTAGACCGCTTATGATTACGAGCAATACGCTAGTGCGCATAAAGACTCGCTGATTAGGGGTTAAGGAGCCTTAGGGCCTCTAGGACTTGCGTATCATGTGTGGATGATTTCACATCTTTTATAATTTTTTTAATAGACCCATCTTTACCAATGATAAAGGTCCATCGTTTCGCGATACCCACAAGGGGCATAGATACGCCATATTTTTGGATTATTTCCTTTTTTGGATCGGCGAGGAGACTAAAAGGTAATTGGTATTTCTCGGCGAATTCTTGATGCGACTTAACGTCATCAGCACTCACGCCTAGAATCACAGCGTTCATTGCCTTGATCGTATTGATGTTATCTCGAAGATTGCAGGCTTGGGCAGTGCAACCTGGAGTGTCGTCTTTGGGGTAAAAATATAAAACTACATTTGATTTATTTTTAAACTCCGAAAGATTGATTGATCGGCTATTTTGGTCCAGAGCAGCAAAAACAGGGGCCAACTGGCCTTCTTTTAACTCTGATCCATCAGGGGTTGTGCCGCCAAAAAGACTTGATAAGTTAAATGACATGACTACCACACCTATTATTAAGTATCTCACTAATGCTCCAGGGTTTAGTTTTGGTAACTTATTGGTACTAAAAACTTCTCATCACTCCTACAAGTTTACCCTGAATCTCTACACGGTCCTCTTGATAGCGCATAGGCTTTAAGCTGGGGTTATGGGGTATCAATAAAATGCCTTCAGCATCCTTTTGGAATTCCTTGAGGGTTGCTTCATCGCCATCGATCAGAGCGACAACTCTGTCTCCATTTCTGTACTCAGATTTTTTTTGCAGGATAACAAAATCGCCATCTAAAACGGCATCTTGAGTCATTGAATCGCCCTTGACCCGAAGGATAAACAAGTCTTCTCTATTCCTATGGATGGTATTCGGTACTTCGAGGGGGATACTTCGACTATCGGGGGTCAACGGCGAACCAGCCGCGATGTCACCATAAAAGGGAATGAATCTAGAAGAACTTGGAGTCATATCTTGAAAATGTGAGCTGGAATCAGGGGCAATGACTACAATATTGTTGCCCTTCCCTTGGCTTCTAGACAAAAAGCCTTTTTCAATTAAATGTTGGACATGTTTATGAACCGTAGATACAGCATGGGTTCTAACCCCCTTCGCTATTTCAGTCAGAGTGGGGCTCCTACGCTCTTTTCTTACAAAATCCCTTATGAATGTCAGGACTGCTGACTGCCGCTTGGTAAGATCGGATGATTTCATAAATTCAAGACTAGGGGAAAAAAACAGAAGGGTCAATCCCTTTTTTTTCGTTTTTTTTGGCCCTAAAAATTAAGAATCAAAAATGTCGAGAATCCCTCTATTTATTGGGCTTTCTAATGCCTTGTGTGATAATTTAATTTCCGTGTCAACTCCAATTAAGATGCGGAGGTATTCAGGAGCATTATGTCATCAGACGCCTTATCACCATCCCTAGATGTAAGGGTTAATGATTTTTCCATCCAAATTGCCACGGTTAACGGATCTGGATCTCAAACAGCCAATAATGTTTTAATGCGTTCAATTTTTCAAATGGGCGTTCCCGTCAGTGGAAAGAATTTATTTCCCTCGAATATCGCTGGTCTGCCTACGTGGTTTACCATCCGTGCAAGTGCTCAGGGCTATACCGCACGCAGGGCAACCAACGAAATGTTGATACTCATGAACCCTGAAACAGCTAAGGAAGACGTACAGAAGGCTGACGGGGGTTGTTTGGTTATTTATGACGAGCCGTTAAAGCTTGAGGGATTAAGAAATGATCTCGTTTATTGCCCTGTCCCTTTTCAAAAAATTGTTACCGCTTGCTGCCCAGAGCCAAAACTTCATAAATTAGTTAAAAATATGATTTATGTTGGAGTTACATGTTTTTTGTTAAATATTGAGCCCGAAGAGGCAAAGAAGGCCATAGCAAAGCAACTTAAGGGTAAAGCAAAGGCTATTGAAATCAATGTTGCCGCCATCGAAGCAGGTTTCCTCTGGGCTAAAGAAAATATTAAAAATCCAAGTCCCCTCAAGGTCGTTAGGGATAATAAGACTCTCGGCAAGATAATCGTTGACGGTAACGAGGCTTCAGCTATTGGCTGCATGTTTGCTGGGGTGACTGTCCTTGCTTGGTATCCCATCACACCTGCTAGTAGTTTGTCAGAGAGCCTCATTGATTACCTAGAGGAGTACCGTAAAACCCCTGATGGAAAATCTACCTACGCTGTAGTTCAGATGGAAGATGAGTTAGCCTCTGCGGGAGCTGTTCTCGGCGCGGGCTGGGCTGGGGCTAGAAGTATGACTACGACGTCTGGTCCAGGTATCTCGCTTATGAGCGAATTTATTGGATTAGGATACTTCAGTGAGATACCAGGAGTTTTCTTTAATGTTGCAAGAACTGGTCCTTCGACTGGTCTTCCCACCAGGACCATGCAGGGAGATATTGATATCTGTGCGAAGTGTAGCCATGGCGATACCCTTCACATCAATCTTTATCCAGGAAACATGCAGGAGTGTTTCGAATTTGCATACCAATCATTTGATTTAGCTGAGCGCTTCCAGACACCAATATTTGTTGTTTCGGATCTGGATCTCGGAATGCAAAATTGGATGTCTGACCCCTTCTCTTATCCAGACAAACCTTACGATCGTGGAAAAGTGTTAAATCAACAGCAACTCAGCGAAATCAAAGAATTTGCTCGCTATCGTGATGTGGATAATGATGGAATTCCCTATCGATCTCTACCCGGTACCCCGGGAGGAAAGGGGGCCTATTTTACAAGAGGGAGCGGACACAATGATCGAGCACTATATTCAGAAAAGCCTGAGGACTACGTTGCCCTTGTAGACCGATTGAAACGCAAATATTACTCTGCCAAAAGTTTTGTGCCTAAACCCATTTTAAGGGGTAATGGTAGCGACTCGGGCATCATCGCTTTTGGCTCAAGCGATCCTGCTGTCATCGAAGCTCAAGACGAATTAGGTCGCATGGGCCGCAAAGTCGATTACATGAGGCTTCGCGCCCTCCCATTCACCAGCGAAGTAGACGAGTTTATCAAATCTAAAAAAATGATCTATGTCGTAGAGCAAAATCGAGATGGTCAAATGGCTGGGCTCTTCAAGGAAGCTTATCCTGCTGATGCTGCTAAATTCATTTCCATTCTTCACTACAACGGACTAGCTCTAGATGCACAATCAATAGTCAATGAAATTGTTTCTAAATCATAGGATTGATCATGTCAAACGCTCCCACGGCCAGTTCTGTTCCTCCTAGCAATAAGCTAGGGCTCACTAAACAAGATTACGTTGGCTCAAAGTCTACCCTTTGCGCTGGGTGTGGCCACGATTCAATCACAGCACAATTAATTAATGCTGCATGGGAAATGAACATCGATGCTACTCGGGTAGCTAAACTCTCCGGTATTGGTTGCTCCTCTAAAACACCGGCTTATTTCTTTAATCAAGCTTGGGGTTTCAATGCTGTCCACGGTCGAATGCCCTCGGTTGCCACTGGAGCATCGATGGCAAACAGGAACCTAATCAATATAGGCGTCTCCGGAGATGGAGATTCCATGAGCATTGGCTTGGGACAATTGTGCCATATGATTCGCCGCAATGTCCCCATCGTTTACATTATCGAAGACAACGGAGTATACGGGCTAACCAAAGGCCAATTCTCAGCTACTGCCGACAAGGGTTCTGTTCTCAAATATGGGAGTATTAATTCTTTAGAGCCTATTGATCCGGTAACGCTAGCCATCGAATTAGGCTGCGGCTTTGTTGCAAGATCTTTTAGTGGTAATCCCAAACAAATGAATGCAATTTTAAAAGCTGCTTTTGCTTATGAGGGGACATCAATTATTGATATTGTTTCGCCTTGTGTCACATTTAATAATCACGACAGCTCCACTAAATCCTATAAAAATATTAAGGATCACGAGATGCCTCTCCATGAATTAGGTTTCGTGGCCTTCAATGAATTAGAGAACGTCGAGATACCTGCAGGTGAGTCTAAAACAGTCTCTTTCCCAGATGGTTCAAAAGTGACCTTCAGAAATATTCATGAGAATTATGATCCAACAGATGCCGTTGCCGCAACGAAACTTATCAAAGAGTCCTTGTCAAAGAACGAACTTCTTACGGGGCTCCTTTATATCCGACCTGGGTCTCCTGATTTCAACAAAGTATTAAATTTGGTTGACGAACCCTTGGCGACTCTCGATCTTCAGGCGCTAAAACCAAGCCCGCAGGTATTATCTGAGATCATGGAATCATTGACTTAATCGCCCTCAAATCATCACTTTGGGCGAGCTTATAGGGAGTGGTGGAGCTGAACGGGATCGAACCGTCGACCTCTGCATTGCGAACGCAGCGCTCTCCCAGCTGAGCTACAGCCCCATTGAATCTAGTTTAACTATGAATGTATTCGTTGGCTACTCTCGATATCCTTAAACAATGATAGGTCTCGTCAAAGGTACATTATTCAGCAAGCAAACCCATCAAGCGATTATCGAATGCGCAGGAGTAGGCTATGTCTGTTCGATTTCTTCATCTACCTTCGCACACTTGCCGCCTGAAGGATCTTCTGTACTGCTTTATACCGAACTTGTTGTAAGAGAGAATGATATTAGTCTTGTTGGATTTTATAGTTTGGAAGAAAAAGAATTGTATATGAAACTTATTCAAGTTGACGGTATTGGTACAAAATTAGCTTTGGATATTCTTGGATCACAGAGTTATGGCGAACTCATTCGGGCTATTCAAGCAAGAAATATTGATTACCTAGTATCAATCAAAGGTATAGGAAAAAAGACTGCTGAAAAAATATGCTTCCAGTTGAGTGAGAAACTTGGCGGCATATCGGGACTCCATGGAATTTTGGAATCTTCTCTTTCAAGTCCATTAGAAAAGGATCTTAAATCTGCCCTAATCAATCTAGGCTACCGGGACGACGCAATTCGGCAGGCTATAAACCAAATCAGAGCGCTTGATCCAGCGCCATCTCTAGAAGAGTCTATCAAGTTGGTTTTACGAAAGGATAGTAAAAAATAGGACCGTCCCTACTGGACATCCACTATTTTTTTTGCCTCTGCAAACTCAACGCTGACGATCTGAGAGCATCCGGGTTCATAGTGAGTAACGCCGTAGAGGGAATCGCATTCCACCATTGTTGATGTCTGGTGAGTAATAACTATGAACTGGGTTTGTTTGGACATTTTTTTTACGAGTTCAGCAAAACTCTTGGTCTTCACTTGGTCTAATGCCGCATCAACTTCATCTAAAATACAAAAGGGTGATGGTTTGAAGTGAAAAATAGCAAAAAGTAAAGAAATTGCAGCTAGGGCTTTTTCGCCTCCAGAAAGAAGGTTGATAGTTTTGGGTGTTTTACCTGGGGGTTGTGCCATGATCTCGATTCCGCAGTCAAGAATATCCTCTGTTTCATCAAGGGTTAATTTAGCTGTACCTCCCCCAAAGAGATCTACAAATACTTCTTTAAATTTTTCATTAATAAAATCGAAAGCCTCCTTAAATCTAGCTTTTGATGTCTCGTTAATCTCATCGATTGTAAGCTCAAGATTTTTGATTGCTTCCGTCACGTCCTGTCGCTGAGCGATCATGTCGGTCAGGCGAGACTCTGAAGTTTCTAGTTCTTCAACAGCTAATGCATTCACGGTTCCAATGTCCATTCTTTTACTTTGTAGCTCTGTAATTTGTGTTTGATAAAAAAGTTCCCCTTCTTTCCAGAGATTGCGCTCTTCTTCGGAAATAGTGGCAATAAAAGCCTGAGGATCCATCCTGAAAGCTATTTCAATTTCCCTTGAGAGGGTGTCAAGAAAACCATTAATCTCTGTTGCTTTGACTACGATATCAGTCCTAAGATTTCGGGCATTATCGAGCACCTCTTGGAATTCACGCGTTCCCCTCTCGAGGTCTTTGAGTTGTTCTGCTTCGGTCTCTAGGATGGGTTGATAATCCGTGAGTTCTTTTTGAAACTCTTCTCTTTGAATTAATAAGTTTTGAACTTCAACCTCTATCTCGGCAACACGAACCACAGCCTGTTCGCTTTTTATCCTGAAGTCTTCCTCATCTTTAATCAACCGTTTTCGTTCTACATCAAGTTCAAATTGTGTTTTTTGGCTTGCTTTGTACTGCGTTTGGATCGCGTCTCTTCGTGCCCACGAAGCGTCGCGATCTCGTGCTGTTTTGAAGTTGGAATTTCTAAGTTCTTCTACGTGAGTTTGTTTTGTAGCCAATTGTATTGAAAGCTCGGCAATTTTTGAGTCCCGTGCACTATCTTGTTCAATGGCAGCGTCGGAATTTTCTCCAAGTAAGCGATTATTAGTTTTAATTTCACTTTGGAGAGATTCTGAAGCCTGACCAAGATAATCTTTCGCTGTCAGGATATCCCGTGACTCAAGTGCCCTACGAATGTTTTCGTCTACAGATTGAAGAGACGTATTAGATGCCTCAAGTCGCTCCTGATAGCGGGTCAATTTAATATTTTGAGAGCTTGTTTTTTGAGACCGTATCTCCTCTAAATCGAGTTCTAACTTTCGAGTAATACCCGAGGCAAGGGTTAAGGCTTCGTCCGAGATTCGCAAGAGTGCCTCTTTATCTTCTAAAGATTTATTCGCCTCGACTAGTTGGGATTCAAGCTCAGCTAGCATTTTGGATTCGGACAATTGTCGTATGCCTAATTCTTCTAATCGACCAGAGAGCCGTTGCCGTTGCACTTTGGCTTCTTCTTGAAATTGTATTTGGAACTTCTTTTCTTGCTCATTCAGGGAGAGTCTCTGATCCAAAGCCATAATGCTTCTTCCGCGCTCATTTTGAGAGTGCTGTTGCCTCTCTAGAGCAGCTTTGAGCCCCTCAACTGCAGAAACCTTATCAGCGACCTGAGCGGTGAGGTCGCCCACTTGGCGTTCTATTTCATCGCGTTGTTTTTGGATATCTCTTCTCGCCTTTTCAATATCTTGCCAGCGTCCTGCCAGGAGAATTCTCTGAAATTTTTCGATTTCAGAATCAATTGCAGCGGCCTTTTTGGCCTGAGCAGCTTGTCGTTTTAGGCTTCCCATTTGCTTGGACAACTCATGAATTACGTCATCGAGTCTAACGAGATTAGCTCTTGTATCATCTAGCCGTCGCTCTGCTTCAATTTTTCTGACCTTATAGCGAGTAATACCCGCAGCTTCTTCAATTAAAGATCTTCGATCTTGTGGAGTTTTATTAAGTATCAAATCTATTTGACCCTGTTGAATATATGAATAAGCTCTCGTGCCCATTCCTGTATCCATGAGTAGATTTTGGATATCTCTTAATCTTGATTCTTTGCCATCGATTCGATACTCACTATTTGAATCCCGATAGAGTCTTCGGGAAATGGATATTTCTTTCATGATCGATGGATTACTTTGATCCGGCATCTCCATTAGAACCTTCACTTCAGCAAACCCCATAGCCTTTCGCTTTATGGTTCCCGCAAAAATCACTTCAGACATTTCACTGCTTCTCAGTACGGTAGGTCTTTGTTCACCTAAGGCCCACGATATCCCATCCCCGATATTAGACTTGCCGCATCCATTGGGACCGACAACTCCGGTCATACCTGGCTTGAACATTAATTTGTAGGTATCCGGGAATGACTTAAACCCATGTAATTCAATGCTAATGAGACGCAAAGGGGGGTAGCTCCAAGGTCTTGAGATTAGGGGAATACTGTAGAAAACACCTTCTACTTTCATACCACGTCAGCCCCCTAGAAGGGAAAGGGTCTTTTGGGGGTTAGAATTAATACTCCTGCCATCTTGGAGATACCTTCTTGCACATTTTTGAGTGGGCTAATATTGATCCCCCCTTCAAGAGTCTTTTCTACCCCTTGATAGGCATAGCATTATTTAGTTGGGGGTGGTTCTTGGGTCAAAATAGAGCGGAAAGAATTTTCAAAAAAATGCAACAAAACAAGGATAAATAGGCTGTATGAGTTCCATTTTGGATCAAAAACAATCCGGCGCAATACTAATTGAGCCTTCGAGGATTTTGATTAACCAAATCTCATACCCCTCAAGCCTTAGTCAGATCGGTGAATGCATCGAGAAAGCCTTATTGGATATCCCGCCTCATCCTTGCAGAGTGATTCTTGATGATTTTATAGTTCCTTCTTATCTTATTGAGTCTATTGAGGATTTACCGTCAGATTCAGAGTCCCAATCGGCTTTTTTTCTGTGGAGATACCAGCAACTATCAGCCGTAAACAGCGAATTTAAAGTAATAGCTCACCCGCTGAATGGAAAAGGATGGATCCTGAGCGGAATGCCATTTAGTCTCGTTGAGACTATTGAGGAGACCTTACAGTCTTTGGGCTTCCAGGCTTCATCCATAGTCCCTAAATGGTGCTACCTTGCAAACCACTTATTTGTCACCACCAAAGAGGAGCCTTCGTGTCTTATTAGTCTTTCAGCTAGTGAGCATGGTCGATATCGTGGAACCGTGATCGCTTGGAACGACTCTCTAAATCTATTCCGTCAGTGGTCAGAGGAAGCAAATCTTCAGACTTGGAGCCAAGAAAGGATATATCCCACTTTGGCGTATTTGGAACGAACTTGGTCTCGAAAACCAAAATTATATATTTATGGATCTTCGACGCCATGGGCCATCAGCGGGTATCAGCCCGTGTTTCTCGAAGAAGATATCTTTACAGGCAGTCCCCATGTGCCCTAAACCGATTGAAATAAATTTTATTACAACTAGATCTTGGTGGAACCCCAAGCAAAGCAAGTGGGGTCGTTATATATGGCTATCAGGGATTCCCTTGCTCATTCTGGTATCCATAATACTTCTTTTCATGGGTATAAGAATTATCTCGGTTTCCTATGTGACTTCTCAAAATACTCAACAAATAGAACTTTCGCTTAGCCAGATGAAGGAAATCCAAAGGCAATTATCAGTTTTTGACATAGACCGTGAGACACCAAAATGGAAATTGGCTGAAAAACTCCTTCAGGAAAAGACTATTCCTTGGTCTAGACTTCTTTATGAACTCGAAAGTGCATTACCTGACGGAGTAAGAGTTAGGAATATTCAGAAAACACGGGGCGTAGATCAGCAAGTTGTGCTTAAATTCCAAGCAGAATCTACAACGGAAGAAAGTAAAGTCAAATTTATCCAAAAGCTCGGTTCAAGCCCGATCTTTAGGGAACTTATCTTGGAAAGAGAAAGCCAAGGGCCTCAGGGCGGATGGGAGTTCGAAATGACGCTTCCCGTCAAAAATATTATTCCACCAACCACCCTGCCCACTCCCAGTGAGAAAGGTGAACTTTAATGGAAAAGATTCATCAGGCTACTAAGCATTTAATATTGGGTTCTCTAGCTTGGGCCTTGTGTTTATGCTCAATTTTTATAGTTATACCAAAACTACAAAATTCAATTATAAGAAAAACAGAAGCGCAAAAGGACTCTGTACTAGACTTTACCAATAAAAAGAATCAGCTCGACAATCTCATCAAATTATCAAATAAGATTCGCCAAGGCCAAGATTCCTTAGTCCGCATTCAAAGTCTCTTACCAAATATCCCGTCAAGTGAACTTCAGCTTTCCTTGAGTCGAGAGCTGCATAAATTATCAAAGGAAAATAATGTCAGGTTGCAAAGTGTCAAGTACGCCAGACCATCGAGGGAAGGACAAAAAAACATAGAACTTGAATCTATTGAATCTGAATTAGTCGCAACTGGAATATACAATGATCTTCGCGGGTTTATGTTTTCTTTAGAAAAAGCCGGGCTTCCTTATGCTGTCCGAGAGGCTCGTCTAGAAGAGTCTCCAGAGGGTTTGAAGCTCACCGTGAACCTGAGAGCTTTCAAAAAGCCTGACGTTTCATCGCGTGAGGGTTACTAATGAATCTCTTTCGAATTTTATTGGAAAAAATAAACCTGACCATCTCGCTTTCAAGTATGAAGCAAGAGATCTTTACAAATCGAAGAGTCCAATTAGGTATGGCAGTTCTAGCAGTGTTATTGGGCCTACTAATGTGGCCGAATTCTGGTCAATCCAAAAAAATTCTTCCAGGCGCAGAGTTGATTTCTATGGCAGGTCTACGATCACTCCCTGATCTTTCTGCATTAGACCAATCTTCTGAGATACCCCCAATACCCAAACTACTCAGAGATCCCTTTTTATTCGACGCTCCTAGACCCCCTGAAATTATAAAGAAAACTAAGCCCCTACCTCCACCTCCTCCACCTACCGATGAAGAGATTGCCCAGAAGCAGTTAGAACAGGACCGGCAATTAGAGATGTCTGCAGCTCCCAATGAGTACAGATACATTGGGTTTCTGAGAAGCAGTAAGGCGGGGTTATCTGCAGCATTCATTAACGAAGAAGAACCTATCAATTTAAAAATAGGATCGATTATAAGAGGCCGATGGAAATTAATTGAAATAAAAGAAGATGCTGTACGATTTCAAAACCTTAAATATCCTGATTTATTCTTCGTGGCGCCATCTAGCACGCTTGAAAATTAGGTAGATTTATTCAAACCCCCTTTTCTGAGAGATACTAGAGAGTGACTATGACAATCTCAAAACATACTAAGTCTTTCTTTATTCTTATAATTTTTACTTTAGGGCAATTAGGTTGTGCTCTCCAAAAGGCTAACCAAGCCTTTGAAGAGGGCCGATATGAAGACTCTATTCAGGGGTATCGCACCATTGTCCAAAACGATCCTTCGAATGTGAAAGCTCGAATAGGTCTTCAGCGCTCTGCCCAACAAGCCGCTGAACAAGTATTAAGGGAAGCCCAAGAACTGGAGCGAAAAGGGGCTAGTGATATAGCAATTCAGAACTTAGTCGCTAAGGCACTCACATTCAATTTTGATAATCAAATTGCTCAGGATTGGCTTCTGCGACTTCAACAAAAAATCGAAAGATCCAAAACTCAATCTACTCCCGAAGATGTTGACGATATTAAAGCTCGGGTTGAACAAGAAAATACTCTTCTTCTTAATCCTAATTCATTGGAAGGTATTGATATTTCATTTACCCGTCGCACTTCTCTTAAAGAAATTTTAGGCACCCTGGGTAAGGCTGCCGGTATAAATGTGATTCTTCACACAAGTTTTCAAGATAATTCCATCTCTATCGATCTAAAAGGCCTCTCATTCTATAAGGCCCTTGATACATTGATGCTACAAAATGAAATGTTTTATAAAGTTGTGGATGGGAACACCATTATGGTGTTCAAGGCTACTCCCCAAAATCGGGAGCAATTCGAGAATCAAATTATTAAAACCTACTTTTTATCAAATGCAGAACCCAATGAGGTGCGTGCAACTTTAGTTACTCTAATTCCTCAACTCAGGGTATTCACCGATAAGCGTATGAATGCGATTATTATCAAAGCAAAACCCTTAGAACTAGGAATAACTGATCGTGTAATTGGTCAGCTCGACAAAGCTCTGCCTGAGGTAATGGTGTATTTAGAACTTATGGAAGTTACCGAAAGCAGCCTTCAGAAAGTTGGGCTCCTTCCCGTACTTGGTGCGGGCGATGATTCAGGCACTTTTCGCATAGGAGCTACCACAGTCAACCAAAGCAGTGGTTTAAATTCAGCATCAAGTACCCTTTCTATTTCGTCTGCCAATATTCGAACCCTATTTCCAAACTTGGCCCTTGATTTTCTCAAGAGCAACGGAGATGCGCGTTTAGTCGCCAGTCCTAACGTCAGAACTGTCAGTGGCGGAAAAGGCGAAGTCAACATCGGGGACAAAATCAGCACTACTCAGTCGGCACTCACGGGTGGACTTTTGGGAGCCAATCAAACAGGAACCCAGGGTTCTTCCAACGCCGCAGGTTTCGGAGGCTTAGGGCAAGTATCTTTTAGCTATGAAGACGTAGGGGTAAAGATCGCTGTAGAACCTAGAGTTCATTACAACGGCGAAATAACTCTCAAAATAGAAGCTTCTGTGACAACTCTCAAGGCGGGCTCGACTCCCGGACGGCCTGACCTAGGTCGAAGAGAAATCAAAACAACAGCTCGATTAAAAGATGGAGAAACAGCTATCTTTGGAGGACTTCTCAAGGATGAAGAGCAAAAGCAATTCCAGGGCATATGGGGAATATCAGAAATGCCCCTTATTGGTAGATTGATAGGCAATACTCGTAATCAGAAGGCCAAAACGGATGTGATTTTAACCATTAGGGCCGTTCAAGTGAGGAAACCTGTTCTCACGGAAACAGACTTTAAAGGCTTCAATCCTGAGAATGTAGAGGGAGACTCTAAGCCCTCAACACCCAAAGAGATTAAAAATAACCAAAAGGAAATACCCGCTACCCCCATTGAGTCTAATCCTGTTTCACCTGCAATAGAAAAAAAGGTCAATGCCCAGGAGATGCCTATCTCGATTCCACCGGAATCAATCAAAGAGACCTTGAGAATTGTCCCCAAAGCAGACTTAGCGACTGGAAAAGTAATAGCTGTTCCCGTAAAGACCAAACCTACGGACTCTGATTTGATTATTTTTATGTCCCCGCCCGTCTCGCAAGCAATCAAGGGAGATAACCTCACTGTTGAATTCAATATAAGTGGGGGAGCTGGTATTACCTCGGGTCAACTAGATCTGTCTATCCCACCGGGACTAAAGATTCTAAGTGTCAAGCAAGGGGATTTTCTTCTTAACGATTCAGGGACTCTGGATTATACCGATGACAGTTCGGGTATCTGCCGTATTAGCTTCAAGCGAAATGGACAAGGGGAAGACAGTGGTAATTTGCTCTCCCTCGCTTTAACTGCCGTCCAATCAGGTAATGCGCCCATAGTTATTCAAAGGGCAGGTATCTTCATTGGAGCCAACCCCATATCGGCACGTTGGGTGAATTCGCTTTTCAATATTCAGTAATCATGAAAATCACAAACGCTAAGGGATTCACCCTTCTAGAATTGGTCATTACCGCCACTGTTTTACTCATCCTAGCCTCAGCGTCAGTTCCTTTGGTTAAAAATGGTATTAGGCGAGATAAGGAGATTCAACTATCAAGGAATCTGAGAGAAATAAGGCTTGCAATAGATGAATACCGAAAGGCTGCAGAATTTCAAAAAATCAAGGCCCCTCCTTCCGAGAACAATTTATGCCCATCCACTCTTGAAGAACTTACTGATGGCGTTGCTGCAACTGGAAGTACATCCAAAAAAATTAAATTTCTCAGGCGTATCCCTACAGATCCTTTCACGGGTAAAGCAGAATGGGGATTAAGAAGTACCTCCGATGACCCCAAATCTCGGAGTTGGGGAGGCGGGCATATTTATGATGTTTACTCGCTAGCATCAGGTACTGGATTGAACGGCATACCATATGGTGACTGGTAAGGACTTTTTATCGTTGTCGAATTGGCCTAGTGACGGTAGTCTAAGTATTCGTCCTCAGTAGGCTCTAGGGTCTACCGACCTTCATCTTTGAAGCGGATATGGCGGAATTGGTAGACGCGCTAGATTCAGGTTCTAGTGCCCGCAAGGGCATGGGGGTTCGAGTCCCTCTATCCGCACCAAGGATAGAGCCAATTCCAATTCGTTTGATTTAAACTAACTTGTGTCCAACATCATTTGGACTTTGACCCTTGAAGCGGCATCGGGACTGCTCCTTGTGGTGACGGGTATCATCCCCGCTCTAGGAGCCCCTATGGCCCTTACTAATGAACAAAAACAAAAAGTCATCCAAGACTTTAAAACTCACGATAGCGATACTGGATCTCCTGAAGTCCAAGTTGCTATTCTCACTGAGCAGTTGAATTTACTCAATGAACACTTTAAGGTTCACGTCAAAGATCACCACTCTCGAAGAGGGCTCATGATCCTTGTGAGTCAGCGACGACGACTACTCGAATATCTCAAGAAAAAAGATAAATCTCGATATGAAAAATTAATAGATCGACTAAATTTAAGACACTAATTCTTTTTCAATTAATTTATTTAAGGTAAACTCTGTGCGATGTTGATACCACTCCCCATCCCAGAGAATCCCAATCCCTACCGATTAATTGCAACTTCTGAAATCTATACTTCTCCCTGGATAACAGTGAGAGAAGATACCTTTTGTCATCGCCAAGGAGCCCAGGGTATCTATTCGGTAGTTGCGATCAAACATCAGGCATGTGGGGTAGTAGCAATAGATGGTGAGAATCGCTTAGTCCTTGTCGGGCAGTGGCGATATCCCCTCGGAGAATATTCTTGGGAGATTCCTGAAGGCGGAGGAAGCCCGACAGAAAGTCCTCTTGAGTGTATGAAACGCGAACTTGCAGAGGAATGTCAGTTACAGGCGACATCCTGGAAACCTCTTAGCTACTTTCGACCTAGTAACTCCAAGACCGACGAAGAAGCTTTTATTTTTCTAGCCGAGGGCTTAAGTCCTTGCTATGGCCGATCTGAAAACGACGAGGAACTAATGGTTCGAAGAGAGCCTTTTGATGAATGCCTCGAACGGATTTCCTCGGGCGAATTGACCGATGGCCTTACAGTGACGGGAATCTCCGTTGCGCAAGCATATAAAAAAGGCATACTCCCTCCCCTGTCAAATGAAGTTCAAGACCGTTTCTATAAAAAAAGGGTTGATTCAGCATGATTATTGTTCTTGAATCAATCAACGATAGATCCCTTGCTGATACAGCCAACTTATTAAAAAAGGGGGGCGTGATCGCTTACCCAACCGATACGATCTATGGAATGGGATGTCTAGTTTCAAATACTCAAGCGATAGAGAAAATTTTTAAGATCAAGGCTCGTGATGAGGCTAAACCCATGAGTCTACTTTGTTCGAGTCTAGAGATGTTGTCTCAATATTGTCAGCCCCTCACGCCTTCAAACAAAAATCTATTAAGGCGGCTCCTACCTGGTCCCTATACCTTCATACTTTCAGCGAATGACAATGTACCTCCTTCATTGGTAGGGCAACCGAGAAAAACCGTCGGATTGAGGATACCTCGTCATAATTTTTGTTTATCGATCACAAAATATCTTAATGAGGCCATTGTCACAACCTCAGTCAATCGATCAGGGGAAAGCCCCCTCAATGACCCCGCTGCGATTGAGGCATCTTTTGGCCCCATGTTAGAGGCCATTATTACTCACGAGCCTCCACAGGGTGAATCTAGCACCATTCTCGATATCACCGGTAAGGAGCCCCTATTAGTCCGGGCTGGGGCTGGAATTTGGCCTTTGTCTTAGTTTTTGTATATTCGACGCCATGTAAGTTTGTTATATTTAAGGTTGTTCGAGGAGCGTTGCGCGACTAAGTTTCTTATAAGTAGTCCCAGGCTCGAACCTCCACTTCGGATTTCATAACGACGCTCATCTGTTACCAAACGGTATCGGGTGAGTTAAGTAGGTATCTCATCAGGTCGATCGATTTAGGAGTGTTATATGGCTGTTATCAACAAACAAGATTACGAGATTTCTAATATCAATCTAGCCCCCTGGGGCAGAAAAGAAATTCTCATTGCGCAGGAAGAAATGCCTGCATTAATGAGTATCCGTCATGAATACTTAAATTCTAAGCCATTGGCAGGTGCTCGAATTGCTGGCTCACTGCATATGACTATCCAAACAGCTGTCCTGATAGAGACCCTGAAAGCTCTCGGGGCTAGCGTTCGATGGGCTTCATGTAACATCTACTCAACTCAAGATCACGCTGCAGCAGCAATCGCAGAAGCAGGGATACCGGTCTTTGCGATTAAAGGCGAGAGTCTTGAAGAGTATTGGGAATTTACTCATCGCATCTTTGACTTTGAAGATCAAGAGGCCAATATGATTTTGGACGACGGCGGCGATGCTACCCTCCTTCTTCATTTAGGCAGCAAAGCAGAATCAGACCTTTCAGTTTTATCAACTCCTAAGAGCGAGGAGGAAACAATACTTTTTGCATCAATCAAAAACAAGCTTAAAACCTCACCAAACTGGTACAGCACTAAGTTAGCGTCCATCAAAGGCGTGACCGAAGAAACAACGACCGGTGTTCATCGACTTTATGACATGTTTAAATCAGGAGATTTGAAAATACCCGCTATTAACGTCAATGATTCCGTCACAAAAAGTAAGTTCGATAATTTATATGGATGCCGCGAGTCCCTCGTAGATGCAATAAAACGGGCTACAGATGTGATGATTGCCGGTAAGGTTGCCGTAGTATGTGGATACGGAGATGTCGGTAAAGGTTCAGCTCAAGCACTTCGTGCCCTCTCTGCCCAAGTTTGGGTCACAGAAATAGATCCAATTTGTGCCCTTCAAGCAGCAATGGAGGGGTACCGTGTCGTCACGATGGATGAAGCCGCTTCTTTGGGTGATATTTTTGTCACGGCCACGGGCAATTACCACGTAATTTCCCATGAACATATGTCCAAAATGAAAAATGATGCCATTGTTTGTAACATTGGCCATTTCGACAATGAGATTGATGTAGCATCCATAGAAAAATACGAGTGGGAGGAAATCAAACCTCAGGTCGATCATGTTATTTTTCCCAACGGTAAAAGGATCATTCTTCTCGCTAGAGGTCGTTTAGTGAATCTAGGCTGCGGGACGGGGCATCCCAGTTACGTGATGAGTAGTTCTTTCGCAAATCAAGTATTAGCTCAGATCGAGTTATGGACAGAACGAGATACCCAAAAATACCCTGTGGGTGTCTACACACTTCCTAAGACTCTTGACGAAAAGGTGGCGCGCCTTCAGCTTTCCAAATTGAATGCTCAATTGACTCAATTAACCGAAGAGCAAGCTAAATATATTGGTGTAAAAAACCAAGGCCCGTTCAAGTCTAATTCATATCGCTACTAAACTAGCACTCTGGTAAATTGACCGAAACCCCTTCAGGAATGCCAACCACCTGAAGGGCGAGGCCTCCTCGCGAAGTTTCCTTATATTTTGTTTTCATATCAGCACCGGTTAACCGCATGGTTTCAATCACGTTGTCGAGGCTGACGAAATGATTGCCATCCCCATGGAGCGCAAGTCGCGCCGCTTGAATTGCTTTGACGGAGGCCATGGCATTTCGTTCAATACAAGGAATCTGAACCAAGCCTCCAATGGGATCGCAGGTTAAACCCAAATGATGTTCCATGGCAATCTCAGCGGCATTTTCAACTTGCTTTGGCGTACCACCTAAAACTTCAGCCAAGGCTCCGGCCGCCATTGAACAAGCCGATCCTACTTCTCCTTGACACCCAACTTCAGCTCCGCTGATGCTTGCATTCTTTTTATATAAAGTCCCAATAGCTCCCGCAGTGAGTAAGAACTTGATGACGCCTTCGTCTGAGGATCCTTGCGTAAAGTTTCTATAAAAGTGGAGAACAGAAGGAATGATGCCTGCCGCTCCATTAGTAGGTGCCGTTACTACTTTTCCTCCAGCTGCATTCTCTTCATTAACAGCTAACGCATATAAACTAACCCAATCCATTAGAGCTAAGGGGTCTTTAAGATTTTCTGGGCGTTCACTCAGGGTCTTGAAAAGCGCGGGAGCTCGCCGAAGAACCCGAAGGCCCCCCGGCAACATTCCCGAAGACTGGCAACCTCTTCTCACGCAAGATTCCATTGCCCTCCAAATTGATATCAGTTTCAATTTGGTTTCAGATTCACTTCTCCATGCTGCTTCGTTGGCCAACATAACGTCACTAATCGAGAGATTATGCTCTGCGCAATGGGCAAGGAGCTGTTTTGCTGTGTTAAAAGGGTATTTAAGATTCAATTCCTCCGCCCTGAGGGGATCGGCGCCTGGTGGTGCCTCGGGATCAACCACAAAACCACCTCCAACGGAGTAATAGGTGCCTTCATTTAGCACCTCTTGGTTATTGGCAAAGGAAACGAATCGCATTCCATTGGGATGGTAAGGGAGTGCTTTGTATTCAAATTCAATCATCTCCGATTCCCGCCAATGAATTGAATGTTGGCCCAAAAGAGACAGGCTCTGATTATTTTCAATAGTCTTTAGTAGGGCTTCAATATTATCGACATCCACATCCTCTGGTGTGTAACCCATGAGACCCAAAGATAATGCCTTGGGGGTACCGTGTCCCTTCCCGGTTGCTCCAAGGGACCCGTATAAAACGATTTTAATTTTATAGATTTTTTCAAGGATTCCCAACTCTCTTACCTTCAATGCATAAAGTCTTGCAGCAATCATGGGGCCAACAGTGTGCGAACTGCTTGGACCAATGCCAATTTTAAATAAATCTAACGTTGAAATAGCCATGACGTATCCTGCTTCAATCCTATCGCGATCTAGGCTGAGCCTATACCAGATTCCAACGAGGTTTTGGTAGCTGCCAAATTTTTCCCCAGTCTATGCCGTTGACCGAGTCAAGTTCCGACACGATCAAACTTGAGATCCTCAGAGACTCGTCGATTTCGAGTTTGCCCATGGACAAGGTAAAGCGTCCCCGACCATTAAGTCGAGTAAGGGCATCTTTCCAGACGGATTGGGCTCCTGCCGAATTTTGGTGTTGGATATGATGAAATCCAGCTGCCAGAAGAATGAGAGATTGGAGATTGGTCTTCTCTTCTCCTCTAGCGTTAAGCCACAGAGGTTCAAGGGCGTCATGGCATTCGAAATATAGTCCATTGTTGAAAAGGGAAATTCCACATTTAAAGAGATAGTCGACCCCGGGGTCTATCCCTGTAAGAGAAGATAATTGCCAACCAATTCTCAGCGACACCATCGGTGCCCATGCCCGCCAAGAGACATGGGGGACCCAACCCACCTCTTGCATTGAGGCAGTATCGGGAAAGAGTTCTTGGTGATAGTGCCAAGAGATAGAGGGCTCTTTGATTTCAACGGCTGCTAGCATTTTAGCCGCTTGTACTAGGAGTTCTTCTGTCGGAATTCCCTTTGTGAAATTTTTTAGGATTCCAGGAGATCCTAAAATTAGAGGCCAAACTAGGTGCTGGCGATCTAGGGGATCATGGAGAGCTTTTTCAAATCTTGTTCGAAGAAATCTTTGGATTTCTAGTGGAAAAAAGGGTTGACGCTGCCAAAAGGGAGAGTTGAGGTATTCCAATGATCACTTCCTTTTTGCATCAACGGATATCACTAACTCTTTTCCCCCGTATTGGTTATCATTCATATTTGTAATACGGCACGAGGGTAATACAGCCTTGAGGACTTGTTTGGGGTCCCCTTTTTGATGAGTAAGGATCCATCGAGCAAGAAGACCACGGTAGTATTTTGACCAATGGCTGACCTTCTTACCTGAGCTGTCAAGAATCATGATCGTATTACGCTCTCTATTCCATGAATGAATCAGGAAACTTTGATCTTCAGGTATTAGTGACCAGACTGGGCCTTTGGGTATTAAATTAAGCTCCGAAACAAACTGCCTTTGGAGATGCGCTTTGAGCCCCTCGAAGCTATTTATCTTTAATTTATAAAACGGCAAAAGATCGTCTCCGCGAACGAGCCCTCGGAGATTGGACAGTATGAAAACTTGCCGCCACGCCCTCAAAGGAATCGAAGAAGCACCCAAAGATTCAAAAGCAACCCCCTGGTATCGCTCAAGAGCTGGCAACAGGGGTAAAGGTTTATGAAGGTTTTTAGATTGAGCGAGCACCTTATTGAAAAGATCTCCCTTGGCATTGAGAATTTTTAGTAACTCCGCGCGAGAGGAATCTCTAATTTTTCCTTGAAGAGCCTTTCTAACCCATGCTTGGTCTTTAGTTTCTGAGAGAGTGCCCAATCTACCGCCTTCTTTTTTGTCCTCCGAAGGAGCCAGGATAATTGAGGGTTGAGGCATCTTTTAGGATTGAAGGTCGATGGTGGAAATAATTTCTAACGAAAAGTCATCGATTGCATTTTGCAAAGATTTCAATTCTCCTTGGAAATAGTTATAAGCAGTTAAGGCGGGTATAGCTGCCACTAGGCCAAGAGCCGTAGCGATAAGCGATTCACTGATGCCAGGGGCTACACTTGCTAGGTTTGCGTTACCTGACATACCAATCCCCCGAAAGGCTCCAATAATACCCCAAACGGTTCCGAGCAAACCTACAAAGGGAGAGACTGCAGCCACTGTAGCGAGTGTGCCCATTTGTGAATCCATTAATCCCATCTGAACAACTCCTGCACGCTGCAGGGCTCTTTCTATCGATACGATTTTTTCCGCAGGGCTTTTGGCTTGGGTAACCGGAGAACCCAATTCTTGTTTGGTCGAACGATATAAAGCCAAAAGAGGTGATCCTTCGAATTCTCCAGACCTTCGGTCGACTTCTTTCCAACCCTTTCCCCCGTCATATAGCATCCGAAAACTTTGAGAAGTTTTCTTGATGGAAGCAAGAGTCTTGGCTTTCTTGAATATAATTGACCAACTCCAAACCGAAGAAATAAAAAGAAGCAACAAGATCAATTGCGCAAAAAGACTTGCATCAAGAAGAACTTGAAACAGATTTAGCTCTACCTGCGCCATGACTGAAAAGACCATAAAAGACTCCGATACTTGCTCATCATATCAAGAGTAGACGGTATTTCGAGATACACTATTTGAAAGGTGGGTCTCATGAAAATAGCAGTGGTCGGTACCGGCTATGTAGGCCTTGTGACGGCTGTCTGCTTTGCTCATGTCGGCCTCGAAGTAGCGGCCGTGGACAAGGACGCAAGTAAAATAGAAACCTTGCGACTCGGTAAAAGTCCGATCTACGAGCCAGGCCTAGAAGACCTCCTTGTCTCTTCGCTTCAAGGAGGTCGGCTGTCTTTTCATACTCAGATAGGTGAGGCTCTCGAAGGAACTTGCGTTGTTTTTATCTGTGTTGGGACTCCTCAGGCACAAGACGGACAAGCCAACATGAAATATGTCTTCCAAGTGGCCTCAGAAATATCTGAATATCTTGCTCAAAATCCAAGAACAATAAATAGCCTTATTGTGGCTACTAAAAGTACCGTTCCTGTAGGAACTGCTTCAAAAATCCATAAAATCATTGAGGAGCATTTAATTTCCAAAGATGTTTCTTCTTCATTTGAGGTGGTTAGCAATCCGGAATTTCTTAAGGAAGGAGATGCAATCTCAGATTTTATGAATCCTGATCGTGTTGTCGTAGGTTGCCTGAGTGAAGAAACTCAAAAAATTATGCATACCCTCTATGCTCCTTTCTTAAAAAATAATGACGGAGCATGGTTTTCTATGAAACCTGAAAGTTCCGAACTCACCAAATATGCTTCAAATGCAATGCTAGCGACTCGCATCAGTTTTATGAATGAAATAGCTAATCTTTCCGAAAAGGTAGGAGCTGACATTGATGACGTAAAACGAGCTGTCGGAGCCGACAAGCGAATTGGAAAATCATTTCTGAATCCAGGTCCCGGGTTTGGTGGAAGTTGCTTCCCCAAAGATGTATCGGCACTCTTAACCTTGGGGGATCAAGTAGGTGAGGATCTTAAGGTTCTTCGAGCGACACTCCAGGCAAATCAATATCAAAAAAAGATACTACTCAAAAAAATAGCAAAGTTATTCTCAATTGATCCTCTCGATGCTTCAAAGCCCCTCTTGGGTCGACGGATTACGCTTTGGGGACTCGCTTTCAAGGCGAATACAGATGATGTTCGTGAAAGCGTCGCACTAGACCTCGTTGGAGATTTAATAAGACTAGGTGCAAAGGTAGCAGTTCATGACTATATAGCGATGGAAAACTTTAAAAGGGCTCTTCCCGGAGACAATCTCTCTATCATCTATGAGGCTGACCCCATTCAGGCGACCAAAGATTCGGATCTTCTGGTCATTGTTACCGAATGGGCCAATTATCAGAAGATTAACCTTGAAAAGGTAGCTCGCCTTATGAAGTATAAACAAATCATTGATGCTAGAAATTTATTTTCCCCTTATGAATTAGCAAAAGCAGGTTGGATGTATGAGTCTATTGGCCGCCCTAAAACAGAGATGAATCTATGAGAATTACTCTTATGGAGATAGCTCACGCACGATCGGGAGACAAGGGTGACGCATCCAATATTGGATTAATTGCATACACTAACTCAGGTTATGAGGTACTTAAACATTGTGTAAGTAAAGAGGCTGTCAAGGAGCATTTTAGACTGATTTGTTCTGGTGAAGTTGAGCGATTCGAAGTACCTAACCTAAAAGCGCTCAACTTCATCCTTCACAATTCACTTGGCGGGGGAGGAAGCGAGAGCGTTAAGACTGATGCTCAAGGGAAGACCCATGGACAGGGCTTACTTCAGATGGAAATAGACCTTCCCGATGGCATCTCTCTAAGTGACCTACTACCCGAGTCTCGAGTGCGCTAAACTGAAAACACTAGCGAGGTATTTATGGGAAATTTAGGCTTAACAGAAATGTTATTAATCGGAGTTGTCCTTCTTCTTTTCTTCGGACCTTCTCGTCTGCCAGAACTTGGAAAAAGTATCGGCAAAGGCATCCAGGAATTCAAGAAAGCTAGCAAGGAGATTACCGACTCTGTCAATGTTGACGTTTCTGACACCAAGAAATAATCTAAAGGTCTTTCTTTTTAAGACACATCGAAAGTTGAGTGCTAGCAGAGATGGCTCTACCTGAAACTCCAGCCGACAAAATGAGTTTTTGGGAACATCTCCAGGAACTCAGGTTTCGCTTCATTCGAATTCTGATTGCAATAGTGGCCTCGTTTTCTCTCACTTATGCTTTTAGATTTCAGATCTGGGAATTAGTACAACGCCCCCTTCTGTTGGCTATAGCAAGGCAAACAGGGCAAAATATCGACCAAATTAAACCTTGGGCTTTTACGAGTTTAACGGAGCCTTTTTTTAGCTTGATGAGGCTTTCGATTTGGACAGCTTGCCTCGTGGCTATACCAATCGTGTTTTATCAAATTTGGGCTTTTATCCGACCGGGCCTTTTGCCTAAAGAGAGAAGCTATATGTTGCCCTTTGTGGGCATAACCAGTTTCTGCTTTATCAGTGGTATCTACTTTGCCTATGTCTACGCTTTTGAATTTTTAGGAGATGTACTTTTTAGCGAAGCTACGGGGGCGGGCCTGAGGGCTAACCTTCATATTGATCAGTATCTAGATCTATTTATTGGGACACTTGCAATGACTGGAGTTGTTTTCGAACTTCCTGTTCTTTTCTACTTTCTTGCTCGCTTTAGGGTCCTCACAGCAAAACAGATGCTCAAATATTGGCGACATGCAGCCGTTACTATCGTAGTGATAAGTACGATAGCGACCCCAGGTGATGTCGTCGTTACCTCTATTTTTTTTAGCCTAATTCTCCTAGCCCTGTATATGATTTCGGTCTTGGTAGCGTGGCTCGCGGAGCCTAAAAAAGTTCCCAATGAATAATCAAACTGGAGTGTAAGATGCTAATCAAAACGGTTGGAATTGTAGGCGCTGGGCAGATGGGAGGTGGGATTGCTCACGTCGCATCCCTGACTAATCATAAAGTTATTCTTCAAGATATTAGCCTAACAGCTTGTGAAAAAAGCCTATCTTTCATTTCTAAAAATATGCAAAAGAGCGTTGAGAAGGGAAAGATTGCAGAGATAGAAAAAAATAAAGCTCTTCAGTCTATCCAATGTGTTACTAATCTAGAGGATTTGAGGCATTGCGATATTGTTATAGAGGCTGCAACAGAAAAATGGGACATTAAGAAGGCAATTTTTAATGATTTAGATCGTATTTGTAAATCCGAGACGATTCTTGCTTCTAATACAAGTTCCATCTCAATCAACCAGATCGCAGGCGCTACAAGAAGACCTGAGCAAGTAATTGGTATGCACTTTATGAATCCCGTCCCAATTATGGTTTTGGTCGAAGTCATTCGGGGATTGAGCACCTCGGATCAGACATATAGCGACGTTATGACGCTCTCAAAAACTTTTGGAAAAATACCTCTGGGTTGCAATGACTCTCCTGGATTTGTAAGTAATCGTATTCTTTTACCCATGATTAATGAGGCCGTATATACCCTAGCCGAGGGGGTTGCTTCTATCGAGAGTATCGATGGCATTATGAAACTTGGCATGAATCATCCGATGGGGCCACTCACGCTAGCTGATTTTATTGGTCTCGATACTTGCCTCTACATCTTGAACGTTATACATATCGGAATGAAGCAAGATAAATATCGTCCCTGCCCCCTATTGGAGGCGTATGTTCAAGCAGGGTTTCTAGGTAAGAAGACTGGCAAGGGTTTCTATGACTACTCCACCAGGGAACCTCAGCCTCACTACTTATTGGAAAGATCCTAAACCAGGAGTCGGTCGAGTTGTCGACTCAGGTCTGAGCTTCCTTGGCTATTGGCGAGTGACTTGCAAAGTGAGCACATGGCGTAGTTCCATGCCTGAGGATCAATATATGGGCGTAAATGAAGTAAGGAAGCTAAAGCCAGACTGTGGTGGCTGTAGTTATAGATAGGATCTCCCCAAGAAACAGCAAGGGCTACCTCCCTTACAACTCCATCAGATAAGTTAGCGGTATCCAATAAAGAATGGGCAATAGAAAATGCTTTCTGAGGCTCTACATCCAAAATAGCATCTGATAGTTTGAGTTTGGGCCCATCACAGGGAATTTCTGGAGTCATTCGCAAAGAATCTTCCTCACTTGGAAAAAGATTCACCAAAGCTGCGGCCTGTGACCATACTGCTAAATCCAACTTTGCATCGTCACTAAACCAGAGAGACTCAAGATAGGTAAAGAGCCATGAGGTTTTACCTTCCAGATCCCGGCGCGCGTCGAGTAATTTATCGCTACTCGATAGGAGGAGGACCTTGGCCATTTCATCAGAAGGTAGTCCTTTTGCAGCGGCTAAAGTCCACTCATTAAGCATCTGAACTAGCCCAAATTCATTTACTGCCTTTCTAAGACGAGGGATATCTTCAATTGAAGACAGGGATGAATCGCCTACCGAAAGGGGTAAAAATTGATCGAGTCGCTTTTGAGCCCGATCATTCCAGAAGGTATCGGGTGCAGAGGCTGCGATCCAAGCACAAATAGCTAAAAGCCATCGCCCTGTCGCCTTAGGTCTACCCAATTGAATATATAGATATTTCATATGATGGACAAAAACTAGTTTATGCCCCATGTTTGACATATCTTTTTTTACTAGACTGGCCAAAGAATTAAAGTCATCATCTGTGGGAATATTTATTCCCATCACTTCGCCAAAAGCAATTTCTGGGAGTTGTTTTTGAATACCCAATTTTATATTCTCAAAAGATCCTGATCCCATAATGGGTTTTTTGGCCGAGACCGCTCTTCCCTCATGAGCAAAATAATGAAGTTGGGTTCCCAAGGCTCTCCTGAAGCTTTTAGGATCTAACCACTCCTTAAGGCGGAAGACAGAAGAGATCCCTAAAAGACCGTGGGGCATGTGGGGAAGAAAACCCTGCCAATCAATTAGCGGAACAAGTATTTTAATAGCTGATCGAACTGCCAAAATAAGATCCTGATCGGTTCGAGTAGCGTCTACATAGGCCAAAAAAAAGTCCTCGGTAGGGCGGGATAATTCTTGTTCCCATCTCTGCATATCAACCATTTAGGGCCTCGAGGGGAGCTTCCAAAACTCTGCAACAAGATTTGACCAATGAAAATCAAAAGAACGATCCCAGACCGGCGATCCTTGAATAAGATCTGCTTTTTTTAATTTTTCAATAAGCTCCACTCTCAGAGATTCCATGCTATCTCCAAGATTTAATTGTGCGTATCCAATAAGATCTTTGTAGCTCTGACGTTCTTCCTTGAAAGCCTCTAGATATACCGGGGACTCGGCTGAGGGCATCGCGTAAAGCTTGGCTTGCCAAACTTTGAATAAGCTTTGAGCTTTGGGATCTTCTCGAAGAGGAGACTTCACAAGATTCCACTCTTTAATCTGATCTGAACTTTCGTGACGATCTAATGCGGTCCTTAGTTTAAGAATTTTATCTATGTCGGGTTGAATATGGCTAAGGGCTATAAATGACTTGGGTCTCTCTTTTTTGGACCTTCGTTCGAAATATCTTTTTATCGCAGAGACAATGAGGTCAGCAGGAACCAATTGGCCTTCCCATTCCTTGATCTTTTGAAAGTCATCGGCGCTTAAAAATGCACTGCGACCATGCAGATGAAAGGCCCACTCCGCTTCAATCCAATCATATTCTTCTCGAGAGTAGGTCATTAAATCATCCGCTTTCATAAGTTAGGGTTTGGACCCTAGAGTAATCATCCTATATAAGGTCCAAGGCAGCCTGATATACCCTGACCCTTCAATTGATTTTATCGATGGAAGACAGACAAAGGATAAACTTAATAAGAGGTTTATGTGGTGTTATTCCGAGAACAAATTCGTTACAAATCCCGTAAGGAAGTTGACAAACTAAGGGAAGCAGGGCGTCTTGCAGCAAATGCTCTGCGCCTTGCAGCCAAGGCGGCTAAGCCAGGTGTAACGCTATTGGAACTTGATAGATTAGCTGAAAATTACATTCGTAAACAGGGGGCTGTGCCAGGGTTCAAGGGTTACCATGGCTTCCCGGGAACTCTCTGCACGTCCGTTAATGACAAGGTGGTTCACGGCATCCCCTCTGACTATGCGCTTCGAGACGGCGATGTTCTATCCATTGATTGTGGGGCAAAATTGGATGGTTTCAATGGAGATACATGTTTGACAGTTGGCGTGGGTCATATTTCTGAAAAATCAGAAAATCTTATTCGTACTGCCCAGTTAGCCATGTTTCGGGGAATTGAATTTTCTAAAGTAGGAAACCGACTAGGCGATATGTCTACAGCAGTTCAATCATTTGCCGAAGGGGCTGGCTACTCTATCGTGAGGGAATACATTGGTCATGGTATTGGTCGAGATCTTCATGAGGATCCACAGGTTGTTTATGCTGATCAGCCTTCAGGAACCGGATTTCGTTTCGAACCAGGGATGACAATTACGATTGAGCCCATACTCGTTGATGGTAATCATGCTTGCCAGGTAGAATCTGACGGTTGGACTGTGCGAACTAAAGATGGAAGTTGGAGTGCTCAATTTGAACATATGATTGCTATCACAAACGAGGGTCCTAGGATTCTTAGTCTTCCCGATCCAGATTTCGAACTAGCAAGTGGCTTGTAAGACTTGCATGCTTGTATCATCCCCAGCTAAATTAACTAGGTACCTAGCAATTAAAGGCAAGAGGCCTGACGGCTACCATTCGGTAGAACTGATATCCACTACACTCGACCATGTGGGCGAACTGAGTGACGATATTGAATTAATAAAAAGTCAAGCTTTTGAATTCATTTGCGAAGGACCTGAGGCTGGGGGAATTCCTAATAATGAGAATAATTTAGCGGTTAAGGCACTGAGGCTTTTTGAGGAAAAGTGGAGTACCCAACTTCATGTTAGTTTGAGGATCTATAAGCGCATCCCTCATGGGGCGGGGCTTGGCGGAGGAAGCAGTAATGCGGCGGCTGTCTTAAAGGCAATTCCGATCCTATTTGATCGCGGCATATCACAATTTGAACTTCTCGAGATGGCTTCAAAAATTGGTAGTGATGTTCCCCTTTTTATCTTGGGTGGAACAATCTTGGGATTGAACAAGGGTGAGAAAGTAGAAAAAATAGTTTCTATTGATCCTGGTCACCAGATTATTGTCAATGCAGGAATTTCAGTACGTACTGAAGATGTTTACAACTCCATCGGTCATGAACTCTTTGATCCTTCTTCAATTAAAGATGTAATAAAAAGCGCAGAAACTATACCTCGGCGTAATGATTTAGCACCCTTTGCATACAAGATAAGCCCCGATCTTCAGGAGGTTGCTCGTATTCTCTCCGATACGGGTGGTGATGTACTTTTGAGTGGCTCAGGAGGATGCTTTAGTGTTCTTTATGCGAGCGAAGATACCTGTAAGACAGCTATTGGTTGGCTTCACAAGCAAAAGCCTGATTGGAAAATTTATGACATTGGACTTCCTCGATGAAATATAGAGCGAAATTTACACTCTTATTTACGGTCTTTATCGATCTTCTTGGATTCGGGATTGTCATACCTATTCTTCCTCTTTACGCTAAAAACATTTCGGATAACCCTAGCCCGTGGATGGTTGGTATTAATGAATGGTTTAGTTTCAGTAACCCCGGCGCCTTTTGGGCAGGATTAGCTATGGTGAGTTATACATTAATGCAATTTATAGCAACCCCCATCCTGGGTCGATGGTCAGATAAAATTGGCAGACGCCCCTTGCTATATATTTCTCTCATGGGATCAGCTCTTGGCTATCTTGTTTTGGGTTTGACTATGAGATATGAGTGGGTCATCGCAGCACGTATTTTGGATGGCTTGACCGGTGGCAATATTGCCGTCGCTCAAGCCGCTATGGCAGATATTTCTACCCCTGAAGATAGGAGTAAATCATTAGGAATGATGGGTGCCGCCTTTGGTATGGGCTTCGTTTTGGGGCCTGCGCTAGCGGGAATCTTAAGCGGTTCCTCCTGGGGTAATTGGCTTCTAGACATGCACGGCATACATCTACCCTTCATAGTCGCTTCGGTAATGAGCTTAACTGCATCGGTATCTGTCCTTTTTTTCTTACCGGAAACGCTTTCTGAAGAAAATAGAAAAAAAACTAATAGTACAAAAAGAGGGCATGCACTTTTGCAAGTATTAAAACGGCCTCAAATGCCAACGCTTATAGCAATCTCTCTCCTGACTGTCACGGGCTTTGGTATGTTTGAAGGCTCCTTTTCTCTTATGGCTAATGAGCGTTTTGGATTTGGACAAAGAGAGGTCGGATATCTTTTTGGTGTCGTGGGCCTTCTGATTGCTATTTATCAAGGCGCCATGGTGAGGATTGTCAGTGCATTAATTTCCGAGCAGAAATTATTAGTTCTTGGCTTAACCTTTTTAATTATTGCCTTTATCTGCTTACCAGTTGCACCGCTTTATTGGCCTTTTTATCTTTGCATCATTCCTGCAGCGTGGGGTTCGGGGATGAACAATACTTCCACCTTCGCTTTAGCCTCCAAACTTACTCCCCCGGAGGATCAAGGAAGTCTTTTTGGTGCCCTAGGAGCTGTCCAAAGCCTCGGTAGAATTTTAGGTCCTGCAATTGGAACCCTCGCCTTTGCACAATACGGTTATCGTATGCCCTTCCATATTGCGGTTGGATTTATTGTATTAGCTTTAGCTGCAGCCTTATTTCTACTATCAGATTCCCTTAATGATTCGAACAAGTCTCAGCATCCATGAAGGAACGCGGCATATGGAACTTTTCGATCGATCCCAACCCGCGACTATTCTTTTTGATCTTGATGGAACTTTGGTAGATCCTTTTTTGGGGATCAAACATTGTCTTCAAAAAATTTCTAAATCTTACAATTTCCCAATGCCCGAGGACCAACAAATCAAGGACTCCATTGGCTTGGGCATGAAAGAAACTCTTCGCCGACTGGGTTTATTTCCTAACATAAAAGATCTTGACAACGCGCTTTTATCTTTTTGGGACGCTTACCGTGAAGAGGGTTTATTTGAGCATGAGCTTTACCCTGGTATCTACAGTTTATTACATCGGCTTAAACGCCAAGGACACCACATTTATATCGTAAGTTCGAAACCGGGAATTTTTGCCCGGAGAATTGCATACCAGTTTGACCTTAATCTAATTTTCGATGCCATCTTGGGATCTTCTCTTTCAGAAGAATGGCAATCCAAGAGAGAGGTTGTAGATACGCTGATGGCCTCTGGAGCCATCAAGGGCCGAGGCATTATGGTTGGTGATAGAGCCGATGACATTGTCGCCGGAAAGATTCATGGCTTATTCACGATTGCCGTGGCTTATGGCTATGGATCCCCTAGTGAAATCATAGAAAGTCAGCCAAATTTAATTGTTCAATCAGTCGGTGAGTTAGAACAATGGTTTCAATCGGCGTTCCCTTCTGATGAACTTTTTGATCCCTTCAACCGATCCGAGTAAGGAACGGGTACTAATTCGAAGATCACTAAATTCATAGACCCTTAGATACCTGTCGTGACATAGTTATGAATATGGAATTCATCTATGCCATTATCTTAGGTGCTGTTCAAGGGATTACAGAATTTTTACCTGTAAGCTCAACAGCCCATCTGACTCTTACCGAGCATTTATTGCTCGGGAAAGGAATGCCTTTAGCGTTTGATGTCCTCCTTCATTTGGGAACTCTGATGGCACTCCTCATCTATTTTCGTGAAGAGATTAAATCAATCTTCTGGGGTCTCTATGGCAGAAGCCAAGAAGGGGCAAATCTTGCGAGGATGATCGCTGTTGCAATGGTCCCGACAATTGCATTCGGACTATTGACAAAACCTTCTAAGGAGTGGGCTAAAGATCACTTATGGGTTTATGGCTTAGGTTTACTAATTACAGCTTGGATGCTCTATACAGCCAATCTCAAATCTGCTCTGAATGCAGGTAAACCCCTTTCTTCTTTAGACAAGAGTGACGCATTGGCGATCGGGGCCATTCAGGGAATTGGTGGAGGTTTTGGGATTTCAAGATCAGGATCGACCATTTCTCTGGGCGCCCTTCGAGGACTTAGCTTAAACGCTGCAACGCGGTTTAGTTTTCTCTTAGGGATTCCTACCATAGCCGCTGCTACGCTATTCGAATTTAAATATTTTATCAAGGCGTGGATGTTCGATGCTCCTTTGCCTGAAACAATCGGGTTTGAAGGGGGAAATTTTCCCTTACTCTCTTGCCTCACGGGTGTCATTACCGCATTTGTTTTTGGTTATTTTTCTATCTCCCTACTTGATCGTCTGACCAAGAATCCAAAGCTGAACGGGTTCGCTTTTTATTGCCTCTGCATGGGTACACTTCTTCTAATTTTGGGAACTGTTGGAATTGATGGATTGCAAAATTTAGGAAGCATTCCGCATCGGTAAAAGCTTAAATAATAGTAGTCCTGATATGATTTTAATGGACTATTTTTTCCATAATCACTATTCACGCATAAGAAATAAACTGGTCGCCAAGGGTTTCGTTTAAAGATATGTTTTGGTATAGTGTACTTAATCCTCCAAATTTTTTAAAAGGTGGCCCATCGAATGATTTTTTCTTATGATTGAAGTTTCTAATATTTATAAGTCTTTTACCTTAAAGGACAAGCGAACCCTGAAGATAAAGACGATTGCGGCTGTTCAGGACATATCATTTAGTGTTCTGCCTGGAGAAATTTACGGTCTTTTAGGTCCTAATGGGGCAGGTAAAAGTACGACTCTTCGCATGATTGCAACTTTAATGTCTCCGGAAAAGGGTTCTATAAAAGTAAGCGGACTGTCCACCACGCAACATCCCAATGAGGTAAGGGCCAAACTAGGATTTTTAGCGACAGATATGGATGTTTATGAACGCTTCACTCCAAGAGAGCAGCTTAAAATTTTTGGAGAATTCCAAGGCATGGACCCTGAAAGTGCAGAAAAGCGTGGGCTACAACTGCTCGATAACTTAGGAATATTAGATTTTGCCAATGTCAAAATGGATGGTTTTTCTTCCGGACAAAGACAGAAATTTAATATTGCGCGTGCTCTTCTGCACGATCCACAGGTAATCATTTTTGATGAGCCTACTACAGGTCTTGACGTACTAACAGCTAAGACTGTGCTCGATCTCCTTATAAATTTAAAGACTCAAGGAAAAACCATTATACTTTCGACTCACATTCTTCCCATGGTTGAAAAAATATGCTCAAAAGTTGGAATTATCTATCAGGGCAAGCTCCAAACCGAGGGCTCTCCTAAACAGGTAATGGAAAGATTTAATTCTAACAGTCTCGATGAAGTATTTTTTACGTTAGCAGACTCTAAAGAACCCAAGGGGGGGCAATGAAGGGTGCTTGGTTAGTACTGAAAAAAGAGATGCTCTACTGGACCAAAGATCGACGTACTCTTTTTTTAACCTTGTTCTTTCCCTTAATTCTTTATCCTCTCTTGTTTGGCATCATGACCAAAATGAGCCTCAATGACTCAAGGAGACTCAGCACTTCAGTCACGCGAGTCGCCATAGACGACCCAAGAAATATCCTCTCCTCAATCCTTTTTAGAGAAGGCTCCGGTTTTGAGAAGTTTACTGAATCCCTCGAGAATATTCCATTAGCTTTAAGTCAAGAAAAAATACATTTATCCATCAAAGTACCTCAAGACGCAAAAGATTATGTTGCCTCTCAGAAACCAATTGATCTTCAAATCACCTATGACCCATCAAGAGATATGTCTGAAAAGGGTTTTTTTAAAATACAAAAATTCATCAAAGATAACGACGCCATGATCGTAGTCGGAAGATTGAATGAATTAAGACTGACGAGCGATATTCTGGAACCCACCCGAATCTCCATCATTAAGACAACTGGGGCTAATGAAGAGATCGGGAAATTAATTGGACTCTTTTTGCCTTATTTTCTATTGATTTCTATGTATGCAGGGGCAATGCAATTTGGCGCGGATATCACTGCGGGTGAAAAGGAACGCGGTACCCTTCTCTCTTTATTAACTACTCGTCTGTCAAGGCTCCAAATTATGCAGGGGAAGATGTTGGCTATTTTTTGTGTCTCTATTTTGGGGATCGCCATGAACCTTATAGCCATTGGCCTAGGAGGATTTACGGCAGGAAATCTTGCACTTTATGATCGAGTTGAAAAAACTAAAGCAATGGCGATTTCCATGGGCTCACCTACCCCCCCTACTATCGACCTTCAATCAATCCTGACACCGCAAGCAATTTTACTCACCCTCGGGTTACTAATCCCCTTAGGGCTCTTGTTCTCAGCCATCATCTTGACCATTGGGGCACAGTCTAAAAGCGTCAGAGAGGCAAATGTTGCAATGGTTCCTGGTATTTTTATCGTCTTAGCTATCGGAGTTTTTTCACTGTCGCCTGGAATTGAAAAACTGACCTACCTACCCTTCGTTCCCCTCATGAATATCACTGTGGTGATAAGGAAACTATTCACTGGTCAATTTGTTGCATGGGAATACCTCATTACCCTTTTAATGACCCTTTTATTGAGTTGGTTCACTGTGGCTCTATCGGGTCGCCTGTTGAGTAGGGAGAATGCTTTATTCAAATCATGATAAAGACTTTGGCGATGAATAATTTTGAGGTAAACTAGGGGGCTATAGAGGTTTCGCTTATGTCATCAAAAAATGCCACTTCCCCTCCTAGAATTCTTATTGATCAACTAGAAAAAGCCATCAAGGCAGTTGATAGTAAAAAATATGAAGAGGCTCAATCTCTCTTGGATATCCTCAGTCTTTCGTCCAAAGAGTTGGGGGATACAGCGATTCAAAGTGTTGCTCAGAAATACTTATCGATTCTGAAGAGAAAGAGAATGCTCGCTCAGCCGCGCCCCGATGATCCCATGATGGATATTCAAATTGAACTTAATCGAAAGAACTGTGATCAGGCCTTATCACTGATTGCTGCACAAGTAGAAAATCCTCAGAATAAAGCCAAACTTCATTATCTCAAAAGTCTCGCTTATGCCCAAAAAGGGGATGCTGAGCAATGCTCGTCGGCATTAAAATCTGCTATTGGGCTCGATAAGAATCTAGCTTTTCTTTGGAGACTTGAGCCAGACGCTCAAGAAATGAGAAAGAATCAAATATTCGCCTTCGCGGAAGAAGATTAGAAATCTTCCTCTCTAATCCATTAGATTTTTCATGCTTAATCCTGAAAGCCCCCTTAGAGTTGTCGCCCTCGGAGGAGGGACGGGCTTATCCGGAACACTCAGAGCGCTTAAACCAGAGGCTGTCAGGCAGCAAGATCCTTGGAAGATCTCTGGGATCGTCACTACTTCTGATGATGGAGGATCTAGTGGTCGTATCCGTGAAGAATTTGGATCTATCCCACCTGGAGATTTGAGAAACTGTCTCTCCGCACTCATTAGGGATAACTCTCCCCTGTCGGACCTTTTAAACTACCGCTTTAAGAGCGATGGTCCTCTATCGGGTCATTCACTCGGAAATCTCATGCTCTCTGCTCTTGCTGATGTTTCTGGAAACTGGGTCAGAGCAGTCCGACAATTGTCAAATATTCTTGTAACGGTCGGTCACCTATATCCATCTTCCGTAGAACCCATCACGCTCCATGCCGAAGATGCTAATGGTGAGCGACTCACGGGGGAATCTAATGTCAACCGAGGCCGAGCTCCTTTCAGAAGTTTTTGGATTCAACCAAGAGAGGTGGAGTCTCTTCCCGATTCAGTCTTAGCAATCCAAAGGGCAGACATAATCATCTTAAGTGCAGGTAGTTTATATACTTCAACCCTAGCGAACCTGCTTATTGGAGATATACGAGAAGCCATTCAGGAATCTAAAGCTCCCATTTTATATATTGCCAATATCATGACCGAGCCCAATGAAACTATCGGCATGACTCTTGTAAATCATTTAGAAGCAATTGAACAGTGGGGTAGAATTAGGCCCAATGGAGTCATTGTTAACCAAACTGAACTCCCCGTTGAGATGAAAAAACGCTACGAACTCGAGGGTGGATCTCCCATTACTTATTCAGATAAAAGCTATGGCGAAACCCAAGTATTTTATGGTGATTTGCTTGACTTAAGTGAAACCATGGCCCGTCATTCGTCCTCAAAACTTAACTATGCCATCAAGGAAGCTATAGGAAAATTGAAGAACCGTTAGCCTAAAGGTTTAGACTTAAGGCTATGAGGACTTTATGAATATAATGCGTTTACTTCTAATCGTGATTTCCATATTTTCACTTATCAGTGCCCAACAAAAACCCGTAACAACTGCTCAAATGAAAAAACAGATTGAGCTACTGGTGGCTGAGCGAGACGATCTCCAGTCAAAATTGACACAATACGAGGAAAATAGAGATGCCTTACTCTCTCTTCAAAAAGCTCTAGAGCTTTTGAAAAATGAAAATGAAGACCTGAGGCTTAAACTCGAACAAATGAAGAATACGATATCTGAGAATGATCAAGGCAGCGAGACTATGTTGAAAGAGTTTGCAGATAACAAGAAAGAGCTCGAATTCCTGCGAAATAGAGTATCTCAACTCGAAAAAGAAAATGATGATTTGAATCCCTACTCTAAAACTGGAATCAAAGAGGGTTCTCTAGTTGTACTTTCAGAGGAGATCACACCCGCAAAACCCATGAATCTCGATCGTGTGAATCCTAGGTTAGGTCCACCCTGGGGTCGACCGCGCGGTATGGTCATTATTAATGTATTAATCAATGAGCGTGGCGAAGTTTTATCGGCTCGCATTCTCCAAGGCCTCACAGGTGAATCTAGTGAAATCAAAGATGCCAATGAGGCCTGCCTAGAAGCAGCCAAGCGTGTTCTCTTTGATCCTGCACGAAGTAAAGAAGGTCGTCGAGTCAAGGTCTGGCAGGCTGTAGGCTTCTATCTAGATTAAAGTATCAATCTTTTATCCTTGAAAGCATTCAACATCTGATTTAGCCCAAGCTTGGCAAGCCAATCGTTGATCATCTTTTGCTTTAAGTGTTGTAAGAATTTTTTTCTCAGAGGCCCCAATTGGACTTAGGTGTTCTTGGCCCTTTCGAATAGTCACAAGACATGATCCGCATCGTGCATGACCTCCACATCGATGGGTCAACTCAATCTTTGTTGACCGAGAGGCTAAAAGGATCGAAGTTTCATTTTCACAAGAGGCTTCGTCACTTCCCTTTGAATTTATTACTTTAACTTTAAACATAATTACCTTTTGAATGGAAAGCGTGTAATCTAATTAAATGATAAAAATCTTAGTTTAACAGGAGATTTTCATGCCCCGTCCTGTCGCTGCAATTACTGGAGGAGGAAGCGGTTTAGGAGAGGGTATGGCGCTTCTATTCGCAGAATCAGGTTATGACCTTGCTTTATGCGGTCGAAGAATTGAAAAACTTGAGCAGGTAGCGGAAAAATCAAAGGCCTTAGGGGCTGCCGTCTATATTCAAAGTGTTGATGTCCGAAATTATGAATCCGTTGATAATTGGCTAATAAAAGCTCGTGAGAAATTTGGACAGCTCGATGCGTTAATCTGTAACGCAGCTGGAAATTTCATTGCACCTAGTATCGAGCTGTCTCCTCGTGCATGGAAAGCGGTTACTGAGATCAATATGGATGGGACTTTTTTTGCATCGCAATCGTTTGGAAAAATTCAGATTGAGGATAAAAGACCAGGGTCGATCACCTCGATCATCGCAGCTTATGCACGCAGTGGCCAACCCGGGACTATCCATAGTGCAGCCAGCAAAGCAGGGGTTCTCGCCATCATGAGAACCCTAGCGGCCGAATGGGGTCGTTTTGGTATCCGATGTAATTCAATCTCACCTGGGCCTATCCACACCGAGGGTACCGATAAGAATCTTTGGAGTTTTCCGGGTGCTGAAAAACGCATGAAGTCCACCATTCCTCTTGGCCGAATTGGTGAAGTAAAAGACATCGCTCAAGCTGCGCTTTTTTTAGCTTCACCCCAGGCCTCTTGGATCTCGGGGGCCGACTTAGATGTCGACGGAGCTCAATGGCTGAATGGTGGAGTCTTTGGATGGGATCCAAACGATCTTCCAGGACCTATGCTTGCCCTAATGAAAGCAATGAGAGGCTCCAAATCCTAGGGGGTATCTCTCTTTAGGTGAACTTTGGCTGCCGCTAAGAATCTCTGACGGCCTTCGTCGAGTCCTATAATAGGATTGGGATATCTCCACTGAGATCTCAGATCCTCTGGAGCAAGCCACGGCGTGTGAATCCATTCATTTGAGACCTCAGAGAGTTCAGGGACATATTTTCTTACATACTCTCCCGAAGGATCGAACTTCAGTGCCTGAGTGATGGGATTAAATATCCTAAACCAAGGTTGAGCATCACACCCGCAGCCCGCACTCCACTGCCACCCTGCGTTATTTTGAGCCCAATCCCCATCAGTGAGATATTTCATGAAATGCTCTTCTCCTCGCCTATAGTCAATTAAAAGATGCTTGGTAAGGAAACTGGCGCTTATCATACGAGCGCGATTGTGAACGTACCCTGTTGTGAGTAATTCTCGGGCGGCCGCGTCCACAATGGGATATCCCGTCTTTCCTTCTAGCCACGCTCGCCAATCTTCCTGATTATTTAAGTATGGAAAGTCTCTGAAATCTTGGCGAAAGGGGGTGGATAGCAATTCGGGCCACTCCCATAACATGTGGTGGCTGAATTCGCGCCAAAGTAATTCATTTAAGAACTTGCGGGTATCGTCCGTGAGTCCGGAAAGGATGGTCTTTTGCCAAATGCTACGAATTGATAGAGTTCCAAACTTGATATGGGCACTAAGTCTTGAAGTGCCACGATGATCCATTCGATCTCTCATAGAGGAATAACTTGAAACCGGACCAGAAAGAAAGGCATGAAGTATTTTTTTTCCCTCGGACGATCCTCCTTTTTGGATATGAGGGTTTCTTTCAATTTTTAACTGGGTGAGACTTGGTATTGATATCGAATGAATCTTAATATCACTAGGAATTGGGGGTAAAGAAGTAGGGGTTGATTCTTTATTGTGAATACCTCGGGACCAGCAGACCTTAGAGAATGGGGTAAATACCCTAAACATTTGGTCCGAGCCGTTTCGAATAGAACCTGGTGGAAACAACGTCTCTCCTTCTAGCAAAGTCATGGGAATCGAGTGGGTCTTAAGAGCATCCGAAAGACGCTGATCTCTTTCTCTTCCAAAGGGCTCAATCCATCGGCAGCAGAATACTTGGTCGATTTTCCATTCTTTGGCCAATTGAGGAATAAGATCTACAGATTTGCCTTCACGAATGATTAATTCTGTTCCTAGATTATGAATAGCCTCCTTGAGTTCTTCGAGAGACTCTAAAAGGAATTGAATACGATGGGGCATTTCCTTAGCGCGCTCAGGCTTGAAGAAATAGGGGTCTATGATAAAAAGAGGGATTACCTCATCATCAGGGCTGAGGGTTTCAAAAAAAGGATGATCCTCGATACGAAGATCCTTTCCTCGAAACCACCAAAGGACACGACGTTTCAACGAAGTTCAGCAGCCAGGACAGCTTCCCAGAGAGAAGCTGGAGTAGTCGATAAGAGCCATTCTGAAACCAAGGGTCGAATAACCCAAGTCCCCTCGGCAATTTCAAAATCAAGTTGACCCGGTCCCCATCCTGCATAGCCCAAAAATAATCGAAACTGCTGAGTGACATCATCCATTAGGATCTCGAGAAGGTCTTTTCGGGTAGAAACAAAATGTGTAAAGTCCAAAACAGTATCCTCTGGCATTGGAAGACCCCCTTTAACAATAACCATTCCCCGTTGAGGCTCCACGGGTCCACCATAGTAAGCCATCGCCTCAGGGGTAAGTTCACAGGGCAATCCTGACTCCTTAGCAATGGTCTGAAGACTAATTGGAAGAGGCTTATTGATAATAACCCCCAGGGAACCCTTATCGGTATGCTCAATGATCAAGATGACAGTACGCTTAAAGCGCTCATCCTGCATGGAGGTGGTAGCTACTAGCAAAGCGGGTGAATGCAAGGACATTAGACGATCATACTCCTAAATATGCTGATTATACTTAGCTTATAAACTAAAAATCCATGAAACGGGGATCGGTTAGGGTCATTCCATGGCCTTTATCGAGTGCTTCTTTAATTTCAGGCGAAAGCGATTGAAGAATCTCAAGCCAAAGAGGATCTATACTTCCATTGAAAAAAATAACTGAGGGCTCTCCTTGATCATAATCATCTTGATTATTCCAAAGATGTATCCAGCCGATATAGTTTTTTTTAACAAATACTGTAGCGCTAATCACAAGGACTGCCCGAAACTCCATCCCTTTTAAGAATTGTACAAGCATGCAGAAGGATAGGCCAAGCTACTTCGATTTGTTCCACGGCTCCTTGGGGACTCCCGCTTAAATTAAGGATGAGCGTCTTACGAATAGACCCACAGATAGCCCGACTTAGAGGAGACATAGGATGCTTATTTTTCGAGCGAATTAATTCTGTGACTCCAGGAATTTCTTTTTCAATAATTTCTTTAGTTACATCAGGCGTGATATCTCGAGACGAGATGCCCGTTCCCCCACACGTAAGAATTACGTCAAGATTTTGATTTAAAAGAATCCTAAAAGAGTCCATGAGTTGATCCCTGTCGTCAGAAATGAGTTCCTTAATGAGATGAGTAACTCCATGATCAGCCAACCATCTCTCTAAGTTAGGCGTAGAGAGGTCCTTATAGAGCCCTTGATAAGCTCGATCCGATAGTGTAATGAGAGCAACTTTCATATCCCATTAGGATAAACGCTTTGATCATAAAAGTTTCCCTCTTATGCGAAAATAATTCTTTGGGGGTTTTGGAGATGAAAGAGCATCCCGAGAGAATTGGGATTCTAGGGGGTGGACAACTCGGCCTAATGCTCTGCAAAGCTTTGCAGCAACTAGGAGTCAAGGTTTCTGTCTACGACCCAACTCCTGATTGCCCATGTGCGTCTATAGCAGATTATTTTGCGGAAGGATCTTTTTCTGATCATCAAGCGATTCTCGGATTCGCTAGCGATATCGAGATTCTTACATTCGAATTTGAAAATATATCTTCAGAGACCCTTATTGCCATTGAAAAGATTAAAAAAATACACCCCTCTCCAGCGGTTTTATATATTTCACAGGATCGGATTCGCGAAAAAGGATATCTAAATTCGATTGATATTCCTACTGCAAAGTGGAGGGAAATCAATACTCTTTCTGACCTCACTAGTGGTGTCGATGCCCTGGGAGTTCCCTCGATACTTAAGACATCTTCAATGGGCTATGACGGTCGAGGTCAAATCAGACTGTCATCATCAGAACCTGCTTATCTCAAAGAATGTCTTGATAGATTTGAAGGCCGAGCAGCAGTCCTTGAGCAATGGGTTCCATTTATTCAGGAATTTAGCCTGATCGGGGCCAGGGACAGTCGAGGGAACATGTCCTTTTGGGATCCCTTTGTCAATCATCATGAAAACCACATCCTTGAAAGTACCCTCTACCCAGGATTCATTCCTCCCAAGTCGGCTGAATTGGCATTATCCATGGGCAAGAAGATCATGGAGTCAATGAATGTCGTCGGACTTCTCACGATTGAATTCTTCCTCCTACCTGATGGGCGAGTCTTAGTTAACGAACTCGCTCCTCGTCCCCATAATTCAGGTCACATCACGATCGAGGCATCTGAAACAAGTCAATTTTATCAGCTAGCACTTATTCTAACGGGTCGGCCTCTGGGCTCTGTCGGCGTTATCAAACCGGGGGCAATGATCAATCTTCTTGGCGATCTTTGGCTGGGTTCAAAGGGAGAACCGGACTGGAATACAGCCTCAGGAATTCCTGGAGTCTTCCTTCATCTTTATGGAAAAAAGACCCCAAAAAATGGAAGAAAGATGGGGCATTTAACTTTTCTCCACCAGGACCCCTGCGAAGCCTTAGTCGCCCTCAGAACTCTCAAACAGCGTCTATCGAATTAGTTCTTAAAATAACCTTTAATCGCTTCGCATACACTTTCTGCAAATCTCGATCTAAACTCAGGGTCAGAGAGATTTTCTGCATCGACAGGATTATTTAGATTAGCCACTTCGATAAGAATCTTGGTGGAAGATTTATTGTATCTAATCACAGCAGGAACAAAGGCCGTTCCTTCCCTTTGTATGATATTTCGTATGGCTCGATTTTTGTGAATGGGTAGTTGATTTTGAGCTAATTTTTTAATCAAAGACTCTGCAAACTGACGACTCCTGACTTCTCCGAGGAAACGTTCTTGGGGTGTAAAAGTAACGGATCCATATTTAGGTAGCTCATTTACTTGAACACCCTTGAGACCCCGTATCTGAAAGCGGTCGGGGACCCCCGATGATCCCGGAACATAAACCATTGTTCCAGAGGCAGAGGGATGAAGACTATCGGCATGGAAAGAAATAAAAAGTGTTTTTTTCGGATCCCCTTGGGCGCTGATGAATTTACTAGTCCATGAATTACTAACTATCCAGCGAAGATGGACGCCAACCGAACTAGGATTCTCTCCATCGTTTCTGTAGGGGGGTGACGTGAGGATTTCAGCTGAGGGTGATATTTTTTTAATTCGATTCCTTATAGTATTTCTAACGCCAGGATATGAGATTACATTTCTCACTGTTGCCTGCGTCTCTTTTAATAACTGACTTCTGACCCTGTTGGCAATGTCATATACAAAGTCGGATTCCCAAAGGCCATTCGCAGAAGCTCCGGGGTCGATACCCCCGTGGCCAGCATCTAAAATGATTGCTACCCCTTTGAGGTTTGGACTTGCTGATAGGGACTCGGTTTGCTTGATCTTGTCACGTACTTCTTTTTCATCTTTAAGCGCCACCGATCCCTCTGGTTGAAAGGGGCTTGCTAGGTAATCAATAGGAATTAATAAAGCCTGACCGGGCTTGATGATTCGTACATCCCTAATACCACTTTTTTTAGCTATAAGAAGAGATAAAGCATTCACTTCGAGGGGGAAAACTCGGTCCGTATACCTTAGGACTACATCTGAATAAATTGCTTCACCTTTTCTCAAATGATAAATTGCATACTTTTCATCGGCCTTCAATTGGTAAGTTAAAAGTCTTCGATAAGCCTCGATTTTAGCTTCGTCATCAAGGCTATCTTCAGGACTGGACTTATTCGGTCTAATTTTTAGACCCCCTAATTCTTTTGCTAAAAGCTGTCGGGGGATAATCCACTGATCTCCTTTTCTCACTTTTTCTGGCAACAAAGGGTTAATCGACATCAATTCATCATAATTTTGACCATGGCCAGTGAAAAAAGTACTGATGAGCCAAACTGTTTCTAATTCTGGATATGCCACCTGGTGAATAACTTGATTTTCTTTCCACTCATCTTTGGGGAATAAAACCAAAAGAGCCCACCGTTTCCCATCTGAATTGAGATCTCGGTAGTCAATCCAGGTCTCTATTGTTACTCCAGGTTTTAGGAAGCCTTTGGGGATCGCACGACCTTGGACCATAATGCCTTCGTTGGGTTTAAACCAAACCAGGGCCTGGGACCCGGTCGGAAGATTACCCTTAACGGTCATGGAAGCGTGCTGTCCTCGTATCCAAGACGAGGCCCACAGCACTAAACAGAGAGTTAGGAGACTGACTTTTAGTCTCAAATGCAACTCCTTCTTGTAAAATTCTTATGAGGCGCCATCATATCTTTATGATGGCAGAGACTGAAATATTTGATTTGATCATTGTTGGTGCTGGACCCGCAGGGATAGCAACGGCGGTCGAATCAAAAAGAGTAGGTATTCAGAAAGTACTACTAATTGAGAAAGGTCCTCGGCACAGTTACTCCATTGAGAAACTCTATACACCGGGTAAGCGCGTTGACAAAGTCTACTTAGGCCAAGATATTGAATGTGAGGGATCGGTTTGTATTGTCGATGGGACAAGAGAAACCGTCCTGAAAACCATGGATCAATTCATTGAAGAGTATGGACTTGAAATTATCGCCAACACCGAGGTCGATCATATCGAACAAGTTGCCAATGATTTGTTTGTTATTACCGATTTAGAAAAGCGGCAGTGGAGGACACGGACTGTAGTTATTGCGATTGGCGTTTATGGACGACCGAATAAACCCAACTACCCGCTTCCATCCTCCCTAAAGCAAAATATCTGGTTTGACCTTTCTCAAAACATACCTGCAAGAAGCCGTGTACTCATTGTTGGAGGTGGTAATACTGCCCTCGAATATGCTCAATACCTATATAGTGACCATCAGGTAACGCTTTGTTACCGAGGAAAAGAATTCACAAAGGCAAACGAAGTAAACAAAAAGATTGTTTCGGATCTAGAAAAAAATCGACACATCGAAATATTGCTTGAGTCTAACGTGGTTAACATCTGTGATCGACAACAGCACCCTAGGATTGAAGTCACGTTCCAAGATGAAACTCGTAGACAATTCGATGACATCTTGTACGCTATCGGAGGAACGACTCCTGAATCTTTTTTAAAGAAAGTAGGAGTTACTTTGGAGGGAAAACATCCAACAACTTCCCATGCTTACGAGTCAGGTATTCCAGGTCTCTACCTTGCGGGCGATTTAGTTTCAGGAGGAAAAGGAACAATAGTCAAAGCTTTCAATACTGGAAAGACAGTCGTATGGGATGGTTTATGTCAAGGACAACTTGAATGCCGGATTCCTATTCCAAGGTAAACAATATATATATTCTGATATGATGAAAGTAAGTAGGAGGTTCTGATGTCGATTAGTTGCCAACATTGTGGATCTGATCTAACGGCTCCACAAAGCGTGCGCATTGCTGAATATCATTTCGGTCGACTTGAGGCTTTACAGCAAGATCCTGTGGAGGGCCCGGGTTTTAAATACCACTTTGAACAACCGGATACATACACAATTCTGTGCAATATTTGTAAAAGACTGGTTCGAACACTCCCTATTAAAGCAGTCTTAACTCCTAAATAGCATCAATTAATACAGCCGTAATATTGTCGGCCCCTCCCTCTCGGAGGGCGGCTAGGATCAGTTGAGATAGGCATTCTGATTGATTTTCGATTCCCAGGGTTTGCTCGATAGTCTTCTCATCAATCATGCCGTTCAAACCATCGGAACAAAGCAGAAATCGGTCGCCCGTAGAGGCTGTAAACGAGGTGATTTCAACACGAATAGATGTGGTGTTACCTAGAGCCTGGGTAATCACATTACGCATAGGATGAGAACTGATTTCTTTTTCACTCAAGAGTCCCTTCTCGAACTGTGTCTGAACCCAAGTATGATCGATCGTTAATTGTTTGATTTTTTTATCTCTTAGTACATAAGATCTCGAATCACCCACATGAGCTATGGTTACTTTACTACCCTCGACCAAAATGGCTACAGCGGTCGAAGCCATGGACATATGATCAGGATTTACCTTGATGTGTTCAAGTATCGACTCACTTGCCTCACGAAAAGCCAAATCCATTCTCACTTCAGGGGTTTTGAGATGACTATCTTTAACGGAGTCAATAATCGATTCAACAGCTATCTTACTTGCAACCTCTCCTGCTGTATGACCTCCTAGGCCATCCGCAACAATATATAAACCTAAATAATCATCATGATAGAAATAATCCTCATTGAGTTCTCTGATTAGACCCGGGTGGGTCGTCCCGGATGAAAGATATGGCATCGCAAGAAACCTCAAATGGGTGAGAAAATAAGTTTACCAAGTCCCCTTTCCTTTCATTCAATTTCTAGGATTTAAAAGTTATGGCATCCTGGCAAGACATTCTCAAAAATACGAGGTCTGTAGCAATCGTAGGTCTCTCAGATAAACCCTGGAGAGCCAGTTATGGGGTAGCTAAATACCTAAGAGATTCGGGCTACCTCATTTATCCCGTAAATCCAGAACTCCATTCTTCACTGTGGGATATTCCCGCTTCTAAGAATCTCTCGGAAATTCAGGAAGTAGAGGTGATTAATGTCTTTAGAAAAAGCGAAGATCTCCCCGAACTTGTTAATGAAATTTGTGGACTCCCTTGGATTCCACAAATGTGTTGGTTCCAATTGAATATGAAATTAGAGCCCTCCGATGAATACCGACTTACCCAAAAGGGTATTCTTGTCGTCACAGATAAATGCTTAATGGTAGAACATCGCTTGATGAATTAGGGGTTCGAATTCTCCTTTTGCGGACCTATCAATATCTGCGAAACTTGAGTATAAGGATCCTAGTTCATGACACTCCCTCATTCAACACAATGGAGAACACTCCTTCAAAAGGGTGATGTATCTTCGAGGGATTTGGTTGAAGAATCTTTTAAAAAAATTAGGGAGTTCGAACCTAAATTGAATGCGATCATCTCGCATTATTATGAAGAATCAATCGAGCTATCCCTAAAGTCAGATCGGCGAATCAAAAGTGGGGATCGAGGAGCTATGGTAGGTTTACCCATTGCCCTGAAGGATAATTTTAATTGGTCAGGGTCTCTTATGACTTGTGGTTCTAAGATTCTCAAAGGATTCACCTCCCACTACAACGCTACAGTTGTGGATAAATTGCTAAGGGCGGGGTCAATCCCCATTGCGAAAGCCAATATGGATGAATTCGCCATGGGAAGCAGTGGTGAATTTAGTGCTTACGGTCCTACTTTGAATCCTTGGGACACCCAACGCGTTTCTGGTGGGAGTTCGAGTGGTTCTATTGTTTCAGTAGCAGCACAATACGTTGTCTCTTCCCTTGGAAGCGATACAGGCGGCTCTGTTCGCCTCCCTGGTAGTTTCTGCAATGTCACTGCAATGCGACCAACCTATGGAATTCTGAGTCGATACGGGCTTACCTCGATGGCGTCGAGTTTGGATGTTGTAGGGCCTTGTGCTTCATCAGCCTTCGAGGTGGGAGCACTACTTAGTGTTCTTGTTGGTCAAGACGCTAAAGACTCGACCTCAATCGAACTACCAAAGTGTGAATCCCTTTATCCACTCAAGCCACTGGATTTGCGAGGAATTCGTGTTGGGCTACCCAGGGAATACTTTACTGACGGAATTGATCCTAGTGTTCGAAAAGTAATCGAAAAGAGTATTGATGAATTCAAGAGTATGGGCGCATCCATGATTCCTATTTCGCTTCCTCACACAGCCTACGCTATTGATACCTATTATCTTATTTGCGTGTCAGAAGTATCTTCAAATTTAGCGAGGTTTGATGGAATTCGATTTGGTTATCGAACCTCGAAGTCCGAAAACCTAATCGACTTAATCGCTAAGACCCGAGATGAGGGTTTTGGTGAAGAGGCTAAAAGAAGAATTCTACTTGGTGCTTTTTGTTTAAACCAAGGGCATGTCGATGAATACTACCACCGCGCACTAAGGGCAAGAAATCTAATCACCCAAGATTTCAACAAAGCTTTTCAAGAGGTGGACTTTTTACTCACTCCGGTCAGCCCCTCAGTTGCATTTCCTCTAGGGAGCAAATCTAAGGATCCGGCAGAAATGTACCTATCTGATGTATACAGCGCTGCAACCTCCCTTTCGGGGCTACCTTGTCTATCTATCCCAGGAGGCTTTGTTCAATTGCCTAACTCTCCAGTTAGACTTCCTGTGGGTATTCAACTGATTGCACCAGCCTTAAGTGATGTCAAACTATTAGAATTAGCTCACGCTTTTCAGTTATCAAATACTCACCATCTAACCCAGCCTGTACTCTAGGAGTTTTCATGTCGTTCGATGTCGTTATGCCCCAAATGGGCGAAAGTATTGCTGAGGCCACTATTCTTAAGTGGCATAAGAAGGTCGGAGATGTGATTGCGAAAGACGAGACTCTTTATGAGATATCCACTGATAAAGTAGATGCTGAAATTCCCTCTCCTTCGGCTGGGATTCTCACGGAAATCTTTGTTGAAGCCAACAAGACTGTTGCAGTTGGAACGGTAGTCGCTCGTATTGGCAATCAAGGTGAACCGAACCAGTCATCGCCGACTCCTAATCCCTCAACCGACAAAGTTTCGAACCTTGATAAAAGCACAACCGCGCCAAAGGCAAAGGAAAACCCAAAAGAAAGTCTTGAAGAAAGAGTCAAAACACAATCGTCTCCCCTCGTTCGTGAAATGGCAAAACAGCATCAAATTGATCTGAGTCAAATTAAGGGTACTGGTGAGAATGGGAGAGTGACAAAGTCCGATATCGAAAAAATCATAAGGGAAAAAAGGGTCGATATAGGTTCTCCAGGGCTCCTTGTTCCCATGCCCATGATGGGTCCGCGTCATGATCCTGCAGCTCCAACTTTGGGAGCTGTGCCAGGGCTTTCGATTCCCCCTACCCCTCATGTACCAGCCTTCACCCCAGAGGAAAGAGTCAAGATAGAGCCCATGTCCCGTATGCGAAAAATCATCGCAGACAATATGGTAAATTCAAAACTCAAAACAAGCCCTCATGTGTATACCATTTTTGAGATAGACATGACAAATGTGTCGCATCTTCGGATTCGACACCGTAAGAAATTTGAAGAGACATATGATACAAAAATGAGTTATATGCCTTTTATCATGAAGGCTGTGATCAAAGCCTTGCAAGCATTTCCTGTCGTAAATGCCTCTGTGGATGGTGAGAGCATTATCTACAAACAAGATATCAATCTCGGGGTAGCGGTATCCCTCGATTGGGGCCTTATCGTTCCCGTCATAAAGAATGCCGATAGCCTGAATTTGGGTGGTCTTGCGCGAAGTCTCAATGACTTGGCTGAACGAGCTCGAAGCAAGAAACTATCACCCGATGAAATCTCAGGAGGTACCTTCACTATTACGAATCCTGGGGTATTTGGCGATGTTTTTGCCCTCCCCATTATCAATCAACCACAAGTAGCTATCCAAGCCATTGGAGCCATCATCAAACGACCGATGGTTATGACCGATGAGGCTGGTAACGACTCTATTGCGATTAGACAAATGATGTTTAGTGGTCTCAGTTTTGATCATCGAATAGTAGATGGAGCGGTAGCAGACCAATTTATGAGTATCATCAAAAAAGAACTTGAGACTGACGCTTTTGGTCTGGAATGATTCAAAATTAAGAGAGGCTATCTAGACCATCAGTTGTTCTATCAAGAGCATAGTACGTTGCATGATCGGGCTGGAAAATGAGTGGCAGATTAGCTGTCGGCCCATTTCGATGTTTTGCGATGAGAAGTTCGGCATGATTGTCCGGTTGGTTACTTTCTGGTGACGGATTCATTCGTCGATGTATAAAAGCCACAATATCGGCATCTTGCTCAATGGCGCCCGAGTCTCTGAGATCTGATAATTGGGGTTTACCGCCAGTTCGATGTTCTACCTCACGATTCAATTGGGAGAGAACAATAATTGGGATTTGGTAATTTTTGGCAATCAGCTTTAGACCACGGCTGATTTCTCCGATTCTTATAGCTTCATTTTGACGACTTCCACGGCTCGACTCAGGTGAACTAATGAGTTGTAAATAATCAATGATCACAAAATCGAGTCTTTGATTGTTGGAGCTCTGGTGCTTAAGAATCATCGCTTCAATTTGGGGAACTGTAATAGATGCTTGATCACAAACATAGATAGGCAGCGTAACGAGAGTATCCCGACCAGCATAGAGTTGATTGAGCTGATCATCATTGATTCTTCCCGACTGAATATCCTTCATATTAATTTTAGTTAACGAGGACAATAGACGAAGAAATACTTCCTCATGACTCATTTCTAAGGAAAAAAAGGCTCCCTTAGTCGAATGAACTTGGGCAGACCGGAGAATCCAATTTAAAGCTAATGAAGTTTTACCCACCCCTGGACGCGCCGCCAAGACAATGAGATTCCCTTCTTGGAAGCCCTGGGTAACGTCATCAACGCTCGGAAACCCAGTGGGAACTCCCAGGTAACCTTTGGTTTTGAGTCGCTTGTGGATACGCTCAAAGACACGTTCCGAGACCTGTTCGGTACTCATCAAGCCTTTTCGTCTTAAATCAGAACTTTCCTTAAGTCGATAGAGCTCCCCTGCGATTTCTTCGATTAATAATTCGGGGTCTTTTTCGTCAATACCAGCCAATTGACCCATCTGGGCGCTGATCTTAATAAGCTTTCTTAGTTTGGTCTTACGGCGAAGCAGATCAGCTAGGACTGAAGGTTCTCCAACCTCAGGGCTCGCTAACAGCTCAGTAATGCCAATAAAACCTTCGCATAAATTTAATTCGCCATTTTGATCGATTACATCTTTCAAGGTTATAGCGCTAATTTCAATTTGATTCTGAACTAAAGTCCTGAGAGCCTTAAAAATAATACGATGCTTGGGGACTATAAAATCGTCTTCATTGAGAGTGGATATCACATCGGCAGCAATTTCACGGGCTCCAGACCCTGCGCAAGTGGCAAGCAGGGATCTTTCTGCTTCAATATCTTCGGGGACTTGATTTAACCACTCCGCCACAGACACCTCTTCGGAATTTAATTTAAGGCAGAGGAGGAGTGTAACCTGACCCCGATACATTTATAAAGATGGGATTTGAAATCGCTATAGGATATAGCCCTTTTGAATATTTTGACCACACGGTATTGGGAGCATAGACACCGCTGATATTTAGGGGCACTCCGGCTTCTACCACTAACCAAGCACCTTTACCTACAGCAACGGAAGACATTGGGATAATCAGAGTGGCAGTGAAGTGACGACTATCATTAACATCCCTCACAAGATTTGATTTTGAAATACTAGTGATGACTGTGCCATTGAGTACAACTCTTATTTGATCTAAGGGAATCCAATCAGGACAATAAATATCAAGATTCAAAGAGACCGATGCAATAGGCGCACCTGTGGAAACTAGCCCACCGGGACCTACTGAGCCTATTGAGGGGATAACTAAGGGACCCGTACTTGCAACAATCTTTCCTGATTGCAGGGCTGTTAATACTGAACTCAAGTCAGACTGAGTAAGAGTAGCGCTGCCGATATTTAAATATGATCGGGCTGAACCCACTTGGGTATCCAAGCTAACTAATGCACTACTGAGGCCTAGCGCTTTAGTGAATTTGGTGGGTGATTGTTTTCCAATTAAATTGAACCAGTCTTGCCGAAGAACTAGAAACTCACCCCACCACGCTGATGGGTTGAGGGGATCAAAAGACTGAGATCGAATGAGTTCGATGGCGTCAAAGTCACCGGTCTTCTTCCCTCCAGAAAGCGATGAAGTCGCCGCCCACCAACTATTAACGCCCGAACCTAGGGGCACCGAAGCATTTATTCCGCCGTTAGTTGTGAAAAGCCCCTGGGGACCTCTAGGTCGGTGAACCACTGTATAACTGTGACCTCCCTGATTAATGAAGTCAGCTAAAGTCCAAGTGGCAGAAGAAATAGCTCCCCCAAATTGAATGGCAGAAACCTTTGGGGTGAAGAGACCCGTGGCTGATGCTTGAGAAAAGCTTCCCGTTCTTGAAGGGACAATAAAGGGAAAATCTCCGATAGGATTTCGGGAAGAGGCGTCAATTCCGGGCGTTAAGAATTGCTGGCGAAAACTCGTATAGAGAGATTGGTCGTCAATGAAATAATCAATGTCAGTTCGACCTACTACTTGCAGGCCCTGAGCCAAGCCCGAACTCAATTGCTCGGCAGGTGTCATATATCCTGTTGTTCTTTGTGTTGGTCCTGGTAGATCAAAAGCAATCCATCCCGAAGGCATCCTAAGAGGGGCCATAGCAAAATCGTGTGAGTTTAAAGCGTTCCCATTATAGGCTGAGAAATTCTTTACGTCAGGAATAGAAAGGGGTCCTCTCAGTGCGATAGCTGAGTAGGAGCCTGTTGGGAAGAAGCCCAAGAAAGGGGAAAGATTAGATGCTTGAAAGGCTGAACCAAAAACTGAATTACCAGCAGCAAACTGATAAGCTCCGGATGTTGAAGACAGCAGATAAATATCTTTCGCCATTACATCGTAGAAAGCACCATTTGTTCGGGTTCGCTTCATCCATGGATCTAGGGAACTTTGCATCTGGCCGAATGCATCAAGTCCGGCAAAAATAATTGTCGCTGGAGCATATTGAGCTACAAGATCAGTTCCTATCTCCTTAACTGAAAAAGCGTGAGGGGTAACAATGCTATTAATCACTTCTCCGCTGCTATTAACGAGCAGGGATCTTTCTGGAGCCAAAAGCTCACCCAGGATGAAAGGAGTGTTATCTACAGTCGCGTATATACTCCGAGGCCGTAAGAGCCTTTGAGAAGTGGGATTTGTTGCATCGCTTGCATCCGAAAAGCGGATCATAGTACTTGAGTACTCAGCGCTCTTAGTAACAACTCGGTAAGGCATCATCGAGCCTGGAATGTTGGGATCAGCTACAAGAGGGAGATAAACAAGTGACAAGTTTCCACCTCCTGATTCATCGACAGAGGTATCGAATCCTTCTAGCCAATCTATTCGTTCAAGTTTCCAACTAGGGTCCGACAAGAGTGCATTGTCCGACTTGAGTAAGGTTCCCGTGGTTGTTGTTTGGCCCGTGAAGCGCTCAAAACGAATTTCATTTGCTGCATAGCCTTTCCTCTGGCTTGTACCAAAGGTCCCGAACTGAACTGCTCCAATATCAATGCCCCTTAGAGTGTGACTTTCCGAAAGAAGTAGATTTTGGATGCTAGTTGTTTCGCTTGGAAGGAGAGCTGGATCCCCTGAAGAGCCCGAGGTGATATAGAATCTCCTTTCGTATTTAATAGACGTATTCGGGCTTAAAGAGGAAACCTCTTTGCCTCCTACTACAACACGAGAAGGAAAAATAGGTCTGGGATTTCCGAGTGAATCCTGTGGATCACTCGTTACAAGAACTTGTCCGTCCGTGACTGGAAGAATGCCAATGCTTGAATGCTGATCCAAAGTGCCATCTGAAGGCTCAGATCCCAGGAATACAACATATGGAGCCCTCACGCTTGTCATTAGCGGTGAGGAAAAATTAGATCCATTCAGTTCTGTAGATTGGGGAATATTTACTCCCCAATTAGAGACGCGCGTAAGGGGATTACCCATTGAGTCAGTCGAGAAGGAACCATAAGCTGGGGCAACAATACGATATCCCCCGCCACCTTGATGAAGAAAATCACTAATATTTCTGATCGGCAGAGTCGAAGTTCCATTATTGGTAATAGTTGTAGTAACTGTAAGATACCTAGATTTGGTTCCCAGCTTTATCTGCTGGCTTACGGATACATTGACAACACAGTTGGAACTATCCCTGGTAACACCTATTAGTTTTTGAGTTGGATCTTGGAGTTTACCAATCATATCCAAAGTTAAACCATCGCTCGTGGACGAGGGGACATAGGATGAAAAAACAAGCGGAAGTTCTGGGTCTTGATTGACAACAACACCCAGTCTCTCGATCATGTCATCGCTTGGAAGATAACGACTATATGAAGAGTCTAATTTGACTGAACTAAAGTCGAGGATTGCTCCTCCCGAAGGGGCATACATACCCCGAGACGGATTATGAAATTGACCCAAGGATTGACCAAATTTGGCTCCATCGATCGAAATGGCTAAATAATCATTTTGAAAAAAGAAATCGCCCGGGCCTGCCGAAGCCTTCATCCCCTTGATTCGATCACCACCCGTCACCGGGATTTCCGTTAGCGTGGCCGCCGGACTTGGGGACCCAGAGGCTCTAAAACAAGCTACCGTAGTTAAAATTAAAAAGAGTCCAAGCAACGCATGGGACTTTTTTATTTTTGTGGTTAGGTTAGAAAAAATACATATTTTTTTCATTTGAATATCGGAGACTTTCTAGGGTGAAACAAAGTGACATGAAGACTAACCCTAATTCTAATCTGACATTGGATTTTGCCAAACAGAAAGGATGCATGAATAAGATGACCCTATCGAGGAGAGTCTGGGGCTTAATGTTATTCATTTTATTGTGCGATATGCAATGGACCCTCATTTGGTTCCCAAAAAGATTCGATCAAAGGATTTTCAAGGCTCACGAAGTTCCCCAATGGGGCGCACCGATCATGATACTTGGCAACTCTGTTACTAAGAGCGGCGAGCCAGGAAAAAGACTCCAGGAGCGATTATCAGCTGGAAGAGACCTATGGGGATCGACAAAAGCCAATAAGATCATTCTAAGTGGGGATGGGCGCTCTCGTTATTACAATGAGCCCAGAGCTATGGCTAATTGGATGAAGGACCAGGGAGTTCCAGAGGATGTTCTATTCCAAGACAGTGAAGGTATAAGAACTCGAGAGAGCGTTAATCGCCTCAGAAACTATTACAAAATTAATAAAATCATCCTGGTGACCTCAAAATCCCATATGGCTCGCTCTCTGTATCTTGCCGACAGCTTTGGTGTTGAGTCTATCGGTGTAGTACCGACTGTTGAAGATATTAGTTTTCTCCAAAAACTTTATGCTCTTATTTATGAGTATTTTGCCATCCATCGTGCAATTATTGAGCAGATACTAAGCCCACCTGAAAAATGAAGTTCACCAGGCAATGGTCAATATAGGTCCATTCAACGGCGAAATAGGTCCAATGAGGGACGAGGAATCCCTAAAAGACTCCAAGATGTTCCTCCTTGTTAGACTATGGAATTAGGAGTGACCTGATGTCCAACGCCCCCCTTATTCGATTTAAAGATGTTAAAAAAATATACGAAATGGGTGATTTTCAAGTCCGAGCCCTTGATGGAATTAATTTGGAAATATTTCGAGGTGAGTATGTGGCCATCATGGGTCCCTCGGGTTCCGGTAAATCGACTATGATGAATTTAATTGGATGCTTAGATACTCCCTCGAGCGGAATCTATGAACTAAATAATAAGAATGTTTCAGTAATGACAGACGATGAGTTGGCTCAAATTCGTAACGAGGAAATAGGTTTTGTTTTCCAGACTTTCAATCTACTTGCCCGCACTACGGCTATTCAAAATGTTGAATTACCCTTGGTCTACTCAGGGACAACTCCTGAAGACCGGCATAGTCGCTCTCAGAAGGCTTTAGACAATGTAGGGCTAGGTCAAAGAACAGATAGTTTCCCCAATCAGCTCTCGGGAGGACAACGTCAACGTGTTGCCATCGCAAGAGCATTGGTTAATGATCCCTCTATTTTGCTAGCCGACGAACCTACCGGAGCACTTGACTCAAAGACATCAATCGAAATCATGGCCCTGTTCGAAGAGCTTTTTCAAAAGGGAAACACTATCATTTTGGTGACTCACGAGGAAGATATAGCTCGGAAAGCTCACCGAATCGTTAAATTAAGGGACGGGAAAATTCTTAGCGATGAAAAAAATATTCCAATAACTGAAGCTGAGCATTTATCGCGACTAGAATTGCTTTAACTACCCCCGGTGGACACCTCGGGCACTCTGCTTGATGAAATCGACTAGATAAGCAATCTCTGGAATATTCCCAAACTTATTTGCGACTTCGCTAAGAGCCTGGTCCCGATCTAGATTTATGTGAAATAACATCCGATGCGCTTCTTTAAGATTAGAAATTTGATCACGACTAAACCCTTTACGTTCTAGTCCCAAAGAGTTAACTCCAAAACTCTTGGTTTCGCGCGCTCCAACGGTTTTCATAAACGGCAGGCAATCTAAGGTAGCGACCGTAAAGCCGCCCAAGAAAGCATGGTTGCCCACTCGGCAAAACTGGTGAACGGCGGAAAAGGCTCCAATATTGCACTCTGACCCCAATTCGACATGACCTGCCAGAGTCGCATGATTAGCAAAAATATTTTTGTCACCAACCTGACAGTCGTGAGCGATATGGGTAGAAGTCATCATAAAATTATCATTCCCTACGCGAGTGATCGCACCTCCCTTTTGCGTCCCTCGATTAACCGTAGTTCCCTCCCTGAAGGTATTCCTATCGCCAATCTTGCAATAGGTGACTTCGCCATCAAATTTGAGGTCTTGAGGGTCTAGGCCTAACGATACAAAGGGATAGACATCATTATTTGACCCCAGGACTGTATGGGGACCGATAATGACATGACTTCTCAGTTGGGTGCCATCTCCAATTACAGCTGTGGCGTCAACCGTACAGAAGGGGCCAATGAAAACATCGTTACCGAGCTCTGCTTGGGGACTTATGATTGAGGTGGCGTGAATGATACGAGCCATTAAATGCCTCCATCAGGTAAGGATTGGAGCATGGATACAAATTCAGCCTCAGCAACTTTAATGCCTCCTACAAAAGCCTCCCCACGCATTTTAGAGATACGGCTCCGAAAGCTAAGAACTTTCACTTCCATAATAAGTTCATCTCCTGGATTAACGGGCTTTCTAAATTTAATAGCATCCAAAGACATGAAGTAGATGACTTTGTTCTTAGGATCATCAATTTCTTGCATAAGGAGACACCCGCCCACTTGAGCCATAGCTTCAACAATCAAGACTCCCGGATAAATAGCTCGTCCAGGAAAATGGCCTTTAAAAATAGGATCTGAGGACTGAATCTTTCGGTAGCCCCTAATCCATTCACCTGGTTCAAAATCCAGGATCTTATCCACGAGCAGAAACGGATCCCTGTGAGGAATTAGGGCCTTAATTTGCTCCTGCGTTAAGGGATTAGGAGTACGATTCATCATAAGTATCTATTGTGGCATAAGGGATAACGTGTGCTTTAGGTGGATGTGAAACAATAGAATAAATGCGATTAACTCGGCGAAAAATAAATTCAACTGTACCTCAAGAAAAATGGTCAGGAGAGGTTCTTCGTCTTGCATGGGGAGGAAAGGGAATTGCTTCTCACCAAGACGGTCGATTACTAATTTTAACTTCTCCCCTAGCCCTATTTCCAGGTGAAATAGTCGAGGCGCAGGTGACATGGAAAAAGAAACATGGCGAGGGTCTCGTTACTCGGTGGCTCTCGCCTAGCACCAAGAGAGTTCCTAGCCAATGCGAATTTGGGGAACTTTGCGGTGGATGTGATTTATGGGAATCGGATTCATACGGTTCTGAATTGAAGAAACTGATGATTCAGGATTTATTTCAGCGTCAATTGAATTGCCAGGATTTCAAATGGATGCCGGCTCCGGTCCAGACTAAGCGACATCGAATACAACTACATTGGGACGGTATGAAACTTGGTTTTTTTGAACGAAAAAGCCATCGAATTATAGAAATCCGTGAGTGTCCAACCGCTCATCCCTCTTTGTCTCAGGCAATTAATTACCTGAGAGACAGCCTTGTCAATCAAAGAGTTCCTTCTCACCCTCAACGTTGGGAATTGGGCACAGGTACCCCTTCAATAGGCGTCATTGCAACGACAGAATCGGGTATCCATTTCTCATTAAATGATGGTCAATTTATACAGGGTGATTACGTCCTTAGAGAACAATTGGGTGATCTCATTCTCAATCATCGGCCGGGAAGTTTTTTTCAGGCTTGTCCCGAGTGGGCCTTTGAGTCTTTTTCTTCTATTCTTCAAGATTGGCCACTTTCCGGTGATCGTCTTTTTGATCTCTATGGGGGAGTTGGTCTTTTCAGTGCCATCCTTCGTAGGCACTTTAAATATTTTTATCTGATAGAGTCCTCAGCTGAATCGGTTGAATATGCCAAAAAAAATTTTGATCGACTTCAAATCAATGGAATATGCATTCAGGGCGATGTCGCCAAAGTGGATTTGGCCTCCCTTTGTTCTTCCCGAGATACGGTTCTCATCGACCCTCCTCGGGTTGGATGCTCTGTAAACCTTCTCGAACAGGTAAATTCCTGCAGAGTTAAAACGGTTGTGATGATAGGTTGTGATGGTGCCACATGGGCTCGCGATATAAAACGGCTCTCAAACTATCAAATCGAATCCCTTGCTGCTATAGATCTCTTCCCAAACACCCATCATGCAGAGTGTTTGGCCTTACTAAGGCGAATCTAATCAATCCCAGGAAGAGGTTGGGTAAGCACTTCTTGAGATTTGGGAATAGAGCCTTCAAGTTGTAGGAGTTTAGTTTTTTTATCTAGGCCGTATCGATATCCCACTAAGGTACGATCTGAGCCAATGACGCGATGACAAGGAATGAGAATCATAATGGGGTTGGCAGCTGAGGCCGCTCCAACAGCTCGGCTCCCCAAGGGGTCCCCTGCTGCCTCAGCCAAAGTCTTATAGCTCATGGTAAAACCATACTTGATCTCTCTTATCAGAGACCAGATTTTTTGCTGATACGCACTTCCTTTTGGTTGAACTGGTAAATTGAATTGTCTCAGTCGACCATGAAAGTAATCAAATAATTGACGACCTAAGTAGAGTCGAGTTGTTGCTACCTCTTTAGGGGGGCGTTCTAGACAAGCGGCATAATTTATCTCTCCGAAACCTAACTCGCAGATAAATCCGCTTTCCTCGATAAGACCAGTCATAACCCCAAGTGGGGTATCCATTTGAACTGTCCACAATTTGGGGGATTCCATTCTCTTAGAATGGCAGAACTATAAAACAAGGGGTCGCTAGACTAATAGAATGCCTAGCGAATTATTAAGACTCTCCATTATCAACTATCTCAACGCAGAGCCCTTGAACTATGGGTTTAAGAGGGGGCTTCATTATCAGAATTTTCATTTAAAGTTTCAGAAGCCCTCCGAAAGTTGTGATTCGCTCAAGTCAGGGGAAGTGGATGCAGGTCTAATTAGCTCAATAGAATATTTGAGAATTCCAGATCTTAAGATTATCCCGAATCTTTGTATCGGATCTCAAGATTCAGCACGAAGCGTTTTGATATTTAGCAAGGTTCCCTTTGGTGAAATTAAAAAACTTGCTCTTGATATTTCTTCTAGAACCTCCGTTATCTTAGCTCAGATTTTGTTGAAAGAGAAATTTGGGTGTGATCGTTTCGAAACAAACTACTTACTTCCTGATCTTAACTTTATGCTTAAGGATCACGACGCAGCGTTGATGATTGGAGATCAAGCGATGAGATCCGATCCCCAAAGTCTCTCGGTACTCGACCTCTCCCATGAGTGGAAAATGCACACTTCACTACCGTTTGTATTTGCCTTTTGGGCTATTCAACCAAAAGCTCCTCGCGTGTTAGATGGTAAACCCCTTCAATGGTTCTTCGAAGAAAGTTTTAGACTTGGAACTGAAAATTTATCCACAATTATCGAAGAGGCTAAAATCCCCTCCAGGTGGTCGGAAACCCAATTAAGGACCTATTTTACAGAAAATATCTCGTACCGTTTAGGGCCTCAAGAGCAAGATTCCTTAGACCTTTTTTATAGAAAGGCCTTCAGGCATGGATTTGTCCCCCAAGTTCGCGAACTCTCATTCCTCTAATTTCTATTAGAATCATAATTCTATGGCTGACTTAAATGCTTTGTTTAGGGAGCATATTCAAATTAGAGAATCCTCTGCCTCAGAGGTTCTATCTAAGACGGGATATGACTGCCTAGTTATTTCTAGTGGACGGCCTTTTACCTACTTTGCCGACGATAACGATGCGCCTTTTCATACTGTGCCTCACTTCAATCATTGGTGTCCCCTAGGAGGTGCTCATCATTTTTTGATTATCAGACCCGGCAGAAAAGTTTCTCTTTACCGCTATTCACCTGAAGATTTCTGGTATGAGCAAAAACCCCTTGGAGATCCCTTTTGGACACCTTTTTTTGATATTAAGGAGTTTTCAAACCTCGAGACCCTTAAAGAATCCCTCAAGGACTTTGGTAAGGTAGCTTACATAGGTAATGAATTGGATTTTCTAAGCGATAAAGATTGGGCTATGAATCCGGAACCTATAACAAAGCATCTTGATTGGACTCGTAGTTTCAAATCAAACTATGAAATTCACTGCATTTTGGAAGCTGAAAAACTTGGAGCAAGTGGTCATCGTGCTTCCCGGGAGGCTTTTTTATCGGGTGCAAGTGAACTAGAAATCCATCATGCTTTTGTCAGGGCAGTTGGATGCACGGATGACGATTTACCCTATACCACCATTGTTGCCCTCAATGAAAAAGGGGCGACTCTTCACTACCACGGAAAACGTGCTGAAATTCATAAGGGTTCTGTCCTCCTCCTAGATGCAGGGGCTAAATGGAATGGGTATGCATCAGATATTACGCGTACCCATGTTTCACCCTCCTGCCACGAGCGTTTTCAATCCCTTTTGAAGGGCATGGAAAAAATTCAACAAGATCTTTGTCAGTCTTTGAAACCAGGAATGCATTATGCAGATTTTCATCACGATGCTCATGTGCGCATAGGCCAATTATTAGTTGAGCAAAATTTACTTAACTGTTCCATGGATGAAGCACACACCAAAGGCTACACGATGCCATTCTTCCCACACGGTTTAGGACATCACCTCGGACTCCAAGTTCACGATGTAGCTGGAAAACAATTAACACCTCAGGGAGATGCAGCTCCCCAGCCTTCTGCTCACCCTTATCTTCGAACGACCCGCAAGATCGAGGAGGGTCATGTTTTCACGGTAGAGCCAGGCCTCTATTTCATACCCATGCTGCTTCGTAAATACCGAGATAACGGTGGTGCAAATATTTTTAACTGGAAATTAATTGATGAACTCACTCCCTTGGGTGGGATCCGCATTGAGGATAATGTCCTTATTACTAAGTCAGGTCATCGTAATTTAACTCGAGAGCACTTGCCCAACTGAAATTAAAGAGAGGTTTGCGTCGATGTGTTTTCATTGGCTTAAATTCAAAAACTTAAACATTGTTTCTTTAGTTTTAATTCAAAGTATCCCTCTTTTTGCCCAGGTAGCCTCTAGAGAAACAGGGGCGATTACCCTGAATGGACTTACGCATCCTATTGAGAAAAAAACTTATGTCACGACTCCCGTTGTTAGATTGGAATGGATGGAGGATGGATCGCTCATTCAAACCGAAATGGATAAAAGAGGAGTGACTCTTTTAAAAGTAAACCCATCCAGTTGGGTAAAAACCCCACTATTTTCCTCAGATCTCCTCATTGAATCTCTAACTAAAGCAGGGGCTCCTGAAGTATCGGCTAAGAGGTCATTAGCCCGAGCTCAATTTACCTGGAATCAGTCCCGTAATGGCTTTTTGGTCACCATCGATGAAAATATTTTTTTGGTTGATCTCGTTTCGTTAAAAGCCAAACAACTTACCTTTAGTTCGGGTTCCAAAGATGAACCCTCCTTCAGTCCCTCGGGAAAGCATATTGCTTTTTTGAAAGGCAATGATTTATTTATCTCCTCCATTGAAACTCCTCGTGAAATTGGCCTTACTACCGGTGGATCTGACACGATATTCAATGGACGACTGAATTGGGTTTACATGGAGGAACTCTATGGTCGAGGTAATGTCAAGGGGTATTGGTGGAATCCAGATGGGACTTCGATTGCGTACTTGAGTCTCGACGAAACTCAAGTGCCCATCCATACCCTAACGGATGATCGAGGATTACGTCAGATAAAAAAGGAGACCCGGTACCCGCAAGCAGGAGATCCAAATCCCATCGTAAAACTAGGGTTAGTCAGCATTGATAAGCCAAAGTTCACACAATGGATTTCTGACCCATATCCCAATCAAGAAATTCTTATTGTTCAAGTTGGTTTCACGCCTAATGGGGACCTATTAGCAAGTTATCAAAACCGAATACAAACTTGGCTTGACCTGAGATTATTCCCGAAAAATAATGTTGGCCAATCTTTGGTTCTTATTCGAGAACAAAGCAAGGCCTGGCAGGAGCGACTCCCCTTACCCGTCTTTCTCTCCGATGGTAGCTTTTTATGGGAATCCGATCGAACTGGCTTCAGGCATCTCTATCGCTACACGGCTAAGGGACAACTAATTAACGCAGTGACCCAAGGGGAATGGAACGCTGAGTTTCAGGGGCTACATCCCATGAACGATAGGGTCTATTTTTCCTCCTCGGAGCGAATCGCTACAGGTCAGGACTCATATTCGATCCGCATAGATGGAACCAACAAAACAAGGCTTACCCAGGAGAGGGGTTTTCATCAAACTCGCTGGAATCCCCAATTCACTTTGTTCATTGATCAGTGGAGTCACGCAGAAGCTGCTCCCAAAGTTGCTCTAAGAGACGAAAGGGGAGAGATATTAAGACTAATAGATCAAGGCACTATGACGGATATCAAATGGGGTACTGTGCGTTTTCAACAAGTGCCTACACGAGACGGTTTTTTAATGGAAACCATGTTGGTTTTACCACCCGATATGATACCGGGAAAAAAATACCCTGTTTTTCAGCATGTCTATGGGGGTCCTAATGCACCGCAAGTCCTGGATCGCTGGAATTCCTCTATGCTATGGTTTCATTTTCTTGCCCAACAGGGCTACATTGTCTGGGTATGTGATAATCGAAGCGCAACGAACAAAGGTGTACAAAGTGCCCACCCTATTTACAAGAATATGGGATCTCTTGAGCTACAGGACCAATTAGACGGGCTTCAATGGCTAGGACAACAAGGCTTTGCAGACATGAGTCGTGTCGCCCTTGAGGGCTGGAGTTATGGGGGGTACCTTACCGCATTTGCACTTACTCATTCCAGTGCGTGGAAACTTGGTATCGTGGGGGCCCCTGTTACCGATTGGCGTTACTACGATTCCATATATACCGAACGGTATATGGATCTACCACAGAATAACCCCAAAGGATACGAAGCTTCATCGGTTATCCAATCGGCATCTAATTTACAGGGAAAAATCTTAATTCTCCATGGAACGATGGATGATAATGTCCATCCCATTAACAGCATTTCATTGATTAACAAACTCCAAGAAGCCAATAAGCCCTACGATTTCCAGATTTTTCCTGGATCAGATCATGGAGTGCGCTTTCCTAGTCAAATCCATTCTAGACAAATGAAAATTTGGTCATTCATACAATCTAATCTTTAAGGAAACTATATGGTCTCACTTCAATCTTTCTCAGATAGCTCCGGCATTGCAGGACATCCGAAGGGATTGATGGTTCTCTTCTTTACGGAGATGTGGGAAAGATTCAGTTATTACGGCATGAGGGCTCTACTAATGCTCTACATGATTGCTCCCCTGGAATTAGGAGGGCTGGGATTTGGTAAAGGATATGCAGGGCTTGTCTATGGCATTTATACCTTTTCTGTTTATGCATTTTCTATCCCCGGCGGCTGGATTGCCGATCGATATACCGGCTATCGAAAGGCAGTCATGGTTGGGGGTCTTTTGATTGCTCTAGGACAAGGCTGTCTGGCCTTAGGAAATGAATCTCTTTTTTATGTTGGACTTCTTGGTCTTGTCCTCGGTACTTCATTCCTGAAGACAAACTGCTCAACGATGGTTGGGCAACTCTATGCAGATAATGATCCTAGGCGAGATGCAGGATTTAGTATTTATTACATGGGTATTAACTTAGGGGCGCTTATCGCACCTTTGATCTGTGGATATTTTGCCCAAGATCCCCGATTTCTATCTTTCCTTGATTCTATTGGCCTATCCTCAAGGAGCGGATGGGCATGGGGGTTTGGTGGAGCTGGAGCCGCAATGCTCTTAGGCGTCCTTCAGTTCTATGTCCAACAGGATAAATTGGGATCTGTCGGCCTAAAGACAGGCATTCATCTCGACCAAAAAGAAGGCAAAGATCTTCCTGCCCTGACGGGTGATGAAAAATCGCGTATGTGGGTTGTGGGCATTCTTATGTTTTTCATTATGACTTTCTTTTTTCTATTTGAACAAGCTGGGACCACCTTGAATTTATTTGCCCTGGAAAATACCCAGAATCAATATTTCGGTATTTCATTCCCAAGCAGTTGGTTCCAGAGTGTTAATTCAATTTGGCTCCTAATGCTAGCTCCATTATTTAGTTGGCTTTGGATACGATTGGGATCAAAAGAACCTAGCAGTCCAATAAAGTTTGCTTGGGGGCTATTATTTGTTGGCTTTGGAATGCTTCTACTAGTTTTACCGAGTCAGTCTATTGCTCTACAGCCCGGTCTTAAAGTTTCTCCGAATTGGTTAATATTTACCTACATGTTTCATACTATTGGCGAATTGTGTCTCTCACCCGTTGGGCTATCGACGACAACAAAGTTGGCCCCTGCCCGCTATTCGGGCATCATGATGGGTCTCTTTTTCTTTGCGATCGGAGCCGGTAATCTTCTAGCTGGTCTGGTTGTTCCCTTCAGTGAGAAACTTGCTCCCACAACCTTATTTTTTGGTCTATTTTTAGTTACCATAGCAATGGCTATAGTTCTTGTTATTCTCACTCCACGAATCAAAAAGATGATGGCAGGTGTTCGCTAAATAAAGTAAGTTGATAAATTAGATCTGAGGGGACCTGCCGATATGATTTCCATCGATAAGGCTCTTGAACAACTTTTGTCTTCGATCCAATTAGTATCAGCGATACACCAGGAATTACGATCTGATCGAGATGATCCAGCCGTTGACAAAAGCGCCATGGATGGCTATGCAATCAACACCAAGCATACGAAAGGTACTCGAAGAATTATCGGAACCCTTTATGCGGGAGAGGACCCTTCCATATATTCCTTGAAACAGAATGAATGTTTAAAAATTATGACCGGAGCATGTATTCCTCTCGGTGCTGATGCCGTTGTCCCCATTGAACAATGCCAAGTTGAGGATGGATCCTTGGTACTAACAAAGGGGGTGATGCCAGGTGACTTCATTCGAAAAAAAGCATCTCACGCAAAAAAAAATGACCTCCTATTGCTTCACTCTCACAAAATGAATGCTCCTCGCTTTGCGCTCTATGCTCAAGTAGGGCAAGTGCCTCCCCCTATCTTGTCTCCTAGGATTGTCGTCTGTTCAACGGGAGATGAATTGTGCGATCGACCATCTGAGTTTCAGATCAGAGACTCCAATTGGCACTCACTTTCATATCTTCTAGCCCGATTGGGGCACGAGTGTCAGCAAGGCCCGATTTTGAGAGACAACCCCACCCAGATAACTCACTTTATTAATACCGAACCATTTGACATCCTTATTACAACTGGAGGCGTGTCAGCAGGGGATAGAGATTACCTTCCCCGTATTTTGAAAGAGATCGGAGCTCGAATTATTTTTCACAAACTTAATCTTAAGCCCGGAATGCCCATGCTCGCTGCAATATTCAATAAAAAGATCATTCTTGGACTTCCCGGAAATGCTGTCTCAACCTACGTTACTTCATTGATCTTTCTTCCGCCACTCTTAGCAACTCTCAAGGGAATGACTACGACTAGGTATTGGACAGAGGGGGTCCTTCAAAGTGACGTTGATCATAGTGGAAATAAAGAATGGATCATTCCTGCTCTTTTAACTGACGGGTTTTTGAATCCTCACAAAAGTCGAGATTCATCCGATCTTGTTGCCTTAGCTCAATCTGACGTACTCATAAGAATCAACTCTCCAAAAAAGAAAGGGGACGTTGTCTACTATCAAAATATTCTTTAATTTCATACGAGTTAGATATTCTTAAGGAATGTCAATCATCCAAGACCGCGAAGTATGGTTAGATCTTAGGCGCCAGGGTATCACTGGTACCGATGTCGCTAAGATTTTGGGTCGATCTAAATGGGGCAAGGCCTTGGATGTTTACAGGGATAAGTTAGGTTTAAGTGGTCCGCCTCTTATGAATTCCGCTATGCTTCATGGTATTGAAGCGGAGCCACGAATTATAGAGATGTATGCTAAAAAAAATAGCGCAACTGTCGTTCAAGTGGGGCACTTGATTCATAAAGAGGAATCTTGGATTATCGGTAACCCCGATGGAATCGTAGTCAATGAAAAAAAAGAGTGGATTAAGGGCCTTGAAATCAAGACTGGATCGAATAAGCGATATTGGAGCTCTGCCTATGATGCCGAGGTTTTTATACCCGAGGAATACATGTGGCAATGCCGTTGGTATATGGCCCTGACCCAGTTGCCCCAATGGGATGTTGCCGTCCTTTTGCGAAATGAAGAGTATCGTCAGTACGAAATTTTTCGAGATTCTGCCCTAGAAAATAAAATGCTTCAAGAATGTAGATATTTTTGGTTTGAAAATGTCTGCAAAAGAATCGAGCCTCAGACTTGAGTGGTGCACCCGGAGAGATTCGAACTCCCGACCTCCAGATTCGTAGTCTGATGCTCTATCCAGCTGAGCTACGGGTGCCGAAAGACTGATTTTAACCTATGCCAAGAGATCGTCAAATGGAATGATTGACCAATATCCGCAGTATAAAACCATATTTCAATACGGATGTACCCAGGAATAGGGGATATTTGTTGAAGTAACTATAAAACCCAAAAGAGTATCCTCTATCATCGATCAATCTATACCTCGTGACCGCTTTGAATGAAGTCCTAGACGTTCTTAGATTGTTAGGGCATCGAGAGAAAACAGGGGCTACAAGAGCCGTAGCCTAGGATCTTCGTGACCCATTATGATGCATGTTCTAAGATTTCTATCTTAAAATAGCCGGCGTAGAAGCCTCGATTAATATCACAACTACTAGAGGCCAACAACATGAGAGTTATTAAGGCTTCGTCGATGTTATAAAAACAGGTTAGTTCGAAATATAAGCCATTAAAGTAGAATAGAGAAGCAGGGAGAAATTAATGTCGGATCATCTTCAAGCAAGCGTTTCTGATTTGAATATAAATACAGGAAAGAGATTATCTGAAGAGGAATCTAGACAGGTTGCCGAAGATGCACGACAAGATACTTGGACCTCGGAGAGCTTTGTTAAAGAAATATTTGGAGGCTCTTTTAATCTCGGGATTCTCACATCTGTGCCAACTGCTAAGCCCTTTAGTGATGATTTCCTTAAGTTTTATTCCCAGATGAAAACTTTTCTTGAAACTCAAGTAGATTCTAATCGAATTGATCGAGAAGGCCAATACCCGCCCGAAATTATACAAAAGCTGGCTGAGATGGGTGCCATGGGAATGAAAATACCAAAAAAATATGGGGGGTTAGGATTTACGTTGTCCGAGTATGGAAAAATTATGGAATTACTTGGATCACAAGATTCGAATCTACTAGCTTTGCTATCGGCACATCAGAGTATCGGAATTCCTAATCCATTGATGCATTTTGGGACGGAGGCACAAAAAGAGAAGTATTTACCTCGGGTAGCAAAGGGAATGATTACAGCTTTTGCTCTTACGGAAGGTGAAGTTGGATCGGATCCCGCCAATCTAAGTACAACCCTAACCCGAACTAACGAGGGAGATTTCGTACTGAACGGGGAAAAGCTTTGGTGCACCAATGGGACTATTGCCGGACTTTACGTGGTGATGGCTCGCCACGAAGACACCAAGAAAATATCAGCTGTGATTGTGGAAAGAAATTGGCCGGGAGTGGAAGTTGTCACTCGGTGCCATTTCATGGGCATGCGTGCTCTTGAAAATGGAATCATTCGTTTCACCAATGTTCGTATTCCCAAGGACAACCTTCTCTGGAAAGAAGGTAAAGGTTTAAAATTAGCCCTTGTAACACTCAATACCGGTCGACTCTCAATTCCCAATGGAGTGGTAGGTGGCGGTAGGCGACTCACGCAAATTGTTAGAGCATGGGCTTCAAAAAGATATCAGTGGGGCAGTGTCATTGGAAAACACGAGGCTATAGCTCACATGGTTTCTGATATCACGTCCACTTCTTTTGCAATTGAATCCATGGCTTACCTTTGTAATCGTATGGCCGATCAAGGAACGCGGGATATTCGTCTCGAGGCTGCGGTTGCTAAGTTATGGACTACCGAAGAAGGTTGGAAAATGGTGGATACCACTCTCCAAATCAGGGGTGGACGAGGATTTGAAACTGCCGATAGTCTCATCAACCGGGGTGAACCTGGTGTTGCTATCGAGCGCATGTTGAGAGATTTTAGAATTAATTTAATATTTGAAGGTAGTTCGGAAATTATGCATCTTTTTATAGCTCGCGAAGCTCTTGATAAACATTTGTCCAAGGCTTGGGATTTGGTGAATCCGAAAAGTAGTTGGATTACTAGAATAAAAGCGATTCCTAAAGTAATCGCATTTTATTCTTGGTGGTATCCTAGTCGTTGGTGGGGATTATCGACCTTTCTTAAGTACCATTCGTACGGTGCTCTTGGTCAACACCTAAGAAAATCGGAACGATTTGCCCGAAGACTTAGTCGATCTATCTTCCATCAAATGGTTATTCATGGTCCAAAGCTAGAAAAGAAACAGGCGACCCTCTTTAGGGCTGTAGACATTGGTGCAGATCTTTTTGCTCTTTCTGCAGCCATTATTCATGCTGACGATCAAGTCAGATCCAAAACGAGTAATTCAAGAGAAAAAACCATATTAGCTGACCTTTTTGCCCGAAGAATGCTCCGTCGCATTCAGAGTAAGTTCAATGATCTTAGTTCGAATGACGATTCCAAGAAAGTTAAGCTTTCTCGGGCAATTCTAGAAGGGGATTATAAATTTATAGAGCATGGTGTAACCTTCGATAAAGAAATAGAATTTATGGAATTCGGAAAGATATAAGCCTTTTTTATGTTAAACAATATACGTCGAGCTTGTACATTGACTGTTCTGGTAGCAGCCTTAGGTTATTTCGTTGATATTTTTGATTTACTACTTTTTGGAATTGTCCGACAGCAAAGTCTTATTGGTATTGGTATCCCTATGGAGGAAACGCTTCCTGTAGGCATATTTTTGCAAAATATGCAGGTGTGGGGGCTAGTGATCGGAGGCGTTTTTTGGGGAATTCTTGGCGATAAGAAAGGAAGACTCTCGGTTCTATTTGGATCGATTGCAGTTTATTCGGTCGCTAATATTGCTAATGCTTTTGTTACTACCGTTCCCCAGTATGCCGTCTGCCGCTTAATTGCTGGGTTTGGTTTAGCAGGTGAGTTGGGAGCAGCCATTACGCTTGTGGGTGAATCGCTTCCTTCTGATATCAGAGGTTACGGAACGACCATCGTAGCTTCAGTAGGGGTGAGTGGGGCCATCTTTGCTAATTTAGCTGGACAGTATTTGTCTTGGAGTCATGCTTATCTCACCGGAGGTATCTTAGGACTAGCTCTTTTGTTTCTCAGAGTTGGCGTAGGCGAAAGTATTCTTTTCAAAGAATCTCAGAATCGCGAGGTGCCTCAGGGGGACTTTCTTTCACTTTTCAAAACACGAGAACGCTTCATGCGTTTTGCTCGATGTATAGGGGTTGGGATTCCTCTTTGGTATGGAGTTGGAATCTTGATGTTTTACTCTCCTGAGTTTGCAATCTCTCTACGTTACACCGGTATTGTGGAAGCCGGTAACGCGATTGCATCCTGCTACGCGGGGCTAGTTTTGGGAGATATTCTGAGTGGATTTCTTAGTCAAATATTGGGAAGTCGTAAAAAAATACTCTATATTTTTGTCCTACTCAGTGCCCTTTGCTCTCTTGTCTTTCTTATGACTCCAGGGCTCAGCCCCTCGCAATTCTATCTTTTTGCATTTATCTTCGGGATAGCCCTGGGTTATTGGGCAGTTTTTGTAACGACTGCGAGTGAGCATTTCGGAACGAATCTCAGATCAACCGTAACCACTTCAGTCCCCAATTTTGTTCGATGGTCGGTAAGCCCAATGTCGATTATTTTTCTAGCGCTCAATCACCGGATCGGAAATTTAACTTCGGCCCTTGTAATTGGAGTTGTCGTTTTTGCCATTGGACTTTTGTCAATCCGTGGGATGCAAGAAACGCACAGCAGATCCCTAGAATTTCTAGAAGATTAGAGAATTAGCCAGGGTGTACGGCTCCTGCTCCGCCATCGAAAGGGATAACTGCGCCCGTAAGCCACTGGCTCTCGGATCCCAAAAGATAAACAACGAGAGAGGCAATTTCCTCAGCTTGTCCAATACGATTTAGTGGGTTTACCTTTTTAAGATTATTTAAGCTTTGTTCTGGCTCAAGAGAGTCTTTAACCCGATCAAGAAGCATATCTGTGGCTACTGGTCCGGGTGCAATTGCATTTACTCGAATTTGCCTAGGGGCCCATTCCTGAGCAAGATATTGAGCCAACATATGAACTCCAGCTTTTGCTACACCATAGGCTGCCTGCAAAGGGACAGCTCGAATACCTACATTAGAACCCGTGAGGACAACGCTAGCACCCTCGGTCAAATGTGGCCCCAAATAGTGAGCCATATTCCATGGACCTGCTAGATTCTGCTGAATCATATGGTGAAATATCGCTGGATCACCCTTTTCTACGTTTCCAGTCTCGTAAGATCCCGCATTGAGGAACATGCCATCAAGCGGTCCACACTGCTTCGAGAATTTTATTAATTCACTTTGGTTGCTATGGTCTAATCCAATAGATTGAGCCTTTGGTAGCGTTTCTTTTAATTTATCTAGGCGACGCCCAATCAATATTAACTCTGCGCCCATTGAACTTAACCTGCGTGCGGTAGCCCTTCCTATTCCACTTCCTGCTCCTGTCACTAAGATTTGTCTACCCTCAAAAGGCTGATTACTCATCAACGAGAGCCTTTGGGAATAATGACTCCACAACTTACAACCCATGTAAAGGCTTCGTCGGGAGCAATCGAAGTGGATTTGATTTTTTCCCTAGGCAACATTACGACGTACCCATTACTTGGGTTTGGCGATGTAGGAATAAATACGGAATACCACTCAGTACCTTGAGGACTAATCCAAGAGCAATCTTTATGAGCGATAAATCCAAGTGTCTGACTTCCCGCATTTGGAAATTCGACCATCACAACCTCATTGAAACTAGCTTTATTTGGATTTTGTATTGCTGATGTCAGATGGCTAATTGAACTGTAGATACTTTTTATAATAGGAATTTTTAGAATTAGTTCTTCAACCCATTTAAGAAGTTGTCGACCAATAGTATTACTGACTATAACTCCAAAGATAAAAAGAATTAAGAAGGTTCCTATGATTGAAAAAAGGAAAAGCTCCAAATCAGAAGGATTGCTATAGCCAAACATGTCGAATAATTCCAAGAGTGGGCTTTGATATAGGGAAATCAACCAACCGCTTACTAACTTCAAAATTAGAAAAGTAATTAAGAGGGGTAAAAGTGTAAATAGTCCACTCCAAAGATAACGCTTAGTCATTTTTAAGGTCTCCGTTTGATTGAAGGTGATTCCAATAAATTGTTAGATACCGATAGCCACTCCAGAGAGCGACTATTAGAGAAATCCATAAAATAAGGGTCCCCATCCCTAGAAAAAAAGCAAAAGGATAACGGAGGGTAATAAAGTATTGAAATAGTCGCAGGTCGGTCCACTCGTAGAACCACTGGTCTAATTTAGGACCCAATATAAGTAAGGAAATAGCAGCGATCTGAAGACCGACTTTCCATTTTCCAAGAATACCTGCACTAATAATCAGACCGTCTTCAGCTGCGATGGATCTTAAGCCCGTAATGGCAAACTCTCTGATCAAAATGATAAAAACCATCCAGGCTGGGGCAAGACTATGTCCATCATGTTGCAACTCGATCAAAGAAATTAGTGCACCGGTAATCAACATCTTATCAGCAAGAGGATCAAGCAAGGCTCCTAGCGTAGTGACTTGTCTCCAGCGACGTGCTAGATAACCATCTAAACCATCTGTAATTGCGGCGATCCAAAAGACAACCACACCGATTACATGGTAATGCTCTATCCGCGTTAGTAAAACTACTACTAAAACTGGTACAAGCAAGATCCTAGCCAAACTAAGATAATTAGAGAGGGTCATTCTCATAGGATGTCCATTTACCTAGGCTATCCAAAGGAAGGCAAAACCACTATCCCCGAATCAACTACATTCAAGAATTTACAAGTAAAGCAGCACGATGAACCCAATAGATCTTAAAAAAATGATAGTGAATTTGGCCTTAGCTGAAGGGTTCGGTCGGGTAGGTATAGCTGGTTTAGATCCCTTCGAAAGTGATTCCAAAAAACTAGACAGTTGGTTTAAAAAAAACCATCACCAACACTTACCCTACCTTGATCCCATTAAACTCCTTAACCCAAAGAGTATAGAAGGATCTGCACAGGTAGCTTTAGTGGTCTTTTACCCTTACGCTCGTCCTGATTGTATTCCAGGCAAATTGGGAGCCCAGAAAGCTTCGCGCTATCTTTGGGGCGAAGATTATCATTGGGTCATCAAAAAAAAGCTTCTTCAAATCTTAGAAACTATTCAAAAGTTCAACTCTTCGATAGAGGGTAAGGTTTGTGTAGATACCGCTCCTCTCCTTGAGCGACAACTCGCCCAAAGGGCTGGAATAGGATGGCAAGGCAAAAATACCTTGCTTATTGCTGACCAAGACGGTAGCTGGGGGTTCCTAGGTGTTCTTCTTTTGAGTGTTGAATTGCCCCCAGATAACCCTTTCCCTTTTGAACAATGTGGAACCTGCTCTGCATGCCTAGATTCCTGCCCAACTGGGGCGCTTACCCCTTTTGAGCTTAATCCCAATCTCTGCATCACAACCTATACAATTGAGACCGACCAAGAGCCTCCTCTGATTGTTTCAAAGGCCATTCGAGAGACAGGTTGGATCGCAGGATGCGATATTTGTCAGGAGGTTTGCCCGTGGAACCGACGACCTCTTTGGGGCGATGCCGACGTCTGGGGTGGGCCAAACTCTATTCACAGCGTTGCAACCTCTGATCTACCCTTCTCCTCATCGCAATGGCGAAAATTCAACCGTAAATCAGCCCTTCGCAGGGTTAGTAGGCGACATTGGCTTACAACTCTAAGGCGTGCTGGGCTCTTGTTGGACCCCCTCAATGGTAGTTTGATGAAAGAAAAATGAAAATTATGCTTTATTATTTCCCCTTTTTTCCTTATAAATCATATTCACCTCTCTTCGAACCTCAAGGATGCTATGCCTCTTAAATGGACCGTTCAGGATGCAGCTAAACTCTATGCCATTGACGAATGGGGGGATGGCTATTTTGGGGTAAACGCTAAGGGTCGAATTGTCGCTATGCCAACACGGGATGAATCGATCACAATTGATCTTTATGAAGCAATACTTCGCCTTAAGAAACTAGGTGTTCAAACACCTGTGACACTTAGATTTCCTCAAATACTAGAGGGAAGAATCAAAGAGATCTGCGGGGCCTTTGAAAAAGCTATTACTGAATTTAATTACAATGGAGATTACAACTGCATCTACCCAGTCAAAACAAATCAGATCAAAGAAGTAGTACAAGAAATAGTTAAGATAGGCAACGATTTCAAGCTAGGTCTAGAATGCGGAAGCAAGCCTGAATTAATTCTTGCCTTATCTATTAATTTACATCCGGATTCCTTGATTCTATGCAACGGCTACAAAGATGAAGGCTTCATTAAGATGGCACTCTTGGCGCGAAAAGCCGGCAGACGTATTGTTATTACTGTTGAAAAGATGTCTGAACTGCCGATGATTCTTAAAATTGCCAAATCCCTTAAGGTAAAACCACTCATTGGCTTGAGGGCAAAATTAAACGCTCAGGGATCGGGTAAATGGGAAACAAGCGCGGGCGATCATGCCAAGTTTGGCCTAACAACTCGAGAAATCCTTGAAGCTGTTGAGATTTTGAAAAAAAAGAAAATGCTGGATAGCATCATTGAACTACATTTTCATATTGGCTCACAAATTACGGATATTCGTAAGGTCAAAATTGCAGTGAAGGAAGCCACAAGGATCTATGCCAAATTAAGAAAGATGGATGTGCCGATTGAATATATGAACGTCGGTGGGGGACTTGCCGTAGACTACGATGGCTCAAAGACCACTTTCACATCGAGTATGAACTATACCGTAGAGCAATATGCTTCTGATGTTGTATATAATGCAAAAGATATTTGCAAGATGGAAGATGTACCCGTTCCCAATCTGCTCACTGAAAGCGGTCGAGCTTTGACGGCATACCACGAAGTCGCTATTGTAGATGTGATCGGACTCATTGATACAACCCACTCAAAATACAGTGTCGAAGTTTCGGGAAAAGAAATTCAGATTATCAAAGATTTATCTTACATTCGAGACAATATCGGGACCAAAAATTACTCCGAAATGTATAGCGATGCCGTAGCCTCAAAAGACGAAATTAATAGTTTGTTCAATCTTGGCTATCTCTCTCTCGAGGATCGCTCTAAAGGAGAAACTTTATTTTGGGAGATACTAAGAAAGCTTTCCAAGATTTTGACCCACAAATCGATCAAATATATTCCCGAAGAGTTTAGGGATTTGAACAAAAGTTTGGCGGATAAGTTCATCGCTAATTTCAGTATTTTTCAAACTATGCCTGATCACTGGGCAGTCGAACAATTATTTCCTGTGGCTCCTATCCACCGCCTTAAAGAAAAACCAACACTGAGTGCAACACTCTGTGATATCACATGCGATAGCGATGGAACTATTGAGAAGTTCGTCGATCTTAAGGATGTTCGAGACGAGATTGCGCTACATGAACCTACCGATGAACCTTATTTTATTGGCATATTTCTCACTGGGGCATACCAAGACATCTTGGGAATGAGGCACAATCTCTTTGGGGCTCCCAGTGAAGCATTCTTAATTGCTGAAGACGAGGATAACTTCCGAATTGATAAGGTGATTCCAGCTGAAACTATTGATGACATGCTACGTAGTGTTCATTTCAATCCAGAGAGCATGGGGCGTATTGCAATCAATGGCCGGAAGGTTAAAGCAAAAGTTGATGCCTCAGAAGATCTACATTCCCTCATCATTAAACACCGAGGATCCCATACTTATCTGAACCCGGAAGAAGATTAGCGAACTTCGATAACGAATCGAGGGGGATTGGCGAATTTAGTTTTTTTAAGTCCATAATCTCCTTCAATCCAATCCTGGCGCATGTTGGTCCTAAAAGGACTTAAAACATGGCCACTCATTCCCAAGGGGAGAACTATAGTCGAAGCATCTAAATCTCTTACGTCGGCTAGAAATCTCATACTTTGGCCATACGTGGGTTGATTGGCTCGTACGGCACGATAATTACCACTTTGTGGTTCTTCGTTAATGCCGAAAATAGATCTTAAAATAAATCCTCCTTGTCCTAAGGGATGCTGGGGTCTCGATGGATTATAATCACCCCATTTTTTTAAGGGGTTTCCTTTTATTTGTTGATCAGAGATTTTTATAACTTCCATAAGAAAAGTTCGTTTGTCGCCAAGACCCGAAAACGTCCACTCTTCTTGCGAAGCCAGCAATGATTCAATTAAAGGAGCGTCATTATTCGTAAAATTAAGGGTAGATCCATCGAAGCCTGTTCCTAAAAGAATTTTTTTATACAGTTCATCTCGATAGTTGATCCGGATAATTTCAGCCTGAGTAAATAGTTCACTGTCACGATCAGAGTTTCCATCCCAAGAAGTGAATAGTGTTCTCATTTCCTGAGGCATGAAGGGAATTAGGAGTTTTATGAGATCACGATGAGGAATAGAGACGGTATCCAACTGAATATTGTTCATATCGTTTAAATCTAATTGTTCGCGAAGACCAATTAATTGGTTTATGCGTTGAGCTCTTGCAGGACTTGCCCAACGTGATGAAATATAAAGAGGACTAGAATTTCCAACTATTCTTTGGTTTGCTGTTGTGATCCACCCGCTCTTTGGGTTATAAATTCTAGGCATTGTATTTTGATCGAGATAACCCTTCCAACTTAAGTGTCCTGGAATCGGCAGCGCCCCATTAAAACCCGGAGGACGAAGAGGGATTAATCCAGCAGCTCGCCAACCAATATTTCCCTCAATATCTCCGTAGGTCACATTCATTAAGGGTCCACGATAGTCATCGAAGGCCTTATTGAATTCATTCCAATTAGTTGCTGTCATGATTTTGACCATTGGAAAACTTACCAGTCTTGAGTCGAGTGCAGACCAGGCCAATGAATATCCGGGGCGAACCTGTGGTCCATGATTACCCTCATAGACTCTCATTCTGTCTTCGGGATGGTTTCTGATTTTAATCAGTTCAATACGTTCACGAATTGCTGTCTCACGAAAAAGATCTTGCTCATCTGCCGATAAATTTGTGAAGCCCCATGCGATATGCTGATTTTGGCCAAGTAGGATGCCGGGCAGGAAAGGGAGAGCTACACCCTGAATGATAAATGCTTGAGGACTCTTAATTACGAAGCGCACTGGGAACCAGTATCCTGGGCTACGAATATCCATATGAGGGTCATTGGCTAGGAGAACGTGGCCATTTTTACTTTTTATGGGTGATATCACCCAGGAGTTAGACCCAAAAAGCGGAGGGTCAATCTCGGGAAGATTTGGAGTAGATGGATTTAGTAAAGACTGGAAACTTTTCAATCGCCCGGGGGAGTTTGACTTAAAAAAGAAAAGGGGGTCATTTAGATCAGACTGTTTATCCGGAATAAGTAACTGATCGGCGGAAGTGTATACGGGGAAGATAAATTTTCTCTCGCGCTCACTAAGAAATTGAAGTGACTCATTTCGAAGATCATCTTTCCAAGAGTTTGCTTGAGATTCAGTCATCAGCAATAAGCAGGCCAAGGAGTCCTCTGGGGTCCAAGGTTGCGGTTTCACCCGAAGGATCTCGAACTCAATACCCAAACCCTTTTTCCACCCTAAGGATTTTTCATGAATTTCAATAAATCGATTCACCCCCCAAGAAAAATGTCTTAGTGCCTCTTGCTGATTTGTATCAAGTCCTTGCCAAGCTCTTTCGGCTACCTGAGCAAACCCTAGTATTCGGTGCCACCGATCATTCGAAAGGGTAGACGGTCCCAATATTTCCGACAAAGATCCTTTGGCTGCCCTCCTGAGAAGTTCCATTTGGAACAGTCTCTCGGAAGCTACGAGATAACCCTGGATTTTGAAGGCATCAGATAAATTTTCTGCCTCAATTGTAGGTATTCCACGCTCATCGATCATAATTTTTGCAGGATGAGAAATCTGATGTATCTCGATCAAATCTGGAATCTTCGACTGAATAAAGATATATCTCCATGCTGTGAATATAGCTAGAGACAGTCCAAGTATTATGAAAGTTGCAATTTTAGTTTTAAAACTCATTAAGTTAAGACCAGAGATCATACAAACTTTTACCCGCGCGATGATGTCTTAGTGCTTTTTCTCCGATATCAGGGCGATACTGCATTCCGAACCAAGCCACTTGGCCAATGATCAATTTTCCTCTTTCCTGTGCTTGCTCAAGGTTTTTACCAGAGACCACTACATTGAGAACTCGACCTCCGTGGGTAAACCAACGATGATCCTGTAATTTAGTGCCAGCATGAATAATACTTGGATTACCTATCGGTAAGTTCGGAATTTCAACAGGCTGAAAAACCTTGTCTGGGTATCCCGCAGAGGCTAGTACATAGGTGAGATGAGTACCCGGCTTTACCTCTACCATCTTCTTTGAGAGACGCTGTTCGGCCACTTGAAGCAAAAGAGGAAGTAAGGGCTCATTCATCATCGCCATCAACACCTGTGCTTCTGGATCGCCAAACCGGCAGTTGTATTCTAGTAGTTTTGGACCCTCAGAAGTCCACATGATGCCGAGGAAAAGAACCCCTCTCGCGACGAGACCCTCTGAATGCAGACCATCAAGCGTAGGATCGATGATCTTGCACTTCAAAACTTCAACATCATCCTCGGTTAAAAAAGGGATGGGGGCGAAAGCACCCATCCCCCCCGTATTGGGACCTTTATCGTCTGACATAAGTTTTTTATGATCTTGGCAAGCTGGTAACAAACAGTAATTTCGGTGATCTGGAGTGACGTCTATCAATAAATGCTGAGAAAGTTCAATTCCATTTAAATATTCTTCAAAGACGATTTTTTTACTAGCTTCTCCAAATTTGCCATCGAGAAACGAGCGAAGTGTTTTTAGTGCTTCTTCCTTAGTTGAAGCAATAACCACTCCCTTTCCACTAGCAAGTCCATCTGCCTTGAGCACAATGGGCAACAAATGAGGCCAATGAATGATCAGTGATTCTCCAGTGCTCCAGTCTGAAATATCATAGGATGCTGCGGTCGGAATTTCATATTTTTTCATAAAGTTTTTAGCAAAAGATTTGCTGCCCTCTAAAAGGCTGGTCGATTGATCGTGTCCAAATACCTTGAGGCCATGATCGACGCAACTATCCCCCAATCCTGCAACCAAGGGGCCTTCAGGCCCTATAATAACGAGGTCTATTTTTTGTTTTTCGGCCCAATCAGCTACTAGATCGACCTCGAGGGGGTTTAAATCAATGCATTGTCCGAATTCTTGCATGCTATCAGATCCAGGCAGAAAATATAGATCACAATCGGGGCTATCTAAGTAAATCTTTTGGGCTATGGCATATTCTCGACCGCCTGAGCCGACTAAAAGAATACGCATCTGGAAGTCCTCTTTAAACAGTGTTTCTTGCCTATTTACATTCTAACCAATTGGCACCTTTTCTTACCTCAACAACGAGTGGAACTCCGAGTGGCTTAATGTCATCCGCTTTCTCCATTGAGCGCTTTAAGATATTGGAGACCTCGTCATATTCCTCTGGTGGTGCCTCTAAAAGTAATTCATCATGAACTTGAAGTAATATTTTGGCTGAAAATCCCCCTGACTTTAATTCATTGTGAAGTTTGACCATCGCCCGACGCATAATATCAGCAGCCGTTCCTTGGACAACCGTATTGACCGCGACTCTTAATCCTGTTGCTCTAATATTGCCATTGGCACTTTCTAAATCAGGAATTCTTCGAGTTCGACCCCAAAAGGTTGTGGCTTGTCCTTCTTTCTCTGCAATCATTTTTGTTTTTTCGATCCATTCAGCAACTTTAGGCATTCGTTCAAAATATCGATCAATAAACTCTTTGGCCTCTTTGTGGGTAATTCCTAAAGAACCGGCTAAGGCGAAAGCTCCTTGACCGTAGAGAAGCCCGAAGTTAACTGTCTTTGCTCTAGATCGCTCCTCTGCGGATACTGCTTCAATTGGAATGCCCATCACTTCGCTTGCTGTTCTTCGGTGAATGTCTTCTCCACGCTTAAATGCACCAAGAAGAATAGGATCTCCAGCCAAAGCTGCGACTACTCTCAATTCAATCTGGGAGTAGTCGGCATCCATAAGATACCAACCCGCCTTCGGAATAAATGCTCTTCGTATTGATTTACCTTCATCGGTTCTCACTGGTATATTTTGCAGATTAGGGTCCGAACTCGCTAATCGACCACTAGCAACGGCTGCCTGGTGAAGGCGAGTGTGCACTCGGTTAGTTAGGGGATTTATCATTTGAGGAAGGGCATCGATATACGTCCCAAGCATTTTTTGGAGTTCTCGGTATCTGAGAAGTACTTTAGCAATCTCGGAATTATGATTTTTTGCTAGCTCTAAAAGGGAGTCTTCATCAGTGCTTGGAGACTTCGACTTTCCGGTATAGCGAATAACGGGTAAATTTAATTTTTCAAAGAGAATTTTTCCTAATTGAGATGGTGAGTTTAGATTGAAATTTTCACCAGCAATTTTGATTGCCTTTGCTTCGCAGAGATTCCTTTCTTGAGTAAATTGCTTACTAAGATTTTCAAGAACCTTACGATCAAGAGAGATACCTATTTTTTCAATATCTGAAAGGACTCTTAAGAGGGGCAGATCGACATCCCGGTAAATTCGACTTTGAGCAGGCTTATCCATACGCTTTTTTAATAAAATACAGAGACGACGTGCTAAATCTGAATCCTCCGCAGCATACTGTGTGGCTATCTTGATGGACACTTCATCAAATCTTTTTTGAGTTCGACCCTTTCCGGTAATTTCTTCATAACTAATTGGTTTTATATTTAAGTGTCGAACTGAAAGATCGTCAAGATTGTGTCTAAGATCAGATTCAAGAATATAGGAAAGGAGCATACTGTCATCATCAATACCATCGATAACAAAACCGTGTCTTTCAAGAACTTGAAGATCATATTTCAAATTTTGTCCGCACTTTTTAATATTCGGATCAGAAAAAATGGGTCCCAAAATGTCCCGTACTTCTGAGAACGGTAAATTTTCTTCATCGAGATAGCTAGAAATTTTTTTATAATATAGGGTAGCTTCTCCGACTAGATCCCAATCATTTTCAGGTAGACCTGACTCTGGCATCAGTCCCGGCAAGGCTCCCTCTTGGTCACTATTTTCCGATTTGAGATGGGCTAAGGGCACATAAATACCGTGGTGATCTTGCCATGCCAAGGAGATACCTACGAGATGGCCTCGGGTTGCATCGATACTTGTAGTCTCGGTATCAAAAGCAAAATGACCAACCTCGCTACATATATTAGCTATCTTCTTTAATTGATCCAAAGTTTTAACCTGCTCATATTTTCTAGGAACTGAGCTTGTAAGGACGTGGCTATTAGAGGTGAATTCTTTTGCGAGTGAATGAAATCCCAGGTCAAGGAATGTTGTTCGAGCTTTATCGAAATCAAAGCCTTTAAAATGCAAATCTTTCACCTCTACGGAAACATTTAGATCTCTTACGATTGTTACCAATTGTTTTGAAAGATTCCTCCACGAAGCCGATTCTTCAAGACCAGCCTGTTGCCGAGGCTTTAATTCAGAAATATGTTCAATAATATTTTCGAGCGTCCCATATTTTTCTAGAAGCTGCGCGGCCCCTTTCTCCCCAATTCCAGGAACTCCTTGAATATTGTCTGACGCATCTCCAACGATTGTTAGGAAATCTATGATTTGCTCCGGGTAGACTCCCATGCGTTCACGAACACCTTCACGGTCGTACCATATTTCTCCATCTCGAATATTCAGGACCTGAATATCTTCATTACGCACTAATTGAAGTAGATCTTTATCTGGACTCACAATGACAGAACGTAAATTAGCCCTGCTACTTTTTTCCGCAAGAGTACCGAGTACATCGTCTGCTTCAAAACCCTCTACTTGTACGATGGGAATAGAGAGACTCTCTATAATTTCTCGAATCATCGGAATTTGAGGCACCAGATCCTCCGGCATTGCATCTCGATTCGCTTTATAGGCCTCCGACAATTTATGCCTGAATGTGGGTGTAGGTGTATCAAAGACGCATGCGATATATTCAGGCTGATAGGTTTTTATGATCTGAAGGAGAATTTTTGAAAACGTAAAAGCTGCCCCATTTTTGAGATTCTTGTTTGCGAAATATGCCCTAAAGATAAAGGCAAAAGTATCAATGAGAAATACTTGCGAAGTTTTGGAATCTGGCATAGTCAGCCTTTAATGCTTTAAACCGTAAATTTTTTGGGCGAGAGCCTCGTACCAAGACATAGGGATTAACTTTTTTAAGATCAGAACTATGTGAGCATCGGGACCTATCAATACTCTCCGAGGGGGGTGAATACTATTTATTGCCTTTGCAATCTTCTCTGCTGATCGATCAGGATCTCTGGCCCAACGCTGACTTACCTCTTTGCCAAAAGATAAATAGCGATTAAGGATGGCCTCGTATCTTGTACCTTTTACTCGCCTGGGAAGGTCTCCCCAAACTTTAGTGGCGGTATTCCTCAGTTCGGTACGCACTGCCCCGGGCTCTACTAATATGACTTTGATATCAGGTGCGAGTTCCATTCTAAGGGCCTCCCCAAGGGACACAACTGCATACTTACTAGCTGAATAGGCTCCCCCAAGAGGAATACTCACTCTTCCAAGCATAGACGCGATATGAACAATGCGGCCTTCGCCGGGGTGCGCATTACGTCTTATGAGTGGTAGAAAATAATTCGTCACACGATGAAGCCCCATCACATTAGTCTCCATTTGATTTCTTAATTCCTGAGTAGTTATGTATTCAAGGGGACCTACTTGGCCATAGCCAGCATTATTAATGAGACCAACGATTCTTAAGTGCTGATACTGTTGCACAACAAGACTTACAGATTCATCAGAAAGAACATCTAAGGCTACTCTAACAATATCTTCGCCATCAGGTAGATCGATCAGACTTTCCAATCTTCGAGCTGTTGCAATAACCCCCCATCCCTGTCTCCGCATAGCCCAGACCAAAGATCGACCAATACCGGATGAGCATCCCGTAATTACAATCCATTTAGTGGGTTGATTTTGCATGGGATTAAAAGTACATCAGAAAAGTCGAACAATATTAAAAGCTAAGCCCCAATCCCCACCAGCTCTTGCACCAATCCCTTGATAGTCGCCTGGAATAACTTGATGGGCTGTTGTTCCTTGTGTATTCGTGCCTATGAGGGTAAAACGATGTCCGAAGGTTTGAAATTGGTACCCTAAAGAAAATCCGACTCTAAGAGAGCGACGAGCAGGGATGCTCACAGGAACCTGGTAATTTCTCAAAGAGCTTGGGACAGGGTAAAACTCAACAATTAAGCTTTGCTTATTTGAGATTTGGTATTTCATTGCCAGAGGTATATTAAATACTGAGCGACCTGTGCTTGTTTGGGTAATAAAGGTGGGAGTAATGCCTATAGTCCAGGGTCCCGAGAAGTATTCTGTTGGTAGTTGATAGGTGACTCCAGAAATACCTTCATAAACATTAATAGTCGATATATTTTCATTTACTTTTTCGTTAAAGTGCTCAACTCGAAGGGAGGATCGTAAGGCTTTTTCCGAATAAAGGACTCCCTGAACACTAACTACGATTGTTTTTTGATCACTAGTTCGATAAATCCCATAATTTAATTCGGGAATACCCGTAACGGAGCCCCAAAACCCAATACCAGAGTAAGCGTACCCATCGAGACCGAAAAGGTTTTGGCTATTTCCCCTCACCGACTCGGTAAACCGGTGCGTAAATATTACTCCCCAACCCTCCCTCAGGTACGAAGTCGTTGGAAGATTGAGATTTAATGGAATCTCTTGCTGTGCAAACAGGATAGGAAAAGACAAAAGGAGTAGTAGAAACTTTTTCGGACCCATCACCTCGCCCCCTTCCCTTTGAGTTTAGATCAATACATCTCTCGATTGACACCTTTGACGTCTTTACCCTCGTCCGGCGGCAGCGGTTCTGTATAGATGTGCATACTTTGGCTTTTGGTAGGTAGGTACGACATACCAAAATAAGTAAATAAAATCAGAAACCAAGACGCAGCACTCACTTTCAGAACTGTGCGGCTTTTCAGGAAGGAGGTGTGGTGCATATGAAGTACCGCGCCGTAGATCAGCCACGAGATCAGACCCCAATTTTCTTTCGGATCCCAAGCCCAGTAGTCAGACCATGCAAATTTGGCCCATAAGCCTCCGGTGATTAAGCCTCCTAAAAGAAATAAGTAGCCAATACGAACCCAATCTCGATGTAAGACCTCAAAATTCACTTCTTGGCGTCCGATGGCACGAGCCCAAAAAGAATCTTTATCTAAGTTTATAGTTCCAGTTCGAATTAGAGCCAAGATACTCAATATAAAGGCGACTGTAACACTAGAATAGCCTGAGAAATAGATCGTGACGTGAGGAAGAAACCAACCGCTATTTAATGCCGGTGGAACAGTAACAATATCGATATCTTGTTTAAGTAAAGCAAATAGCTCAGCTGAAAGAATGATGATTAATGAAAGAAATCCTAATAATTTTATCTTTTTGAGCCATTCGATGGATAGCGCCAATAAACCGAATAGAAAACTAAAGTAAAGAAGACTCTCGTAGAAAGTCTTAAAGGGTGGACGACCGGCTATAATACCTCTTGAGACGAGAATATAGACATTCACACACCAACCTAACAGGAAGATAAGCCGAGCAGCCTTGTAGATCTCACTTTCATATTTCGATCGAAGGATACTGAGAGCATAGGCGATGCAGGCTACTGTGTAGGCGATCAGCATGAGCTGAAATCCTATTTCAGCTTTGGCAAAATTAAAATAAAAACTCATCATATTCTCAGACTCCTTGGCGTTTTTTTATAATTGGTTTCAAATAAAACATCCATATTGTTCCGATAACAATCATGGCAAATCCTAGGTAAGTTACCCATAGGCCTGGCTCGTAAACAACCATAATCCCGCTCACGGTAGGATCTTCAGGGTTATAGTTACTTTGGTAAAACCATAATCCTTTATAGACCAAGGGGTCGTTAACCGAAATTTCTTTTTGAGCTAAAGTCTTTCCTGACGGATCAATAAGAGTAATTTTTGATCGAAAGTCTCTTGCCTCTTGATCTTTTAAACGGTAGATGAAGCCTATTTTTTTATCGAAGAAAGTTGTTGGCTTTGCTTCTCGTCCATCGAGCCATGCCGTTTCTGTCTTCCCGGTACGAGGGTCAGACAGGGAAATTTGTACAGCGGGATTACGCTCTGAAATAGGTCGAACTTGGGTGTTTGGGATGTACTTCCCATCGACTCTCGCATTCAAGAGAAGAGCCAAAGGTGTAGCAGAAAACCCATTCTTAAAAATAAAAGGGCGATCAAACAGTAGGGGACTTTCTTTGAGAATTTGTGCATTTTCTATCAAACGAATCTTCATATCTTTCTTCGAAAAGACGACAAATTGCGAAAAGGCTTCTTCGCCAGATGTTTGATATTGAAGACTGAGTCCTGGAGGCAGATTTGCGGCATTTAAACTCTTAGAAAATTCAGGATTGCGAGAACTCAGGAGGATTTTAGCCTGCTGACCATCATTTGTAATTAATTCTAGTTCCGCCCAATTTCCCCTGAGCTCTGGAGGAACTGTTTCAATTTTTACAGGCTTACCATTAGGATCATTTTTAAAAGGAAAATCGTTGAAGAGACGAATCATTTTTAGTTTAAAAACGGGGAAATCCCATATGCTACCTTTTTTGAATTCTTTATCAAAGGTTTTACCTGCAAATGTTAGTTGAACAAGATGGCTTTTGGGCTCACTTTTCTTGAAGCGACTGAGATCATTAACTTTAAATTCCTCACTAAAGACCAGCGCAAACCTTCCTTGGGGATCATTAAATCTTTGGGTTCTTGAATCTTGAGCGACTAGAAACCCCAAAAGTGGATTTGAGGTACCGGTTCCTAGCATGACTTGCAAAACCGGGTTTTCTGGCGCAGTAATATCGTTTATCCAAGTACTTCGATTAAGTGCATCCGGAAGTGCTTGGAGTATCTCTAGGCGCTTCCATGTCAGCGGGAGTCTTGCCTTGAGCCCCGCTTCAGCATCATAGGATTTTGGGTTATCTTCAAACCCACCCCTACCATCAGGTTGGGTGAAAGCGTATAGGCGATACTCAGGATCATGCTTGACCACCTCGAATTGATCAAGGCGAATAAAGAACGGGAGAGAGAATGGGTTTTTCCAATCGCCAGGATCGGGCCCTTTGACTTTCCAAAAAATCGAGACTGGTTGATTTTGCTTCAGTTCGTTGAAGGCTCTGACGAAGCCGTATTTACCTAGGAGTCCACCCAATAAAATAACTGATGTAGCCAAGTGGACCAGAAGGAAACCCCCTCTTGGGAGGGTGTAGGGTCGTCGCTTCCAGGCAACGGCTAGGGTACTAGCAGATAAGAGGGCTAAGAGTGAGAGAAACCATAGGGATCGATAGAGATCGTAGGCAAAAGCATACTTAACCAACAAAAGGGCTAGGTCGCCCCACCAAACTGAGCCATAGAGGTCTAAGTATTCAGAAAACTTCAATTCCTGAAGAATAAGTGTACCTAGAGCAGTTGCTGCGGCTATGAATACCAATTGAGAGATGGCAAAAGGAATACTAGTGAGTAGTTTATAGGTCCAAGTAGAGGCAAATCCGATGACCAGCCCGGTAATGATAATCAAAACGGCTAAAAAGCCGGAAATCTGTTGAACATCATTCCATTGCAGACTGTTAAATAAATGCTGAATTAAAATCCATAGGCATACCCAAATAATCAGGGCAAGATTTTGTTGAAGAATATTGTCACGAAAGAGTCTTTGATCGGCTTTAGGTGCTACTTTATCTAAGATCAAATCAACCTCGAATTTAGTTTAAATAAGAGCCAAGAGACCAAGTAAGGCGAAGCTAAATTCGGGACGAACATCAATCCGGGGTTTACCGGCTGAAAAACGATGATGATAAAACCACCAATAAAACATGGGATAGCAAAGGGATAGGACCAAAATAATGTCCAAAAAGATCCAATTTTTCACCGACAAAAAGGGGTTGACTGTTAGAGCAAGGATTATTGTGCTTAGTAGCATTACGCCGATCAACCATAGAGATTTTATTTTACCTAGGGCGATAGGTAGTGTTTCTTTTCCTAATACTTGGTCTTTCTGCATATCCCTTAAGTCGTAAATGAACGTTCGAGAAAGAGCTAAGGTAAAAATGATCATAAAAACAACACCATGTTGTATGCCAAGGGTGGATTGGTACTGAATACTAGGCGCGGTGACCATGAGGATTGCAATAGAGAGAGGAACAAAAAAATCCTTACTGCCTGGTATCGATCGCAAGCTAAAGGTTCTCTTGTTGGATCCAGATATACCAATTCGATAGAAGAGACTGGCGCTGAATACAATCAGGTAACAAATAAAGTAGGAAAACCCGACTTCCCTCGCAGACACTATAGAGATAAGAGCTGCGATCATACTGGTATTCAATATCAATCGACGATGGGCTTCCAGAAATTTAGCTTGGGCGGGACCTTTTACTCCTAGACCTAGGGGTTCGAGGTACGGAGCAGATAGGTACATTGAGATTATAAAAAAACCTGACGAAATAGCGATAAATAGAGAATCGGGATAATCCAAAAATTTGGAGACCCCAAAAGCCGAAAAGAAAACAGACGTACCCCAAACTAAAGGGTTAGTAAAAGCACGAGTTAATGTTTTAGTCCATCTTGAAAAATTATCAGAAGTCTCTTCGAGATAATCTACTACTTCATCGACAAGCCAAGTGGGAGTCGATGCGCCTGCAAGGACACCAACGGTTTCAGAACCCGTAAATTTTGACATGTCAATTTCCTGCGCTGTTTCGACATACTGAACAGGTTTTCCATAACGTTGGGCTAACTCTGCAAGATGTTTTGTATTACTTGATTCTTTACCACCCACAACAATAACGTAATCAACTCTTTTGCTTAACGATTCAGCCTCGTCTTGTCTCATCCAGGTATCTTCACAGATCGTGTTCTCTACAATACAATCAGTGGCTCTATCTTCTATATAAGAAGAAATTGTATGAAAATCTTTAACCGTATAGGTGGTTTGAGCAACAATCAAACATCTAGAAAGTTCTTTTGCTGTCAACTGCTTTGCTTCCTCCATCGTAGAAATGATGATCGACCCATTTTCAGCAAAACTTCTGTGGGCAATGGACTCCGGATGGCCTTTAGAACCTAGGATGATAGTGAAGTAGCCTTTAGGGCTCCATTTCTTAATTTTATTGTGGACTTTTGCAACTTCAGGGCAAGTGGCATTGACAATATCGAGTTCCCCTTGACTTTGCCTTTCTTTAAGTCCGCGCAAAGCTTGAATCGGGATTCCATGAGCTCGGATTACAACCGTGCCAGATTGAACCTGCTCTGGTCCTGTAACCACCGAGACACCTCTATTCTCGATGAGCGCTAAGGCTTGAGGGTTATGGATCAGAGGCCCGAGTGTTTGAACCCTAGGATTATTGCTTCGGGTAGATGCTTCAAGCACAGCATCCATTGCCCGCTTAACACCCCAACAAAAACCTGCAGTCTTAGCAACAATTACTTTCATGCTTATATTCTATCATTTCGGGCAGTTAGATTACTCTATATCACCTGAATATTAGTGATTTGTATGGATGTCTAGTTTACAGAAACAAACCAAAAATGAACGCCTAAGGTGTCTGCAGAATATCCTTGGGGTAAGGGAGGGAATGATCCTGATCTCATAATTGCAAGTCGTGCACTTTCGTCGAAAAAACGATTGCCGCTTGGACTTTCAACTTGTAGTCGATCGAAATCGATACTGCCATCTTTTTTTATTCGAAAGTAGATGGCAACCCGACCTTGGCTCCCTGACTTTGACCAATTGGCTGTAATTTTATTCTGGACCTGTTGTAAGTAGTAGGTGTAGGGGAATTCGCTATCAGTAGCGGAAAGAACTCCTTGTCCCCCACTGATTCCAGAAGAAGCTCGAAGGCCTGGCATGGGAGTTCCGTTTCCGATTCCCCCACTATTTCCTCTACCCACTGCACCCTGCATCTTGACTTGAGATGGATCGAGTGACTTTGGCGCATTAGGAGCTACTCCTAGAGATTGATTATCCAAATTAGTTCCTTTGGCGATCAGGCCTTTTGATTTAGCTCCAAGACGATCTGGTGGCGTTGCAGCGATAGATTTTTCATCGTTACGGGCTGCGACCTGCTGCTTTGAACGGACGCGTTGAGGATTTTTTCCTAACTCATTGGCCTCCGCTCCACCACTCAGACCGCTCGATGCCAAACTAATCCAAGTCACCTTCGTCGGGACCTGCTTATCAGGGGGGTTGTTGGAGGGAATAATCAAAGCTCCCAGAACTAGGCCGTGAAGGGCAAGGCTTTGAATGAGTGGTGGTCGCATGGTGCCATTCATTGAATTGAACTCATTTGGGAGGAGATTTAACTTCGAGAGGCGCTCCTTCGGTGACAAAACCTACTTGAGAGAAACCTGCTCCACGAACAGCATCAACCACTTCAATGACCCGTCCATAAAAGAGTTGCTTATCGGCACGAATAAGGATTGGTCGGTTCGATGAAATCTGTGATTGTCTGATGAGTTCCTTTTTGAGGCTCTCGAGTGACATTCGTGTGTTTTCGAATTCGATAAACCCATCAGAAGTGATCGCAATAGATAAGGCTTGACTGTCTAGACTCTTTCCCGTTTGAGTTCGAGGAAGATTTACATCTAATCCACTCGTTAATAGGGGCGCAGTGACCATGAAGATAATAAGTAAAACAAGCATGACGTCAATGAGGGGCGTCATATTAATTTCGGCCATTTCTTTTTGTCGGTTATACGGACTAAAGGTCACGAAGACTCCTACACTGCTACGGGTGTAACAATATATTTTCCTTTTGTATCTCGAGAGACGATGCCTGCGGGTACATCAGGATCATGCTCAAAAATCAGGACGGTACCGGAGTCACAAACTTCATTGAGAACTTTGATCTTTTCATCAACACAAGTAACCACGTCTAGATCGTATCCCATGATCCATGCGGGTTGAATATGTCTGGATGTAGGGATTAGGTCAGCTAAATAAATAAGTTTTCCTTCTTCGCCTTCAATTACAACATTCTGGAGAGCTTCGATATGCCCTGGTGCTAATCGAACTCGAATGCCTGGAAAGATCTCCTGGTCTCCCTCTACTGTTTCAAGAAGCCCTAACTCCTCGAGGCATTCCCAATTTTTAGAAAGATAACTTGCACGAACTCTGATGTGGGGGTTTTTTGCGTCCTCAAGGTCTTTTTTTTGAACAATATATCGAGCATTAGGAAAACTTGGTACGAGCCTGCCTTGGATATCAAAGCGAGTGCTGCCTCCAGCATGATCAAAATGCAAATGGGTAAGAATACAACAGGTGATATCCGTTGGGGTCAGATTGAAACGAGCAAGCTCACGATCTAGAACCCCTCGACCTTCGAATTTGAAGCGTGCCATGAATACTTCATCTTCTTTATCCCCATTGCCATTATCAATGAGAATGTTTTCTTGTTTACCATTCACAAATCCTCGAACAAGAAGACAGTTTGTGGCCATCAAGATTTGATTATCGTCATCGGCCGGATAGGCTTTGGACCAGACTACCTTGGGAACAGTACCAAACATCGCCCCTCCGTCAAGTGCGAATTGGCCGCCGCTAATAATTTGGATGTCCCAAGGTCCTATGTTCATAAGATTTATGCTCGAGGTTTTTCACTGTTAGCGTATTTTTCAAAAGCTTTTAGTAAATCCATTGGCACTGGAAAAATAATTGTACTATTTTTTTCAACGGCAATATCCGAGAGGGTTTGTAAATAACGCATTTGGATTGCAGCTGGATTTTGACTTATCATATTTGCGGCTTCTAAAAGTTGCTCAGCGGCCGCTAATTCACCCTCGGAATTAATGATTTTGGAACGTTTTTCTCTTTCTGCTTCCGCTTGTCTACCCATCGCTCTTTGGATTTGTTCGGGTAAATCGATCGATTTCAATTCAACGCTGGTTACTTCGACGCCCCAGGGTTCGGTCGCAAGATCTACAATTTCTCTGAGCCGCCTGACCAGCGCCTCTCGATCACTCAATATTTGATCAAGTTGAACTTCTCCCAAAATAGAACGGAGTGATGTCTGTGCTTTCTGACTTGTGGCGTAGTCGTAGTCTTCGACGCCTGTAACGGCTAGAACGGGGTTGGTAACCTTATAGTAAACAACAGCGCTCACTTTAAGGGTTACATTATCTTTTGTGATGATATCTTGACTCGGGACGTTTAAAACTATCGACCGGAGTGAAACTTTTACTTGTCGCTCAAAGGGCCTAAAAACAAAAATGAGGCCGGGGCCCCTAATTCCAACCATGCGACCAAGCCTGAATATGACGCTGCGCTCATACTCATTCACAATGCTAATGCATGTAAAGCCATAAAAGAGTAAAAGAATTAAAAGGGGGGTTTGTAGAAATAATTCAAACATACTGACTATCTCCTTAGGCTTATTGTCTCACGAATAAGTTGTATTCTTTTTCCTCTCCAATGGTTGTAAATTTCCCATGGCCAGGAATAACTAGGGTTTCAGGATGACACGGGTAAATTTTCTTCAGAATACTCTCTTTTATTTGTTCTTTAGAGCCACCGGGTGTGTCAGTCCGACCCACACTCCGATGGAAGAGAGTATCTCCTGATAAGAGGACTTTTCCTTGATGGAAGTCCCCAAGAAAACAGCAAGATCCCGGAGTATGGCCAGGCGTATGAAGGGTGTCCACTCCCAAAAACTTATCTGAGTCCTCTAATTTTGTCATTGCGGGGGCTTCAATTGAAGGAAGACCGAAAAAGGCAGTCTGACGATCGAGGTTTTCGATCAAAAAATCATCATCGGGATGCAAATAAGCCGGGCAATCGTAATATTCCTGCAGCTCTTTCGTTGCTCCAACGTGATCGAAATGTGCATGTGTATGAAGTAAAGCCATGATTTGAATTTTTAGAATACCAACTTCTTCTTTGATCCGATTGGATTCCCCGCCGGGGTCTACAATGAATCCTTGATGAGTTACTTCGTTCCAAACTAAACTGCAATTGCATTGAAGATCGCCTACTTTGAAGGTCTTAAGATTCAACACCTGCCCTCTCCTCATGGATACAATGTAGTCTGAAGATAAAAGTATGATACCGAATCGTAATAGCCCAAACAAGGACCCTCAGGTACCCTTACAAGCTCGATGGTCAATTTGGGATGTAGGTTTCATTTGCACTGTGGCTTTCGTCGGATTGATTTATTTTCAGTACTCACCTATTTTGCCTCCCCAAATTGCAACCCACTACAATCTCAGAGGCGTTGCAGATGGATGGACCTCTCGTCAGGATTTGGGTTGGCTTTTATTCGGTTTTCCTTTTCTAATATGGCTCATCCTTCTGGGGGTGTCCTTTATTCAAAACCCGAGGTTAGATTCTTGGCAAGAGGTTATAAAAATTAAAGTTATCAGTAAATTGAGGGGGGCAATCTCCTTGGGTGTCACTATCATTGTCTCGGGGGTTACTTTCGTACCTATTTTTTTTAATGTTTCAATTTCACGTTTTCTTACACTCGCTTTATTCTGTTTCTTCTTATCAATATTTTCTATACTTTATCAGACTCAAAGGATGATTCCCATAGAGCATCGCGGCCATTATCATTGTTTAATTATTTATCACAATCCTGATGATCCATTGGTATGGGTGAGCCGAATATCAGGCATCGGATGGACGCTGAATTTTGCCCACAAGCAGGCATATATATGGTTAATTTTTATACTTCTTGCTCCCTTCTTAATGATTTTTTTATTTAATCGCACATAGTGAGTAGATGGGTCCTTCTAATCCGCATAAACTCAAAGAATCCTCTCTGCTGAGAAGGAAACTTCTTGATCTCCCTGAGGGGCCGGGATGTTATCTCTATCGAGATTGCGACAAGAATTTGCTTTATATCGGTAAAGCGAAATGCATAAAAAAAAGAGTGAAAAGCTACTTCTATAGCAATCAACTCGATGCTAAGACTAAGCGACTGGTTTCCAGAATTTGGGACATCGAATTTTTTGTTTGCGCTACGGAACTCGAGGCCCTTGTTTTAGAAAATAACCTCATAAAAAAGTATCGTCCGCCTTTCAATATTTTATTGAAAGATGACAAAAGTTACCCGTATATTAAACTCACACGTGAACCTTATCCTAAAGTTTACGTCACTAGAAAGATTTTGAAAGATAAGGCTTATTACTTCGGTCCCTTTTTTCCTACGAGCGCAGCTTATCGAACAGCCGATCTTGTCTATCGTTTTTTCCAGATTCGAGACTGTGATATTCAAATTGATGGCAAGAGAGGGCGAGCCTGTCTCAAGTATCAACTACATCGATGCACCGCTCCTTGTATTGGAAAAGTTGACGAAATCGCTTATCAAGAGCAAACCAAGGGGGCAAAACTCTTCCTCGAAGGAAAGAGTGACGAATTAAAAAAACGTCTCGAAACAGCAATGTGGAAAGCTTCAGAGCTTCAAGCCTTCGAACAAGCAGCTCATCATCGGGATGCCCTCAACCAATTGGACTCATGGTTCGCCAAACAAAAGGCTTCGAGCCCGGATCTTGTTGATACGGATATTCTTGGGTCAGCATTGCTTGATGATCGAGCTTGTATTCATCGAATTCTTGTCAGAGGTGGAAATATTATTGCCCGCCATGAGTACCTTCTGGAAAACACGGAAGTTATGACTCCAAATATTTGGGCAGAAGTCATTCAAGGAATCTACTCTGAGGAAACTTGCCCGAGCCGACTGATTTTAGAAATGAGACCCGAGCATGAAGATATTCTTTTGCGTTGGCTTGGAGAAAATCGGACGTCAAGACCTAAGATTTTAGTCCCTCGACAAGGAAACAAAGTTGCATTACTGTCTATGGCGCAAGAAAATGCAAAATTAGCCCTCGAGAAGAAATTCGAACCTGCTCAACTCACATTGGCTACCCTCGAGGGTCTTCAGAAGATGCTAAGTTTGGTTCGAATCCCTCACCGAATTGAGTGTTTTGATATAAGTCACAGTCAAGGCCAAGAGGTCGTAGCAAGTCTTGTATCTTTTTTAGATGGAAAACCTGATAAGTCGAACTATCGTCGTTTCAAGATGAGTATCGATAAGAATGATGACTTTGCGCAAATGAAAGAAGCAGTGACGCGCCGCTATCGTCGTCTCAAAGAGGAGGGAGGAAATTTTCCTGATCTCGTTTTACTCGATGGCGGACTGGGTCAGCTTAATTCAGCTTTGCAGTCCCTTGAGCATTTAAATCTCTCTCATCTCGAGTGTGCTTCCATTGCCAAAAAAGAAGAATTGATTTATCGACCGGATATTCCAGTCCCTCTGCGTATCCCAAAAACCAGTCCAGTTCTTCATCTTCTTCAGCAAATAAGAGATGAGGCTCACCGCTTTGCTATCACTTACCATCGAACTCTTCGTTCAAAACGTACTTTTAAAAATGAACTAGCTTTGATCAAGGGCATCGGAGAAAAATCCATTCAAAGACTCTTGGATCATTTTGGATCAGTAAAACAAGTCAGAAAGGCTTCGGTTGAGGAGATCGAATCTATAGTAGGACCTCGATTGACTCAACTCATTAGGGGATGGCAAAAGTCTTAGCCACTTCATGACGGCTACTAGTTGGATTCCCATTGAGAAAGTCTTGGTATAAAAAGAAAAAAACAAATAGGAGTCAGCATAATAAAGGTTCCTACATGACGAGAGGCATTCCATCCTGCAATAAGCCAGTAGATTAACCCATACCAAGTTGTCATTTGAATCACCAGGATATAAATGAGAGACTCTCGAAAAACAATGTGAGGTTTTTCTTCTTCCGGTTGGTCTTTGAAGCGGAAGAGAACTTTTCCTGATCGATAATTGACAAAAAATGTACCTCCTAGCGTCAGAGCCGTAAGCGTATAACTAAATTCTCGGACCAAGCCCTCCGAAATAAAATTTCCAGGAACCACTTTCTCCGTCATGATCAACATCATCAAAATGAGCGGCCAAGCAACGCATACGACAAGGCCTATCATGCGCGCAATGCGGTATCGAAATATAAGATCAGCTGCTGGCTTCATATCTCTCTCTCAAGGTCTTGGATGTTATTATTTTGACATATGAAACCTTTTAGATTTTTAAACATCCTCGTTGGACTTTCCCTCTCTTTTACTGGATGCATTCGAGATGATATTCCTTCAGCACAAACTCTTCAAACAGCGCTATATCTTTTCGATAGTGCTTCTAATCAAATTCTAAGCTATAGCAATTTAAGTTCTCTCTATGCCGCTGATCGCATTTCTGATCCTTCAAAAATCTTGACTAATGTGAGTTTATCTCAGGTCTCTAATTTGGCTTGGGGGGGGATGACGTTAGATAATCAATTGGATCAACTCTTTTTAGTCTCTGAATCAGGAACCATCATACGGATCGATCGTATTCGCGAGCAAATTGGATCTATTAACAGTGTAGATCTTGCGTTATTCACCCTGGACCCTAGTCAAAGACTCCAGAATTCTAAATTCTCTCAGGCCTCGATCGATCCCATCACCCACACCCTATACATTGCCGAAAACGGGGACAATCTATGCCGCTTATGGATTATTACGAACGCCAATCTACGTCTCCACAACGAGACAGTTGCTATGAATACTCTTCAGGTTACTAACGATACAGGTGGGCGATCCGTAGTAGCTAATAATGGTTCTATTTTTACCCATTCTGATAGCGGCTCAAGCGTCTTAATTGGAACCGATACAGTCATTGGCCCCCGTATCAGAAAAGGATCTCCCTCCGGATTTCAAAATACCAATCAAATCATTGGATCATTGACGCAGTTGGGGACCCATGGAACGCTAGCCCTAGATACGGCCAATAATATTCTTTTTGTTGGTCTTCATCTGCAAGATGGAAACCAAATTTCTTCTCGCCCGCCGATTCTAGCCTTCGATACGGGATCTTTTGGGTTAGGCTTTAATCAAACTCCAAAGTTCACCCTCGGCGATAGTCTTCAAAGACAAATTAGGGTGCTATCACACGCAGGAAATAAGGCATGGCTAGTTGCTCTGTCAAGCGCCTCGTCTGTGGGTAACAATACCCTCACGATTTGGATGACTCCTCAATCAGGAAGTATCTTCAAGACTTTATCTATTCCCGGGACTCCATCAAGGATATTTAAAGGACTTGCACTCGACGGCAACGCCAATTAGGACTCTAAATGAGAGGCTACTAGCGGATGTTATCCTAATAGTGGAAAGATAGAAGTTCATTTAGGGATTGGAGCTCTTCATTGGCTAAAAGACAAGAGGCTTTGGACTACCATTCCAAAGGCCGCAAAGGGAAAATTGAGGTTATTCCTTCGAAACCCACGAGTACATCTCGTGATTTAAGCCTTGCCTACTCTCCCGGAGTAGCTGAGCCTTGCCTTGAAATTGCCCAAAATCCCGACGATGTCTATCAATACACTGCAAAGGGGAATTTAGTAGGCGTGATCAGCAATGGAACAGCCGTCCTGGGTCTTGGTAACATCGGTGCTCTCGCAAGTAAACCGGTGATGGAGGGTAAGGGTGTTCTATTCAAGCGTTTCGCTGATATTGATGTTTTTGATATTGAAGTAAATGAAGAGGATCCTGAAAAATTTATTCAGATAGTAAAAGCTCTCGAGCCTACTTTTGGAGGAATTAATCTCGAAGACCTTAAGGCACCAGAATGTTTTGAGATTGAAGAAAAACTGAGAAAGATACTGAACATTCCCATCATGCATGATGATCAACATGGAACAGCAATTATAGCTACGGCGGCTTTATTTAACTCTCTCGAAATCTCCCAAAAGGATATCGCTAAAATTAAGGTGGTCTTTAGCGGCGCCGGAGCTAGCGCAATTGCCTGTGCCAATATGATGGTCTCAACGGGCGTTAAACTTGAAAATTTATGGCTTTGTGACACCAAGGGTCTTGTTCATTCAGATCGAAATGACGGGATGAATCCTTATAAGTCTAAGTTTGCCAAAAAATCTAATCTAAGGACTCTCGCCCAAGTCATAAAGGGTGCCGACGTTTTTGTCGGTTGTAGTACTAAGGGAGTATTGACAGTCGAAATGGTGAAATCCATGGCCCCCAACCCCATTGTGTTTGCTTTAGCTAATCCAGATCCCGAGATTGATTACCCAGTTGCAAAAGCAGCGCGTCCTGACCTAATTATGGCGACTGGACGAAGCGACTATCCCAATCAAGTTAATAATGTCCTTGGTTTTCCATTTATTTTTCGAGGTGCTTTAGATGTCCAGGCAAGAGAAATTAATGAATCAATGAAACTCGCTGCAGCCAAAGCTCTAGCAGCCCTTGCTCGAGAGGAGGTACCTGATTCCGTTAGCCGAGCCTACGGAGGTCAAGCATTTTCCTTCGGCCCTGAATATATAATCCCCAAGCCTTTCGATACTCGGGTTCTTCTATGGGTAGCACCTGCAGTAGCAAAAGCGGCAATGGACTCCGGGGTAGCCCGAAATCCAATTCATGATTTTGATCGTTATCGGGAACACTTAGAGGACCTTCAAGGTCGAAGTAAGGATTTAATTCGCTCAGTCATCAATCGAGCCAAGCTAGACCCCAAAAGGATTATCTTCCCTGAATCAGATCATCCGCTCATTCTTCAAGCCTGTGAATCTTTGATGGAGGAGGGGATCTGTCATCCAATCCTCATTGGATCACCCGAAAGGATTCAAAAGGTAATCACAAGTTTAGGATTAGACCTTCCAGGAATAGAAATTATCGATCCCGATGACCCAGACTTGAAAAATACTGCTACCGAGCTTTATCTTGAACTAAGGAAGCATAAGGGTATTGGATGGGAAGATGCTAAAAGACAGGTTTCGCGCCCCCTTGTATTTGGATCGCTCTTGTGTCGAATGAATCGAGCTGAGGGACTCCTTTCGGGTTTGTCTTCGTCCTACCCTAAAACCATAAAGCCTTGTCTTGAAGTCATTGGTACCCGCAAAGGTGTTCAAAGAGTTGCAGGAGTTTACATCACTATTTTGAAAGATAGAGTTCTATTCCTTGCCGATACGACAATGACTATCCAGCCCACGTCCGATGAATTAAGTGAAATAGCGATCATGACCGCTGACTTAGCTCTCAATCGATTTGGTATTGAGCCTAAAGTGGCTCTGCTTTCTTATTCTAATTTTGGAACAGTAAATAATTTAGATATTGAGATTATTCGTGAAGCTGCTAAAAAGATCCAAACCCTGCGTCCTGACATTAAATGTGATGGTGAAGTTCAAGCCGATACCGCTTTATCAAAGCGTATATTAGCTGATAAATTTCCTTGGTCAGCACTTCAGGGGGGCGCGAATGTCCTCATTTTCCCCAACCTCGCGAGTGCAAATATTAGTTATAAACTCATCCAACGATTGGCCAACGCAGAGATTATGGGTCCCATCACCTGTGGTATGGACTCTCCCGTTAATGTCCTTCAACAAGAATCATCATTGAATGACGTCATTCATATGGCGGCTATTACTGTAGTTGAAGCCCAAGACTCAGGTCGTTAAAGATGGTTTTTAAAACTAGGCCGCTTTGGTTAATTGTTGGGGGGCGAGTTCGTCTTGGTAGGTGGATTGCTGAAGACTTGGCTCTAGATCATGATCTGATTCTAACAAGTTCTAGGTCCTGGAAAGATGAAGATTGGCATCGTAGCATATCTTCGATTCAGCATACATTTACATGGGATGCTTCTTCTAGTGATATTGGAATGCTAATCGGATCAGATTTAAAGTCAGCCCTTGGTGACAATTTGAAAATAGATGGAGTCTGTTTTCTAAGTAGCACTTTCAATGAACAAACACTAGGAACTTGGGACTTAAGGGGTATCCAGAAGACCTTCGATACAAATCTCATCTTTCCAATTCTATGTTCACAGGAGATTTTACCTTTTTTAAACCCAAGGGCAGCTCTCCATTATTTTCTAGATCATTCAATTCATAGTCCTTATAAAAAGCGTTTACCCTATTCTGCCGCAAAGGCAGGATTGAACAATTTTATTGAAGGTTTTCGTAACCTAGTTGGTGCAGAGATCAAAGTCCACGGACATATGCTGGGAACTGTCATTAAAGACGGTGAACCAGTGCCACCTCGAGTTTATACATCTCCACATCCATTTTCATTGGTCATGAGCAAAATTAGGGGCATATAAAAAACTTGGAATACCTAACATGGCCTAAGGTGAGATGTCTTCTTAAGGTAAACTCGATTCTAAGATCGAACCTTGTGATACGCAATTGATCAAGTTATTCTTAGAAATATTTTGAAAGTATTAGTAAGATCAATTCAAAAGAGGTCTCTGAATGAATAGCCTTTCACTAAGATTTTTCAAATCTACTAGTCTAGTATTGGCAGTCTTTCAGGCTTTATTTCTATGGTTACTTCACCATCTTATTCAATCTAGGATCTGGCCTGCTACTCAACCCCATTGGTTTGTTCCCGCTTATTTGATTGTTATTTTTACTCCGATAACATTTTATCTATTGTGGCCGTATCGATCGGCCGCAATACTTAGGCGATGGACGACATACCTCATTTTTTTTCTTTTGATCGCTGGCTATCTTGGATTTAGAGACCTTCCCGCCCTTACGAATGATACTGATTTAGATGAAGCTCGTATTGCTGGGTTTGTCATACCATGGATCATTGCTTGGCTGATTGGAATACCTTTAGTCCGAACAAGACTTGAAAGTACTTATTGGCGGATACCTTATAAAGTTTTTTTTCGTAATTGTGGGCGTTGCTATCTAACTTTAGGAGAAGCATCTGTTTTTGTTGGCCTTTTTTGGTCCTTATTGCAGCTATGTGCCGCTCTCTTCTTAACGCTTGATATTAATTTTTTTGAGGAGATTTTTACTGATCCCCGATTTGCCTATCCGGCAACGACTCTAGCCTTAGCTATTGCAATCCAAATTATCGATAATAACGACGAGCTTTTTCAAACCGTACTAAATCACGTACTAGCGATTTTAAAGTGGTTCTTACCCCTTTCTGGCGCTATCGCAATTATATTTTCAATTGCCTTGATTCCTAAGTTACCTACCCTCCTTTTTAGTGGCCAACGCATCATTGATAGTTCAACCCTTTTTGCACTTGTGGTTTTTAATCTCTTATTCTTTAATGCTGCCTATCGCGAGGGTGATACGGATTCTATTTATGCTCCTTGGTTACAAAGAGTTCTTCGAGTCATTCCTCCTTTGCTTGTCCTAATAGCAATAACGGGCCTCTATTCTTTGTCCATCCGTATTTGGGAGTTAGGTTTAACTCCAGCTCGGTATTGGGGATTTATGACTGGCATATTTTCAGTATTTTTTTCCATGGGCTACGGTTATGCGAGTTTCCAAAAAGATCCCTGGTTAAAAACTATTGAGGCTATCAATACTCGCTTATTGGTTGTCATATTCTTCACCCTTTTAGTGAGTTTGACCCCCCCTGCTGATCCATTCCGTTTAAGCGTTTCATCACAAATCAATCGATCCATCAATGGATTAACCATGGAGTCGACTTCCGGTGCTCTTCAGTACTTAAGGTTCGACTCAGGCGAACGAGGACGGAGAGCACTTAATGGTTTGGCTCAAGGGGCTTACGATATACCAGATTTAGATAAGCGCTCATTCATCCAAAACGAATCTAAAAGAATGTTAGCGCTTAAGTCTAAGAAAGACTTGAAAAGCGGGGGTGGTTCAGCAACTCCCGATCGATATCGAGAATGGCGCTCACAATTAAAGATTGTTCCTTCTTCCTCAACTATCGATCAACAACTTGAAGACGCTATCAGGCAAGAATTTCTTAGGTCTGCCTCCATGCTCGACCCGATAGGTAAAAAGATCCCGTCACCTCGCCTAATTTTTGTTGATCTAGATGGAGATGAAATCGCCGAAGCTCTCCTGTTGTCGGGGGCTTTGCGCGGAGATCCGTTGCAAATGCGAGACTTTATTGCTTTTAAAATCTCCAATGGTGGTTGGATTCGCTGGTCGTCAGGCCAGTGGGGTTAGCCTCTACCCTTCAATCTATTCAAATTTTAGACTAGTTATGACAATGAAATTTATAAGTTATTTGATGGCGAGTTCATCTATAACAAGAGGGGTGCAAATAAGCGAATATTTTAGTTGGGTTATGGGAAGAAAATTTTGAGTAAATCCCTTACCAAATAAAATATGAACACTAAAATTCCGACACTCAATTCAGCGGCATATTTTTTTTGTAAAAATTCTTTTAACGCTTTCATAAAATTTCTTCCATGTAAAGACTTAGATTTTTCAGGGATACATAAAAATGATAACTGGTTAATTTTTAATTTGCAAAAATTCAATCCGACTCATATGTCGGGGAGAATGAAAAATACGCTGGGTCGCTTTTTGGAAGTCTTCAGGCTTGGCATCTTTGATAGTCATAAAGACCTGGGGATTACGATCGACAATAGGAAACCATGATGATTGAACATGGACCATAAGGCGGTGGCCTTTTTTAAAAGTATGAAAGATGTCCTGAAGGATGAAGGGTACTTCGGTGATTTCATTAGGAACGAAAGGCTCCGGTCTACTGTAACTGTTTCGGTACTTCCCTCGAAGAGTATCGCCTCGAACCAACATTTGATATCCACCTGCGTTCCAATTTTTGGGACTATCGGCTGGAGTTGGGGCATTATTAGGAAAGACATCAATCACTTTGACAGTGAAATCACTGTCAGTACCACTGGTGCTAGCAAAGAGATGCACTTTAAGTGGGCCCGCAATAGTTAAATCACTTTCAAGGGGCTCTGTTTCGAAGACTAATACATCAGGACGACTCGAAGCAAAGCGTTGATCTTCCGTCATATAAGTTCTCGAGTAGCCAAAAGTAATGTCCATTGTATAGGGGACGGGCTTAGCAGGATCGGAGATCCATTCACTTGGTAAAATTCCCGACTGGACCTTGACAGGTTCAAAAGCAAGTCCACCTTTAGGTTGAAAATAAATTGCTGATTGAACAGCTTCTTTAGGTGGCCAAGCATCGAAGAAGCGCCATTGATTCGAACCTGTTTCAAAAACTGTGGCTTTCGCTAAATTCATTGCGCCTTTATTTTTGAGGAAATGGTTAAAGAAAGGTAACTCTATCTCTTTCTGGAAAAAGAGGCTTGTGTTCGCATCAAACACGGCACTGCCCACTCGAGAGCCATCACCACGGGCCCATTGCCCGTGGGTCCACGGGCCCATGACGAGGCGATTGTTGGTGCTAGGACTCTGCTTATTAATCGTCTTAAAAGTAGCTAGGGGTCCAAAGAGATCTTCTGCATCAAACCAGCCCCCTACTGTCAGAACAGCGGGTTTAATATCTAGCAAGTGAGGTCTAAGGTTTCGAGCCTGCCAATAAGTATCAAACGCATCGTGACTGATGTAAGCATCCCAATAAATTGCTTGATTACCCAAAACCTTACTGAGATTAGAGAGGTTAGACTTTTTAAGATAAAAGTCATAGCCATCTGGATTATCAATTAGTATTGGCTTGGGTGCCTCAGAAATAGGTTCGGGTCGATACCCGCCAAAGCGAGTGAAAAATCCAAAATTAGCGGCTAATTGAAAAGCACCTAAATGATAAGCGTCATCCCCTTCCCAAAGATCAATCATGGGAGCTTGGGGCGACACTGCTTTTAGTGCCGGGTGGTGACTGATCATCCCTTGAGCCACCATATGGCCCGGCCAGCTAATGCCCCACATACCCACGCGCCCATTATTGCGAGGGATGTTTTTAATTAGCCAGTCGATAGTGTCATAAGTATCTGTCGTCTCATCAGTATCTTTGGGTCCTTTTTTTAATTTGACAGGATTCATGTCCACAAAAATGCCTTCGCTCTTCCACCGACCTCGGACATCTTGGTAAACATAAATATAGTCCTCGCCATCAAAAGAACGACTTGGTCCTACACTTGCTCTATAACTATCAAGACCATATGGAGCAACGCTGTAGGGTGTTCTAAGGAGAAGAATGGGGTGTTTTTGTGAGTTGTCCTTAGGTATATAAATAGAGGTGAACAGGCGGATTCCATCACGCATCGTGACGTACTGTTCAAGTTTTGTGTATCGGTCCTGAACTAAAGTAGTAGACTGGACAGGATTTTGAGCAGATAAAGATAAAGTTACTAGAATGATTAAGTACCAACGACGAACGCTCACTGTATCCCCCAATATAATCAGACTTCATACTCATATAAAATGGGTATCAAAGACAAGTAAAAGGGAAATTGTGGCAGTCTATTAGGGGACTTCCTGGGATTGGATTCATGAAATTTAAAATCAATGAGATCTTTACTAGCCTTCAAGGCGAAGGGACTCGAGCTGGACGCATGTGTTGTTTTATCCGGCTTACTGGGTGCCCCCTGCGATGTGTTTATTGCGATACCGAATATGCCTTCTATGAAGGTCAAATGAAAGAGTTAGATGAGATCTCAGGTGAAGTTATAAAACAGATAGGAACTCCAGGGTCTCAGATTAATGCTCCCTTCGTTGAACTCACAGGGGGAGAGCCTTTGGCTCATCCTCATACACGCGATTTATTGAGTCACTTTCTTGGGCTTAATTACGAGGTAGCAATCGAGACAGCGGGAAGTCATGATCTCTCCTTGGTACCCTCCCAGGTTATTAAAATTGTTGATCGAAAAACACCGGGAAGTGGCGAGGTAAATCAATGGCTAGAAACAAATCTAATGTACCTTGTACCGGGACAAGATGAGTTGAAGTTTGTTTTGGTTAATGAATCCGATTACGACTGGTCCAAACAATGGTGCCTTGAGCGCAAGATTTTAGACCATCATACGGTACTGTTTTCACCAGCATGGGGTTCATTAAACCCTCAATGGCTTGCCGAGAAAATTATTACAGATCGGTTACCTGTTCGCTATCAAACCCAACTTCATAAAGTGATTTGGGGGGCGGATCGAACAGGAGTATAAACTCCTGAAAAATCAAAACTCTCTTTGGCGTGATAACTGCTACGCACCAGGGGTCCAGACTCCACCCTCACAAAACCCATAGACTCACCGTGTTGCCGATACATCTCAAATTCACTCGGTTCTACGAAGCGCTCTAGGGGGAGATGATTGGGTGTAGGAGGAAGATATTGTCCGAGAGTGACAATATCAACACCCGATTGACGCCAATCTTCCATAAGACTAAGAATCTCTTCGGGAGTCTCACCAAGACCCAACATAATTCCGCTCTTGGTTTTCATAGAAAGGTTTTTCTTGAGACGATAGTCATGAGCGCGTTTTAAAAGCACCATCGATTGTTCGTAATTAGCGTCAGGTCGAACTCTTTTATATAATCTAGGAATCGTTTCAACATTATGGTTAAGAACATTGGGTCGAGCATCAAGGACCCTGGTCAGAGATTGAATGGATCCCTGAAAGTCAGGAATAAGCACTTCGATACCGCAATGGGGATTCAGGGCTCTAATCCATTCGATAGTCTTGGAAAAATGATTGGCTCCCCCATCGGGTAAATCGTCTCGATTTACGCTAGTTACTACGGCAAACTTTAGTTGTAAGGCTGCCACAGCTGCTGCTAATCGTTGCGGCTCTCCGGGATCCAAGGCTCCAGGTTGGCCCTTATCAACTGAGCAAAAACTACAGTGACGTGTACACACATCCCCCATTAACATAAAGGTCGCAGTTCGATGGATACCCCAACATTCGTTCAGGTTCGGGCAGCGAGCTTCTTCGCAAACGGTCACGAGGGCTTTTGATCGGATCAGCTCCATTACTTCATTCACCACTTCGGGTGCAGGAACTTTTATTTTCAACCACTCAGGTCGGGGACCTGGTAGCACAGGGGGGCGTGTCAAATTTTCTCCCTTAAATCAAGGATTGAGATGATTCATTCTAGCCTTAAAATACCAAGGCCTACGTTAGAATATCTACATGTCAGACTTTGAAAATAACCCATCTTTTACTCAAGACGATAGACCTCTAGAGGAAGCCTCCTTCAAAATACCCGAGGGATTCGAGAGCCGCTTTACGGAACTTGATTCCGTTCGGGTTCGAGGCTTTGAAGGGCCTTTAGATCTTTTACTCTTTCTCATCAAGGATCAGAAACTCAATATTCTTGATTTACCCATAGCCGAGATTACCCAGCAATATATGGAATACCTGAGATTAATGGAGGAACTTAACCTCGATATTGCTGCTGAATATATTGCTATGGCTGCACATCTCATTCAGATTAAATCCAAGATGATGCTGCCTCCCCTTCCCGGCGAGGAAGATTTGGACCCCCGAAAGAAACTTGTCCAAAAACTTTTGGAGTACCAGCAAGTTAGAGAGGCAACAGGGCATTTGCAGTCATTAAAAAATCATTGGGATGCAACACCCATGATTCCTCAAGCCAACCTTCAAGAATTTGCCCACGTTGAAGAGGAGCCCATCAAAGCCACTCTATTCGATATCCTTGCAAGCTATCGTGATGCTCTTAGTCGATTAGTTCCACCACCCGCAGTCGAAATTCAAACTCAACCCAAAACAGTTGAAGAAAGGATTGGAGAGGTTCTTGATATGCTCCAAGACGGGTCATGGAAAACCCTCATGGGTCTATTTTTTGACGTCGCTACTCGGGAAGAGATTGTTCTCACCTTCGTCGCCATTTTGGAGTTAGCAAGAACCAACAAAGTCTCCATTGTTCAAAGTGAGCCCTTTGGCGAAATCCGAGTCAAAGCAGCATAAGTATGCCTGAAACATCATCTTCTCCCTTCTCGAGTATTGAAGAAGCTCTAATTAGGATTAAGCAAGGAGAAATGGTTGTCGTCGTGGATGACGAAAACCGAGAGAACGAAGGTGATCTGACATTGGCCGCTGAAAAAGTTACACCTGAAGCGATAAACTTTATGGCTACCCACGGCCGAGGTCTCATTTGTGTAGCATTAGAAGGATCTTTACTCGATAAACTTCAAATACCTCTCATGGTGAAAGAAAATAGCAGTCCTTTTGAAACTGCCTTTTGTATTTCTGTCGAAGCTCGCAGTGGAACCACTACGGGTATTAGTGCAGCCGACCGATCGACTACGATTCAGACGCTTATCGATCCTCGCTCAAAGGCTTATGATTTTGTGAAACCTGGCCACACATTTCCCCTCCGAGCAAAGCCCGGGGGAGTGCTGATGCGAACAGGCCAAACAGAGGCTAGCGTCGACTTAGCCCGCCTTGCAGGCTGTCACCCAAGTGGAGTTATTTGCGAAATCATGAATACTGACGGAACTATGGCGCGTCTTCCACAATTAATAAACTTCTGTCAACAACATCAACTACTTATGGTGACTGTTGCAGACTTAGTGGCTTATCGACTATCAAAAGAACCTCTTGTGAAGCATTTAATGACGGAAGATAAAGTTACTCATTGGGGTATAGTACAAATTCATCACTTTGAAAGCCTACTAGATGGGGGGAAACATCTTGCGATGGTAGTGGGAGATCTTTCTAAATCTCAAGAGCCCCTAGTCCGAGTTCATCTTGAAACTATCCCTGATGATTTATTCCATGGAGGATCGTCAGCAAATTCATTTGGACTTGCCTTAGACTATCTTAAAAATGAGGGGGCAGGCGTGCTCGTCTATCTGCGCCGTCACGCTAAGACTCAAGGAGTTATTCAGGAAAGCCTTGTGCCGCCCATCTCCATGAGTGATAAAGATATCGGTGTTGGAGCTCAAATCCTTCGACACCTCGGTATCTCGAATATGAGGCTCCTCGCTAGAAAAGAGACAAAATATCGTGGGCTAAAGGGATTTGGATTATCCATTACGCGTGTTGAGCTTTTCAAATAAAATAGACGCATCAAGCCGGGTCTTAATTCAAGGTACACTAAGGATTCGTTTTCTATAATTTTCATGGAGTCGATATGTCAGATAAAGTTGCGCATATTGGTGATGCAGAGTTCGCCTCAACTATTGAAAAGGGTATAACTCTAGTTGATTTTTGGGCACCGTGGTGTGGACCCTGCAAGATGATTGGGCCAATTCTTGAAGAAATTGCAGAAGAACTTCCTGAAGGCAGTAAGATAGTAAAAATTAATATCGACCAGCACCAGCGAACTGCAGGCGACTTTGAAGTTATGAGTATTCCTACCCTAGTGGTTTTTAAAGATGGAAAGATGATCAATAAAATGGTCGGCGCATCTTCAAAAGATAAAATCAAATCTCTTATTACCGACGTAAGCTAATTTTTTTATAAAACTCTAAATTCGAGGTTCCAGCACTTTCCAAGTCCTGTCGAGCGCTGCTCCAAATTCTTCAAAGACCGCTTTTAAACTGGGCTTAAGATCCCTTGAAATAAGGACTGGGAGATTGTTTATCTGAGCCTCTAATTCATGGACTGGAAGGGCCCAAAGGGATTCTGTTCTGAGTAGTGGAATAACCAGATCTTTAAAATTATCGTAGTGAGGACCTACAAACGTTCTTACGCCGTAACGAAGAGATTCGAGAGGATTGTGGCCACCCCTTCCCAACCATCCTCCGCCTATAAAAGCAAACTCAGCTAGCTGATAAAGATTAGGTAAATCGCCCACGGTGTCCAAAAGCAAAATATCTTCAGGAATTCGTTGCGAATTAGTTTTCCAATACGAAGCTCGGGTATAAGCTAAGTGAAAAGATTTAAGGAGCTCTTCAACCTCATCAAATCGCTTCGGTTGTCTAGGAGCAAGAATACATCTGAGATTCGGTTGAATCTCCTTTTGCTTTTTCCAAAGGTTCAGTATTAGAATTTCTTCGCCACTAATAGTATTCCCAATCACCCAAATAGGCTGAGCAGTCCAAAGTAGATTCAAGTCTTGCCAGGGTTTATGCAGAGGTTCGGGTAGGATATTAGCCGCTTTGAGGTTGCCTCCATAATGAACTTCGGGAGCACCAAGACTCTTAAAAAGCACCTTGCTATCATGATCCCGGGCAACCACAAAATCAATTTGGGAGAGACTGTTCGTGGTTAAGCCTTGAATCCATCTAGTAGACTTGAACGTTAGCCGCCCATTAACAATTCCGATAGGAATATTATTCTTTTTACAAAGACGAATCAGGTTAGGCCATAGCTCTGTTTCCATTAAGATAAGAAACTTGGGTTTAGCGTTAATCCAGGGTTTCAAAGAGGACTCAAGGTCTAAAGGGAAAAAGCCCCCTGAGACAAGATCGTGGTTAAGCGTGGTCCTAAGAAGCGTATCTAAGAGGTCGCAACCAGCTGTTGTGCTCGTGGTGATATGAATATGAATTTTTTTTTCTAGGATTTTTTTTACCAGGGGAGGAACTAAAAGTAGCTCTCCAAGACTAACAGCCTGAATCCAGATCCATTGGCCGGAAGGAAGATGGTTCGGAGGATGAGCCTTTCGACGATCTGAGAAAGGATGCGGCAAACAAAAGCTGAAGGGCTTGGTAGCTACATCCACCAAAAAAAAGAACAAACGATAGACAATTGGGAAAAAATTCATTCTTTAACCTTCGCACATGTTGGTGAATGTTGTGAATTAAGTATCCCTCGCAAGCGGTTAAAACAGGACTTAAATGAGGTGAGATAGGGGTTCCTTTGATAAGATTAAGGATTACGGAGACTAGATTGATCGCGACTCAGAATGTCACCATGAGGTATGGTTCTCGGATTTTGTTCGAGAACGTGAATACGATGTTTAGTCCAAGTCGCCGATACGGACTTACAGGGCCAAATGGGTCAGGTAAAAGTACGTTCATGAAGATCATGTCTGGAGAATTGGAACCTCAGATTGGTCATGTTCAACGCCCCAAAAAAATTGGGATCTTAAGTCAAGATCAATTTGCTTTTGATAATTTCCGTGTCATCGATACTGTCATTATGGGAAATCGGAATCTATGGTCTGCTCTTCAGGAGCGAGATGCTCTCTATGAGAAACCCGAGATGACTGATCAAGAGGGGATTCGGGTTGCTGAACTTGAGGGTATTGTGGCTGAAGAGGATGGCTATACTGCCGAGAGTGATGCAGCTATTCTTCTCGATGGTCTAGACATTCCAGAGCAGCTCCATGATCGAAAGATGAGTGAGCTACAAGGAGGACAAAAGGTTCGTGTGCTTCTTGCCCAATCACTTTTTGGAAGTCCCCAGGCATTATTGCTTGACGAACCTACTAATTATCTCGATTTACAATCTATCCACTGGCTTGAGAATTTTCTTAACAACTTCAAGGGCACTGTCATTGTCATTTCTCATGATCGTTACTTTCTAAATAATATTTGTACTCATATTGCTGACATTGATTATCAAACAATCATTCAGTACACGGGTGGATATGATGACATGGTCATCCAAAAGACCCAAATCAGGTCAAGAATTGAGTCAGAAAATGCTCAAAAAGAGAAAAAAGTCGCTCAATTGAACGAATTTATATCTCGCTTTGCTGCAGGAACACGTTCCTCGCAGGTCAACAGTCGAAGGAAAGAAGTCGAACGACTCCAACCCAACGAATTAGCGCGCTCGAATATCCAACGACCTTACATAAAGTTTGATATTGAGAAGCCTGGGGGCAAATATGCTATCGAATTCGAGGGAGTTAAGAAAGGTTACAAAACTCCCGAGGGCCACCTCGATGTCATTAAGGGTTTCACGGGCATGGTTCAACGTGGTGAGCATATCGTTCTCATGGGTCGCAATGCCTCGGGTAAGAGCAGTCTCATAAATGCACTTCTTGCCAATGGCCCAAGCGTTACTGAAAAGGGTTTAAAACTCGATGGTGGAAAGGTTAAATGGGGACACGAAACATCCATTGGTTACTTTGCTCAAGACTTTAGGGAGAGTATTCCCAAGGATATTTCTATGATTAATTGGCTTTGGCAATTTAGGCCGGAAGCCTCGATCGAAGATATTCGAGGGGTTTTGGGTCAGATGTTGTTCAGCGGGGAGGAAGGCACCAAAAAGACTGATGTCCTAAGTGGTGGCGAAGCCTGCCGATTGATGTTCTGCAAACTTATGCTTCAAAAGCCAAATATCCTTGTTCTCGATGAACCGACTAATCACTTGGATCTTGAATCTGTTATCGCGCTCAATATGGCTCTTCAAAAATACCCAGGAACCCTTCTCTTGGTTACCCACGACGAAGATCTAATCGACGAAGTAGCCACGCGAACTTGGCATTTCACTGAAAAGGGTATTGAGGACTTCAATGGAAGTTATGCAGAATATCTCAAATATACAAAGCAGACCTAACGAGGTGCTATTTCATTCCAAGGGGTACTAAAGATAATTTGAGAAGTATCGTAACCTAGGCTGCTTGCTTTAGCGATAAGAGATTTTAGAATCTCAGGATCTATAGATCCTGATCGAGACATGATCCAAAGCCATTTTCGATTAGGGTGGCCAAAAAATACCCATTGATAGTTTGCATCTAAGTCAACGATCCATTGATCAGCGGTGAATGGCCATATAAATTGAACACTCCATTTTCCTGGTTCTTGAGAATTCGGAATACGTGCTCTTCCATAGATATATTTCCAAGGACCTTGGGGTCCACCCTTACGATAGGATCCGGTCACTAAAATAGTTCCGTCAGCTTGTAATTTATAATGATCCTGCCATCCGTACTCCGAGATTTTTTGTGCAAAGATGGGCATGCGTGCAATTTCAATCCACGAGCCTTCCATTTTGGAAATATCGACCTGAGAAATCACTGGCATAGTCTCTGGTTTTGAACAACCTATCCCGAATGACAACAGTAGACACATTGCAATACGATCCGAACTCATTTTGCCTCCTATACTATTATGAAAGGATGACGGGTCCCGTAGCTCAACTGGATAGAGCAACGCACTCCTAACGCGTAGGTTGGAGGTTCAATTCCTCTCGGGGCCACCATTAGTAGGCAGTAATCAGTTGAGTGTTCGTGTAGAAATGCTTAAGGATCTCATCGTACTTCTTTCCTGCAATAGCCATTCCATAAGCACCGGTTTGGGACAACCCTACACCGTGGCCCCAACCCCGGCCATAAAAAATCCATCGTCGCTGTAGACCTTTTCCACTAGACACGAAGCTAAATACATTGTCCTTCAACCTCAATAGGTTTCTAATTCTCATACCTGTAAAAACATAAGAAGCTTTGTTTTGATCACGAATAGTCATGAGGACAACCCTACCTTGTTGATTATGTTTTACTTCTATTGAATGGATTTCCTTAATAGGGACTCTTTGACGAATCAGCCTTAAAAGATCAGATTCACTATATTCCTGTTTCCAATGAGAATCTGGATGGAATCTATCTAACGAAATTCCATCAGGATCTTTGCGATGAATCGCAAAATCAAAATTGCGCCGCTGCCTGTGTCCAATGCACCAAACCAACCGAACGGGTTCATTGATGCGATAAAGCCTTGTGACTCTGCACGCATTGTCGACAGCACAAGTATGAAAAACATATTTATCGCACACGCGATCCACGCAAGACGCATATATCGAAGAGTCACGCCGTAGGTCGGGCCTTCTGGCCAAGCCGTGACGATAAGTGCGATACCGCCGAAAAGTGCCGACATCAGTAAGTACTCAAGAACTCGCAGCAAACCAAGCACGCCACCAACTCGTGGCCCTACTTCTTGTTGCTCGATTGTTTCACCGATGATTGTTGGTGTACCTGGCGTGCCAGATGTTGCATCTGCACCTTCAGTAGAGCCAGCGATTGTTGTTTGTATTTCGACTGCTGATGTAAAACTAAACGACCCAAGACTTTTATCGGGAAGCGCCCAACTCACAGTGCACAATCCGGATGGTGGAATTTGTGTTAGTGCTGCAGAGACGGTTTTGAAATCAGTTCCAAGTTGTGGCACACCGAGACCGACAAGCGTGCCGTTGCAAGCCAACGAAAGCCCCATTGCGGTGACGACTTCAGGGTTGGCCAACGGGTTTTGAAAAACTAATTGCAACTGGGTCGGCGGCACCGAAACGACTTGGTTTGCTGCAGGGTTAGACGAACTGAGTTGATTCTGACCAGAAACTGAGGCATTGGCTGTTGAGCCGAAAAACCCGACAATCATCCCGAGCCCGATTAACCCGGCCAAAGCCGAGAATTTAGCGGGTTGTTTTGATTTCACGATTGCCATGGACGTATATAAAGAGTAGTTAATTAAGGGACGTAGGCATGGTGAACCACCCCATAGGTAGGCTCGCTACGAAATGGCAACCCAATCTCTGTATCGCCGATATCGGCCCCGTCGCTTCGATGAACTCAAGGGCCAAGACCATGTCGTGCGCGCGTTGCGCAATGCGGTGATCAACAATCGCGAAGGTCAGGCATATTTATTTTCAGGACCAAGAGGCACAGGCAAAACTTCTACAGCGAGAATTTTGGCGAAAGTTCTCAACTGCGAGAAGTTGAAAGATGGCGAACCTTGCGGAAAATGTAATTCGTGCTCGTCAATTGACACGGGCTCGAGTTACGACGTGCTCGAACTTGATGCCGCAAGCAATAACGGTGTCGACAACATGCGCGATCTAATCGAGCGCGCCGCCGACGTGCTGTCGCACGCGGAGAAGCGCGCGGCGCAGCTGATCGAGGAAGCGAAGAATGCGGCCAAGGAGGAAGGCAACCGCGAGAAGGCCGCGGCCAAGGCGGAGATCGGCTTCCCGACCGTCATTCGCCCGTCGTTCACGCTCGGCGGCACCGGCGGCGGCATCGCCTACAACCGCGAGGAGTTCGAGCAGATCGTGGCCCGCGGCCTCGACGCGTCGCCCACGAGCGAAGTGCTGCTCGAAGATCAGGATCGTTCGTGCTGGAATCGAGACTACATCGACGAGGGATTGCAGCTTGTCTTTCGCGTGATGAGCACCAGGCAAGCTGGAGTTTACTCGCTGCAAGCGGCCATTGCCGCCGAACACGCCC
>JALRCU010000011.1 GCA_023257195.1 Holophagaceae bacterium
TCAGGATTCATTAAACCAAAATCAACAATTTCTTTAATTGCTTCTTCAGTTTTTTTTCTTGATGTAACATCATTAATAATTTTCAATTCATTTACAGGAATCATATGTCTTTCATATCCTGTAGAACTTGTAATCATTTCATATTCTTCTTTCCAATGTGGATTAAATTTATGTTTATACAAAGTTCTTTTTGGGTCCTCTGAATCATAATCAATACTTACAAACTCAGTATAAATATCTTCAGATTTTTCTAATTCACTAGGAAAAAATGATACATATAAATCATCTTTACCTGCAGGTCTATAGGCCATTTTAGGAATAAATTGAGCATTTGATTCTCCTATAGAATCAAAATACTCCTGAGGTTCTTCTTTAAGTTTTAATACTTTTTCTTTTCTAACCAGTCCAGCATACCTTACGATACACCTTCTACCCTGTTAGAATGCTCCCCTACCACTTGTATATAATACAAATCCATAGCTTCGGTACTATACTTATGCCCGATTATTATCCATGCTCGTCCGCTCGACTAGTGAGCTGTTACGCACTCTTTAAATGAATGGCTGCTTCCAAGCCAACATCCTAGCTGTCTGGGCAGACAAACCTCGTTCTTTCAACTTAGCATACATTTGGGGACCTTAGCTGATGGTCTGGGTTCTTTCCCTCTCGGACTTGGACCTTAGCACCCAAGCCCTCACTGCTGAGAAACATTATATAGCATTCGGAGTTTGTCAGGAATTGGTAGGCGGTGAAGCCCCCGCATCCAATCAGTAGCTCTACCTCTATAAAACTATTAGAACGCTGCACCTAAATGCATTTCGGGGAGTACGAGCTATTTCCGAGTTTGATTGGCCTTTCACCCCTACCCACAGGTCATCCGAAGACTTTTCAACGTCAACCGGTTCGGTCCTCCACTATGTGTTACCACAGCTTCAACCTGCCCATGGGTAGATCACACGGTTTCGCGTCTAACACTACTGACTAAAGCGCCCTATTCAGACTCGCTTTCGCTACGGATCCGTGACTTAACCACTTATCCTTGCCAGCAACGTTAACTCGTAGGCTCATTATGCAAAAGGCACGCCGTCACCCCACGAAAGGGCTCCGACCGCTTGTAAGCGTATGGTTTCAGGGTCTTTTCACCCCCTTACTCAGGGTACTTTTCACCTTTCCTTCACAGTACTCGTTCACTATCGGTCTCTTGGTAGTATTTAGCCTTACCGGATGGTGCCGGCAGA
>JALRCU010000015.1 GCA_023257195.1 Holophagaceae bacterium
TTAAAAGACGTGACGCCTCGACCTTGACTTGCATCTCCGCTAATTTATGAGCAATGGCTTGATGTTCAATAATGGGTTTTCCAAAGGTCTGTCGGACCTTGGCATATTTGACACTTTCCTCAAAGGCACCTTGAGCCATCCCTAGAGCGAGTGCTCCGATGCTAATGCGTCCACCGTCTAAAGTCTTCATGGCTTGCTTGAACCCAACGCCTTCATCCCCCAAAAGATTTCCTTCGGAAACCTTGACATCTTCTAAAATTAATTCGCTCGTATCGGATGCACGCAAACCTAATTTATCTTCTTGCTTGCCCGGACGAAACCCGTTCATCCCTTTTTCTAAAATAAAAGCACTGATCCCATCGGTTCCCTTACCCGGTCGGGTCCGTGCCATGACAACGGCAATATCGCCTTCGGTTCCGTGGGTAATGAAGTTTTTTGTGCCATTCAAGATCCAATACGACCCTTCTTTTTTTGCGGTCGTTTGTTGGGCTCCGGCGTCCGACCCTGCACCCGGTTCGGTGAGACCCCACGCACCAAGCGCTTGGCCACTGGCTAAGGGGATTAAGTATTTCTGTTTTTGGGCTTCGTTACCCATGGCGTAAATGTGATTTGAGCAAAGAGAATTGTGCGCCGCAATACTAATGCCGACGCTGCCGCAGACGCGGGAAAGTTCTTCGACGACCACGGCATACTCAATGTAGCCCATGCCGGCGCCGCCATAGGATTCCGGAAAGATAATGCCCATCATACCCATCTCACCCAGCTGCTTCATCACGTCACGGGGAAAGATCTTTTTCTCATCCCACGTCATGACATGCGGACGTATTTCTTTCTCAGCGAATTTTCGCACTTCGCGACGCAGGAGTTCGGTATCTTCTGAAAGGGTAAAATCCATGACAAGTCCTTTGTGTCTTAGGGGGATGCGAGTACTTGATCGCGAAGCACTTGGAGGAGCGGCTGGTGCGCTTGGGTCGCACGGCTCATCTCTTTTAAGGTATCTTTATCATTCGTTTCGATGGCTTTAATTAATTCAGACAATTGAGTTTGAGCATGGATCTGATCGTCATTTAAGAGAATAAAATCGAATTGACTGGCTTGAGCTAGCTGGTGAGCCACTTGAGCCATCCGGAGTTTCAATTGAACCGAGCTCTCATGGCCTCGGCCATACAATCGGTCTTTGAGGGCTTGGAGGCTAGGAGGAAGGATGAAAATGCTCTGGGCAGTCGGATAAAGTTCTTTAACCCGGGCAACCCCTTCGGTTTCCAAGTCCATGACCACGGTCTGCCCTTTGTGGAGGGCAAGTTCAAGAGGGCGACGGGAGGTTCCATAATAGTGATCGTAATTGTGTACGTACTCCAAAAAATCGTTCTCC
>JALRCU010000028.1 GCA_023257195.1 Holophagaceae bacterium
ACGCCGCGGGCCGCGCCGCGAGGTCCAGTGCGGTGCCCCAATCGCGCTGTCGTTGCCGGGATTCCGCGATCACACCGGGCAGCCGGCCGCTGACCCTCAGTTCGGCGGCGTGGTCGAGGGCCAGCATCGCCAACCCATGTCATCGGCCACTGACGGGGGAATCAGCGATGACTATGTATTGGGTACCGGAGATCGCTTGCAACTTAATGTTTTTGGGAGTGCCACGTTCGAGACCCCTGTTCAGGTAGACGGCAAGGGAGATTTGGCCATTCCCAAAGTTGGGGTCGTGAAAGTAGCGGGTCTGACTCTTAAAAAAGCCAAAGAGGCGGTTCAGCGAATCGTATCCGGTCAATTTTCTAAAACGGACGTAGATCTCCAAGTTATCAAATTAAGAGAAGTTCGCATTAGTATCCTAGGCGAGGTCTATAAACCCGGCACTTATTTGGTCCCAAGCCTCAGCAGTGTTTTGAATGTCCTAGGGCTGACGGGGGGCCCGAACACGAATGGAAGCTATCGCGATATTCGTATTGTACGAGCAGGCAAAATAGTGGATCGCATCGATCTTTATCCTCTTCGGGGTGAGGGTCTGGGCAATCTTAATGTGGCTCTTCAAAGTGGTGATGTGGTTTTTGTCCCCTTAGCGGCCGGAAAAGTTTTGCTTGAAGGGGCTTTTCGTCGTGTCACGCAAATACGATCCATCGACCTTGATTCAGAGGATCGTAAGTTGGTGAACCCCTCTCTTCAGGGCTTAAGCGATAAAGATAAACTTAGACGTGAACTAGAAGACTCCCTTCAATTGAGTGAAACAAAGTTGCTGAGTTCAAAACTTAGTTCAGACGATGAATCTAAAATTCAAAATGAGATTAAAACTTTAAAAAAACAATTAGAACAATTGGCTCCTGCCAAATCCTCGGACTTGCGTATCGAAATAGATCCCACAGGAAAAATTTATAAGAAACTTGATGACGAAGTCTTCCTCAATCCACAATGGTGGACCCAATGGAATGACTATGGGGTGATTCCTCGTATGGAATTTGAGTTAAAGAACGGAGAGTCACTCTCAAGCCTCATTCGATGGGCAGGAGGAATTGACGAGGCCTATGACTCGGGGATCTATACCCGTCGCTACCAAGACAATCAAAATCAATGGACGTCCCAAACCTTTACACTGGTTTCATCGTCGAAAGTTATCTTGCAGGCGGGTGATGTGGTGACGGCGCTTCCTAAATACTCAACCAAGGCCGCTTCGGTTCAAGTGGTTGGTCATATTCGTATCCCTGGACCGTATGCTCCCGAAAAAGGTCTTCGGATAGGAGATTTAATTCAAAAAAATCAACTCCTGCTTCCAACCACTTATTTAGCCAGAGCAGAAATCACCCGCACATCCCTCAATCAAATTTCTACTTTTTTAAGTTTTGATGTCACCAAAGCTCTGGCCGGCGATCCCTCTCATAATCTTCTTTTAGAAGAAAGAGACGTTGTACGATTTTATTCAAATGAAGAATTGAGATTGACATCTTATGTGCGCTTGTCGGGGCCCGTGAGTCGAGCCGGTCTCTATGAATATCTTGAGGGAATGCGGGCTTCCGATCTAATTTTTAGGGCGGGCCTTCTCTACCCTCAAGCCAATCAGTACCGCGCTGAACTTGCCCGTACGAAAGCACAGAAGGGTTCAGGGACTCTCGGCAGTACTCTCATTCCTTTACAGTTAGATCAATTAATTTCCACGGAGAACCAAAGCCCCGTGGATTTGAAAGACGATAAGCTCAATCCGCTTCTTCAACCCGAGGACGTAATCGCACTTTATGAAGTGCCCTCGTTCCGCTACCATCGGTCGGTCGTGATTCGGGGACAGGTTCAACGGCCGGGGGAGTATGTCCTTGAGAATGATCGCGTGACCTTAAGCGAAATCATCGCTCGAAGTGGAGGATTGACGGATAAGGCTTTCGCCCAAGGAGGAGTCTTCCTTCGTGGTGCCAGAGTGATCGCTCAGATCGAAGGGCTTGAATCGTCTAATCTCGACCCGTTGGCCCTGGGTATCCCCGATATTTTCAGACGCCTCAGCGAAGTTAAGCGCGATCCCACGTCGGGAACTCTTCAATCTAATCCGGTTCGATTCGGGGTTTCCAATGTAGCCAATAAGCGCTTAGTTGTAGATTTTGATAAAGCCCTCAAGGGAGATCGTGAAGCCGATGTGCTCTTGTTGGATGGAGATGAAATCATAATCCCTGAGTTTACGACAGCGTCCTACGTGATTGGTGAAGTCGCCTCTCCCTTCACCGTTTACCAATTGGGTGATCGCACGGATCGCATTCGTGTCATTGAGGCCATTAAAAGAGCAGGGATGTATACGCGGAATGCAGATACCTCCAATATTCGACTCCTCAAAGCCAACGGGCAAATAGTGGATAATATTGTCCCCTTTGGCCTATGGACTCATTGGACCTATATGGGTCCGGGCGATACCGTCATCATCCCGCCGCGCTATGCGATCAATTCATCTTGGCAGCAAGACCTAACTGCCCTTACCAACTTGGCGCTAATTTATAAGGTCATTAATCCCTAATCGAGCCACAGTATCACGAAGGAGTCACGGTTTTGATTATCCGTAAAGAATATCGTTTTGAGTCAGCTCACTTTATTTATAACCACCCAGGAAAATGTAAAAATCTCCACGGGCATAGTTACCGTTGTTTTGTTTCTATTCAAGGGACTCCGGATGCAACGACCGGGATGGTGATGGATTTTGATCACCTGGATCCTATCCTGGAAGAGCGAGTTCTATCCAAGCTCGACCATCGTTTTTTAAATGATGTGATCCCACTATCGACGGCAGAGAATATTAGTAAGTGGATCTGGGATCAACTCGTCGATGTGTTACCTGGACTTCATCAAATCGAAGTTTACGAAACGGTCGATAACTGCGTGATCTATCAGGGCCATTAAATGATCCAGGCGGTTGTATTCGACTTATGGAATACCCTGGTTTTTAATCCAAGAGGTAATCCATTCGATGATCTCCAAAAGGTGACTGAAACTCTTGGAGAAGCCAAGAGTTTTGAGCATCATGTGATGAGAACCGCTTACCCATCCCTTGAAGAAGCAAGGCAAAGGGGGCCCGTTTTATCCTTTCGATCATCAGCACTAGAAGAGGGTTGGACCCATGATTTCAAAGCCTCCGACGAAGAGGTGACTTTATTTCAAGACACGCTTCCATGTCTCGAGGAGATGGGTACGCTAGTCCGACTTGGTCTACTCACGAATACCCAATCGTTTGGCCTCCGGTTTCTAGATCGGTTAGGTTTAGCGAAAAAGATCCCTTATCGGTTCATCAGTGCAAATCTGGGTTTAGCCAAACCGGATCCCCAAATTTTCCAGTATGCTCAAAAAACGCTCGGCCTTTTTCCTGGAGATTTAGTGATGGTCGGAGATACATGGAACGATGATGTCGAAGGTGCACTTGCTGCAGGTTGGTCAGTGATTTGGCTCAATCGAAAGGGACAGCAACCGCTTCGTCAGAATATGGGTCCTGATTTTGTAGAAATTCATTCCCTTGAACCCCTTCCTGAAGTGATTCGCAATCTTCAAGCAGGTCTTCGCTGCGCTCAATGTTTGGGCTAAGGACAATTTAATTCGTCGGAGAGGGCATCACGGAACTGAGTCTTTGACAGTGAAGGCTGAAGGGAGGGAGATCGGACTGCTCAGCAATCTCGATAGAAAGGGATTGGCTTTGAGCCAGTGCGAGGATGTCATCCCAGATGATGCCTCGAAGTAGGGCTCTTTGATCGGGGTGGACTGCAATACGTATTCGAGTATGGGGAGGAATCTGTAAACAGGGAAGGAGCTCCCGATAAATTTTAAATAATTCTACTTCAAAGTTAGGAACTCTCCCTGAGCCATAACAGGAGAGACAGGGAACGGTCATGGAGCGCTCTAAACTTGGCCCTGTGCGTTTACGCGTTAATTCCACGAGTCCAAACGCGGAAAGGGAGCCAATCCGAGAACACTGCCGATCCCGTTCAAATTCAGAAACTAAGGCGGCATGCACCGCTTGCTGATTGATCGGATCCATCATGTCAATGAAATCAATGACGATAATCCCCCCGTGATTTCTCAGTCTCACTTGGCGGACAATTTCTGGAATTGCTAGAAGGTTAGCTTGGGTGACGGTTGTTTCTAAATCTTGATGGCTGCTGAAGGCTCCCGTATTTACATCGATACTGAGGAGCGCTTCCGTCTGATTAAAAACTAAGGAACCCCCGTGCTTGAGAGCTACTTTGGGCTGAAGTGCCCGAGCAATTTCGCGCTCAATCTCAAACGCTTCAAAAATGGGAATCGGAGAGGTGAATAAGCGAATACGAGAGGCCCAACTAGGGTGGATCTGACGGACAAATTCTTGGATGTCACGATGGGTATTGACATCATCGACCCAAAGAGTGTGAACTTCTTCTCTAAATTTATCGCGCAAAATCTTTCTTATTAATCCGACGTCTTCCCAGAGAAGACAAGGTCCTTGGGAAGATTCAAAAGCCTCTTGTACGGAACGCCATTGTTCTCGAAGGAGCGCGATATCTGCCAAGAGATCTTCATCTTTTTCACCTACGGCTGCCGTTCGAACGATAAATCCTTCAGGGGATTGTGAATGGATTTGGATAAGGGAGCGAAGTCGCTCGCGTTCAACCTCATCCGTAAACTTTCGACTGATCCCAATATGATTGCCATAGGGGAGATAAACTAAATAACGACCCGGAAAATTAATATGGCGGGTCAGCCTCGCTCCCTTAGAGCCGATGGGATCTTTAACCACCTGTACTAAAGTATCGTTTCCCAATTGAATCGGAGGCAAAAGGGGGACGAGAGGAACCGAGACTTCAGGAGAATGGGGCTCGCCTGATAGATCCATATCCTCCAAAGGAATTTGAGGTTGATCGTCGAGGTACAAAAAGGCATCTCGATCAATTCCAATATCAAGGAATGCACTTTCAATCCCAGGGAGCATCTTCGATACACGTCCTCGATAGATGCGTCCTACTAGACTCTTGCGAGCCGGTCGCTCTTGATAGAGTTCAGTCAATTGACTGTTTTCAAGGAGGGCAATACGCACCTCCAAAGCGGTCGCATTGACCACGAGGGATCTTCGGATATTCATGGTCATTACCTTTTTTAAAATGTTGGCAAAGCCCTACAGGGAAGGCTCTACTTAGTCGCTAGGCGCGCCTGACTTCATTTTACCTTCGAATACGGGGGAGAAAGACACGGGCGCCTTGGTGGGGGGTTTATCAGCCTTTTTTAGGCAGGTTTTTTTGTTCCAGGTGTCCATTTTTTTAGGACCATGCTGGAGATTTTTCCTTTGACCCTAGGGCGCTGATTGAAGGACAATGAAAGAAGCAATTAAATTCTTTCTCTCTGACCCCTGTAGGATCCCCAGAGCTAAAAGTTTTGATTTGCTTAGGTTCCGTGGAGATCAGCGCATGAACGAAAATGCAGGCAAAGTTTCCCTCTCGTGGGTCGATCGATTCCAAGATTGGCTTTCCATTGAAGGAAGTGCGTCGACTCGCTTTTTAGTGAGTGGAGCGCTTTGGGGACTGGTCGGTACCACCCTAGGTCTTCTTGCAGCCGTCGAGTACTGGGCTCCCGATTTAGTCCGCGGAGTGGCTCAACTAAGTTTTGGGCGTATTCGGCCCACCCATATAAATGTGGTCGCTTTTGGGTTCATCTCCATGGCCACCGTGGGCGCCAATTTCTTTGTGATCCCCGAACTCTGTCGAACGAAGCTCTACAGTGAGAAAACTGCAAACTTACTCATGTTGGCTTGGAATGCGGTCATCGTATTGGGTATTTTTGCCCTAACGAATGGTTATACCGAAGGGCGTGAATATGCTGAACTCCCTTGGTGGCTTGATATTCCACTCTTTATGGCTCTCTTGCTTTACATTGTGATTATTTGGGGAACAGTCCTAAATCGCCAAGAAAAACAGCTCTACGTCACCGTGTGGTACGTAGCGGGTACCACCCTTTGGTTTCCCGTGGTTTACCTAATTGGAAATAAAATCTTTTTTTCAGTCACGGGCATTGGGGATTCAATTGCTAATTGGTTTTATGGCCATAATATTTTGGGCCTTTGGTTTACAACCAATGGGATTGGGCTCACTTACTATTTCTTACCCAAAATAACTAAGAATCCCCTCTACTCGCATTTGTTGAGTATTGTAGGTTTCAGTACGATTGCCATGTTTTATACTCCGACAGGTACTCATCATCTTCTTCAGAGTCCGGTACCCGAGTGGCTCAAGGCGGTTGCCGTTATTTCTTCGGTGATGTTATTGATTCCCGTAATGAGCGTCTTGGTTAATTTCTTTCTCACTATGAAGGGTAAGTGGAATATGGTAGCTACTAATATTCCTCTTCGTTTCTTCATCACAGCGATGTGGTTCTATCTACTGACTTGTTTCACGGGCCCGTTTCAAGCGACCCGATGGATCAACTGGTATTTGCACTTCACCCATTGGGTCGTAGGTCATGCCCACTTTGCTCTCCTTGGAACTTTTGGTTTTGTGGCTTGGGGTGCAATTTATTATGTACTTCCTCGGGTCAGTGGAAAGCAGTGGTACAGTCGGCGTCTTGCCACCGCGCACTATTGGCTGACTTTGACGGGGGTAATTATCATGATTTCAGCCCTGACTGTTGCGGGGCTCTATCAAGCCGCTGCCTGGGAAGAAGGTCAAGCGGTCTATCGTGCAGGGGCTTACGTTTTGTCCCCCTTCATGGCTGCTCGAGCTTTTTCGGGCCTCCTCATCGTCGTGGGTCAGATTCTTCTTTTCTTCAACATGTATAAAACACTCTTTGGACAAGAAGGTAGCCTTGATGAATCAACGGAACCCGATGTTCCCATTGGGGGTAAGGCATGAATCAAGTGAATCGAACTAATTATATTTTCCCCGCCATCGGTATGGGGCTGATTCTCAGTGCCATCATCTTCGTCGTGGTGCTGATTCCTCGTTGGACCTTTCGTCCCCCTCAACCCAAAGATCTCCGAGACTATACAGCCCAAGAATTGAGAGGCCGTGTGGTTTATACCCGAGAAGGATGTTTTTATTGTCACTCCATGGTGAGCCGTCCTCAGGACTGGGATCATGGAACTAAGTCTAAGGCGTCCGACTATTACTACGATGAGTGGCATCTTTTGGGCTCCGAGCGCTCAGGCCCAGATTTATCTCAGATCGGTGGAAAATTTCCTGACGAATACCACATTCAGCACCATAAACAGCCCCGCAGTTTAAAACCGGGGTCTATCATGCCCAACTATGAATATTTATCGAATCAAGACATGAGTGATCTAACCGCCTACATGCAATCACTTGGTTCTAATGGTCGTCGAGCGCTCAATCCAATAACCGGTGAACTTCAATGGGCTGAGTTAGTCGACGCGAAGGGTCCTACCGGTGAAATTGAAAAAGTAGCGGTTTGGAAAGGTGGCGTTAACTTTGTTGCTGATCGAAATAGAATTGCTTCAGAAAACTATGATCAACATTACGAAACACCCTACAAATATACGGCTGAAGTAGAAGAGCTTCTTCTAGGTACATCGCACGAAGCCCAGCTCTCTAAGGGGGCTGTGCAGGCGGTCGCTACCGCTAACTTCCCAACGGAAGAAGCACTTCGAAAAGCTCGAATGGAAAACCCGGATCTTCGTGCTTGGACTGAAGTTAGTTACAAAGAGCCGGATAAAACTCCTACGGATATCGTAGGATTAGCTTCTCTACAAAAACGTCGAACCATCGCGAATCAAGGGCGAGGTATTTATAATCAGAAGTGCTCTTCCTGCCATGGTCTAGAGGGAAATGGTCGAGGCTGGGCTTCAGCGAGCATGACCAAACGCGCCGCTAATTTCTGGGAGGACAAGTTTGAAAATTATCGAACCGATACTTGGTATTGGAGAATCAGTCGAGGTGTTCCTGGGACGCAAATGCCTCGTTGGGAATTTAATCTCAGCCCAGAGCAGCGCCTGTACTTAGTTGCCTTTATGAAATACGTGGGTCAAAACAAAGGCTTAGGGGCTCTCAAGGGTATGGAAGCTCCGGTCTATGGTCTCCCTCCAAGTTCAGCAAAAACCACGATACCGTCCTCACCTCAACCATCTAATTGAGAATTTGATTATGGCGAATGAAGATAAAAATCTACACGAACCTGCTGAAGAAGTTTCGGGTACTCAGATTCTTCACGGTAAAGCACCCTTTTTTCTTATAGTGATTTATCTGGTAGTCATCATCTGGGCTGTTTTGGCTTGGATCCGTCCTTATGGAACCTAAATTATGAGCATGAATCCCAACCGCACCTCCATTGTTCTCGTCATGATGGGCCTCTCGATCCTCTTGATCTCGGTCGCTTGCAGTGAAGGCCTTGGAACACAAAAAGCTACAGCGGCGTCCCTAGCCCAATCCTCCGCCGGTGCCCCAGGATCTATTGAACCTGTCACTTCAGCCGTTCCTTACCCCTTGGGGTTACCTAGTGCCCTAAAAGGACGGTCTGTGTATCAAGCTAATTGTGCTTCCTGTCATGGAACTTATTTGACTGCTGTAGAAAAAACCAACTGGGAAGCGCAAAAAAATCTTCCTCAAGAACAATGGTCTGAAGTGACCCAACAACTTGTGAAAGAAAATCGCCAACCCAACAATCCTCTTTGGGAGAGAAAAGTTAATCCTGATTTTTATTCAGCCGACTGGCGTTTCGAGAAGACTCCCGGTGAACTTTTTCGCTTAATAGAAACAGGGAAAGATCGATTTGGTCGACTCCATCCCGGTCCCTCAGGCAAGATGGGTGAGGGTTGGAAAGGGGCCATTAAGGATAATCGCGGAGGGCAGCTGGTAGCTACCGGTGACCCCATTGCTATTTGGAACGTCGTCTTTTATGTTTGGAGTCGATCGATTGCTGGAGCTTCTCCCACTCGATTTACTGAAGCTTGGAATGTCTATTCTCAAAACTGTAACGTTTGTCACGGCACCCTGGGTAAGGGCGATGGCCCCCTTCACAAAACGCTGCAACCGCTCCCCTTTAATTTTCAAAACTACAAAGCGATGGCAGAGACGACGGATACCTTTCTCTATTGGCGCATTTCTGAAGGCGGTCAGTGGACGTCGATTCCAGAATCAATTCAACGGACGATGACCCCGGAAGCCTTAAAACTTTATGTACATCAATGGTCGTCCATGCCTGCATGGAAAGGAATCCTCACCGAGCAAGAACGCTGGCTCGCAGTTGACGGAGTCCGAAGCCGAACTTATGAGCACGAGTAGGAGTGGTGATGGAAGATAATACTCGACGCATCCTTCTGAAGACCCTAACAACCTTACCGATCATCGGGGCTTCCGTATTAGCGATGCACGCTCTTTTGCGTTACTTCCGACCGACACTAGCGGGAGGAGTGAAGGCTTTAATGTCCCCTCCCGATGAAATAGCTAGCGCACCTCAGGTGGCAGCCACCCTCAATGACCTGACAAAGCCCTGGGACTTTAAAGAGTTCATCTATGTTCGAACGAGTGTGGAGTACAGCGCAAACAAAACACAAGGAGCTAAAATACCTGGCTTTGTGGTTCGACTTCCCGATGCAGTTCCTGGAGTTGACTTAAAAGATCCTAAAACCTGGTTTGTAGTTGTCCAGCGCATTTGTCCTCACCTAGGATGTACTTTTAATTTCATTCCCAATCGAGAGGAACTATCGGGGGGTTACAATTTTGCTGCTCCGGATCCGTTCCATCCTTATTTTGCATGCCCATGCCATTTATCTGTTTATGATCCAACGCGCGCTCAGAAAATCACCGGAACTGTCAAGGGGGTTAATTTCGATGAGTTACCCGGTAAAGTGGTCTCAGGGCCTGCGCCTCGCCCTCCCCGCACAATGAGTTTTGATATCGTCGACAATAAAATCTTGATCACGGATACTGAAGGCGGGGGAATAGGTTAATATGCTCGAAAAATTCATCTCCTTTATCCTTAGTCGACCCGCATTCTTACGCACCCTCATCAAGAGGAGGGGAGTGGTGGGTCATCTCTGGCATGGGCTTTTGAATTCGGGACCCAATCTTCTGAATTGGTTGCAAGATCGATGGAAGAAGATGGATCTTTTTGATGAGTCTTTCACGGAAGAAGCTAAGACGAATCCATGGTACGCCCTAGGAGGAATGTGGTATTGGGTTTGGGTACTGGTTTTGGTCAGCGGATTTATTCTCATGATCTATTACGTACCCGTCACCGACCAGGCTTTCCAATCTATAGAGCGAATTCAATACAATTGGAAATGGGGCACCATTCCTATTGGAGCGATTGTCCGAGGAATTCATAAGTATGGAGCGGATTCTTTCATCATTTTGGCCACCATGCGTGTTTATCGTATTTGGTTCACTGGTTCCTATAAACAGGGACATGAATTAACTTTCATCGTGGCGCTGCTCATCCTCATTGTGGGTATGTATTCCGGACTGACAGGCTATCTTTTGATTTGGAATCAACGAGCCTTATGGGCTACCAAAGTTATGGCTACGTTTCCCCTCTACTTAGATCAAAATCCAACGTGGATTCCCGGTGGTGCCTTCATTAATGCCACCAATCAGGGTAAAACCACGGCCCAAATTCTTTTGGGTGGGACCTCCATTGGCCCTGCTACGGTTACCCGATTCTACTCTTTTCATTTCATGCTGAGCTTCCTCTTGATGATCTTTTTTGAATTGCGAGTTTATAACCGAAGTTTTAAGCGAATGAATATTAGTCACTGGACCAAGTTCATTATTTTCTCCATCATTCTTCTCGTGACTATTTTCATCCCTGCAGCTTTTGGAAGTCCTGCGAATCCCGAGGTTACACCCAATCCCATCCTGTCCGATTGGTATTTCCTAGCCATGTATCACATGCTGAAGTTGCAAGATCCTTATTTGGCGACGGTACTAACGGTCGGTATTCCTTTTCTTGTCCTTCTCGCCATGTTCCTAGATCGAAGACCTGAAAAAGGGTGGGGTCAGCGGCAAATATTTAATTGGATTGGGATTGGTGGCTTCATATATTGGATTGTCTTTAGTTTCTTGATTATCAATAGTATTGCCGATCTCCATCGTGATGCTCCCCTTTGGTACTACTCCATGGGTCTTTTCCTCTTAATAGGCTATTTTCAAGACTGGGCTTATGTCATGAAACGGGATAACGCCCGCTGGTATCAGACCTTTCATATTTTCTTCGTCGGCTTTTTACTGGTATCGATGAGCGCCAATACGTTGTATCACTATTTTGGCGATATCCGCGAGTGGAATATATTAGCTAAGCCGATGATGCTTGAGATGCTAGCTCAAAATCCTGGGCTTACGCAAGACCAAGCCTTCGATATCTTGGAAGCGACCCAACCCACTCTTAATTTATGGAAGACACCGGCTTCCGCTGTGGCATTGGGTAAGCCCCTAGGGATGGAACTCTGGAAGATCCATGTGATTGGTTGGCTAACATTCACGGTTTTGGGCACCGTCCTGGGCCTTCAACGCTGGGCTCGAAAGCGAGATCTGGCAACCGACGCGGCACTCGCTAAGGCAAAGCCCAAAACGGCGGGGGTTTAATGTATCAAACGCAGCGTATATCCCTCATCAAATGGACAAGCCTGGTCTTGGGTGTTCTTTTTCTCTCCCAATGTATCGCTAAGTGGAAAGCGTTCCTCCTTCTTCCCAATGTTCAAATCTACTTTATTCTTTTAGCACTTTTAACTATCTTTCTTGGCATCATTCTTTTGTTAGGTGTCACAGTCTACGCCGAAGAAAAAGCAAAAGGGCGACTCAATCGTGAGCGACCCTTCTTTGAGCGATGGGCTAATCGTCTATTTATCGTTCGTCACAATGAGGTCAATCAATGAAGGCACGCGATACCTTTGGCACTATTTTTCTCGTCGTAGGCATTGTCCTTTTCTATTTCATAGGATCGACTTCTATTGCTTCAGAATTAGATGATATTCTCCACGGCCCCCCCCTCACAGAACCGGTTCGATCAAAGCTTTCACCCGAGACCAATCAGATGATCGATAAAGTACTTCCCAAAAAAGTTAGCGAATTACCTTATATCGATCAGATTTCTAGAATGACGACAGGTGAAGCGCCTAAAAGCACTAATGATGACCCTTTTCAGCAATTTAATATCGTTCGCTGGATGGGTTGGGCCCTGATCATCGCTGCACTCGCCGATATTGGGACCGCTTATCTCACTCGAGTGAAATACTCGGCGGGGGAATAATCTATGTATCGTAAATTCCTATCCTTGCTTAAAAACATCACCGTTAGTTTCGAGAAAATGATCAATTTTCTCACCACCCAAGAGCATAATCCACTTTATTTCCACGGCGCTATCCCTTTATATATTTTTTGGTTCTTAATCTTCTCGGGTATTTTGTTGTGGATGTACTATATCCCGACGTTGGAGCGTGCTTGGTCAAGCGTTAACTATATTTCCGCACTTCCGATCATTCAGAAAGGTACCGTCAGTCTCGCTGACCCGGCTAGCGGAATTCCCTACGGATCCATTATTCGAGGAATTCATCGGTACGGCGCTGCCGGTATGATGATTGCTACGATCTTACACATGCTTCGTGTTTATTTCACCGATCGACATCGTTCATGGCGCTGGTTCCCATGGATAACGGGGGTTGCGCTCTTGGTCCTAGTACTTTTCGTTGGGATCACAGGGTATTTGTTAGTTTGGGACAATCGTGCCTATGCTCTCACTGTGTGGACTCAGTCCTTTATCGCTGCAATCCCTCTTATTGGAGCCAGTTTATCCAACTTCTTTATTGCCGGTGATGTCATTACCGACTACACCCTTATCCGATTCTTTTTCTTTCATGTGGGCGGCGCGGCCCTTATTTTTGTTTTAATGTGGACTCATTTTATTCGACTTAAGTATCCGGTAGTGACACCCAGTCGGTCCACTAACTTCCTTGTTCTTGGTTTTATTTTGGTTGCAGCCGGTGCAATTCCTGCCATCAATATCACTCAAGAGTTGATTGCAAAATATCCCTCCTTAAGCGACCAAGCAGCCTATATCGCATCCGATGCCCCAGCTAACATCGGCTCGCTTGTTTCGAACGTTCGTTATGACGTCTGGTACATGTTCCCCTACTACCTCATTGAAAAATTGGGGATCACAGGCGCCTGGTGGGTTCTTGGCGTTTCTACGATCCTACTCATCGTGGCCCCCTTTTATCCCAAAGACCGACGAGACAACATCGCCGAAGTGATCGAAGCCAAGTGTACAGGGTGCACTTTCTGCTCACTCGATTGTCCTTTTGAAGCGATTACCATGCAGGATCGAGCGCCCGGCTCTAAGTTCAAACTGATTGCTGTCGTTCAGGAAGCCCGATGTTCAGAATGCGGAATCTGCGTAGGAGCCTGTCCGTTCCAAGCTATCGAATTGCCCAACATGGACTCTAAAGCCATCGACGGAGATGTCCTGGCTCTTTTGAAACAGGGAGTATAGAGATGCCTACCCTTAATCCTGAAGTCCCGCCGACCGCGTCAACGGAATCTAAACCCAAAGTGGTTGTGGGCTTTGTTTGCGAACGCTCAATTCCAATTCAAGAAATGATCGATCAGCAAAAAGCTCTTCATGACGATCCGAGTGTCAAGATTGTAATTCTGCCCTGCTCGGGTATGGTGAAACCCTCTCAAATGGAATTGGCCCTTGCTCAAGGAGCGGACGCGACCTTTGTCTGTGGCTGCGCGATGGGCGATTGTCACTATCGTACGGGAAATATCATGATAAAAGAGCGTATCGAAGGTGAACGAAATCCTAAACTACGTAAATCGACCGATCGAACTAAGGTGGGCATGTTTTTCTTCACTATGAAAGATAAGCGTCCTTTTCTAGAAGCGCTCGCAAAATTTAAATCTCTAGCAATTAAGTCATAAGGAACGACGATGGCAGCCCCCGCAAAAAAACCAACTCTGAGCGGTTACCAAATAATGCTCCGCTATCTTGTATTCTACGTAATGTTTTTTGCAGTTCTTTATCTTGTAGCCTTGTTTGGAGAAGTGGCTGAAAGCTAAATCTATGACCGATACTCAACCTAAAAAACCGAACCCTTCCAGTGATACCGTCCGTATCATGGATATTCTAAAAGAAAATAAAATTCTGACCCAATCCCTTGTCTTTTTTATCCTGATGCTCTTTATTCCTGTTCTATTGGCTTGGAAATTCGACTGGTTTCTGATCGCTAACTAAGAGGTTCTATGAATTCTTACTCAAATTGGGAACTGATCGTGGTGTTTAGTGTGGTCGGCGGTGCGTTTGCATTGGGCTTTGTCTTGATCGCCGTGTGGGCCATTCGTAACGATCAATTTAAAGATGTTGAAGGGGTTAAATATCGCATGATGGATGATTTTCATGATGTGCGATCGACCGAGTCTAAAAAGAAGGGCGAAGAACTCTAATCGGGAAGTCGGGCCCATACCTTTAAGAGTCCGAGGGACTTAAGATGGGGAATCAATTTTTCAACGGGTAATCCCATGACGGTGGCATAACTGCCTTCCACGTTGGTAATAAAGTAGGCCCCTTGTCCTTGAATCGCATAGGCTCCCGCTTTATCCATCGGCTCCTCCGTCGATACATACCATCGAATCTCTTCTTCTGACATGGCTCGAAAAGTTACGTGAGCCATGTCATGGATGAGGATGGAACGATCCGCTCGTCGAAGACAGCAACCGGTGTGAACCTCATGAGTTTGGCCCTGTAAACTTTTCAGCATGGCTATGGCATCCGAGGGATCCCTAGGTTTATTGAGGATCTTACCCTTGAGGCTCACGGTCGTATCAGCCGCTAAAATCCAAGATTCGACATGATCACGGCTAACATGCTCAGCCTTCGCTTGAGCGAGTCGTTCAACAAGGGCCTGAGCACCTTCGTTGATAAGAGGAGTTTCGTCAATATGAGGAATGACGACGGTAAATGGAATTCGAAGGGCTTCAAGCCACTGCTTTCGTCGAGGAGAGCCCGAGGCCAAAATAAGATCCGGTAACACCCCCCAGGTATAGGCAATCACGTATTCTTGTTGGTCCATCAGACTTTCCTGATCCAGGCCTGAAGCAGGCCCCCGAGGGTAATAATCATAAGGGTGGCGTTGAAATAAATCCATGATGCGGGCGTCCACCACGTCGACCACTCAAGACTCTCTACGTGAACCATTTCGGATTGGGGGCCACTCCAAAGTTTGCTATGGCCATCCGCCCCAAAGATACCCGAAGCTCCCGAGAGTGTAGCCCGAATTAAGGGTCGGCCCATTTCTACTGCTCGCAACCGAATCTGAGCTGCATGAAGGAAGGTTGCGCCTGTTTTTTCAAACCAAGCGTCATTGGTATGGTTCGTTAGTAGGTCCGGTTGGGTCAAGGCTACGCCCTCCCTAACGCGGTGGATTAAAAGAGCTTCTGAGCAAAGTAATGGGTGGACCACAAGGGGTTCACGGCTCGCACTCGGAATGATAAATTTACTTTTTGAGGAGAGGTTACCGGGGATTTGACTTATCCACCCTAAGCGCTGATCGAACCAACGACGGACTCCTTCGGGTCCCGGCATACGTTCGCCAAAAGCCATAGGGATTACTTTTGCCTGCACAAACGAAGATCGACCTGGGGCCTCCCCGCGAACTAAATTTTGGTTGCCTCCTTCGGTGCCAAATAGCCAAGCGACGTTTCGATTTGATGCCTCTGTCTGAAGGCGAAGATTTCGTCCACGATCATCTCGACCCAAAACAGAACTTTCGCCCCAGAGCACAAGAGTGGGACGACCGGGGTGAGGGAGTTGATACTCTTTTAGGGCTTGATCTGTAAGAGCCCATCCTTTTGATTCCATATCAGGCGATCGATGTCCGGCTGGAAAATTACTTTGAACTACCACGATATCGAGCTGTTTCTTCTGTGGGTTCAACGTGGTTCTCTGAGTGAGAAGCCAAGCTCCATGGGTACCTCCAAGAATGACCAGAAAACTTAATGGACCCAGATAACTTCTCCAACCCCGTTGCAGACCCGACCAAGTGGCCGTTCCCCATAGAAGAGCCGATAAACCTAGAGCACTGAGCCAAGCTGCACTCGTGGCAGTCCAAGGCACTGAACCTAAAACAGAACCCCACGTCCAAGGATAGACTCGAAATACCCAACCCTCCCACAACATAACACCGAGGCCAATGGCCCACGCAGCACTATGAGCCCCTCTTTTTTGATGAATGACCTGAGCCACCTTAACGAGAATCCAAATCCCTAGAGATTCGTAAGCTACGAAGAGAAGGGTAGCAAAACTGGCAAGGCCAATACTCATCCCCCCCTTGAGGTGCAAGGTGGGAATCATCCAGTGGAATAAGATCAGGAAGCCTACAAAAAGACCAATATAAAGACTTCGATGTGACCACTGATGTTGAAGAGATTTGAAGATCAAGAAGGGGATTAACCACGCACATATAATTTCCATACTGCCCAGATCCTCAAAAGGAAACATGAAGGCAAGTAGCATCAGAGCTATCAGACCTAGACCGAGTAAAAACGTTGATATAACTCCGAGAGGCTTAACTTTAGCGGCCATTTTTTTCTCGTCGGGCTACTTCAAAACAGACTAGGCCCAAGGCTACCGCAGCATTTAAACTTTCCACATTCTGAATGGGAATGGAAACCCTTTGAACATGAGGGGGAAGGGTGACCCCTTGCCATCCGTGACCTTCATTACCCACAAGGAGTCTCAAAGGTTTTTTGAGGGGTGCTTGATCCAAAGGGGTAGCGGAGGGTGAGCCGTCCAAGGCGATCCAAGCTCCTGCGTCTTGGGGGACCTTGGTACAACGTCGAAACGATATTAAGAAAGAAGCCCCCATGGATCCCCGAATAGCCTTGGGGGAAAACGGGTCCGCAGTACCGGGTCCTAAAAGAATTTCCTGACATCCAAAAGCAAGCGCACTGCGACTGATCGCCCCTAGATTACCGGGATCTTGAATTCCCCAAGCTCCCACCACAAACGATCCGAAGGGTTCTGTCGATTCAGGCTCGAGGGTCACCACTAAAGCATGGTTTGGTGGTGAGGCCATGCCAGTTAATTCACGCATGCAGGTATCACTGAGACAAAGACCTGAAAGTGAGAGTTCGGATTGAAGGGGATGATCCACCGACCCCTCTAATTGAATCCATTGTGAGGCCTTGAGGCGCCGAGCTCCCGGATGATGTTGCGCATCTTTCCAAGCCTGAATCAAGGTGTCCCCAATGATCAGTGTTTTTTTCCTCTGAGCCCCTGCCAGGGAGATTTCGCTCAAGAGAGTTCTAAAAATATCGTTACTTTTGCTCTGAATGATGTGCATTCTCATAATTTAGTTTCGCATTACCCCTTAAACTTCCCAAACACGATCCTTTTTGGGCTAGTCTGCTTAATATATCCCATGATTTCAAGGAGGTCTTCATGTCTAAAGCCGACGGAATAAAGCCCTATATCCCTTCTGAAGCCCACGTTGCAGAATTTACCCCTAAGGCCGTTCTGTTTGGTTCGATCTTCGGAATTATCTTTGGGGCGTCAACCGTCTATCTTGCTCTTCGTGCCGGTTTGACCGTAAGTGCCTCCATTCCCATTGCCGTGGTGGCCATTAGCCTTTTAAAACGCTTTGGTGGGAGTACTATTTTAGAAAATAATCTTGTTCAAACGATTGGAAGTGCCGGTGAAAGTATTGCAGCAGGGGTGGTCTTCACCCTTCCAGGTTTTCTCTTTTTGTCGACGACGAGCAAGGGGGAAAGCTTTTTCACATACTGGACCATTTTTACTCTTGCGCTTTTAGGCGGCATTCTTGGAACGCTGATGATGATTCCCCTTCGTCGAGCGCTGATTGTAAATGAGCATAAAGAACTACCCTATCCTGAGGGCACCGCTTGTGCCTCGGTCTTGATTGCGGGTGAAAAGGGTGGAAACTTGGCAAAAAAAGCTTATACAGGCCTTGCTTTTGGTATTGTCTATGCCCTCCTGCAATTAGTCTTTAAGGTGATTGCCGAAACCCCTACATGGGTTTCTAATATGAAAAGTAAAATCTTTCCTGCGGCAACGGTGAATGCCAACATTACCCCAGAATATTTAGGCGTGGGCTATATTATCGGTATTCGTAATTCAGGTCTTTTGGTCGCCGGCGGTGTCCTAGCTTGGTTAGGTATGATCCCTCTTCTAGCAACGTTGGTCCCAGAACCTCAAATCGCTCTTCAACTAGTCAAGCTAGGCTATCTGAAAGACCTAGCCCTCAATGGAGCCTACGGATGGGACGCCACAACTCAATCCTTTAGCCAACTCAATCGCGCCCTTTATTTTGCCTATGTACGTCAAATTGGAGCCGGTATGGTGGCCGCGGGGGGTTTCATAACACTTCTAAAAACCATCCCCACGATCATCAGCGCTTTCAAGGGAGCCCTGGGGTCCATGAGAAATAAAGATAGCCAAGCACAAACTCAACGCATTGATCAAGATCTGCCGATCTCAGTCGTTATCTTTGGCTCGCTCGCCCTGATCCTTATTGTGGCGTTTTTACCTTTTATCCCCGGAGAGGGTCTTGCGAGTAAGTTACTCCTCGGGCTTCTGATGATTGTATTTGGATTTTTCTTTGTCACTGTAAGTAGTCGTATCGTTGGTATTATCGGTTCCAGCTCCAATCCCATTAGTGGAATGACCATTGCGGCGCTGATGTCCACCTGTTTGATTTTTGTAGCCCTCGGATGGACTGCCGATGTTTATCAACCCATGGCACTTTGCGTCGGGGGTATCGTGTGTATCGCCGCTGCCAATGCGGGAGCCACCTCTCAAGATCTCAAGACAGGTTACCTGGTTGGAGCCACCCCTCGTCATCAGCAAGTGGGATTAATGATTGGAGCTTTGGCTGCTGCGTTAGTCATCGGCTGGACCGTTCAAGTCTTAGATAATCCTCAGGCTGATCCCGTGACGGGTCAAATCGTTCATATGATTGGGGGCGAACGCTTTCCTGCCCCTCAAGGAACTTTAATGGCTACTCTCATCAAAGGCTTACTCGCTGCCAGTTTAGATTGGCAATTTGTGCTCGTGGGGGTTGCCGTTGCAATCACAATGGAACTTTGTGGCGTCCGGGCCTTGGCTTTTGCCGTCGGAGCTTATCTCCCTCTGTCTACGACTCTCCCTATTTTTTGTGGGGGTGTGATCCGTCATTTCGCAAGCGCTAAAAACGGAAGCGCATCGGATGGTCATGGTGGTGAAGAAGAACTAGGTCCCGGTAATTTATTTTCAACCGGTCTGATTGCCGGAGGAGCCCTAGCGGGAATTTTTGTCGCTATTTTGACAGCCAGTTCTGATAAGGTCGTCTCTTTAGGATCCTTACTCACTACCCTAAATTTAGAAAGAGCCATTGAGCATTATCTTGGCGCCACGGGTTACGATCTTCTGGGTGTTCTAGCTTTTGCCCTCATGGGTTTAACGCTCTATAGGGTAGCCACTCAACCCTCTGATTAAAAAACTTAAACTAGGCCAGCGATCGAACACCTTGAAGCATCTCGTCTACGAGGCTTGATAGCGTAAACTTAGGTTTCCAGCCCCAATCCCTTCGAGCAACGTGATCGTCGATTTGTCGTGGCCAAGAGTCCGCAATTGCCTGACGGAAATCAGGTTTGTAGCAGATTGAAAATTCGGGCAATCGCTCTCGAATTGCCTCCGCTAATTCCTTGGGGGTGAAACTCATCGCCGTGAGATTGTATGCATGCCTGATTGTTATCTGTGAAGCAGGGGCATCCATCAGCTCTTGGATGGCTCTCACGGCATCCGGCATATACATCATGGGAAGACGCGTATCTTCTGAAAGGAAACAAGTGTAGGGCCGATTCGCTATTGCGGCGTGAAAAATATCGACTGCATAATCCGTGGTTCCTCCACCCGGTGGGGTCTTCCAGCTGATGAGGCCGGGAAAACGTAAGCTGCGAACATCCACACCATGATGCTGGTGGTACCAAGCGCACCAACTTTCTCCAGCGACCTTCGAGATGCCGTAGACAGATGTTGGATCCATACGGCAGTCTTGCGGGGCTGGATGAGGGGCCGAGGGTCCAAAGGCGGCCATCGAGCTTGGCCAAAAAACCCTAATCCTTTTCTCTTTCGCAATCTCTAGAACATTGAGGAGACTTTTGAGGTTGAGTTCCCATGCCCACTTGGGATTTTGTTCAGCCTTGGCTGATAAGGCAGCAGCGAGATGGTAAATTTCTTGGATCTTATGTTGCTCCACGATTTGTTGAAGTTGTTGTAAATCAAGAACATCGAAAGCCTCATGGGTAAGGGATTCCCCAAGACTATGAGACTTTAGATCGGCCGTGACCACTTGAGCAACCCCCCATTTCCGGACCAACGCCTGGGTTAGATCCGTTCCGATTTGCCCCAAGGCGCCAATGACGAGGATTTTTTTAAGAGACATAGATGATTAGGATATAACACCTAGCTCGCGCCCGGCCTGCCCAAAAGCTGCTATCGCTTTTTCAAGATCCGCTTGACTATGGGCGGCACTCATTTGAACCCGGATTCTCGCTTGACCCTGAGGAACGACAGGAAAGAAGAAACCGATGACATAAATACCCAATTCTAAAAGACGAGAGGCCAAGGCTTGGGTTTTAACCGCGTCATAAACCATAATGGGAATAATAGGGTGCTCCCCTGGTTTAATTTCAAAACCTTGGGCTTGGATCGCCTGTCTAAAAAATCGGGTATTTGCCATCAATCGATTCCGAAGATCAGTTGAAGTCTGGATCATGTCAAGAACCTTAAGGGAGGCTCCTACGATGCTTGGGGCCAGGGTGTTAGAGAATAAATAGGGTCTTGAACGTTGACGTAAAAGCTGAATGACTTCAGACCGTCCACTAGTAAATCCCCCTGACGCTCCACCCATGGCTTTCCCCAGGGTACCGGTGATGAGATCAATCTTGCCCAAGACCCCCCTAAATTCATGAGTTCCTCGACCCGTGTCGCCCATGAAGCCCGTGGCGTGACATTCGTCTATCCCCAGTAATGCGTCGAATTCATCACAGATTTTTCTGAGGACATCTAATTGGGCAATCGTACCATCCATCGAGAAAACCCCGTCGGTAAAGACCAAGATAAAACGAGCACCATGGCGTCGTGCTTCTTCACAGCAACGTCGGGCATCGGCCATATCATTGTGACGATAGCGATAACGCTTAGCTTTGCTGAGTCGAATTCCATCAATAATGGACGCATGATTAAACTCGTCGCTCACGATCGCATCCATCTCTCCCATCAGAGGTTCAAAAAGACCTCCGTTGGCATCAAAAGCAGCCGCGTAAAGAATGGTATCCTCCGTCCCAAGAAACTGCGATAAACGAGCTTCGAGAGTTTTGTGGAGATCTTGGGTCCCGCAGATAAAGCGAACGGAACTGAGACCAAAACCATGGGTCGACAGGGCCTCCTGCGCCGCTTTGACCACTTCGGGGTGAGCCGATAATCCTAGGTAATTATTGGCACAAAAATTTAAGACGGTTTGAGGTCCATTGATGGTTTGTACCTTGATTTGGGCTTGTTGAGCTGAGGTAATAATCCGTTCTTTTTTTAAGAGACCTGATGCTTCAATACTTTTTAATTCATTTCGAATATGACTATAAAAAGAACTCGCTTCAGTCATATCTAGTCAAGAGGGAGCTGGCCGGGCTTGTTGCGAAGAATGGCAGGGATTTCTAAATCGAGATCGCCATGAACTTCACCGCTTGAAGTGGGAGCGAGGGTGGGGAAAGGGTCCAGGCGTCGGGGCATCCGAGAGGACTGAGTCGGTTCGTCGCCTGTGGGTTCTGTTTGGGCTTGGGTATGTCCATAGACCGGACCTGAATCGGGGATAATTTGCGTAACTGGAGCGGTTGGAGGCATGGGAACGAAAGGAAGCGTATTGGATGAAGCGCGAGGGACGGCCCTCGAAGTGACAAGGGAACTGCTTCGAGGAGATCCAAAAGCGGGAAGTTGACGCGTGGTGCGACCATCAAAAACCGGTACCTCTTGGGCCTCATCAAATCCGCTCGCTAGAACCGTGATTTGGACTTCATCCTGAAATTGAGGGGCTTCCACTTGGCAGAGTTTTACTTCGGATTGCCCAGCATAGTGTTCTTGAAGGTAGGTCATGGCATCTTCAACTTTAGAAAATTGATGATGAGCCCAGTTAGCCATCATGCTGACGATTACTTTGCGAGCGGAACCATTTTGAGATCGTTCCAAGAGAGGACAAGCCAGTGCTTGCTGGAGGGCATCGAGAATGCCGTTTTCCCCCCTACCGGTGCCGGTTCCAATGAGTGCCTCACCTCCATTACGGAGCACATTTTCAACATCGGCAAAATCTCCATTGAGATCGCCTGGATACAAGATAAGATCTGCAATCCCTCGAACTCCTTGGATCAAAACGCTATCGGCCGTTCGAAAGACTTCTTTTTGGGTAGCGCCTTGAGGGCACAGAGATTTGAGACGTTCATTGCTCACGGCAATCACGGTATCCGCCACGCTTCTTAATTTCTCAAGACCTTTATGAGCTTTATCAATTTTTGATTTGCCTTCCCAAGCAAAAGGAGTCAGGACCACAGCGACGGTCAGTGCATTTAATTCTTTGGCATAATTAGCGACCACGGGTGCCGCGCCCGTTCCTGTGCCGCCGCCCATACCCGCGGTGATAAATATCATGTCCGATCCCTCGAGCTGTTTTAAGATTTCATCTCGACTCTCCTCGGCCGCTACATAACCCCGGTCTGAATTTCCACCGGCTCCTAAACCGCGCATCGAACTTGGGCCCAAGATAATTTGATGGGGCGCTTGGCACATGGATAAACTCTGTTGGTCGGTATTCATGGCGATGAATTCAACACCCGAAACGCCACTCTCAATCATGCGATTAACGGCATTACATCCCGCACCGCCCACGCCCACAACTTTGATACGTGCACCTGGAATGGGCTCGGGATGTGGGAGAAAGGGAGTTTCCATCATAAAGATTTCCTTTAGGTTATTTGAAGGCTTCAAGAAGATTGCCCATAAAAGAGGAGTGACCATGACCCGATTCTTGTCGCTCTCGAATCATATATTTAGCCGCGCCTAGGGCGTTCACAAAATGGGGGTTATTTACAACAGCGGGAAGGGTGTCCGTGAAGTCTAGGGGCCTTGAAATCACGACTCGAGGACGCCCAAAAATTGTTTGTGCCAGTGTGGGCAGATGGTAGAGGATCGATCCTCCCCCGACAAGATGAATGCCTCCATGGAAATCACCAAGGCCTGTTCGATTAATTTCGACTTGAACAAAATTAAATAGTTCAACGGCTCTAGCCTGCAAGACTTCTGCAATTTCACTTCTTGAAATAAAACGCCCCTCATCTTCGAGCTCGATTTGCTCATCGGCAACTTGTTGGGGAATGACGGAGCCGTAACGAAGTTTAATTCGTTCAGCCGCTACCATGCCCCCAAGATGTTTCATGATTTCAAGATCGCGAGTGAAATGACGACCGCCCACCGCAATGAAAGCAGAATGAAATAAGGTCCCTAAATGAAAAATACCTACATGGGTTAAGTCTTCGCCAATATCAATGACAACCGCACTGTTATCTTTGTCTTGACGGGGCAGAATTGCCTCCGCCGTCGCAAGAGGCGAATACACCAGTTCAGCCTTCGGAAAACCAGCTAATTGGGCCACGCGTCGAATGTTATTGAGCACTGAGGAAGGGGCTAAAATTAGCCTTACTTCGGCCTCCAAAGACTCCCCCACCATATTCAGCGGATTGCGTACTTCGCGTTGGCCTTGGATATGGTAGATCTGAGGAATGCGGTGCAGAACACTCTCTTGTTTTGCCATTTTGCAATTATTTTTAGCTTGGTCGAGAACTCGTTCAATATCTTCGTCGGTGATGATTCGATCTTTCGAGCTGATGGTCACAGAATCACGAAGATTTTCTCCTTTGAAGTGAATGCTATCAACAGAGACACAAACCCCTTCTACTTTTTTAACATCCGCTTGAGTCATAGCCTCTTCTTTGGCGGCCCTGAGGGCGGCGACAGCTTTATCCATGTCGTTGACATAGCCCTGTTTAATTCCACCTTCAGAGTTAGCCATGCCTCCACCGATGACATGGAAAAGACCCTTCGTGTCCATCGTAACGACCACAGCTGCCACCTTACTGGTTCCTAGGTCAATGCCAATAAAAGTGGGTTGCTTAGCCATGAAACTCCTCGATGCTACTAAGAGAATCTTACTCTCTTCAAGAATTATTTCTAGCGTTTGGGAGGGAGCTGGTCGCCGTCAATTATTGTCGGCACCCCAATTTTGTTTTTAAGGGTCAGAATGACTTGATTCTTAAATCTTAGATTGACCCCCTCAATGGCTGCTCGTTCTTCGGGGGTAGAGAGTTGACTAGTAAAAACACTTTGAAAATTAGGAATATTAGCGATGGGATCTCGACCGTCGAGCTTCACCGGAGCCTGAAAATCCTGAAGATAAAGGATGGGTCCTTGGTCATCCCAATACATTTCCTCAATGAGGTCAAAAAACTCAGGTTGCTGCATTTTAATGGTCTTAGCGACTTGTGACATACGAGCCAAACTGGCTCGATTCTGAAGGCTAGCATCGGACACCACAGGCAGAGCTTTCGATCCATTGGAGCTATTCAATTCATCGATGAGGACACCGCCCTCACTTACCAAATAGGTACCTTGTGCATTCACCATCCAAAGATACGCTTCCTTTTCTTCAATAATAATCACCAGTCGATCGGGAGGATCTTTGCTGAGATTGACGGACTTAATCCATGTTTTCTCCATTAAGGCATTCATGAGGGGCTCGGCATTAAACCAAAGTAGGGGTTGGCCTAGACTCAAATCTTCGGAGATTCTTTGAATCTCAACCTGTCTCCTGGGTGTGCATCCCGTGATTCGAACTTCCTGAACGCTGAGAGCCTTGAGATGAAGTAGTCGGTACGTAAAACGTGTGAGCCCCCAACCGAGAGCAATCACAATCACAATAACGATCAGGAATCTTACACGGTTAAACCAAGGACGCTTAGGTTGTGTTCGAGGATAATAAGCCATTAGTTCACGTTGCCCCAGACTTCCACTTCCGGTTCAAGAGTTATACCATATCTTAATTGGACTTTAGATTGCACCTGAATCATCAGCTCATAGAAGTCTCTTGCGGTTGCTTGTCCGTGATTGATGAGAAAGTTTGCGTGCTCAGGACTGACTTCGGCATCCCCCACCCGATAGCCCTTGAGTCCTGCCCGATCGATCAGGCGTCCAGCACTCTCTCCAGGAGGATTTTTAAAGATACACCCTGCATTACGCTTGGATAAGGGCTGGGAACTACCCCGTTTTAATCGATTCGATTCCACTTCAGCTTGTATGGTTTTAGAATCCCCGGGGGTGAGACGAATGGTAAATCCTAGGGCCACATAGCCGGGCCCAAGATGGCTTCGACGGTAGCCAAAATTCTCTGGCCGTGGGGCTGTTTCAATCACCTCCCCTTCAGGATGAATGTATCGATAACTTGAGAGAATCTGAACCAATTCTCGTCCGTAGGCTCCCGCATTCATATGAAGGGCCCCTCCGGTGGTTCCAGGTATTCCTGCAGCGTATTCCCTACCCGAAAGTCCTTGTTCAGCTGCGGCTTGGCTCAATCGTATATGTCCAAAATTAGCGAAGTTCGTTCTGATTGTCTGTTTTAGTCTTGGGGAAAACCCTCTGTGTGCTTCATCAATCCATTGGATAAATGGGTCTGTCCCTTGGCTAATATTTTTTTCATATTCAGTAAAAATTTTATTGAATCTATTTTCAACATTGTTTGGTTTACCAAACAAAACAAGTTTGTCTGCACTTGGTTTAACAGGAGTAATTCCAGATGTATAATTTCTTTCTAACATCCACTGTTGTCTCACCGCATTATTATATTGAGCATTTATTTCTTTTTGTTTGTTCACAACATTTTGAAAGTAAGTTTGTGTTTGGTTTACAAGATTGACCATAAAAGTCTCATAAGAAGTCTTACCTGTTTCGAAACTTGAAAGAACTTCTTTACTGATAATTGTACCAATTGTTTGGTTGTTATTTTGTCCATTGTTGGGTTCAGCTTGATTCACAGCAGGAGGTGCTGGAGGATTAGCCATAGCTAAAAACTCAGCATCTAACACTTTTAAGAATTCTTCGTTAGCTGTTACATCCGCTCTATCGTCATATATTTCAGTGTTTGCATAGTAGTTGAATGTAAGAGCGTTTTGTAATTTATCCACAGATTCTTTCAGTCCGCTACCGCCAACAAACTTGAATCCTAAAGTGACTGTTGCAATCATAGGTTGAACACCTATACCTTCAGGATTTATGTCTAAGTCTTCATAAGTCAATCCCAAACTTTCAGGAATTATTTTTGTGTTATAAAAGTCTCCAATTCTAAGAACAAGCACTGGAGGTGCACCAAATGCTGTGTTAACCGCATTATTGTATTGGAGAGTTTCTGAACCATTCACATTTTTGATTGTTGGTATTGTATCACCAGGTCTCATACATTGTTGTAGAAATGTGAGCCTCGAGTTCAATCCTTCGGGTGTAATTGAGTGGAATGATGGTTGAAAAAATTTAAGTTTGTCTTTGAGATTATCAAATACCATAGGAGATTCCTGTCTTATTGTTTCAAAATAATCACACTCAGATAATAATGACCTTAAAACTCTTTTACTAATATTATCTCTAATAGATATTTTTTGTTCTAAAACCGGCTCTGTTACTGTTTTAGTTACAACATTACCAACAATGACATTTGTTTTTGCCTGTTGTGCTGCAGA
>JALRCU010000006.1 GCA_023257195.1 Holophagaceae bacterium
AACGCCCCTGCCACCTTTAAAGCCATAGTAAATGGGAAAGACATGTCCAATGAGGGTTGCAATCGCAATCAGTCCCACCAAAAGAGGTGACAAATCAAAGTATTGTGCTAAACCGACTGTCAAAGAACCTTTTAAAGCATCGCCTAAAAGAGTCAGTAAAGCTGCTAATTTTTTTCCGGTTCGTAAAACATTCGTCGCACCCGGATTTTTAGAGCCAATAGTGCGAGGATCAGGCAGAGAAAAAATATGACTGATGACGATACCAAATGAAATGGCACCAATGAGATAGCTAAAAAGAAGGTAAATCACGTTCATCATTTGAAAATCACTTTATAATGTAAACTCTATTTTACAATTTTTTGAAGCACTCATGACGGCCTCACTTATTTTTATAGAAGAGATGAAAGTTGAAACCATTATCGGTGTCTCTGACTGGGAACGGGCACTTCCTCAAACGCTGCTCATTGATCTTGAAATGACTTTACCGCAAATCACGTCAGCGACTTCTGATTTAATTTCAGATACCATCGATTATGCTGTTGTGAGTGAGCGAATTAAATCTATCTCATCAAATCATACATTTAAATTATTAGAGCCTTTAGCACACCTCATTATTGAAACACTACAAAACGAATTTAAAGCTTCTTGGATCAAGCTTAAAATTTCAAAACCTCAAATCTTGCCTCAAGTAAAAGCGGTGGGCGTGATTTTTGAAAAAGGTGTGCGCACCTAACCTCTGGGGTGATGTGTTTCGTGCAGTTTCTTTAAACGTTCACGTGCCACATGTGTATAAATTTGTGTGGTCGAAATATCTGCATGTCCCAACAACATTTGAACCACGCGCAAATCTGCACCATGATTAAGTAAGTGTGTTGCAAAGGCATGTCGCAACACATGGGGGGATAATGTTTTTTGAATGTCTGCGATCAAGGCATAGCGTTTAATTAAATGCCAAAAGGATTGGCGCGTCATTAGTTCGCCGCGCTGTGTTACAAATAAATCATCTGACACATGTTGATTAAGAATATGAGGTCTCGCTTCTTTTAAATAACGATCAATCCATTCAACAGCCACTTCTCCCATGGGGACTAATCTTGTTTTACTTCCCTTACCTGTCACACGAATCACACCTTCAGTAAGACTGACTTCCGTCACTCTTAAGCTAATCAGTTCTGTCACGCGCAAACCACAGGCATAGAGAAGTTCTAACATCGCACGATCACGAAGACCTAAGGGCGTTGCAATCTCAGGTGCTTTTAAAAGCGACTCCACTTCAGTTTCATTTAAGCTTTTAGGGAGTGACTTCGGTAATTTTGGTGCTTCAATATGAAGTGTTGGATCTTCATGGATATGACGTTCACGTAAGTGATAACGATAGAAGCGTCGAAGTGTTGCGATCAATCTTGAAATGCTTCTTACTTTGACATGACTAAATTTATTCGCAAGGTAAACTTGAATGTCGCTTTGATCAGCCTCCAATAATATTTTTTTGATATCGCGATTTAAAAATTCTGAGAATTGCATTAAATCAAAACGATAGCTTTCTAAAGTATTTTTAGCTAAACCATCTTCAAGCCATAGGTGATCAATAAATTGATCGATAACTTGAGAGAATCTGAACCAATTCTCGTCCGGAGGCTCCCGCATTCATATGAAGGGCCCCTCCGGTGGTTCCAGGTATTCCTGCAGCGTATTCCATACCCGAAAGTCCTTGTTCAGCTGCGGCTTGGCTCAATCGTATATGTCCAAAATTAGCGGGCGCTGTGATCTCTCGGCCTTCAACTTTTAGAACTTTAGGAAAATTCAAGCGAATAACGGGTTCTTCGATGTCGGAAAGGACGACGAGATTGGACCCGCCACCTAGAATTCGGTAAGACCAACCTTCTTGTCGAAAAGTTTTAACCAGAGTACAAACCTGATTTTCATGAGTAGGCTCAAAAAGAATTTTACATTGTCCACCGACCCCTAAAGTCGTAAGTCGCCCGAAAGAAATATTTTCTCGGTGAGGAATGGAGCGAATTGAATCAGGAAGAGTAGGCATGATTCTAGTTTAAGGTTGCAGAGACCCTTAGAGAAGTTAGGATGAAACTATGCGATGGTTGAGTTTAGATCATGGAACCAAACGATTGGGCCTAGCCGTATGCGATCCCTCTGAGTTCCTTTTCACTCCTAAAGGTGTTTGGCTCATGGAGGAATCGTCCATCCTCCCTCGTTTGATTCAGTTTTGCCAAGAAGAAGGGATCCAGGCTCTTTGTGTAGGCTTCCCTCAACATCAAGATGGCTCGCCGAGTTTAACCGCCCCTGCCGCGAAATCGTTTGCCCATGAATTAGCTCGCGCTACCGGTCTTCCATTGAAGATGATCGGAGAACACCTGACCAGCGCCATGGCTGAGACCCGTATGCGAGAGGAAGGGGTTCCTGCAGGTCAATTCTCCCAATGGATTGATGCTTATGCCGCCATGATTATTTTAGAAGAGTGCATCAGTGAACGTCGCCGCCAGGGCCGGCCGCTGGATCAGATTTAACCCGCTAGCGAGATCTGGTGCTGACAAACTTGAGCAAGGGTTTGGTTATGAGTCACAATCAAAGTCGTGGGCTTAAGATGTTGATGAAGTTTCTGTATAAAGCTAGTAATAAGATCAGCCGTTAGGGGGTCCAGATTGCCGGTTGGCTCATCGAGGAGCCACAAGGAGGGTTTCCTTACCATTGCCCGAGCGAGTCCAATTCTAGAGGCTTGACCTCCGCTTAGTTGATGAGGAAAACGGTCGGCCAAGCCCTCGCAACCGACCTCATGGAGTAAGGATTTCCCCCAGGCCTCATCCCAGTCTCCATCGAGTTTCATGGGAATAAGGACGTTCTCTAGAACGGTAAATTCGGGAAGGAGTCGAGGATCTTGAAAAGTCAGTCCTATGTATTGTCTTCTAAAAAGTGAAGAGGAGATCGAATCTGAGGGATTCATCAGGTGAGACCCTAGATGAATCGATCCCGATTGCCAACCATCAAGACCCGAAAGACAATTAAGCAAAGTGGTCTTGCCGACCCCGCTGGGACCCACGAGGGCATTAAGGCTACCCGGCGTTAAGGCCATGGAAAAATTGTTCAAGACGGGGCGTTCTGACCCAGGATAACGTTTGGAAAGTTGCTGAACGTCAACTCGGAGACTCATCTAGATCAGCTCCACCAATTTGAGATAGAGGGTGTGTGTAGCTAGTGCATCTCCTAACGCGGTATGGCGCTGATCTTCCGCCACATGAATCGCAAAATGGCGAAAAAGCTCATCACTGCTAAGTCGCATTTGAGGTAGTTTTCGTTTTTCTCTTAGGGCTTTGGCAATGCTATGTGTATCGACGGTTCGATGATGAAAACGAGATTCCATATCAATACCGTTTAAGGCAAGAAAGCGTTTCATAAATTCAAAATCAAAAGAAATATTATGCCCCACCAAGGTAATAGGCTCGGAACCAAAATGGCGTTCGCAAAAAAGCAAGACGCTCTCAATCACCGCCTTGTGTTCGAGGGCAGACTCATGGTGAGTCACCAAATTGATTCGGTTTACTTTTAATCCTCCAGCCGAAACGACATAGGGTTCATGCCGAACCTTGACTTCGAGGGTCTCTAGTACGTTAGATCCCTCGCAGGCAACGAAACCTAAGGTTAGAAGGCTATGGGTTTGGGGATCCAGGCCCCCCGTTTCCGTATCGAATACTAAATAGCGGTTCATGAGGACCTCATGGAATCTATGGGATGGAGTCGAGCGGCGACCCGAGCCGGATATTTTGAGGCTAGCCAAGACACGCTGAGAGGAAACAGGATAGCGATCAAGATGTCGGTGACGTGGAGGCGAAAAGGAACATAGGTGATGAAATCATAGACGGCCGAAGGCAGTGGAATCCACCGGTATCGGTCCGCTAAATAACAAAAAGGGAGAGCGAATAGCAATCCCCCCGCGGTTCCCCGCAAACCCATATGAAGTCCTTGCCGAGCAAAAGCACCCTCAATTTGCTTGGGGGTGGCCCCGAGGGCAAGTAATACGCCCAGATCCCTTTTCTTTTCAGTGACCAGCAGAATGAGGCTTGCCACAATATTGAATACTGCAATGCAGACGATCACGCCAATGAGGGAGGTAAAAAGCCATTTCTCAACGCGAAGCGCAGAAAATAAAGCACGATTCGTATCCCGAAGATCGGACGCCACGAATTGTCCCCCAATTTTTTTCAATACGGCAGATTTAATATCAGTAATGTCGTCGGTAGAGCGGGTTCGGACATCAATCATTTCAGCTTGTTGTGTCCGGGCCAGCCTCATGGCGTCATTGAGATGTATAAAGGCCCAACTTCGATCAAATTCACCAATGTCACTTCTAAAAATACCGGCTATGCGGTAGGCGGCCACCTTGGGCTGGCTCCCCGTAGGCCCTAAACTTAAACGAAAGTAGGCAACTGATATTTCAGAGCCAACTGTGAGGCCCAGGCGTTCAGCTAATTGCTGGCCAATCACTATTTCTCCCTCCTCGAGACGAGAAATTGAATAGGGTTCGAGACTAGAAAAAATAGTCGAAGTCATTTCCGCTGAAGCAGGATCAATCCCCTTGATGATTAAAGGCTCGGGAGGGAGATCCCGGTCAGCGACGCGTAAGAGGCCCTTTTCCATTCGCATTGGACTCGCCCCTACGACCCCGGGTGTGTTTCTTATTTCACCCAGGACGCGAGGAAGATCCTGAATATCCCCAAGGCGCGGAGCTACTGCAAAGTGAGCAGTTGCACTAAATATATTTTTTTGTATTTCATCATGAAATCCGTTCATCAGGGCCATGCATAACAACATGGCTGATACGCCAAGGGCAATGCCGCCTGTGGCTAATTGACGCATTAATTTGATAAATGACCCCCGACCGGTCGCATGTAAATAACGGTGGGCTAAAAACCCTTCAAATGAAGTCATATCTTTCTATTATCGCCTAGGGATATGATCAAAGACGGAGAAGTGAATTTTCGCATGAACGAGACGCCTACCCGCTGTTTTTTAATCGCCCACCAAGGGCCACGAGAATCCCAAGATCCTATCGAAGATCACTTAGTTGAACTCAATCAGTTAGCCATGAGTTGTGGAATGCAGGTCGTGGGCCAAAAAAGACTCAAGCGCCCTAAAATCTCCTCCCAAACCTTTTATGGTCCTGGGCAGATTGAAGAATTAACGCTTGAAGCACGTGCCGTGGGGGCCCGGTTTCTTATTTGTGATGATGAACTCTCGGGCAGCCAAAGCGTAGCGATTGAGCGCCTTAGCAAAATGGTTTGTATGGATCGAACTCGCCTGATTCTTAAAATTTTTGAACAGCGAGCTAAAACCAAGGAAGCAAAAGCTCAGGTCGAACTCGCTCGTCTACAGTATGAACTTCCTCGTCTTAAGGGTGTCTGGCGCCACTTGAGTCGCCAAGGGGGAGGCCTTGGTTTAAGGGGAGGCGCGGGTGAAACCCAGCTGGAAGTGGAGCGACGCATTTATGGTCAAAAGATATCCACCCTTAAGAAGGAACTTTCTCATGTCCAGCGGGTTCGAGAAACTCAGCGATCGGGTCGATCTCCTGCGATTCCTCGCGTCGCCCTCGTGGGTTATACCAATGCCGGTAAAACCTCTCTTTTAAAACAACTCACGGGTGCAGGTGACCCTCAGGACCTACTTTTTGCAACGCTCGATACGACGACCCGACGGGCATGGCTTGGGCCCAATTATGATGAAGCGACTGGGCAGGGAACGGGTGAGCCGAAAACATGTTTGATTTCCGACACGGTCGGTTTCATACGAAAGCTTCCCCATCAGTTGGTCGCTGCCTTTCGAAGTACCCTGAGTGAGGTTAGGACTTCGGACGCCCTATTGGTGATCTTAGACGCCTCAAGTCCAGATCTAGGAGATCATCTCAAAACGGTTACCCAGACGCTTCGAACCATCGGATGTGAAGATGACTTTGATCTCCAGCCCCGTATTTTGATTCTTAATCAAGTTGACAAGCTATCTCGACCCCAGCGGTTGGATTTGGCTAAGCAATTCCCTGGAGCGATTCAGATGTCGACCCGAGACGGACTGGGGGTCGACGAGCTGAAGGACTGGCTTAGAGAACTGGTGCCGGGACCTCCCAAGCCAAGAGATCTTGAGTGGTGGGAGCGAGGAGAATCCATCCCTACAATTTTGAGAGATACTCAATTATCCCTTGAGGAAGCTAAATCTTTTTGAAGGCGTGTGAGTCCCCAGAGTAAGGCCCCTGCAAGAACCATGCGAATTGCAAAAAACTGAACGCTGAAGCGATGGACTTGATCACGAGTCTGGGTGAGTTCACTTAAGTAGGATTCCGTTGGTGAAGGGAGTGCTGTTAGTGCCGTCATGGTCGAATCTAATTTGGGGGTAAGAATGAAACTACTCCCTAAACAAAAGATAAGTGCCGTCAGAATAGCAAAGTTCCATAATTTATCGGAGGTGACAGGAAGAGAGTCTTTGGTGTGACGCATCCATCGGGGTAGACCACTTAAAAGCCATCCCCCACCGAAGGCTATCCAAGCAAGTAAATCAAGGCGTTCGACTATCCGACCCGCTAGGGCACCGGCCGTAGCTCGCGGTAGATACGAAAATAAAATAGGGGAAGAGAGGGCAAACCCGAGGCTCATACCAAGCCATAGGGCTAGAAGAGTAAAGCTAAGACGATCCCATAAAATTTGACGGGGATGCATCATCCGCCCCATTCGTTATAGGGAATCCCGTTTTCTCCCGTATCGGAGGATCCGCTTCGGACACGCCAGATTCCGAGTTCTTGATTGGGCGCATCGGGATCGGAAGGTTCCGTCTCGGTTTGCCAGGTCTCTCTCGAATTGGTCATAGGATCAATGGGAATCGATCGAAGATAGCCCAGATCAACTAGGGCACTCAACGAACTTGGATAGCGCCCTCGATCCGAACGATGTTGCTCTAAGGCATGATTAATCTGAAAAAGGTTCTCGCGTAAAACGGCTTCCCGAGCCGTCTTAACTTTATATTGATAGCCCACCAGGGCAATGGTGCTCAAAATAGCAATAATGGTGAGTACGGTTAGGAGTTCTAAGAGGGTGAACCCCTTTATGGATCGGCGCATTAGAGAACGCCTCTTTTTTTCTGATCGAGCTCAATAGAATCATAGAGGGCTTGAAAATTACCCTCGCCAAAGCCCATGTTGCCTCGACGCTGTATGATTTCAAAAAAGAGAGGACCGATCTGATCTTCTGTAAAAATCTGCAAAAGATAGCCCGTCGTATCCCCATCAATTTGAACACGTAATTCTTCCGCGGTGGCTAGGCTCTCCCGGACTTGATACCCACCTTTAGCAATACGACTGGGTAGAAGATCATAGTAGGTTTGAGGAATTTCAAGAAAACGAAACCCCTGGCTTTTAAGAGCTCTCAGCGTACTAAAAATATCATTGGTTGACATCGCGATGTGCTGGATACCCTGGCCCTTATGGCGATTGACATATTCCTGTACTTGGCTTTTATCATCCGTGGGCTCATTGATGGGAATCATAATTCGGTTATCAGAGCTTTGGACGACCTTGCTGTTGAGACCTGTACCCAATTGTCCTCGGATATTAAAGGTACGCGTAACCACGAATCCAAAAACATCTTCATAAAATTTGACCAATTCATCCATCTCGCCCGGTCCTACATTATTGGTGAGATGGTCAATCCGAACCAGTCCGGGAGTACAAAGAGCCGGAAGCGGGTCAAGAGAAAGGCCAGGCCAAAAGGGTTCACAAGCACCTTCCCGTTCGATGAAGTAATTCAGTACATCGCCCACACCCTGAATCGCAGCAAAATGAATACGTCCACTCCCTAGGTGGTGAGTTTCGGGAGGAACGACAAGTCGACCCCCGCGTTTTAAGGCTTCTTTCAAAGCATGATCAAGAGACGCCACCTGGAAATTGAGAGCCCAAGCACCCTCGCCGTGCTTCTTGAAGTATTGGCCGGCAAGATGTTCCTCATTTGCTTCAAAGATCAGGATATCCATCCGCTCTTGGCGAAGATGGATTTGTCGTCCCCAAGGTGCCTTTTGGCTGGCCACTCGGGCAAATCCTAAGCGCCGATAAAGGAGTTCGAGTTTTTCGATGGAGCCGGTCAGTTGTAAATGATCGATGCGAATCAGTTGCAGAGGATTGGTGGCCTCAGCGGCGGAGCCTCGTGTGAAGTCATACGTTGGATTTGCCATACTCGATAACCCCGATCGATAACCCTTTCCTTTAGGATAACGCTAAGTTTAATGTTAGCCCCAAGCTGATAGCAGAGCCCTATTCAGCGGAGATTTAATTGAGACTCGTCGCAACCACTTTTTCTGTTGTGAAGAATTCCAAGAGGTCTCCCTCAGCCACTTGGTTATAACCGTCGATACCGATACCACAATCTAATCCATTCTTTACTTCACTGACGTCATCCTTAAATCGCTTCAGGCTGATAAGTTTTCCAGTGAAAACCACCTCTTTTTCACGAAGAACTCTTACTTGTGCTCCACGATTGACTTTGCCCTCTGTGACAAAAGAACCTGCAATCACTAATTTACCCGATTTGAACAATTGGCGGATCTCGGCACGACCCAAGAAGGTTTCTTTCTCCGTGGTATCAAGCAGGCCGATCATAGCGGCTTGTATTTCTTCGGTGACTCGATAAATAACTTCGTGAAATCTGAGATCAACGCCTTCGTCTTTAGCTAATTCAGCGGCTTTACGCTCAGCCTTAGTATTAAAACCGATCACGATGGCTTTTGAAGCTTCGGCTAAAAGTACATCATTCTCATTGACCGTTCCTACGGCAGTATGGAGAAGTCGAACGCGAATCTTATCCGTCGAAAGGGCTTCAAGTTGTCCCGACAAGGATTCGACGGAGCCTTGCGTATCTGCTTTGATAATTAAAGGGAGTTCTTTGATTTGACCCTCTTTGATCGTACTAAAAATATTTTCAAGAGTGACCCGTTGTTTTCGAAGGCTATCTTGTTTCGCTTTTTCTTGCCGGAAGCCGACGATATTTCGAGCTTTATCTTCGCTTTCGACAATTTGGAATTTGTCACCGGCAGCAGGCACTTCTTCAAACCCTAGGATTTGAACTGCACTCGAAGGTCCCGCCTCTTTGAGACGCTTACCTCGATCATCAAACATAGCTCGGACCCGGCCCATAGTCGATCCCGCAATAAAGATCTCCCCCTCGCGGAGAGTTCCTTGCTGAACAAGGACGGTTGCAACGGCTCCTCGACCTTTGTCTAGGCGTCCCTCAAGAATACTTCCGCTTGCCGCGGCATCGACTACGGCTTTGAGATCCTTCAGATCAGCTACGAGCAAAATCGTCTCTAAAAGTTCATCCAACCCTAGTTTCGTTTTAGCACTGACGGATACGGAAGGAACATCCCCTCCGTAGGTTTCCGTTTGAATTGAATATTGTAAAAGTCCTTGTTGAACTTTATCGGGATTAGCACCGGCTTTATCCATTTTATTGATCGCAACAATGATGGGAACATTCGCTGCTTTAGCGTGATTAATGGATTCAATCGTTTGAGGCATGACCCCATCATCAGCTGCCACTACTAAGATCGCAATATCCGTGACTTTGGCCCCCCGGGCTCTCATTTTAGTGAAGGCTTCATGACCGGGTGTATCAATAAAAACGATACGCCGTGATGTTTGAGTATTTTTATCTTTTACTTCGACATGATAAGCACCAATATTTTGCGTGATGCCTCCCTTTTCACCCGAAGCCACTTTGGTCTCTCGAATCGCATCCAGTAGCGACGTTTTACCATGGTCGACATGACCCATGATGGTGACCACGGGGGCCCGCGGAGTCTTATCACCTTGTATTTCAGCTTCTTCAGCAATGATTTGAACGTCTTCTTCGAAAGAGACAATATCGGATAGGTATCCGAATTCTCTTGCAATTTCCTTAGCGAGTTCAGTGTCTAAAGGTTGGTTAATGGTAGCGAGAATACCTCGATGGAAAAGTTTTGCCATAACATCTTTGGCCGGCCGCTTACATTTTTCCGCTAATTCTTTAACCGTCACCCCTTCGGATAGCATGACAATGCCAATTTCGTCTTGAATGTACTCTTCAGCTATTTCTTTGACTCGAGAGTGGGGTTGGCGGAGTTTAAGTTCCATCTCCTCGGCTTCTTGTATCTCTTTCTTTTTCTTTCGACCCCCAATGCTCAGCGAGCGCCCCGGCCCCTTCAAGGTGGCTGGATCAACCGGTCCCGTTGGAATATTGATACCGGGTCGACCTCCGGGTCCACCGGGACGACCGGAACCCATGCCCGAGCAGGACGAGCACACCCCCGAGGCCAGCGATCCGACTGTGGAGTCGCTGACCGACGCGCTCGCCAAGGCCGAGGAGCAGATCGCCGACCTTGAGGCTCGCCTCGCGGACGCGGTCACCAAGGCCGAGGATGAG
>JALRCU010000053.1 GCA_023257195.1 Holophagaceae bacterium
GGAACTGTGGCCATTATTATGCGGGTTCTCAAACTCCCAGACGGACGAATCCGAGCCCTCGCTCAGGGTATTCAACGAGTACGAATTGAGTATTTCACTGAAACAGAAAATGTTTTCAAGGCTCGCGTTGAGCCCATGGGCGACGCGGAACCCAAAGAGCCCAATATTGAGATCGACGCACTCATCCGCAGTGTGAAACAGAATATGGAAAAGTCGGTGGCCTTGGGTAAAAATCTTCCGCAAGAAGTGCTCGTCATCACCAATAATCTCGAGGCGCCGGGCCGTCTCGCAGACTTAGTTGCTTCGAATTTGGACCTCAAGCTGGCTCAAACTCAAGAAGTTTTGGAGATGGGAAATCCAGTGGACCGCCTTCGTAGAGTCCACGAATTATTAATTGCTGAAATTGAATTACTAGAAGTTCAACAGAAAATTACCATGGTCGCTCGCGGTGAAATGGATAAGAGCCAAAGAGAATATTACCTACGCCAACAATTAAAAACCATTCAACAGGAATTAGGTGAAGGCAGTGAACTCAGTGAAGAAATCCAGTTATTCCGGGATAAAATCGCAAAGTTGATCGTACCCGAAGAGGCCAAGGTTGAAATTGACCGAAACCTTAAGAAGCTTGAGCGTATGCACCCCGATAGCAGTGAGACGGCCGTCACACGAACCTATTTAGAATGGATGACCGAACTCCCCTGGGGCCAAATGACCCCTGATAATTTAGCCCTCAAGGAGGCTAAGAAGGTTTTAGATGAAGACCACTATGGGCTCAATAAAATCAAAGATCGTCTGTTAGAGTTTTTAGCAGTGCGAAAACTAAAGCCTGAGCAGCGTGGAACCATCTTGTGTTTTGTAGGACCTCCCGGCGTTGGGAAAACCTCACTGGGTAAAAGTATTGCGCGGGCGATGGGAAGAAAGTTTGCCCGGATCTCGCTGGGGGGTGTGCACGATGAAAGTGAAATTCGTGGGCACCGACGAACCTACGTCGGGGCTATGCCAGGTCGCATTGTTCAAGCCATTCATCAGGTAAAATCTATGAACCCGGTCATCATGTTGGATGAAATTGACAAGATTGGGCGCGATCTTCGAGGGGACCCTAGCGCAGCTCTTTTAGAAGTGCTCGACCCGGAACAAAATAATAGCTTCCGAGATCACTACCTAAATACGCCTATTGATCTCGGTAATGTTTTGTTTTTGGCCAACGCCAACGAACTTGAACCGGTCCATCCTGCATTTAGAGACCGCATGGAGGTGATTTATCTCTCCAGCTATACCCTTGAAGAAAAACAAGCGATTGCTCGAAGTCATCTGATTCCCAAGCAGCTTGAAAAGCACGGACTTAAGACAAAACATCTGGTTTTTTCTGACTCAGGTTTGAAGTCCATCATTATGGGATACACCCGTGAAGCAGGTTTGCGCCAACTGGAACGGGAGCTGGGTGCGGTATCCCGGAAAGTGGCTCGTCAATTAGCCGAAGGAACCTGGAAGAAGAAAATTAATGTAACGGAGAATAATCTTCATCTATTTTTAGGTCCGATTAAAATTCTTAAGGATGAAAGATTGTCAGAGCCCCGCGTGGGGGTTGTCACCGGCCTAGCGTGGACCGCTGCAGGCGGCGATGTTCTTTTTGTTGAAGCCCTTTCCATGCCCGGTAAAGGATTGCTTCAACTCACAGGCCAACTTGGTGAAGTGATGAAGGAAAGCGGTAACGCTGCGCTGAGCTACCTTCGAAGCCGCAGTGAAGCGTTTGGTCTCAAGCCTGAAATCTTTCAAAAGCGCGATATCCATATTCACTTTCCTGAGGGCTCTATCCCCAAAGAAGGTCCAAGCGCTGGTTTAGCCATGGCGACGGCGTTACTCTCTATGCTGAGTGGGATCCCCGTTCGAAATACGGTGGCCATGACGGGAGAAATCGATTTACGAGGCGATGCGCTAGCCATTGGTGGGTTGAAAGAAAAAAGCTTAGCCGCGCTTCGGCTGGGGATTTATGACATCATCATTCCCCATGCCAATTTAAAAGATTTGGAAGAGATTGATCCCAAAGTCAGAAAACGACTTCGTTTCCACCCGGTGAAACATGTGGAAGAGGTCTTTGAGCTTGCGCTGAAGGGATGGGTGAGACCAGAAAAGAGAAAGGCATCCAAAACCAATGCGACGAGGCCTCATCGAGGGCAAGTGCGTCCTTCATGACTCCCCCTCTCACCTCTGAACAAGCGTTAGCATGGTCATTCGCTACGCGGGGTCCCTGGCCGTCTCCGGATGGGTCCGCAACGGATCAGGATTGGATGGCTCTTGCTCTTCAAGAAGCTACAGACGGAGTGGGTTTGTCGAGTCCCAACCCTCCGGTAGGGTGTGTCATCACTCGGGATCGCCGCCTCCTTGGCCGGGGTGTTCATCTCCAAGCGGGGCAACCCCATGCCGAAGTGCTCGCAATTCAACGCGCGCTAGATGCCGGTGAAGATCTTCGAGGTGCAACTGCTTACATCACCCTCGAACCTTGTTGCCATAGCGGGCGAACCCCGCCTTGCACCGATGCGCTCATCCAGGCGGGAATTCGTCGTGTCGTTCTTGGTGCGGTAGATTTAAACCCCCGAGTGAACGGAGGGGGGGTCGCCATCTTGAGGTCGGCAGGAATTGAGGTCACGACCGGTGTTCTAGAAAATGAATGTATTCAGTTTCATGAACCTTTCTTCAAATGGGTTCAAACGGGACGCCCTTGGTTGACCGTTAAATTAGCATTAGGGGAAAACAGAAGAGTCGGAGTCGCTGAACAAGTCACAGACCCCGCTACACAGAGTTTGAGTCATGCGCTGCGACGCGCCTCCGATGGGATCATGGTAGGAAGCGAAACGATTCGCACCGATAATCCTCAACTCACGGACCGTTGGCCCTCATTGACACTCAGTCACCGCCGATTTCATCGCATCGTGTTGGTGGGGCAAAAAAACATCACAGACGAATCGGTTGTTTGGACTCCTCAACCCGGCGAACCTTTACTTCGTGTGAGTACGCGTCGGCTTCCTGCTCGCGAACACATCACCGATATTGTTGTACCCCCCGATGGTAAAGGCCGGCCCTCCCTCCTTCATACGCTAGCTGAATTAGGGGCGTGGCCCATCACCCGACTGCTCCTCGAGGGCGGTCCAACTTTAATCCAGTGTGCACTGGACCAGAATCTCGTAGACGAGATTCATCTCTTCTCCTCTTCTAGACAAGTCCGTGGGCCCATCTTTCAACCTCTCGAAAACGCCTGGAAAGAACATCGATCGTTCACCTTTGGCCCAGATCTTTGGAAGATCTACCGCTTGAAGGCCTAGCCCCCGCCGACCAGCCGAACAATTTCCAGTCGATCGCGCGAAGAAAGAGGCGTTTGATCGTAGTGTTTTTTTGATACGACCTGGCCGTTGAGTTCGATGGCAATTCCGTAACTGGGTAGTCCCAAGTGAAGCCAGAGCTCACCTAGATTTTTAAAGCAGGGGTAAGTTTCAGGCTTGCCGTTAATAAACAGTTCCATGGTTATAGGACGGCTCGAAAAGCTTGTTCGAAGTCCGACTGTATGTCCTGAATGTCTTCTATGCCGGTGGCAAACCGAAGGAGCCCGGGAGTAATCCCCAGGGTTTTCTTGACGGCCTCATCAACAAAAATATGGGTCATGGAGGCGGGGTGTTGAATGAGACTCTCCACACCTCCGAGGGATACGGCTCGATATACCATCTGAAGGGATTCGCAAAACCGAGCCCCCGCTTCGAGGCCTCCCTTAATTTGAAAACTTAGGACACCCCCAAAACCGTCTTGCATCTGACGTTTGGCAATCTCGTGTCCCGGATGCGATGCGAGACCAGGGTAATCCACTCTCTCCACTTGAGGATGCTCATTGAGCCACAGCGCTAAGGCCATCGCTGAGGCTGACGATCGTAGAACACGAAGGGCCAAAGTTTTAATACCGCGATGAAGTAGCCAAGCACCGATAGGGTCCATGGTGGGACCTGTGAGCCGCGCAACTTTCCAACAGGCGGTGATATCTGCATCCGATCCGGCGATGGCGCCGGCCGTGACATCACTATGGCCCCCTAAGTATTTAGTCGCACTCGACATACTCAAATCAATTCCCCACTCAAGAGGGCGGGTATGAATCGGTGAAGCAAAAGTGTTATCTGCGACCGTTTTAATATGGTGGCGTTGGGCCAACTGAACAATTTTACCGATGTCGGTGATGGCCAAAGTGGGGTTTGAGGGTGTTTCGATCCATAACAGTTTGGTGGGTACCGATGCGGCTCTCTCCCACTCATCCATATCGAGGGTGTTGTGAATAAAAGTCACTTTGATATTTTTGGTTTCGATGAGATGTTTCAGTAAAAGCTCGGTCCCTAAATAACTTGCAGCCGGGGCAATAACGTGATCCCCAGTTTGAAGAAAAGTCTCAAAGAGAGTCGCCGTGGCGGCCATGCCGGAGCTTGTAACCAACGCCCGTTCAGCTCCTTCGAGAGCGGCGATCACAGATTCTACTTCGGCGAAATTTGGGTTACCCCAGCGCGTATAAAACGTAGACGGTTCAATGGTATTGGCAAACTCGGCGCCTTCACGGTTTTCCTGTAGTTCAAAAGTCGAAGTCTGATAGATAGGGGTCGTCACTGAACGCGAAGTGTTTTCGTGCATGCCCGCATGAACGGCTTTGGTGGTAGGTCCCCAAGTTGTTGTAACAGGCTTTTTTTTCACTTCCATCTCCCAAAGTTATTTAAGCATCTCATCAAGAAGGTTATTTACGACCGCTG
>JALRCU010000051.1 GCA_023257195.1 Holophagaceae bacterium
TCGCCGCCATAATATCAATGCCGGCGATATCCGACGTTCGGAAAGAGGCCGAGCGTGAACGCGCAGCAGTCTCACCTAAAACAGAATCCACCACCTCGAAAGGAATTTTGTGTTGCAAAGCGTAATGGAAGGTCGACATGATGCCATGCACGCCAATACGGTTGGCAATGAACGTCGGGCTATCGAGCGCAGGCACGACTTCTTTACCGAGCGTGGTCTCTAGCCAATCCGAAAAAGCCTCTAAGTCACGGTCACTGACTTCCGGACTTTTGACGAGTTCTAAAAGACGAAGATAGCGGACTGGATTGAAGAAGTGCGTGATCGCAAAATGGGATTTGAATTGAGCGTTGCGTCCTTCCACCAAGAGACGAAGGGGAATACCGCTGGTGTTCGATGTGATCCAGGCTTCGGCTTTGAGATGAGGCTCAATACGAGCGTACAGAGCTTGCTTGACGGACAATTCTTCTTTGACGACCTCGACGACCCAGTCGCAGTCTCGTAGGCGATCGAGATGATCCCTCAAATTTCCAGGTCGTATCTTTTTTAAGAACGACGGATGCATCATCAGAGCAGGTTTACTCTTTTTAAGTTCCTCGAGGGCATTTTCGGCTAAAAAGTTCGCCGGCTGACCGTCCAAAACAATATCAAGGAGCTCCACCGTGCACCCTGCACTCGCCACATGCGCTGCAATGCCACGGCCCATGACACCCGAACCAAGCACGCCTACTTTTCGAATGGGGGTCATGAACGTCGCCTTAGAGTTTTTCAATGAGCGTCGAAATACCTTGGCCGCCACCAATACACATCGTCGCAATACCAAAACGGCCCCCATCGGTTTCGAGTCGATGCAAGAGCGTGGTCAAGATTCGGGCACCCGATGCCCCGAGAGGGTGGCCAATCGCAATGGCGCCTCCCCACGCATTCACTTTGGTTCGATCGTAGTGACCTTCTTGAATGACCGCGAGACTTTGTGCGGCAAAAGCTTCGTTTAATTCAATGGCGTCAATTTGATCGAGGGTCATGCCGGCTCGTTGCAGGAGTTTTTGGGTGGCATACACCGGTCCGAGACCCATGCGATCCGGCGCACATCCTGCGACGGCCCCCATCAGAATACGAGCCCGAGGCTGAAGACCGGCCGCCCGCGCCCAACGCTCTTCTGCGAGGAGCAAAAACGATGCGCCGTCGGTTATCGGCGAACTATTGCCGGCGGTGACACTTCCGGATTGAAGAAACGCCGGTTTTAACTCCGCTAATTTAGCTTCGGTGGTATCAGGGCGAACGCACTCATCTATTTCAAGCGTCGTCGCTAGCCCTTGAAGGTTTTGGGTTTGAAAAGTCACCGTTTCTTTTTTAAATTTTCCCGCCTGCCACGCTTTAGTCGCCTTTTGATGACTGTCATAAGCAAAGGCGTCTTGGGCTTCCCGAGAGATTTTGAAATCTGCCGCCAGATTTTCTGCCGTGATCCCCATGGAGCAGAAGGCTTGAGGATAGCGTTCATTCAATTCAGGATCGAGACTGGGATTGAAGCCTCCCATGGGGACTTTTGACATGGATTCCACGCCGCCCGCTAAAAAAAGATCACCGGCACCGGCTACAATTGCCTGTTGAGCGTTGAGGACCGTTTGTTGGGAGGAACCGCAGAAGCGATTGACCGTTGCCGCGCCCGCCGTGATCGGCAAACCCGCTTTAAAACTAATCAGCCGTGCAATATTCATACCTTGCTCGCCTTCCGGCATCGCGCAGCCGACCAAAACATCCTCTAAATCTTTCCAATCGGCGAGTTGGCTCTTCATCGCTTCCAGCACAACGGACCCAAGGGTCTCGGGGCGAGTGGCCGCAAAGGTCCCTTTGACACCGCGTCCAATAAGGGTCCTCTTTGCATCAATGATCACCGCAGATCGCATAGTAGGTCCTTTCAATCTCTATCAGTATAAGTCAATCATTTCGAGGGTTGACGGCCGGATTCAAGAGGAGGACACTAACTAAATGAACCAGTAAAGGAAGGAGGTTGCGTTGATGTCATCCACTGAATCCGCTGAACCTCCGTCATTGCGCCGCTAACAAATTGTCCGAGCGGAGCCTCACCCTTGGGCTCAAGTCCTTTTAGCCTTATCCTGAGCCTAGCCTTCTTTTACTGCCCTCTTTTTTGTTCATTGGACCTCCTATGTTAAACCGACTGATCCATACCGTATGGGAACCCGTCGAAATTCTCGCATCGTCCCTTCGCTCCCGGCGTGGGCTCGATATTCTTTTGCTGTTTGGCATCTTTGGGTTCCTGTTTGGATTTCTTCAGGTGGGCCAAGAATGGACGGCGTTTATGCGTCCGCAGTTTGAGATCGATTTATCCCCTTGGGCCCTCCCTCGCTACACCTTCTACACCATGACCCGAGGCTTGTTGGCTTACTTACTCTCCTTAGGATTCACTTTTGTCTATGCCTACTGGGTCGCCAAAGATGAACGGTCGGAAAAGTTTCTCATTCCGCTCTTGGATATTTTGCAAAGTATTCCCACTTTATCTTTTTTATTGCCCCTGCTCCTTGCGTTCGTCCAACTGTTCCCCAACAACAATATTGGCCTCGAACTGACGGCGATTATTACTATTTTTACGTCCCAGGTTTGGAACATGACCTTTGATTTGTACTATTCTCTCAAGACGGTCCCCCCGGATTTATCGGAAGTGGGTCGAGTCTTCCGATTTAATTGGTATCAGCGATTTAAGTGGATCGAACTTCCCTACGGCGCGACGGGCTTGGCTTGGAATTCCATGCTCTCCATGGCCGGCGGTTGGTTTTTCCTCATGGTGATCGAGACGATCCGACTGGGTAACAATGATTACCGTCTCCCGGGACTCGGGTCCTACATGGTCGCGGCGGTGGAACAGGGTAATCGCTCCGCCATTGTCCTCGGACTCCTCGCGACGTTTGCGATGGTGATTTTCTTAGACCAAATTCTTTGGCGACCCATTGTGGTTTGGACCCAGCGCTTCGACACCGACGCTTCGTCCAACCGATCCTTTCAGCAACACTGGTTTTTGACGATTCTCAAAGAATCATCCCTAGTTCGCTCTATCGAAAAATGGCGAAAAGAGGCGTCGTTGCGCCGACTCTTGCAACAGCCTCTCGATCAGATTCCTTCCATCCGTTATGAAAACTTCATGCGATTCATGGAGCAGGTCGGCCCCAAACTTAGTTTCTTCTTTTTGACCGCCATTGTCATCATCATCGGCATCGGCAGTGTCAAGATTGTCCGACTCCTCGCTCCGCTCACCTCGCAGGATTGGCTCTTGCTTCTAAAAGCGGATGCGATGACTCTGGGTCGGGTGGTGATCTCAACCCTTTTAGGTCTCCTGTGGGCGCTTCCGGTCGGCTTGATGATCGGGCTCTCTCCTCGCGTCTTAAAGGTTTTCCAACCCGTGGTTCAAATTGTTGCCTCCTTTCCTTCTTCGATGCTCTTTCCGATCATGATTGCCTTTTTTGCCTATCTTCAAATCAGCTTATCCATTGGAAGCATCCTATTAATGCTCTTGGCCACGCAGTGGTACATCCTTTTTAATGTCATCGCCGGAGCTTCGATGATTCCTTCGGAACTTCGAGAAGCCTCGGCTGCGTTTAATATGAATCGCTGGCAAACGTTCAAAAGTCTCTATTTCCCCTCGATCCTCCCCCACCTTGTGACCGGCTGCTTGACGGCGGCCGGCGCGGCCTGGAATGCCAGCATCGTGTGCGAGTACGTCACGCTTCAAAATCAGCAAATTTCTACCTTCGGCCTCGGATCCGTTCTGAGTTTGGCGGGGGCCAATGGAAACGGCTCACAATTGGCCGCAGCCACCTTGGTTTTAGCGACCACCGTGGTGCTCTTCAATCGATTGGTGTGGAAACGCCTCTATGAGTTAGCGGAAACCCGCTACTCCTTGATAAAGTGAGTCTGTGATGAATAAAATTATTTGCGAGTATCGAGGCATTCAGAAGTCGTTTCAACGCGGTGAAGGAAAATCCTTGCGCGTGATTGAAGATTTCAATCTCAAGATCTATGAAAATGAAGTGGTCGCCCTGATTGGACCCTCGGGTTGCGGTAAATCGACCCTCATCCGTATTGGGGCCGGACTTCTCGAGGCCGACAAAGGTGAAGTACAGTACCGAGGCGTGCCCCTCAAGGGCTTGAATCCGGGAGTAGCCGTTGTCTTTCAGTCGTTTGCGCTCTATCCCTGGATGAGCGTCGAAGGCAATGTCCAAGTGGTACTGTCCGCCCTAGGTCTCTCCGAAGATCAAGTAAAAGAAAAAGCGTCCCGTGCCATTCAAATGGTGGGGCTCGAGGGATTTGAAGAAGCTTTTCCCCGAGAACTCTCCGGGGGGATGAAGCAGCGAGTTGGTATGGCTCGTGCCCTTGCCGTGAATCCCGAAATTCTACTGATGGATGAACCGTTCTCGCACGTGGACTCCTTGACCGCCGAAGCGTTACGCGCCGAACTGCTCGATATCTGGAAAGATCGTGACCGTAACCCTTCTTCGATTCTGATGGTGAGTCACGATATTAAAGAAGTGGCTTTTATGGCGGATCGTATTGTGGTTCTCTCCGCTAATCCTGGACGCATCCGAACCATTGTCGATAATCCTCTTCCTCGGCCTCGGGATACACGGATGCCTTCCTTTAATCGACTCGTTGATCAACTCCACGACATTATTACCAGCGTCGAATTACCCGACGAAGAGGTCACGACCGCCGTTCAACTCCCGAACGATGTGATCGAACCCTTGCCGAGAGCCCAAAGTAATGACGTGTTAGGACTCCTGGAGTATCTCGATACCCAAGGGGGGACCAGCGATCTCTTTCAAGTGGTCGCGAATACCCACGTTCCGTTTGAGGAAGTTCTCTCTTATGTGAAATCGGCTGAAATGATGGATTTTGTGGATACGCCTAAACGCCAAGTGATACTTTCACCGCTGGGCAAACGATTTATTAATGCGTCGATGGATGAGCGCAAGGATATTTGGCGGGCCCAACTGCTTGAATTAAAGCTTTTCCGTGTGGTTCGAGACATGATCATCATGCACGACGGCGAATTGACCCGCGAAGATCTGATCTTGGAAATTCAACAACGTCTCCCGATGGAGAATCCCGAGCAGACCTTCGATACCTTAGTCACGTGGGGGCGATTCGGAGAACTCTTTGCCTATCGTGAAGACCGAGGCGTCCTTACTCACGAGTAGGAATTGATGCATCCTTTTGAGGTGCCCGTGATCCCAGGGCTATCCCTAAAAGAATAAAGACCGCGCCCAAGGCATGCAGCGGTTTGAGGTTTTCACCCAATAGCCACCACCCAATTACGATCGTCGCCAAGGGTTGAATCAAAAGTCCGATGGACGACAGGGCGGAGCTAATGTGACCCATCCCCCAACTGATGGCCCACCAGCCCAAGAATTGAACGACGAGCCCGAGCCCCAAGAGCGATTTCCAAGCATGCGGGGTAAACGTCGTAAAGGATTCACCCAGTAAGAGGCCAATGGCTCCGAACACGACCATCGAACTTAGGGAGACATGCAAGAGTGCGCGTCGTGCGGAGAGAAACTTTCGTGTCTCATTCATGGTCAGCATAAACACCGCGTAGGCCATGGAAGCGACACTGGCTAAAATTTCACCGTAGCCTAAGCCAAATCGCGCACCCTTGGAGAAGGCCAGTAAAGCGGCGCCCGTAAAGGCAAAAACAATACCCATGAATGCGAGGGCGTGAGGACGTTTTCCCTTTACGAAGAATTCGATCAACATAACCCAGCAAGGCGCGAGGCCGATCAGCAGCGTCGAGTTAGCGGCCGTGGTGTAGTGCAACGACGCATGCCAAATCGAGAGGTCCACGGCGAAAATGGCGCCTGCGAGCCAGGCCCATCGATACGACGTTTTCACTTCCGGATAAGGATCTTTGAGGCCGAGCAGATAAATAAAAGGGAGTGCAAACAGCATGCGATAAAAGCCCACCCCAAGATTACCCACGCCTCCCTGCTCCGCCCATTTGGTAAAAATACCGGAAAAACCAATGAGCAGACCACCGGTGAGGACCCCATTCAAACCATGGAGGGAAGTTTTTTCTTGCGTCATGAGGCGTCCGCCCATCGCTCGATCACATCCCAAAGATCCTCCTCCGTCGAAGGTCCGTTTAAAATGACCGCAAACGCACGAATATCCCCGTTTTTCAATTGTAGATAACCGGTAAGACTACGCGTCTGATTCAGATAGCCGCTTTTCATCCGAAGACGTCGCGTGAGTTCTGGATCGTTGCGACGTAATTTGAAAGGTTCGCCCCCTTCGATCTTCAGGCTAGAAATATATTCCGGTCCTACTTCAAAATCAAACCACGCTGCTCGAAGAATCGTGACGAGCGTTTTGGCTGAGAGCCGATTGTCTTTACTGAGCCCGGATCCATCGACAATCGCGATCTGAGCGGGAGACAGTTTCAATTGCGTGCTGTAAAAATCTTGAATTTTTTTGATGCCTGCTGGCCATCGCCCTTCTCCCCAACGCTTCACAAGCATTTCAACCATGAAGTTATTGGAATATTTATTAATGCTGGCGACGAGTTCTCTCAAGGGCGGTGACGTCAGGGTTAACAATTTACGGGACGGGGTCTTCGCGCGCTGATCACCCAAAATTTTGATGCCGTTGTCTTCAAAAATCTCGGTCAAGGTGGTTCGAGCGCGGGTTCGTCACCTACAGCAATGCTTCCAAGCAAGAACTTCTTGGGG
>JALRCU010000036.1 GCA_023257195.1 Holophagaceae bacterium
GTTCTCCAGGGATGGACGGTCCCGGCATGGGCCGCGGGATGAGTCCAAGAGGATCCAGACTCCGAAAAGACTGGTAACCTCCGCTGCCGTTCCGATTGAAAGTTTGAAAAACCGCGCGGTCTCGCGCGGTTTTTTTATAAAGCCCTGTATTGAAGGAGTTGCGCCCAAACGGCTGGGCTCAGGCTCTCTGCCCGCGCTTGATCCGATAGACCCGCGGCCGAGAGGGCCTTCATGAAAAGTCCTTCGTCGGGGTGTCCTTGCCAATTATTTCGAAGTGTTTTACGTCGATGGGCAAACGATACATGAAGCCATTGGAGTAGACGCGAACGTTCGGCGAAGGTCAGCGAAGGACGGCGCGGATGCATTGTCAAAACGACGGAATCGATATTGGGGACGGGGTAAAAGGATCCGGCTTTGAGATGAAGGAGCACCTGCGCCTCGGTACACAGCTGAAGGAGGATGGAGAGAGGCCCGTAGGCTTTTTCATTGGCGCCCCCTAAGAGTTTATCCCCCACCTCTTTTTGGAACATAAAAACGAGTCGATCCCAAGGAAGGTCTTCCATGAGAAATCGGGTCAAGATGGCGGTCGAGGCATTGTAAGGAAGATTGCCGACGACGGTAAAGGGTCCCCGAGAGGGCATCGGCAGCGTGAGGGCATCGCCCTCATGGACGTGAAAATGTTTAATCGATGAAAACGTGGTTTCGAGATACAGCCGATGTTCCGGATCCATTTCGATGGCGTGAAGCGGGCGGCCATCCTGAAGGAGAACGTGGGTTAAGGCTCCTCGCCCAGGCCCAATTTCCAGAATTTCCGGTGCGGAGCTCTGAAGGGTCTCGTGAACGATCTGAGTAATGGCCGAAGGATTAACTAAATAGTTTTGTCCAAAGGATCGTTTGGGCGACGGGAGATTCATGAAGGCAGAGTAACACTCACTTCGTTTGTTCGCTTAACCAAAGTGGATCGGGTCACGGTCGAGGGAGATGCCTTTAAGGGCGAGGACGTTCACGCGCTGTAAGGCAGCCGACAAATGAGATCGATGGGCGGCCCGAACGAGCAGTTGCATGTGAAAGCGATCCTGCATCCGGAAAATCGGAGCCGGCAAAGGACCCAATATTCTCAATTCAGGAAACGCTTCGAGATTTTTTTTCAGATCGAGGAGTAAGGTGCGGGCTTCATCGGGATCCTTGGCATCGGATCGAAAGAGGGCGAGTGAATAGAAAGGCGGGTACGCCACGCTTTCACGAAACGGTATTTCCGTCTCGGAGAATTGAATAAAATTTTGATCAAGGGCACTGCGAATCGCGTGATGATCCGGGGAATACGTTTGAAGGATCACGGTCCCCACGTTCTCCGCACGTCCGGCTCGTCCCGCAACCTGCGTGAGGAGTTGAAACGTATGTTCAGCCGCGCGAAAATCGGGAAGTTTCAGTCCCATATCGGCATTCAGAATGCCGACGAGGGTGAGGTGGGGGAAATTGTGGCCCTTGGCAATCATTTGGGTGCCAATGATCAAATTAAATTCACCTTTTTCAGCCGCGATCAGTTTTGATTCCAATTGGCCGCGTCGCGACGTCGTGTCGCGATCAATGCGAAGGATGCGCGCTTCAGGAAACTGAGTCGCCATCAAGTCTTCAATCTGTTCGGTCCCTTCCCCGACCCCTTTCAAGTGAGGCTCGGCACAGGTCGGACAGACTTCGGGGGGCGTGACTTCGTAATGACAAAGATGACAGCGCAGTCGGTAAGCTTTTTTATGATACGTCAGGGTAATGCTGCAATGAATACACTCCACCGTCTTACCGCACGATCGGCACATCCAAAAGTTTTCCCAACCCCGACGGTTTAAAAGCAACATGGCCTGCTCGCCTCGAGCTAACGTGGCCCGAAGGCCCGTCAAGAGGCGCTGCGAGAAGATCGTGCGCTTCCGATGTTGACGATATTCGTCGCGAAGATCCACCACGTCCACGGTGGGGAGTTGCGAGCCTGCGGGTCGGTCTTTCAGAGTCAGCAGGCGATAGCGTCCTTGTTGGGCCGCCACCCAACTTTCTAAACTCGGGGTCGCAGAACCTAAAATGACGGGGCATCCCTCAAGTTGAGCGCGTTTAATGGCCAGGTCGCGAGCATGGATGCGAGGATATTCTTCACTCTTGTATGAGGATTCATGTTCTTCATCAACAATAATTAATCCAACGTTATCTATCGGCGCAAAAACGGCGTTACGCACGCCCACAAAAAGTTGAATTTCTTTTTGAAGCGATCGAATGAGATCGGATTGACGCTCCGACGCATTCAATCCGGCATGACCGACCCCCACCACGCCCGGAAACGTTGATTCCAAGCGGGCTAATAATCGAGGGGTGAGTCCAATTTCAGGGACCAGCCATAACACACGCTTTCCTTGGCGGACGACGTCTTGGGCGCATTTTAAATACACTTCGGTTTTGCCGGATCCCGTCACACCATAAAGGAGATGGACTTGGAATGCCTGGAGCAGGATCTGCGATTGCGCCAAAGCTTGTTCGGCATTGAGAGTGACCGAAGGAAACGTCTCTCCGGTCCGCTGCTGCGATAAGGTATCGCGTCTTTTTAATCGCACAATCAGATTTTTATCTTCAAGGGTCTGTAAGACGGAGGTTCCGACTCCCGCTCGAAGTCTCAGTTCGTCCTCAGGGAGGACGCCTTGGTTCTCATCGAGACACTGCAAGACTTTTCGCTGCGGTTCGGTCGATCGACCCACCGGTAAAAGATCCGTTCGATAGACCTCACTGACGCCGGCGCTTCGCCGTTCGTCCGAATGAAAAAGCGTGGGGAGGGCTAACGTACCCGACCGCCACTCCGCACCGAGCCTTTGCAATTCCGCCCAATGTCCTTGATCTCGAAGAAACGCGAGCGAACGTCCCCCCGTCAGGGGTTCATCCCAACGAGCGCGCAACGTATTGGACATACAGAGCGGCATTAAGGACGCCGGCGTACACGCATAATAGTCAGCGGCAAATTGCATCAACGACCAAACGACATCGGGAACTAGTCGAAAGGGATCAATGATTTCTTGAATGGGTTTTAAGGTCACTGAGGGCGGCTGGGGATCCGGTCCGGCCACCACCCCAATGGCACTTCCCGTTCGCAAAGGGACCTGAACGCGCAGACCACTCTCGAGGCCGGCGGGTGCCGCGTAGGTCAGCGGAGGAATCGGACGATTGATTTGGATGCGTGTCGGAATCATGGGGGAAAGGATAGACTATCAATATATGTATGTCTTAGGACTTGAAAGTAGCTGCGACGACTGCTCCGCGTCGGTCTTAGAAGAGACCACGGGAGGACCTATCGTACGCTCGTTGGTTCGTAAAGGGCAAGATAACGTTCATGCCCCCTACGGCGGGGTGGTGCCTGAACTCGCCGCCCGAGAACATCTCGTCCAAATTCGAAGTGTCATCGAAGAGGCCTTGAAGCAAGCGAACCTATCCATCACGCAGATGAACCGGATTGCCGTGACTCAAGGTCCGGGACTCGTTGGGTCGCTCTTATGCACCCTTTCAGCCGCAAAAGCCCTGGCTTGGCAGCATGGAATTCCCCTCGTCCCCGTCCATCACATCCTCGGTCACCTCAATGCCGCGCGAATTGCTCATCCGGATCTGCCAATGCCGGCTCTCACGCTCATTGTAAGTGGTGGCCATACGCATCTTTATCTCTCTCGACACTGGACCGACCTTCAGTTGATTCAAAAAACACGGGACGATGCGGCAGGAGAAGCCTTTGATAAAACGGCCCGTATGTTAAACCTTGGCTACCCCGGCGGACCCATTGTCGATAAGTGCGGACAAAAAGCTACGCACTTAGCGCCGCCTTTTACGGCGCCTAAATTCTCAGACGGCCACGCGTCATGGAGTTTTTCGGGTTTAAAAACCGGGGTTCGACAACGCCTTCTTGATCAACCCGCCCTCACGCAAGGCGGCGCCGACGATCCCCAGGTTCAAGCGTTGTGCCATCGACTCCAAACGACGATTGCAGAATGGCTACTCGCGCCCCTGGCCGAGTACGCTCATCGCTATCAAGTCAAAAGTCTCATTGTCAGCGGTGGGGTCGCCTGTAATAGCGAACTCCGAAAGCAGTCCCAGGCCTTGGCGACGGAACTCGGTCTCTCCCTGGCGATTCCCGAGCCCCGCTACTGCACCGACAACGGAGCCATGATTGCTTCAGCGGGGGCGCTGTTACCCATTCTTGAGGATTTCACTTCCTTGAACGCCGATCCCGATCTTCGTTTACCCCAATTTGAAACGCGTGCCTCATGAAAGTGACTCGAGAAGACGTTCTTCATTGTGCCAAGCTAACGCATATTCAATTGAGCGAAGAAGAAGTGGAAGCCATGCGTCAATCCATGGAATCGATCCTGACCCGCGCCCAACATCTCAGCGAACTGGATCTCTCCAACGTTCAGCCCATCACCGAGGCCATGAAAATGAAACTTCCCAGGCGCCCCGATGAAATTGAGCGTGCGTTCACGCAAGCGCAAGCCCTCGCCAATGCCCCCGATAGTGTGGACGGACAATTTCGAGTGCCTAAAGTTTTATGAACTTTCGACTCCCGATAACTCCGGGGAATCTTTGGCGTGTCGTAGGAGTCATGTCGGGAACGTCTGCCGATGGGGTGGATGCCGTCTGTATCGAGGTGGATCCCATGCTTTATAATTCGGGTCAACCTTTCCGAGCACTGTTAGGTCATCACCATGCAGCCTACCCCGCCGCCCTTCGCTCCAACATTCTCCAAGCGACGGAGGATGCCTTAAAGGTCTCTGAACTCACACGCCTCCAACGCGTTTTGGGAGATTTTCACGCGACGTGTGTCCAAACCTTACTTCAGCAACAAACCCAACCGGTTCATTTGATATCACTCCACGGACAAACCGTCCAGCATCATCCTCAACACGGGGCCTCGCTTCAACTCGCAGATCCTTATGTGATGACGAAGGTCACCGGAGTTCCCGTGGTTTGGGATCTTCGTCGTGTGGATCTTGCCTACGGAGGCCAAGGGGCGCCCTTGGTTCCTAAAACGGAACAATGGCTTCGGGGAACCGAAACTTCGTGGGTGGCGCTTAACCTCGGTGGTATTGCCAACGTCACCGTTTGGGATCAAAAGCATTTGCGTGCGTGGGACACGGGTCCTGGGATGTCGCTTTTAGATATTGCGGCGACCTGGTGGCTCGAGGCGGCTTACGATGTTGAAGGCGCTCATGCCACGGGTCGGGTCCATGACGAATGGATTCACGAAGGACTTCGAGATCCTTATTTTGGTCGCTCGCTTCCTAAATCGACAGGCCGAGAATATTTTGGACGGACGTGGCTCGAGGCTCGGCGAGCGACGCTGGAATCTTGGCCCCTGGCCGATCGCTTTGCGACCTTGGCCGCTTTCACCGCAGAGAGCATTGCCCATGAATGGAGGCGAGAAGGAATTTCCAACGTCGTCGAGGGATGGATCAGCGGGGGAGGACGGGCGCACCCACGGGTGATTCAAGAATTAAAGCGGGTCCTTCCTGAACTTCATTGGCATCCCGATGACGGCCTTCCCACGGGCACGCGCGAAGCGGTGAGTTGGGCTTTGTTGGGAGCGGCAAGTGCCGCAGGACAAACGGGTAATCATCCCGAAGTGACCGGCGCCTCGCAATCGCTCATTCTCGGAAGTTGGACTTTCCCTCAAGGGGATTGAAGCGTTTCTTGCGTTTGCTGATGTCGAAAGTGGAAAAGCTTTCGGATATCCGCGCGGATCAGGGGAAGCACCGGATGAGAGAGCGGTGCGAGAGGTAATTGAAAATAGATTTCATCCACGAGTTGAGATCCGTAACGACCCAGATCGATAAAGCGGTGATGGTGTTTCCATGTTGCAAAAGGACCGGAGAGCATGCGGTCGGTGAAGCCCTCGGGGCTCAGGGATTCGTTCCGCGCACGCCACGGAAGCGTGACCCCCATTTTTTTAACATAGAGCGTCAGCTCTTGGCCTTCATGCAAGGGGCCCACGTCGCCGGTAAGGTTTCGAAGCGTCCCGGGAGGCGTTAGAATTCGAATTGCTTCGGGCGAGGAATGAAAATCTCGTAAACGTTGTACCGGAATCCCGGGAAGATCCAACGTAAAGATGAGATGCTGTAATTTCATCAAGATCCTTTCTTTTCGAGCGCCCCGTACTTCGCCACAATTCGTTTTTCTCCATGGCTTTGAAACACAATCGTATAGGTCAGCATGTCTCCTTTGCCGGAAGAAGCCGTGATGAGTCCGTCTCCGAAACGAGGACTGGTGACTCGCGTTCCGAGAGGCCAACCGTCCTTAGACATTTTGGGTTTAGAGGGTCGCTCTTCTTTGGGCGAGGAACGATCGTACCGTCGGGTTGGTTGGAATGAGGATTTTGATCGCGACGCGGGCTTGGTTTCGGATTCCGACCATTCGTCATGGGTATTCGTCCAGTCCCCCTCGCCCGATTGATAGACTTCGACCCCCCAGCGAATCGGTTGATCAAGAACGTCTTCGGGCAGTTCTCGAAGAAAACGACTGGGAAGCCCGAGCGTATTCATGCCCATCACACGTCGATGGCGAGCTCCGGTTAAATAGAGTTTCATCTGGGCTCGCGTGATGGCGACATAGAAAAGGCGTCGCTCTTCTTCCAGACCGTTGTCATCGTCTTTGGCGTTTCGATTGGGAAAGACGTCTTCTTCCATACCCGAGAGAAAGACGGCGCTAAATTCCAAACCTTTGGCGCAGTGAATCGTCATCAAACTGAGTCGTGAAGCCCCATCCACAGAATCCGCATCGCTCACGAGGGTAATTCGATCCAAAAATTGTTCCAACGTCGACCCCAGCGTCTCTTCATCCGCAGCCGCATTCAAGAATTCCTCTAAATTACGAAGACGACTCTCAGATTCAAGGGTGTTTTCTCTCTCCAAGGCCTGCGTCAATCCACTTTCTTGGAGCATCCATTGCACTAAGGAGGCGAGGCCCCGGAGGTCTCGCTCTTTTCGGCCCTGTATAAGGATGTCGGCAAAACGACTCACTTCTCGAGCCGCTTTTCCCTTCACCGCACCCGTCTTGAGAGCCTGGAAGACTCCTTCGAGAGGCTCGCCTCCTTCCGGGATCGCAGCTTCAATCTTTTTTAAGGTGGTCGGGCCGACGCCTCGACTCGGTGCATTGATGGCCCGACGAAAACTGACGAGATCAAAGGGGTTATAGAGCAGTCGAAGGTAGCTTAAAAGATCTTTGATTTCTTGTCGCTCGTAGAATTTCACGCCACCAATTAAAAGGTAGGGGATATTTTTAGCGCGGAGGGCTTCTTCAATTTGACGGGACTGCCAATTGGCCCGATATAAGATCGCCACGCGCGCGTTGGAGGCCCGTAAGAGTTCGAATTGGGCTTGGTCGGCAATCCAATTTCCTTCACTGCGCCCATCTTGCGCTAATTTGAATGTGACTTTCTCCCCCGTTCCCCGATTCGTCCATAAATCTTTCCCAATGCGATCTTGGTTATTTTTGATGACCAGCGAAGCCGCATCGAGAATCGATTGGGTGCTTCGATAGTTCTGCTCGAGTTTAATTTGTGTGGTGTTAGGAAAATCTTTTTGGAAATCAAGAATATTTCGAATATCGGCTCCCCGCCAACCGTAAATACTTTGATCTTCATCCCCTACGACACAAATATTTCGTTCCTGACCGACTAAATGTTGGATCAATTGGTACTGGGCTCGATTCGTATCTTGGTATTCGTCGACCATGAGGTACTTAAATTTTTCTTGGTACTTGGCTTGAATGGTCGGATCCCGAAAAAGACGTTCGGTAAGCAACAACAGGTCATCAAAATCACATGCATGATGGGTTTTGAGTCCCTCTTGGTACAGTGCGTAGACGTCAATGAGCGTGGCAAGAGATCGCTCGGACGGGGTGTGCTCAATTTCATGCGGTAACAGACATTGATTTTTATAATTGGAGATCTCGGCCAACATTCGCTTGGGGTGATACTGCTTTTCACTAAGACTCAACTCAGATAGAACGTGTTTCATTAAACTTTTCTGATCACTCGGGTCGAAAATAACAAAATTCTTTCCGACCGGCGTCCGATCACCCTCGGTCCGAAGCACGCGCGTACAAAAACTATGAAACGTACTGACCCAAAGCTGATAGGCAGGAATCGAGACTAAATGCTGAACCCGTTCAGACATTTCTTGGGCCGCTTTATTGGTAAAGGTCATGGCTAAAATCGCGCCCGGTGCGACCCCTTCGGATTCAATGAGCCAAGCGATCCGACGCGTGATGACGGTGGTTTTCCCGGACCCCGCCCCCGCCAAGATCAGAATAGGTCCGCGCGTCGTCACGACGGCCCGTTGCTGAGGCTCGTTCAGTCCCTCAAGGAGACGATGGGGGGAATCAAGGTTCATAGGGACAGCATCTCAAGAAATTAAGAAAGCACCAACTTTCATTGTCTTTAGTTTTCAGTTTTGTTTACAGGTGAAGTAATCTAGAAAGTGGGTCCCATGGCGGAACAGGTAGACGCAGCAGACTTAAAATCTGCCGTTCGTAAGGACATGCCCGTTCGATTCGGGCTGGGACCACCACCTTGGGATCGACCCTAACCTAGTTGCGGAGCGGCTTCCCTTTTGTGAGGATGCTCTCCATTCGCGCTTGCGTTTTTTCATAACTGCAGAGTCGCGCGAAGGCCTGGCGTTCGAGTTCCAAGATGCGCTCCTCCGTCACCTCCTGGACGGGGCTGACGTCGCCTCCGCAGAGGACATGCGCGAGTTCACCCATGATGAGCGCATCATGGTCACTCGCCAGGCCTTGAAGTTGGAAATCTTTGACCGCCGAGGTGAGGGCGGTCACGCCGCCGAGGCCTGGGAGATGCAAGACGCGGGGGAGGACGGGCTTAAACTGTCTCGCCATGGATAAGACTTCTTGCTTGGCTTCATGGAGCAGATGTTGGGCATTCATGACGCGACGATCCGTTCGTCGGAAATAGCCTTGACGCTGCGCCTCGTCGAAGCTGGTATTCACATGAGCCGTGCCAATAAGTTGGAACGCGGCTTTCACTTTTGGCATCGGACCTTTTTCACCCTTCGCCTCCAGAGCTTCCTCGAGACGTAGGAGCATCTGCAGGCATCCGCCCCCAGCCGGGATCACCCCCACCCCCACTTCCACGAGACCCATATAGGTTTCCGCTTGACCCACCACGCGTTGACACGCGAGGGTCACTTCACACCCGCCCCCTAACACCATTTGGAACGGGGCCGCGACCACGGGAAAAGGCGCGTACGTCATTAAGCGACAGGCATATTGTAAACGGCGAGACCCTTCTTCGATCACGTCATAGTTTTTATCGCGGGCCGCATTGAGGACAAACACGAGATTGGCCCCCGCGCTAAACATCTTGCCCTGATTGCCGACCACGAGACCTTTAAATCTTCCGGGGACATGTTTTTGAATGGCGTCTTCCATCATCAACACGATTTGATCGTCGATCGCATTCATCTTCGTTTTGAATTCCAGACAGGCTACGTCATCACCCAGATCCACGAGCCGTGCCCCCTGATTTTCAGCAATAATTTTGGAGGTACCGGTGGATCGTTTGAGCGTGATTTGTTTCGGGAGAGACGGAAGAGGTCGGTACCCCAAGGTGGGCGGATGAAGTTGAGCCACTGGAACGCCTTGCTCCCATTGATAAAACGACGACAGGCCCCGGGCAAGCATTTCCTCAATGAGTTGAGGAATCTTACGTCCCTCATAACGCAACCGGGAGACCACACGTTCGATCCCTAGGGCATCCCAAAGTTCGAAAGGCCCTACGTCGAAATTGAATCCATTTTTGATGGCGCGATCCACATCCCACGGCATCTCGGTAACTTCTCCAAGTCGATTCACGGCGTAGATCAGGTTGGGGGCTATGCAGGCCCATGCCAGATCGCCGGCTTCGTCGGGTGACGTCAGCAAGGTCCTCACGCGTTCGACTGGATCGTCGATGCTTTTGAGTTCTTTCAGCAGGGGCCAGTCTTTTTTAATTTGAGGTCGGTAGGTTTTGGTTTCAGGATCCAGCGATAAGAATCTCTTTTTACCGTCGGGGCCCTTGTCTTTCTTAAAAAAACCTTGGCGAGTTTTATTACCCAGTATTTTATTCGCTAACATCCAATCCAAGAGTTCAGGAAACTTAAAAATATCTCGGTCTTCATCCTGCGGGCATAGTTCAAATACATTTTTTGCTGTCGCCGCCATAATATCAATGCCGGCGATATCCGACGTTCGAAAAGAGGCCGAGCGTGAACGCGCAGCGGTCTCACCTAAAACAGAATCCACCACCTCGAAAGGAATTT
>JALRCU010000030.1 GCA_023257195.1 Holophagaceae bacterium
GAGACGCACCAGCAACACCGCAACCCCGACCAAACTAGAGAGACCATTGGCCAGAGCCAATCCTTGAGTTCCTAAGGGTTGAATAAGCCAAAGAGAAAAGGCGATATTGCTGATGAGGCTGATGGACGCCGAGATCATAGCGCCTCGATAGTCTTTGAAGGCATAGAGAGCTTGAGTCCCAATGCGTTGGGTCGCAATAAACAATATCCCCACACATTGAAAGACCAGCGTCGAAGCAGTCCATTGAACGGCAGAGAGGGACTAGGCCCCGGTATAAAAAAACATGCTGATGATCGGACCGGCTAAGAGGGCAAGACCGATGCTTGCCGGAATACACATGAGCGATGCACCCGACAAACTGGTGGCGATGGTGTCTTGAACCCCGATCATATTTTTTTCTTCAGCCAAGCGAGCGAGGGTGGGCAGGCTGACCGTGGCCACGGACATTGCAAAGAGACCTAAAACCATTTCACTCATCATGCCGCTGTTGAAGAGGACGACTTGTGCGCCGTCGGAAAGACGGGACGCAAGCGCCGTCGAGATCAGCACATTAATCGGATAAATCCCTGCGGTAATCAGACCGGGAGCCATTCGTTTTAGGGCCTTGAGAACCCAGGGATTTTTAAAATGAAGTCCGGGTCTAAAACGAAAGCCCATGCGAAAAGCAGACGGTACGAGGACCCCTAACTGAACGAGTCCGCCCACTAAGACCGCTTGAGCGCAGATCAGGGCCACTTGGTTTTCCATCAGCTCAGATCCTGAAGATTTCAGGGTGAGGATCATCCCACCGGCAAAAAGGATAAAAGCAAGGTTCCAGAAAATCGATACGGACGCGGCGAGGATAAATTTACCTTTGAAATTTAAAAGACCGGCCATCCCAGCGGTGAGACTCACTAAAACTAAATAGGGAAACATGATGCGTGCGAGTAGCGTAGTGAGGTCGTGTTGCGTGGCGTCGCGCCCCATCGTGAGCCATCCCGTAATGGGATTCATAAAAAGGAGGACGCCTAGAACGAGGAAGGTGAGCAGCAACGTGAGCGTCCCGAGAAAAAAGATGCCGGTCCGCACCGCCGCCTCATGACCTTCGGCTGCTTCGGTCTCGGTCAACGTCGGAAGAAACGCTGCGGCCATGGTGCCCTCGGCGGTGAATCGACGGAAGAGATTGGGAAGACGAAAAGCCACGGCAAAAGCGTCCGCGGCCGGACCCGCCCCGAGGAAGTGGGCTAAAAACATACTCTGCAACAGGCCCGTAAAGCGTGACAGCAGGGTCATGAGACCGACCCCCGAAGCCGAACCTAAAATTTTTTGTTGGGTCATGAAGGGTCAAGTCCCTTAAAGAAGTGGAGCCCGCAGCCGGGATTGAACCAGCGACATCGAGTTTACAAAACTCGCGCTCTACCAACTGAGCTATGCGGGCCTAGAGTGGGCTCTTTTTTATTTTGACGTCCCCACCCTAAATCATCAAGAAAACCTTCTCGGGCACCCTAGGTAGGGTCGCTGGGAGAGGGAGCGATCGGGGGCTCGGAATCGGTTTTGGATTTAGGTCGACGACGGACCACAATGTCGTTGGGTCGAAAATGCTTGCGAGCCGAATCTAAAATACCGTTGAGGAACTGCGTACTATCGGGATCGCTGAATTCTTTGGCGATCTCGAGGGACTCGTTAATGATGATGGGATAGGGAATATCGGGGCAGTGCATAAGTTCGTAGAGCCCTAAACGTAATAAATTACGGTCGACGACAACCATACGGGCAATTTTCCAATGCTCCGCAAAATTCTGGATCATCTGGTCGATGATTTCATGATGCTGATGGACGCCGAGGACCAGGGCCTTGGCGTTGGCGAACGCTTCTTGATTGAGATCCTGAATCGTTTTAAAACCCTGAAACACTTCTTCGGGAAGATATTCATTCACATCCATGGCATAGAGCATTTGGAGAGCGTACTCTCGCCCACGTCGTCTAATTCCCATGAGCTGATGATCCGTTTCGCTTGACTTGAATCATTTCCAAAAGAGCGAACATGGCTTCCCAGCCCTTATTATTTTTGTCTTTTCTGGCCCGCGCTTCGGCTTGCTCTAAGGTATGAACGGTTAGGATCCCACAGGTCAAGGGAAGGGATCCTTGAAGGGCGAGGGTTTGAACGGCACCCATCACCGAATGGGTTAAGACCTCAAAATGGGGCGTATCCCCTTGAACGATGCACCCCAGTAAGATCAAACCGGCATGACGTTTTTCTTGAAGGACCCATTGGGCGGCCTGAGGAATCTCAAACGATCCCGGCACACGGACGAGGTCCATTTGACTGACTTGGCCTCCGGCGTGAATGAGGGCGTCTTGAGCTCCCTGAATGAGGGCATCGACAATCGGCTGATGCCAACGACCGGCGATGAGGGCATAGCGGTCTTGAGGAAGACTTTGACCTTTGAACTCTAAGAACGTTTTCATTCAACCCCCCGCAAGGTGTTTGAATAGTCATTCTATCACACGCTAGAGTTTGCCCCGCGATCCTCGCATAATAAAGAGATTAGATTTCGACTCTTGGAGGATCCCCTTGGCTCAAATTGAATCCACCGCATCCTTTGTCGCAAAGGCTTATGCGCAGATGACCCAACGGTTAGCCAAGGTCCGTGCGCGTTTAGGAAAACCGCTGACGCTTGCCGAAAAAATTGTCTACAGTCATGTCGACGATCCTGAGGGTCAGGCTCTTGAGCGGGGTAAGTCGTATCTGATGTTGCGTCCCGATCGGGTGGCCATGCAGGATGCCACAGCACAGATGGCCTTGCTCCAATTCATGTCGTCCGGACTTTCCGAAGCGGCGGTGCCGAGTACGGTTCACTGCGATCATTTGATTCAAGCCGAGGTGGGTCGCGAAGCCGATTTGCTTAAAGCTCAAACCGACAATAAAGAAGTTTATGATTTCCTCGAATCCGTTTGCCAAAAATATCAACTCGGTTTCTGGCGTCCCGGCAGCGGCATCATCCACCAAGTGGTTTTGGAGAATTACGCCTTCCCCGGTGGTCTCATGATTGGAACGGATTCCCATACGCCCAACGCCGGCGGACTCGGCATGGTCGCCATTGGGGTCGGCGGCGCCGATGCAGTCGACGTCATGGCCGGCATGCCCTGGGAACTGAAAGCTCCCAAAGTGATTGGGGTGAAACTGACCGGCCAACTCAAAGGCTGGACCTCGCCTAAAGATGTGATCTTGAAACTCGCCGGTATTCTCACCGTCAAAGGAGGCACCGGTGCCATCGTGGAATATTTTGGCCCCGGCGTGGCGAGCATTTCCTGCACCGGCATGGGAACGATTTGTAACATGGGGGCAGAAATTGGTGCCACCACCTCCGTCTTTCCTTTTAATCACCGGATGGGTGACTATCTCAAAGCGACCGGACGTACCGACCTCGCAGCCCTTGCCGAACAACATCAATCGCTTTTATCGGCCGATGAGGGATGCACGTATGATCAAGTGATCGAGATTGATCTCGATACCCTAGAGCCCCATATCAATGGTCCCTTTACCCCCGATCTCGCATGGCCGCTTTCCCAATTTGCCCAAGCCGTCCGTGAAAAAGGTTATCCCGAAGAACTCAAAGTCGGACTCATTGGTTCGTGCACCAATTCAAGCTACGAGGATATGGCACGCTCCGCGCATGTGGCCCAGCAAGCCCTTGATCATGGGGTGAAAACCAAAGCTGAATTCACCGTCACCCCGGGGAGCGAGCAGATCCGAGCGACCATTGCTCGCGATGGACAGTTGGCGATCTTCGAAAAAGTGGGCGGTGTGGTTTTAGCCAATGCTTGCGGACCCTGTATTGGTCAATGGAAACGCCACAAAGTCACCAAAGGTGAAAAGAATTCCATTATCACGTCGTTCAATCGTAATTTTGCGGCGCGTAATGACGGTAATGCAGAGACGCATGCGTTTGTGGCCTCACCGGAAATTGTTACCGCGCTTGCCCTCGCCGGACGACTCACCTTCAACCCTGAAACCGATTCTCTTACCGGAGCCGATGGTCAACTCTTCAAATTGAAATCGCCTTACGGGGATGAACTTCCTCAACAAGGTTTTGATGCGGGACAAGTGACGTACCAAGCACCGTCGGCATCCGGTGCTTCGACGCAAGTCAAAGTCAGTCCAACCAGTGAACGTCTCCAGCTGCTCGATCCTTTTCCGAAGTGGTCGGGAAAGGATTTTGAACGTCTCCCCGTGCTCCTCAAAGCGAAAGGGAAATGCACCACGGATCATATTTCCATGGCCGGACCCTGGTTGAAGTTCCGAGGTCACCTCGATAACATCTCCAATAACCTTTTTATTGGCGCCATAAACTTTTTTAACGGCAAAGCGAATGCGGTGAAGAATCAACTCACCGGCGAATACGTGGAAGTCCCCGCCGCGGCCCGTTATTACAAGAAAGAGGGCCTAGGTTGGGTCGTATTTGGAGATGAAAACTACGGGGAAGGAAGTTCTCGTGAGCATGCCGCAATGGAACCCCGTCACCTCGGGGGTCTCGCTATTATTGTGAAAAGTTTTGCTCGTATTCATGAAACCAATTTAAAAAAACAAGGGCTGCTTCCTTTGACCTTTGTTCAAGCTTCGGATTATGACAAAGTCCAAGAAGATGATCGGGTCTCGATTACAGGACTCACGACCCTGACGCCGGGTGTTCCTTTGACGCTCACGCTTCATCATGCTAATGGATCGGAAGAATCCTTCCCCGTGGCGCATACTTTCAATGCCGGACAAATCGAATGGTTCAAAGCGGGAAGCGCCCTTAATCTCATGGGTCAGCAGGCATAAAAAAAGGACCTCCGAAGAGGTCCTTTTTTTTAACCCGTCAGCAATTAAACTTTGTTGACGTTGGTGGCTTGGGGGCCTTTTTGGCCTTGGCCAACTTCAAAGCTCACTCGTTGGTTTTCATCGAGGGTTTTGAAGCCCGTGCCTTGAATGGCAGTGTGATGAACGAAGAGATCGGCTCCGCCTTCGTCAGGGGTAATGAAACCAAAACCCTTGTCGGCGTTGAACCACTTGACAGTTCCTTGCGGCATAAATTATTCCTTTGTACTACCTGGTGATAAGAACGCACAACTTCCACCCAGGCTAGGAATCTATGCATATCAGCTAGTCATCAACTGAGATGGTAGCCATTCATCAGTATAGGGTCGAAGCCTTGAAATCAAGGCACTTGATTGCGCTCTCGTGATCTAAATAGAGTTATATCTCATCTTAGTGAAGAAGCGATTCTCCTTGAAAAATACAACTCCAAGGGTTCCCTCGCCCTCAAACGAGCAATCGAAGACGTCTCCTCTGGGTGGAGTTGGAAGTGATTCGGTTCGTGGTCGTCCAAAATCTTAGGGGAATTAACCCGCCCGTCCATTTGCTAAAGTATTAGATAACGACCACTTAACCCTCTCCCTTTTCGTTTGAAGGATCGGCATGACCTCGTCGCGCTTTTCTCAGTCCTCCATCGGGCAAAAGATCATCATGGCGGTGACGGGTATTTTCTTGGTGCTCTTCGTCATCGTTCACATGCTGGGCAATCTTTTGGTCTATGCCAACGACGGCGGCCAAGCGCTCAATGCCTACGCCCAAAAGCTCCATGACCTCGCAGGAGGCTACGGGATTTGGTTGGCACGCGGCGGACTCCTGTTAGTGGTCCTGCTCCATATTTGGTCGGCCGTGCAACTCACGTTGATGAATCGACGTGCTCGACCCATTGATTATAAAAAACATGCG
>JALRCU010000031.1 GCA_023257195.1 Holophagaceae bacterium
GGGACGAAACTGATCGTGCTGAAAGAGCCGCTAAAAAACCTGCTGAAGCTCCTTTTACTGAAGCTCCTTCTACTGAAGTCACACAACCTTTTAACGAGTTTGAACAGCAAGAGTACGACTTAGCGCAACGCCTCGTAGCCCTACCAAACCCACAGGCTGTAGCTTTTGGTGAAGGTATATTAAACAGACTGCAAGGCCCACTGCGGGGTAAAGTTAAAAGTGATCAAAAGTCTGTCGATTTTATTACTCAAAAGCTGCAAGCTTTTGAAGCCCCAGCAACTACTGAGTCAAAGTTAAAAGGTACGCTGGCTGATACGTTCCGTACTACTTCAGCAAAAGAAGCTGCATTACTGCGGCAGTACAGTAACGAAATTAAAAACAGTGGCCCTGCGTCGGGGGTGCTCAATGCAGTAAACGATCTAATTGGTCAATTGTTTGAGCGTATACGTGCGGCAGGTTATTCACCTGACAATGCCGGTCGTAATTCAGGTGCGCCTCAAAATGTGATTGATTTAAACAACCTGCTTACCAAACTTTATGCTGGTGGGTATAACGTAGTAGCGCAACGTCTAGCACAGGACAGGCAATATAAAAACTTCTCTCAAGACAAACTTCAAAAGTCTATTGATAGCCTACAAAACGATATAGCATTAGCCCAAGCAAAACTACAAGAGTTAGCTACAGGCAAGCGTACTATTGAACAGGTTAGGCAAGAAAGGGATGCTAATACCGCATACGTCCTACGGGAGAAAGCAGGGGACCTTCGGGCCTTGCGCTAATAGATGAGCCTAAGTCGGATTAGCTAGTTGGTGGGGTAAAGGCCTACCAAGGCGACGATCTGTAGCGGGTCTGAGAGGATGATCCGCCACACTGGGACTGAGACACGGCCCAGACTCCTACGGGAGGCAGCAGTGGGGAATATTGGACAATGGGGGGAACCCTGATCCAGCCATGCCGCGTGTGTGAAGAAGGCCTTTTGGTTGTAAAGCACTTTAAGCGAGGAGGAGGCTACCGAGATTAATACTCTTGGATAGTGGACGTTACTCGCAGAATAAGCACCGGCTAACTCTGTGCCAGCAGCCGCGGTAATACAGAGGGTGCAAGCGTTAATCGGATTTACTGGGCGTAAAGCGCGCGTAGGTGGCCAATTAAGTCAAATGTGAAATCCCCGAGCTTAACTTGGGAATTGCATTCGATACTGGTTGGCTAGAGTATGGGAGAGGATGGTAGAATTCCAGGTGTAGCGGTGAAATGCGTAGAGATCTGGAGGAATACCGATGGCGAAGGCAGCCATCTGGCCTAATACTGACGCTGAGGTACGAAAGCATGGGGAGCAAACAGGATTAGATACCCTGGTAGTCCATGCCGTAAACGATGTCTACTAGCCGTTGGGGCCTTTGAGGCTTTAGTGGCGCAGCTAACGCGATAAGTAGACCGCCTGGGGAGTACGGTCGCAAGACTAAAACTCAAATGAATTGACGGGGGCCCGCACAAGCGGTGGAGCATGTGGTTTAATTCGATGCAACGCGAAGAACCTTACCTGGTCTTGACATAGTAAGAACTTTCCAGAGATGGATTGGTGCCTTCGGGAACTTACATACAGGTGCTGCATGGCTGTCGTCAGCTCGTGTCGTGAGATGTTGGGTTAATGCCTTATAAATAGCATTATTAAATACCTTATTTGTTATAGTTACTTTATTGGCACTGTCAAAACCAAGCAATCCAACTCTTCCGGGCAGCATAAGTGCAAATGTTAAAGAACGTCTTTTTTCTGCAAGACCTTGACTACTCCAGTTCTTCCAATCCCACTTCCATTTTAAAGTATTGGTATAAAGTTCCTGTGGAGAAAAGTTTCCTATTTCTTCACCAAATGCCTGACCTCTTATGGTAACATCAGAAAGCATTTTTCGATATACCTCCCAATCCTCTTTTTTAAGTCCTTTGCCCATTATGGTTGGCACTAAAACTTCTTTTACGCCAGAGTAAAGGTTTTCAAAAATTGTAAACGGACGCATTAAAAGTCCGGTCAAAAACATATCAAAAATCTTTTTTATGCCGTTTATAATTCTCATTAAACGGTTTTTATTGTTGATATTTCTTGCTACGATTGTATCTATTGAACGCTGTATGGTCTGCAAATGACGGGAAGCATAAATATCACTTCCGTAATTCTTTTCTATCTCCCGGAACAACTCCGATGCCGCATCTGATAGAGATTTTAAATCATCAATATCTTCCTGCTGCAAATCCGGTATGCCAATAATTTTATTCAGAAGTTTATCGTGACTGCTTTCAAATATTCCAAAGTTGTTTAATTCTGCAAGTCTTTTTAAATCAGATTTTCTTCCCGGTTTTTCCCCTATTGATTTTTCCTGATTAGAAAGAGATTGTTCAGCTTTAGATAAAATATCTGCTCTTAAATTTGTAAACTCATTCTCTAACGAATCGGTTACCCCCTGAATAACATCTGCACCAAACCCATTTTCTTCCAATACTCT
>JALRCU010000040.1 GCA_023257195.1 Holophagaceae bacterium
TTGAAGACGAACCCCTTCAATTTTTTTCGATGCCTCTTCAAAAAGAATTTCAACGGCTAGTCCTTCATGAAGATTTAGATTAGGTAGATGAGTTAAATAGGATTGAGCATAACGTCGGTATTTGACTTTATCGGCTTGCGCGCGAGGACCTCGAACCGCCATTCCTCTTGAGGCATTCAGTACTCTAAAATGAATTCCCGTTTGATCGATGAGGTGGGCCATTAATCCGCCTAACGCATCGATTTCCCGTACCATGTGTCCTTTACCTACTCCTCCAATACTTGGATTGCAACTCATCTGACCAATTTGCTCAACGGACATGGTCAATAAATGAGTAGTAATACCTAGGCGCGCAGAGATGTGCGCTGCTTCAATGCCCGCATGGCCTCCGCCGATAACCACGAGTACTCTAGAGCCCTTTTTCATAAGTTTCATTATCTCTCAATTCATTTTCAAGACACCTTAGTTAAACTATGAAGATGATGGAAAACTCCCGAACACCTGAAGATCGCAAGGAGCGACGGCGCGAATTTAGACGCCAAGCTCTTCAAAAATCGAAGTTTGCGATTCCATCAGGTGTAACCCTTCTTTCAATCTTTTGTGGATTTTCTTCAGTAGTCATGAGTCTGAATGCTTCCACAGGAGACGCCACTTTTTATCTCAAATGGTCTGCTATTTTTCTTATTTTGGCGGGCATTTTTGATGGTATGGATGGTCGACTGGCGCGCATGACGAATACCACCACCGAATTTGGTATCCAACTCGATTCCATCGCCGATATTACAAGTTTTGGGATGGCCCCGGCTATTATGGCTTACCAATATGCCTTTCTCGAACTCGGTAAACTAGACCCTCAGCTTAAATTTATTGGGTGGGCCGCATGTTTTTTCTATCTTGCCTGCGGGGCCTTGCGCTTAGCTCGCTTCAACATCCAAACCAAGGAAACCGATCCCCGTTTTTTTATGGGAATGCCCATCCCGATGGCGGCAGGCACGCTTGCTTCGGTCGTCCTGCACTGGCCTACTCGTCTTTCGTCAAGACACCTTGCTCTTGTTTTTGCCCTTCAATTATTTTTAGCAGGGGTTTTCATGATCTCCAAAATCAGATTTGCCTCATTTAAGAAATCTCCTTTTGGAGTTTCTCGACCTTTCAATAAAATGGTTCTTTTTATTCTTTTGACGGCTTTATTGATTGGCTTTCAAAGTACCTTTCTGTTGTGGTTTGGGATTATCCTCGTGGTGGGCAACTTAATGATCAATGGCCTATGGTTGCTGGGCTGGACAGGCATTACACCCCCGCTGGATCAAGACGAGGTCGAACCGGAGTTCTTCGAAGTCTAGATCCTAAATAAGGTGGGTTATTTAGATCCTTCGTTAGTCTTAAATCAATGGAGATTTCATGCCGGTTTTATCCGCTCGTCGTTTAGGAAAGCGCTATGGAGATCGTTGGGTTCTGAGCGGGATCGACTTAGAACTTGAACCAAGCGATCGATTAGCGATTCTAGGTCCTTCGGGTTGCGGTAAAACGACCTTGCTGAATCTTCTGGGAGGACTGGATCGACCGGATGAGGGTTGCGTGATGCTTGAGAACCAAGATCTTACTAACATCACGCCTCTTGAGCGATCACGAGTTCGACGGGAGCGTATCGGGACTATTTTTCAATTCTTTCACCTTATTCCGACGTTAACGGCTTCGGAAAATATCGAACTTCCTCTACAATTGCTCGGGTGGAGTAATTCAAAGATTCAGGAAAGGGTTAAATCTCTGCTTACCTCTATTGGGCTTGAAGCTAGGGCTCATGCTTGGGCTCACGAACTATCAGGCGGCGAGCAGCAGCGTATTGCGGTAGCACGAGCTCTAGCTTCAAAACCTGCGGTCTTATTGGCGGATGAACCCACGGGAAATTTAGACCAAACCTCAGGCCTCAATATTCTAGGCTTACTATCAAAACTGGCCACCCAAGAGTCGACCGCATTAGTCATGGTTACACACAGCGAAGTGGCCGCTAAAACCTGCCATAAAATTCTCAGGTTAGTAGACGGAAAAATGCAAGGTTCGATCGAGGTT
>JALRCU010000005.1 GCA_023257195.1 Holophagaceae bacterium
CGCTCAAGCGATTGGAACCGAAACCGAGCACCAAGACAACCCATGCCACTATGGTGTAAGGATAGGCTCAAAACGGTCGAGCGGCAACAATGGACTACCCTTGAAGGTTCAGCGAGGGCATCGCCGAAGAGGGCAAAATTAGAAGCCTTCCCAAATGGGCTTGGTTAGTTATCATAATCTTCGTCCCTGGAATTGGTTCGATAGCCTGGTTGATTGCGGGGCGCCCAAAGGGACCTGGCAAAGGTGGACGTAGGAAGAAAAAAATAATTGAGTACGCCGATTAAGTTTTCTTTTTCCAAACACGGACGTTGGGCGAAGATTTTAAAGGTTGCGTAGTTCGATTTTCCTTGATTTGAACCGTCTCTTTTCTGATTGGGCGGCGGGGTCGAGTGTGCGTGGAATTGGTGCTAGGCCGAAGTGCGGTTCGTTCATTGAATTTCTTCATGCGATTCACACGCTTTTTCTTTTGAGCATCCGTGATATGGGGCTTATAAATACCCACGTCCCCCTGAATACCCGTCTCTGCGCGATGAAGTCTGCGTTGATTACGAAGTAATTCTAAAACTCGATTCATATCATACGGGCTTTTGGATTGAACGGTAATTTGTTGACCTGTTACCGGGTGAGTAAAGCCTAAAAGTTCGGCGTGCAAGGCTTGGCGATCGATCAAAGGACTTTCTTGGCCATAGACCTGATCGCCTAAAAGAGGGTAGCCTCGATCAGCAAACTGGACTCGAATTTGATTGCGTCGACCTGTTTCAAGTCGTATCTCTAATACGGTATGACCCGGCAAACGTTCAATCACACGGTAATGGGTAATGGCTTCCTTGACCCCCATCGTAGGCGTTTTGCCTTTAATGACTTTCATTCGAAGAGTTTTGGCCTGTTCCATTAATTGATCACGGAGTGTTCCACTGTTTTCAGGAAGTTCACCCACCAAAATTGCTTTATAGATACGTTGAATCTTGTGCAGATTGAAAAGCTTTTTTAGACCATGGAGACCCTCAGGGGTTTTAGCGAATACTAAGACTCCACTCGTAAATTTATCAAGTCGATGAACAATATAGAGTTCGAAGCGACGAAAGCCACGTAAGCGGTAATGGTCTGAGATGCGATCGGCCAGGGAGGCATCATGAGGACTGTCGCTGGGCACCGTCAGGAGCCCAGCGGGCTTGTTCACAAAAAGCAAATGCTTATCTTCAAAGAGTGTTTCAAACGGCGTGGCATCGATTTTAGATCGCGTCGGAATTAATTCATAGACTCGCTCCGGATCATAATCGACTCGTAGGGTTTGACCCGGGATTAGACGATGGCCATGCTTTTGAATAATAACTTCATTGACCCATACACATCGTCCATCGATCAGCCCTTTTGCTTGTCGGTGACTCACCGAGAGCGTTTTTTTAATTTCAGCCGCTAAGGCAATTGCTTCGGTAGCGGACCATTGTTTTTTTAAACGTGCCATAGGTTCTCACTCACTAAACGTCCTGTAAACGCTGGGTGGAAATTAATGAGACCATTCTTTTGATCATAAAGATACTTTTTTAACCCACTAAACAGAAAAATAACGGGCTTGAGGATGCCAAGCAATTAATGCGCTCGTTGAAAACTCGGGATCCATCTGAAAAGATTCGGTCAACTCAACGCCAATTTGAGAGGCGTCTAAAAGATGAAGTAGAGGTTGGTTGCCTTCGAGATCCGGACAGGCAGGATAGCCAAAAGAAAACCGAGACCCCTGATATCCTTGCGCGTAAAGTTGACGGCGCTGAGGTGCATCCTTACCATCGATACCCAATTCTTTTCGAATGTGAGCATGAAGAAGTTCGGCATAAGCCTCAGTGAGTTCGGTCATGAGTCCATGGGCTAAAAAGTATTCTGAAAACTGACCTGTACTGTATAGTTTTTGGGTGAATTCTGCGGGCTCCTGTCCTAGCGTCACCAATTGACAGGCTCCCACATCTAATCTTTCACTGGAGGAGGTAAAAAAGTCCGGAATACTTAGGCGCCTCCCTTTATTTTGTCGAGGAAAAGACATGGTAGATAAAATCTTCTTGGCTTCGGGATCGAACCACTGAAGATTTTCTCTCTCTGCGCGAACGGGAAAGTAACCATAGCGAGCCTGGGGTTGAATGAAATTAAGTTGAAGAAGCCGCTCCTTCCACTCTTGAAGTTGAGGCTCTACTTTTTCTTTTTGGAGTTTAGCGAACGCTTCGGAACTTAGTGATCCTTGTGAATAGCCCCATCGATGATGAATTAAAACCCAAGTGTCGAGATAAGACCACAATTCTTCAAGGCTGGCTCTGTGAGTTTTTACCCCCCAGAAGGGAGGGATGGGAGTTGCGTCTATTCGTCGGACCCACGAACTCTGTCCGGCTGGGGTTAGGTCGACCGCTTGATGGCCTTTCTCAATGATCTTCAGTGAAGGTGCTTCTTCAGCTACAAGAGCGGCCTTGGAAGTTGGAGATAGCGAACCCTCTTTCAGTTCCTGCATTAACCGCAAGCCTTCGAAAGCATCGGAAGCATAGTACACGGGACCTTGGTAACACTCCCGACACGTAGTTTCTACGTATTGTCGTGTCAACGCTGCCCCCCCTAAAATTACTGGGACATCAAAGCCCCTTTGCTGCATATAAGTTAAATTTTCTTTCATAATAACTGTAGATTTAACCAATAATCCTGAAAGCCCAATCGCGTCTGCGGGCCATTCTGAATAGGTTTGAAGAATATCCTCTATGGGTTTCTTGATGCCGATATTTTTTACTTCAAAACCATTATTCGACAGAATGATATCCACTAAATTTTTTCCAATATCGTGAACATCACCCTTAACGGTTGCCAAGATGATCCGACCTTTGGTGGTATTGCTTTCCTTGGGAAGTCGCGGTTCAATGACGGCAATCGCTGCTTTCATAGCTTCCGCACTCTCTAAAACAAAAGGCAATTGCATTTCCCCTGAGCCAAAACGTTCCCCTACAACCTTCATCGCTCCCAATAAAACTTCGTTAATCAGCCAAAGAGGGTCATCGCCTTGGTCGAGAGCTTTCTGAACATCGATCACAATTCGTTGTTTTTCTCCGTCAATAATTCCCAATGCAATTCTCTCTTTTAAAGGAATTGATTGATCCATTTCTGTTTTAGCAATCTGGGGCTTGGTCGAGAAATGAGCCAAGATGCTTTTGAGAGGATCATAACCTTCTCGTCGACGATCAAAAATGAGATCCTCAATCATGGTTCGTTCGTTTAATTCGATTTTGGCTACCGGAATCACTTTAGCTGAATTAAAGATGGCGAAGTCCAGACCTTTTTTAACCCCGTGATACAACATGAGGGCATTCAAACTATGTCGCGCCTGGGGCATTAATCCAAAACTGACATTACTAACCCCGAGGATGGTTCTAACCTCGGGGTAATTTTCTTTAATGAGAGCAATGGCCTCAAGGGTTTCTACCGCACTCCCGCGGAACTCCTCATCTCCGCTTCCCAGGGTAAAGGTGAGAGGGTCAATGATGAGATCACCTTGGGGGAGCCCATAGGATTCGGCTAACCGAATGAGTCGACGAGCAACCTCAAACTTTTGTTCACGTGTTTTAGCCATCCCACGCTCATCGATTGTTAGCGCAACTAGGCCTGCTCCGTAAGTCTTGCATAGCTCAATGACTTGTCGTGCACGCTCTTCGCCATCTTCAAAGTTAATAGAATTTACAATACATTTACCCGGAGCTACTTGAAGGGCTCTTTCGATTACGGGAACTTCCGTTGAATCAATCATCAGGGGGAGCGTGGTTTGGACGACTACCCGCTTTAAGACCTCCTCCATGTCTCTTACCTCATCGCGACCGACATAGGCGACGCACACATCGAGTAGATGAGCTCCTTCCTTTTGTTGATCTTTGGCGATTGAAACAAGGCCTTCCCAGTCCTCAGAGGCTAAGAGATCTTTGAATTTTCTTGATCCATTGGCATTTGTCCGCTCTCCCACAATAATCGGCGGAGGAAGTTGAGCAAGATTGAGCGAACTATAGAGGCTGGAAATACTGCGCTCGGACGTTCGCGCACGAGGCTTGGGAGTCACAGACCCAATCACTTTGGACAAGGCTTTTATGTGTTCAGGTGTGGTTCCGCAGCATCCACCCAAAATATTAATTCCAAATTCTTGTCCAAGTTTTAGCACATCGGCTGCAAAGGCTTCCGAATCTAAGGGGTAATGAACATGCCCCCCTTTGTTTTCAGGTATTCCTGCATTGGGGACACAACTAATCATAAAAGGACTTTGTTCCGCAAGAACCTGGAGGTGTGCATGCATTTCGTTGGGTCCTGTAGCGCAATTCATGCCTAGAACATCAACGCCTAAGGGTTCAATGGCGGTCAGAACGGAGGCCATCTCGCTACCCACCAAGAGGGTTCCAGTCGTTTCTACGGTGGCTTGAACCCAAATAGGAACTTTTTTCTGACGTCGCATCATGACAGACTTGGCAGCGCGTACCACTAATTTAATTTGTGCTAAATCTTGGCATGTCTCAAAGAGTAGAGCATCGACGCCCCCTTCCATTAAACCTTCAATCTGATTCATGTAGGAGCGAAGCATGACATCGTAATGGGTGTGACCTAACGTTAAGAGCTTGGTCCCAGGTCCCACGGACCCAATGACAAATTTTGGGGTAGTAAAGGATCGCGCCACTTCTTGAGCAAGTTGTGCCGCTTCAACATTTAATTGATAAGCTTCTTTTTCAAGCCCAAAGTCCGATAGGACTAGTTCGTTGCATCCGAAGGTATTAGTCTCCACTCCGTCTGAACCGGCCTCGAAATAACTTTGATGTATATCCCGGATCCATGAGGGACGACGACGGTTGAGTATTTCAGGACAACCCTCCCACTGAGGACCTCCATAATCGTCGACTGTTGGCTTGTGGGCAAATATTTGCGTTCCCATACCCCCATCGAGCAGAAAAGTTCGTTCTTGGAGAATTGATTCTAGTGTTTTCATAGACCCAAATATTCCACATTAATGTCCCCAAGAATTTTTACTTGGCAAGCTAATCGTTCATTTGGCGAACCGCCTAATTGTTTAATAAACGAAGCCTCTTCTGCCGATGGAGGAATGCACTGAGTGTGCTGATTAGGAATCGAAACTCGACACGTACCACACGATCCTGATTTGCAACCAAAGGTAATGTCGGCATGGGAAAAAGTCGCTACTTCTTCTAGGGAAATCCCCGATGGGGCCTCGACGACCATGCCCTCAAGAATAAAATGAATACGACAAGGCTTCATCAAATTCTCCCCGACTTGAGGCCTTCGAGAAGGGGAGCGATATTTTCAACCTGTCCGAAGGGTGCACTGATTTGAAAACCCGCTACCCGAGAGGCAACTTTCTCCATTAATTCTCTGGCAATCGATTGTCCCTCTTTGAGTTGATCGCCCTGAGAGGAGAATCGCCCCATTCTCTCTAAAAGAGACGGTGGGACAAATACTCCAGGAACTTCGTTCGCCATAAACTCTGCATTCTTGAGATGCTTGAATGGCCAAATGCCAGCCACGATGGGAATACCCAGGGGTTGGGCAAAATCAAGAAACTTAAACAGGGCCGTGGCATCAAAAATAGGTTGGGTGATAGCCCATTCCGCACCTGCTTCTACTTTCCACTTAAACCTCGACTCTTCTTTGTGTGTATCGGGAGCCACAGGATTCGCTCCTACGCCAATACTAAAAGCGGTCGGATTGCCGATGCCTCCACCTCCGATATCGATTCCAATATTCAAATTTCTTAGAATATGAACGAGGCCAATGGCATCTACATCGAAGACACCCGTAGCATTCGGATAGGGGCCGAGTTTGGGCGGATCGCCTGTAACGGCTAAAATATTTTTTAGTTTCAGCGCCGCCGCTCCAAGAAGATCGCTTTGCATTCCTAAAAGATTGCGGTCGCGACACGCATAGTGGAGGACAGTTTCGATGCCCACCTCTCGCTCCACAATGACCGCGGTCGCAAGAGCGCTGATACGAGCCATAGCTCGGGGGCCATCGGGAATGTTGATCGCATCCACCCCTAAAGACTGACAATGACGAGCCTTTTCAATCATTTTCTCCAATTCCATCCCATTAGGAGGAACTAGTTCTACAGACGTAACGAAGTCTCCATTAACAACTTTTTTCGCCCATAAACTTCGCTTGGCTTGGGGCATCGCCTCTTTGATACTTTCTGTTCGTTTGATTTCAACTACGGGAGATACAGAGTGATGAAAGGCACGAGCTTGTCTGAATGAGCCTCCCATGGCCCGGATGTGATCAGGGCTTGTACCGCTGCATCCCCCTAGGCACTGAGCTCCGAGTGCGAGCGCCTTATTTGCAAATTCTCCCAAGTATTGAGGGGAGGCCATGAAGAATACACGTCCATCAACTACATTGGGTAGACCCGGACTTGGTTGAGAAATGAGAGGAAGTGAGGTCACTTTTCTTAAACGCTCCAAAATTCTAAGATGGACCGCTGGACCATTGCCTCCGTTAACTCCTAGAACATCCACTCCCCACTCGGTTAGGGATTGACCGATTTGTTCGGCTGAACATCCGAAGAGAGCCGAGCCTTCATCGTTGGTGTTCATCATGGCCACAATAGGGGTTGAACCGATTTCCTGAATGGCCAAGATGGCTTGATGGATTTCCTGAATATCTTCAAAAGATTCCAAGACGAAGCAATCGATTCCTGCCTTTTGTAAAACTAAGGCCTGCTCTCTAAAACAGGCTTTAGCCTCATCAAAGGAGGTAGGCCCCCATGGCTCAATGCGTAGACCCAAAGGTCCAAGACATCCTCCGATCCAAGCAGAACTATCATTCTCAGATCGGGCTGACTGAGCAAGCTTTACGGAAGCTAAATTGATTGCCTCCACTTGATGTTCAAGACCATAAGAGGCAAGTCGAAAGCGATTGGCCCCCCATGTATTAGTCGTTAATACTTGAGATCCAGCCTTTAAGAATTCAAGATGGATCGATTGTACCCAATCGGGATGTTTTAAACTTGCTTCGTCAAAATTTCTATTGGTTCCCAATCCTTTTTCAAAGAGTGCGCTCGAGGTTGAGCCATCAAAAAGAATTTTTTTACCTTCCCGTAGGACATCACGAAAAGGAAGAATAGAAGTGATCACATAACACCTTCAGATAAAGTCTTTAGGGGTTATTCAGAACTTTTACAATCAAGCAGTCTCAGAATGCTCGGTATCTTTCCCTTACTTTTGGTAGAAATGAGGGCAGGATGTAGCACCTTGCCTTATAGGGCAGGTTGCCAAGGTTTCACAGGGCCTGAACCCTCCACCTTTCTGGATAACGCTCCTAGGGACTGAGAAAGAACTAGAATCAGTATGCATTTTTTTATAGAATCCGTCAAGAATTGCCCTCCCTTTCGCTATGCTCTAGTTGATGCTCACCCGCCTTCGAATCCAAAATTTGGCCCTCGTTGAGGATCTTATTTTAGATCTTGGATCCGGGTTTACCGTATTAACGGGTGAGACCGGAGCCGGAAAATCATTACTCGTTGATGCACTGAGTCTGCTTGTGGGATCCCGCGGAGATTCGGATACGGTTCGCCGCGGGGAAGATCGCGCCGTAGTTGAAGGAACCCTTCAGGTACCTCGGGCTCCATGGGAACTCTTTCTGAAGACTAAAGGATTTAAAATCGAATTTCCCATCCAGCTTCGCCGCGAGGTATCCTCGGCAGGTCGATCTAGGGCCTGGATTAATCAAAGCGTTTGTTCCCTTGGAGATTTGAAAGAGATTGGGCGTCTGTGGATGCGATTAATGAGTCAACACGATCATCAAAGTCTCTTGAATGAAGAGCGCCACTTGGCCCTTCTGGATGAAGTCCTTGGAATTGAAGCCGGACTTTCACCCTTAGTAAACCAAGTTCAGCAGGATCAATTAGCACTTCGTGCTCGACAAAGAAGTGAGGCAGATCGGGAGCAACGACTCGCAGAACTCGAAGGATATTTTGAGTCCCTTGATGCTCTCGATCCCAGAATTGGTGAATGGTCGCAATTAAAAGAAGAGCGAGAACCCTTACGACATGCCGCTCAACTCGCTCAGTTGTACCAAGAAATGAATCAATACTTTGAGCAAATCACTCCTAATCTGGATGCGCTCCTTCGCGCGGGTCATCGCGCCAGCGGTCTTTGGAGTGAGAGTACAGTTACTCAGGATCGGCTTAAACAGGCGGTGCTAGAACTAGAGGATCTAAAGGCTTTAACGCAAGAAGCCGTTCAGAAATGGGTCGAAGCAGGAACCCATCGCATTGAAGAGGTCGAGAACCGCTTAGCGCTGTACGAAAAATTATCAAGGATTCATCGCTGTGAGCCAGATGACTTATCCAATCTTCATTTACGCCTCAAGCAAGAGCAAAAAATTCTCCAAGAAGGCGAGGATTCGATCGAAGTATATGAAAAAGCGCTCAAGCGATCAGCCCAGGTGTATGGCCAAGCAGCCCTCGCTCTTCACGATAAACGCGAGTCCGCTTTGCCGGAACTTGAGCAACAGCTACATGAACGCCTTCAGTATCTGGGAATGAATCAAGCACGGGTTCAATTTCGATTGAGTTATGGAATAGATCCAGAAAGCCCTTTCATCCATGAAGGCCAAAGGCTTCGCATTGACGATCAAGGAGTCAGTCAACTTTCCATTTGGATTGAATCTAATGCGGGGGAGGGCTTTAGGCCACTTTCAAAAATTGCCTCAGGAGGAGAACTCTCTCGCCTCATGTTGTCTCTTTTGGGAGCGGGACTGCATCGCCCCGACCATCAGGGGCGCGCCCTAACCCTAGTTCTAGATGAAGTGGATGCAGGCGTGGGAGGCCAAACCGCCATTCAGGTGGGAGAGTCGATTGAAATCCTTGGACAACACCATCAAGTGCTTTCGGTGACTCATTTAGCCCAAGTGGCCGCTAGAGCGACCCATCATTTATTTTTGTCAAAAGAAACAACCTCAGGCCGAACGAGAAGTCGTTGCGAGAGGCTTGAAGGAGAGTCTCGTATTCGCGAAATTGCTAGGTTGCTCTCGGGCGAAAGTCAAAAAAAAGAAACGCTCACGTTAGCGAAATCCTTATTGAAGATCCGCTAGATCTTCCTCATTGATGAGGAATGGCGTATCGGATAATTCGTAGGCACTTCCTGGTGATTGTGAAATCCAACCGATCCTCTTCGAGAGTCTCATCATTAATGCGCATAAAAAACTTAACATGAATACCTCTTAATCCACCCTCTCACTGGCGCGCGATGTAGAAGTGAACTAGATGTAATATTTGTGATACTTAGGTTTTTTTCTTACGCGTTGTCCTTGATGCGGCTCTTGGTGAAAGAAGCCGGCGTCTTCGGGAACCTAGCGATGGCTTTCTATGGTGATCCGCCAAAGTTTTTTTACTTGGTTTGATTCCTAACTTAGGAGAAATCACTTTACGGACCTTGGCCACTTCTTCTTCCTCCTCGTCACTCGATTGCTTTTTCTTTACGGCGATGCGAAGCGGAGTTCCGTGGAAACCGAATTGCGCCCTCAGTCGATTTTCAAGAAATCGAAGGTAACTAAAATGTAGGACCCCGCTGGCATTAGCTTTAATCACAAAACTTGGAGGTCGGACCCCCACTTGGGTCATAAAATATAACTTGGTTAATTGCCCTGAATTTTTAGTGGGGGGATTCATGGCGCTGACCGAGGCTCTCAGAAAGCGGTTAAGTTCAGCGGTCGTGATTCGCTGGCAGTGGGCTTTTGCGACTGAGTCAATCATCGGGAACAGTGAACTTACGCGTTGTCCCGTGAGCGAAGATATAAAGATCAAGGGAGCGTGATGTAAAAATCCTAGTTGTCTTCTGAGTTTGTCTTCCATGGCTAGGGTAGTAAATCCATCTTTCTCTACAAGATCCCACTTGTTAACCACCAAGATAACCGCAGCCCCTGCATCTTGCGCGTAACCTGCGACGACGGCTTCTTGATGCGTCGTTCCTTCTACGGCATCGATCAGTAGCAAGGATACATCGGCTCGAGCCATGGCTTGTCGTGCTTTGACAATAGATAGTTTTTCCGCCCCCTCAAAGGTCTTCCCTTTGCGTCGTATACCCGCTGTATCAATGAGTCGATAGGTTTGATTACCTCGTTGGAAGACGGTATCGACGGTATCTCGCGTGGTGCCTGCCACCTCACTCACCAAACTTCTTTCATAGCCCAAGATGCGATTGGTCAGCGAACTCTTGCCAACATTGGGACGACCAATGATGGCAATTCGGAGTTCATCATCCGGAGGAACTATAACGATTTCATCAGGGCGGCGATGGAAAGGTAATCGTTGTTGAAGAGCCGATAGTAATACAGGAACGCCTTCGCCATGCGAAGCGCTGATAGGTAAAACGGCATCAAATCCAAAACGATAAAAGGCTCCGTCAGGCGCACCGCCTTTCATGCCGTCTGTCTTATTGATCACTAGTAGAATCGGTTTGCCGGTTCTTTTTAGGCGTAAAGCGATTTCTTCATCGGCAGATGTACATCCGTCATGGCCATCCACAAGAAAACAAATGACCTGAGCTTCATCTAAAGCTCGATCAGCCATTCGGGTGATTCCCTGGGTGATTACGTCGGACCCTTCGAAATCTAAGCCTCCGGTATCGACACATTCAAAGATTTCGGTGACATTGGCCTCCGCGTCTAGAATTTCCACAACGCCATAACTTCGATCCCTCGTCATACCCGGCAAATCATGCACTAAGGCTTCTCGACTTCTGGTTAGCCGATTAAACAAAGTGGATTTCCCCACATTAGGGCGTCCGCATAATGCAACAAGGGGCAGTTTCATAGGGTGCTGAAGAATACGGGATAGACGGTGTGAAGTCTAGACTACGCTTCGTCCCAAGCGTAACTAATTGGCGGGGCCGACGGGACTCGAACCCGCGACTTCCAGCGTGACAGGCTGGCACTCTAACCGACTGAGCTACGACCCCAAATTTTCAAAGTTTCCTTGGTGGGCGATGAGGGACTCGAACCCCCGACCCGCTGCATGTAAAGCAGCCGCTCTACCAACTGAGCTAACCGCCCTCTATACTTAAGTTTTTTAGGCTCTCATAGGCAAGGCAATAGGTCAAACCCTAAACCTCTCATTGAGCCCACGTCTTCAAAATGATAAAATAGAAACTCTCCTGAAAACCCTGTGTATAGGGGTTATGAGGGCCTGGTTTCCCCTTAAGTTGCCAACTCCAGCGAAATGTTCGAACTCATCTTATTGTTGAGGCTACAAGTGCTACCCCTTACTACGCTGATCCAATTTTCTTCCACTAATTTTATGGGAAGCCCGAGCGAAATATTGGCCTCGATGCCCGATCCGATGAGGCCCTACCTATTGCAAATTGTTTTTGTAATGGTCCTGGTGACGATCATGTACATTTATCTTCGTCTCGTTTTCTTTAAACCGCTTACTCAAATGATGTCAAATCGATCTGCTGAAATTCAAAAGGGTTTTGACACCAAACAAATCGCAGCTCAAAAGATTGCAAATGAGCAAAAAAAATACCAAGAACAAATGAAAGCCCTTCGAGCTAAAGCTTTCGACAGGAAAAAAGAACTTTCTTCTTTAGCGAACTTAGAAAAAAACCAACTTATTGAACAAGCCCAAAGAGAAGTCGCTCTCCTTCGTTCCCAAGCCCGAAAGACAATCGAGCAATCTAGCAGTGAGGCTCGTAAAAGTTTAGACGGGGAAATCCAAAGCCTTGCCGATGCGATGGTTAGACAAATTCTTCCCAAAGGAACTCGATAATGCCTTTTTTATTGTTGAGTCCCGGAGAGATTAAACTCGCTGGTTATGCGCTGACGGACGTCGCTCAGTTTGGAGTTCAGATTCTGAACTTTTCTATTTTCCTAGGCCTTTTAATCTTTTTTCTAAAAGTTCCAGCCGCTCAATTCTTTCGAAATCGACAAGATGAACTCCGTCGCTTGCTTGACCAATCTGAACGAGATCGCCTTGAAGGTGAACAACAAATTCAGGAACTTCAAATAAAAATGGAAGGGCTCCAATCTGAGTTGGACCAATTATTAGCTCGAGCCGAGCACGATGCAAATCGAGAAAAAGAAATGATCATTCAATCTGCTAAAGATGAAGCTGCAAAGCTTTTTGCTCAATCCGAACGAGACATCATGCAGCAAACTCAACAGGCCCAAGACGAACTCAAGGCCCTAGCTGCGGAATTGGCTTTGGGCTTAGCCCAAGAAAAAATTCATAAGCAACTCAAGAACGGTGGTCAATCTGAGGTGATGGATCAAGCGATCTCCCATTTAGGAGATCTTCGATGAGCCTAGGCTTAGTTGCTAATCGTTATGCCAAAGCCCTCCTTCAGATTGCTTTGAAAGAAAAATCTGTTACAGAAATGAATCAAGCTCTTCACCGTTTCACTGAGATGCAGAAAAGTCACTCAGATTTATCCAATCTGATTCAACTTTCTATCATTCACCCCAAGAAAAAAGCTCAGGTCGTTGACCTCATCCTAGAAAAAAGTGCCTTCAGCGTTACGTTCCGTCATTTTGTTCAAGTGGTCACTGAGGCAGGACGCTTACCATTACTCAGTCAAATCCAAAAGCGTTTTAATCACCTCGTGGATGAAAGAGAAGGGTGCCTAGAAGCCAAAGTCTCATCTGCCCATCCTTTAACTGAGGATCAAAAGGAATCGCTTATCGCCCTGCTTTCAAAACGCACTGGAAAAAAGGTACGTCTTGCTTGTGATATGGATCCCCGCCTGGTCGGAGGGCTTAAGGTTCAAGTGAATTCCACTATTATCGATGCCTCCATTGTGGGGTTATTAAATCAAATGAAGTTAAAACTACTCGCTCAATCTTAAAAAGTCACCGGAGGATTTATGGAAATTCGTGCTGAAGAAATCTCGCGTATTATTCGAAGCCAGATCGAAGGATTTGATGCTCAAGTCGATGTCGCAGAGGTGGGGACGATTATTAGCGTTGGGGACGGTATTGCACGAGCCTACGGTCTTGAGAAAGTTATGGCCGGCGAGCTTGTTCAACTTGGTGAAGGTGATCGTGCCGTGATGGGGCTTGCTTTTAATCTCGAAGAAGACAATGTGGGCATTATTATTTTGGGCAGTTCAGACTCCGTCAAAGAAGGTGATCAAGTCAAACGAACGGGAAAAATTATGAGCGTGCCGGTAGGTCGACAATTCATCGGCCGTGTGGTAAATCCCCTAGGGTTGCCGATCGATGGCAAAGGACCGATTAAGGCAGATACAACAAATCCTATTGAACGCATTGCGCCCGGGATCGTGGATCGAAAGTCGGTTCATGAGCCCATGCAAACCGGGCTCAAAGCCATCGACTCTTTGATTCCCATTGGGCGGGGTCAACGAGAACTGATCATTGGGGATCGCCAAACAGGGAAGACGGCCGTCGCTATTGATACGATCATTAACCAACGCGAGACCGGAGTCATTTGTATCTATGTAGCCATTGGCCAAAAGCGTTCCACTGTTGCACAAGTCGTCAAAACACTCGAGCAATATGATGCGATGAAGCACACCATCATTATTTCAGCAACGGCATCCGATCCGGCCCCCTTCTTATTTCTAGCTCCCATGACGGGCGCTGCCATGGGCGAATATTTTATGTGGCACGGACAAGACGGCAAGCCCTCTAGCAAAACGAACCCAGGAGGTCACGTTTTGTGTGTTTATGACGACTTGAGTAAACAAGCAGCGGCCTATCGAGAAATTTCTCTTCTAGTTCGACGTCCACCCGGTCGTGAAGCCTATCCTGGTGACGTTTTCTACCTCCACAGTCGCCTTCTAGAACGGGCCTGTAAGTTATCCGATGAGAGAGGCGCAGGCTCCTTAACTGCTTTGCCTGTTATTGAAACCCAAGCAGGAGATGTGGCCGCCTATATTCCTACCAACGTGATTTCCATCACCGATGGACAAATCTTTTTAGAGAGCGATCTCTTTAACTCAGGTATTCGCCCCGCCGTCAACGTGGGTATTTCAGTTTCTCGCGTGGGGGGATCGGCTCAAATCAAAGCCATGAAATCCGTTGCCGGGTCTATCAAATTGGACCTAGCCCAATACCGAGAATTAGCTGCCTTCTCGCAATTTGGGTCCGACCTCGACAAAGCTACCTTGGCTCAATTAAATCGAGGACAACGCTTGGTTGAGATTCTCAAGCAAGGTCAATATCAGCCGATGCCTGTTGAAAAACAAGTCGTCTCAATTTGGATGGCTACTAATGGTTATGTTGATGATGTTCCCTTGCCCCATGTCCGTCGTTTTGAAAAAGAACTATTAGAATACTTAGAAGTGAATGCCCCCGAGGTGCTCCGAGGTATTCGTGACTCAAAAGCGGTGAGTGACGAAGTAAAGACAGCCCTCAAGGATAATGCCACAGCGTTCAAAGAAGACTTCATGTCTCAATTGACCAGCCCAACAGGAGCCTAATTCATGGCGAGTTTCCAGGACATACGTCGACGTATCCGCTCCGTAAAAAATACGCAGCAGGTAACGAAGGCTATGAAGATGATTTCTGCGGTTAAATTGCGTAAATCGCAGGAGAGGTTGATTGCCCTTCGCCCTTTTGCTCAAAAAATGAGGGAAGTCTCTGGCGCTATTGTGAATCGATTGAAGGGTGCGGAGAATCTCTCTGGCCTTCAGCATCCTCTACTTCAAGCATTTCTTTTTCCTCGAGAAGAAAAATCGATTCATATTTTACTCGTGGCATCAGATAAGGGATTGTGTGGGGGTTACAATGCCAATCTCCTCAAAAAAGCACATCAGTTCCTCGATACCCTCGGAACTAAAACAACCTCTTTTGATGTGGTTGGTAAACGTTCAGCCGACTGGGCACGAAAACGAAAACTCCATCTTCGAGAGAGCTACGTACAGATTCCTCTTCAGGGTTTAGAGCGAGTGGCTCAGGACGTCAGTCGCTATGCAGCTCAGGCCTATCAAGACGGGCAAATTGACGGCCTGTATATGATCTATAACCACTTTTATTCTGCCGTCAATCAAGAACCCCGAGTAGTCAAGCTCTTCCCCATGGAGATAGAAACCTCGACTCCCAAGAGCGTCGATCCTCTCCTCGAGCCCAATCCGGTCGTTGCACTTGAAACGTTGTTACCCAAATTCGTAGAAACAGAAATCCTCTCGAAACTTATTGAATCCTCCGCCTCTGAGCACGGAGCTCGAATGGCTGCAATGGATAAATCGACGAACAATGCTGGTGAAGTGATTAATAAACTCACCTTAACCATGAATAAAATCCGTCAAGCTAGCATTACCAATCAGATTATTGAAATCGTCTCTGGGGCAAACGCCTAAACTCTCCCATTTCCTTTTTTTGAGGTTCTCTTATGTCGAAACAAATTACTGGTCGCGTGATTGCTATTGTTGGTCCTGCTGTCGACGTAGAATTCGATGGCCATCTGCCCGAAATTATGAATGCTCTTCTGACAGATATTGTCGATCCGACCGGAGAAAAGTCCACGGTGACGCTAGAGGTCCAACAGCACTTAGGGGAAAATCGTGTTCGTTGTGTGGCCATGCAACCCACCGACGGTATGATCCGAGGACAAGAGGTAAAAGATACCGGTAAAGCCATTTCGGTTCCCGTGGGAGACATGACGTTAGGCCGAATTATCAATGTGGTCGGAGAACCAGTCGATGAACGAGGTCCCGTTAATGCAAAAGAGAGTTGGCCGATTCATCGCGAGTCCCCCAAGTACGAAGATCTCAACACCGCTTCTGAAATGTTTGAAACAGGCATTAAAGTGATCGATCTTTTAGAGCCCTATGCCAAGGGGGGTAAGACGGGTCTTTTCGGTGGGGCGGGTGTCGGCAAAACCGTCCTGATCATGGAATTAATTAACAATATTGCTATTAAAAAAGGTGGATTTTCGGTTTTCGCCGGTGTGGGAGAACGCACACGCGAGGGTAATGATCTTTGGCACGAGATGATGGACAGCGGGGTGATCGATAAAAATGATCTCTCCAAATCGAAGGTGGCTCTCGTTTATGGTCAAATGACGGAACCTCCTGGGGCTCGTGCACGCGTCGCCTTGACCGGCCTCACCGTCGCCGAATACTTCAGAGATGTCCAAGGAAAAGATGTTCTATTCTTTGTGGATAATATCTTTCGCTTTACTCAAGCCGGTGCTGAGGTCTCCGCCTTGTTGGGGCGTATGCCAAGTGCCGTGGGGTATCAACCCACACTGGCAACCGAAATGGGAAACCTCCAGGAGCGCATTACGTCTACTAAAAAAGGATCGATTACCTCGATTCAAGCCGTCTATGTCCCTGCCGATGATTACACGGATCCTGCTCCCGCCACGACCTTCGCCCATCTAGATGCGACGACGAATCTGAGTCGAGAAATCGCAGCTCTAGGTATCTACCCTGCGGTGGATCCTCTTGCTTCGACCTCGCGACTTCTTGATCCTCGTATTTTAGGCGATGCCCATTACAACACGGCTATGCGCGTTAAGTCGATTCTTCAGAAGTATAAAGAATTACAGGACATCATTGCCATCTTGGGTATGGATGAACTCTCTGACGATGACAAATTGGTGGTTGCCCGTGCCCGTAAGATTCAACGTTTCTTATCCCAACCCTTCTTTGTGGCTGAGCAGTTTACCGGCATGAAGGGTAAATACGTTGAACTCTCTGAAACCATCAAGGGATTTACAGAAATTTGTGATGGTAAATGGGATCATTTGCCCGAACAAGCTTTTTATCTCGTGGGAACCATAGAAGAAGCCGTTGAAAAAGCTCAAAAATTAGCAGTGAACACATAGAGAAGGAACGGTTTTTATTATTATGTCGACCACAACTCTCCATCTTGAAGTCATCACGCCACAGCGTACTGTGCTGTCCGCTCAGGTTTCTGATCTACAATTTCCATCTTTGACAAAAGGATATTATGGGATTCTGCCCACGCATACCCCCCTTATGACTCCCCTAAATGATGGCATTATATTTTTTTCTATCGGTAACCAAAAGAAGATGGTCACCGTCTTTGGAGGGTTTGCTGAGGTAGGTCCTGAGCGTGTGACGATTTTGGCCCAAGAGAGCGAGACGCAGGAGCAGATTGATTTCAATGCTGCCGAGTTGGAGTACGAACAAGCCCTTAAACTTTTAAAGGATTCGCCTAACGAAGATTCTGTGAGGACAGCGCAAACTCTTCTCGATCGTGCTCGGATCCGAATGGAGTGCTCAGGAAGAACCCACTCTCGCTAAAGAAGGTCTCTACCCACCTGTTTAAAGCCCTTGTAATCTGAAGGCTATGGGTTCAGCCTTGCGATTCATGTTTTTGGACGAATTTGATCCACTGACAAACCATCTTTATCTACGTGTGGCCTATCACGACGGGAGAGATGGTATCCCTCAGGCTGGATTTCAGATCCTCCGACAATCCATCCAAATTACAGAAACTCTCCCACTCGAAACTCTTCAGCGTGAATTTCGTCGGGTGTTAAAAATCCCCATGCCGCCGCTTTGGTTCGATTATCTGAAGTTAGTGATCCACGCCTTGGATCTCGAAGTTATGAAAATGAAAACAAATGAAAAGCCCAACTTATGGTGGGTGGGTGTTCAGTGTTTTCATCCAACGGATCCAAATCGGAGTACTTTACATTTTGAAATTTCAGAACAAGTTAATATCTTGAAAGAATGGATCTTTCAGATGGAAGAAGAAAAAGATGAAATGAGATACATCGAATTCCTTTCTCGCGCATTGCTGATGGCTCCTCAGGATCCGGCTTTGTTACGACGAATAGTTTTTTACCTGAAGCAAACCTCTCAATCCCAAGAGGCCTACGAATGTGTCAAGCGTTGGCTTATGGTCGACCCGGATAGAGAAGAAGCCCTTTGTATCAAAGCTGAATTACAGATTGCTCTTGGCAAAACGATAAAAGCGAGAGAATTGTTCGAGACCCTGATGGCCCGAAATCGAATTAATCCCAAATACTATCTAGGACTCGCTCAAACTAACTCATTTTTAGGGAAAGACCCGGTTCCCTATTTAGATGCAGCCGTTGAACTCGATCGGGTCTTTTCTTGTGAAGTGCTCAAATCGACTTTTAATTATCGACTTCAGGAGCGTCCTACGCACGGCCCCTTTTATGATTTTGAGATCTTGCCTGATCAGCTAGGTCTGAGTGCCGGGGAGATAAAAAAATTTATGTCGGGGGATTCCTCTGTAACTGACCAACCCATCCACGAACAGGAATTAACTCGATGGGTCACGATCATGAATCGTTACCGACTTCTTCCTGAAGCAATTCCCTGGAATGCCCCCACTCCTAAGCAAATTGAAAGACTCTCCTGATGATATCTCCTTTGTTGTCCACCTCATTACCTCTTCCTTTGTTTAGAAAAGGGAAGGTGAGAGACGTTTACGATTTAGGATCTGAACTGTTGATCGTCGCAACCGATCGCATTAGTGCATTTGATTGCATCATGCCTAATGGTATTCCGGGTAAAGGTAAAATCCTCACTGCCATCGCCCACTTTTGGTTCGATTCAGTGCAATCCTTTATGCCTCATCATGTAAGGCCTATTGATTTTGATAGCCTGCCGATATTGGTGCGACAGCAAAAGGAAATCCTAGAGGGTCGAGTGATGCGGGTTCTCAAAACAGAGCCCATTGGTGTCGAATGCGTTGTGCGGGGATATCTAGCCGGTTCGGCGTGGAAGGAATATCAAGCCACCGGCCAAGTTGCAGGGCATCCATTACCCAAGGGGCTTCTACTGGGTTCTCGCCTACCGGAGCCTCTCTTTACTCCAGCCATTAAAGCTCAATCGGGCCATGATGAAAATATTACTTTTGATCACATGCAAACACTCCTAGGATCATCCAAGGCCTCTCGACTGAGAGAAAAGTCTGTTGATCTCTACCAACATGGCCAAGCATTGATTGAATCTAAAGGGATCCTGCTTGCAGACTCTAAATTTGAATTTGGGGAGCTTTTTAATGGAGATCTTATCCTAATTGATGAAGTGCTTACCCCAGATTCGAGTCGGTATTGGCACCGGAATCAATGGTCTCCAGGTTCTCAACCTCCTAGCCTCGATAAACAATTTCTCCGAGACTATCTTGAGGATCAAGCCAGGTGGAATAAAACCCCACCCGCACCTTTTCTTCCGGATCGAATTGTAGAAGAAATCCAACAACGATATATCGCTTTAGCCGAACGACTAGACATCAAAATCAGTATTCACTGAATAACATCGATTGGTCCGTTAACTGTGGAGACTTTTATTTTTTGGTTCGAGTTAGGAATGTCCGTGGTGAATAATCGACGTCCTTGAAACACCACCCCTCTCTGGTCAGTAAAAGAGATTTTTCCTAAGACGTTTGAAAGATGCACAGATCCCGTAGCTGATCCTAAGGTCAGGCGAACGGCCCCATTGACGGTATTAAAGGATATCCCCCGATCTTGGCCATTCAGATTTTTGGCTTGAATCGAGCCATTAATGGTTTTTGCATTAATCGATCCACTGACTCCATCAAGTTTGATTAAACCATTGGTGGTTGAAATATTGACATCGGCTTCCGTTTCATTGATTGTGATCGTACCATTGACGGTTTTACCTTCCATCGTGCCTGTGATTTGACGCGCATCGAGATTGCCGTTCACTGACTTAACTTCTATGAATCCCTCAAGGTTAGTTAGGCGAATACCCCCGTTGGTGTTTCTAAAAGAGCCTTGAAGTTTTCGTGGGACAAATAGCGTGAGATCACACTGCGGTCTCTCATTTTTAACTAGATCCCAATTCCACTGAACCAAACCCCAAAAAGCTTCGCCACGCCCAGGATAGCGAACATCGATGGTTACCCCCTGTTCATTTTGAGTCGACTCAATTTTGATCCGGTGGGTAGCCGTGTCCTTAATCATCGCCTCAATCTTGATGGTATTTTTATCCCATCCTTCTATGGTGATCTGCCCATTTGTATTGGTGATATTAAGTTTTGATCCCGGAGCCATCGATAATATTTGCGATTCAGTGCGAGTCTCGAGTTCAAGCTCGAGGGCTACTTTATCGATACCGCTGATTTTAGCCATCGCAATCAGATTCGAGTGGCTAGCCATAAGCAACGAAAGCAACAACAAGTAGGTTATTTTTTTAACGCTAAACATGCCACAAACTCCATGTTTCATTTGATCATCCTGGGGATTGGACTTTTATGAATTCCTTGATTTGCTTCCAGTTTGGTCTAAACGGACGAATTTAGAGGCCCATCGGTCATCCCTTACAATGAGAATCTACCGGAATCTATAGCCATGACCCCTGCTCGATTGACTTTATCTTTTGTAAAGAGCGCTAGCTCAGAAGACCAAATTGGATTCTGCGATTGTGAAATTGCCATTGTGGGTCGAAGCAACGTCGGAAAATCGTCCCTCATCAATGCCGTCGCCCAACAAAATAATCTAGCACAAACAAGTAAAACGCCGGGTCGAACGAGGAATCTTAATGTCTACCAAGCGCCCCGAGAGCGTTTGCTAATCGATTGTCCTGGATATGGTTTTGCGCGCGGACCCGAAGAGGATAAAGTTCGTTGGAATTTATTAATTGAATCGTACTTACGATCGCGAAAGACTCTTATCATGGTCTATTTATGTGTTGACTCCTATGTTGGTCCTACGGAGTTGGATATCGATATGCAAGCCTGGCTATTTCAAAATCACCTTCCTTATACTATTGTGGCTACTAAATTTGACCAGTTACGTCCTTCCGAACGTTCTGCAAAGCAAAAAAAACTATGCGAGATTTTATCGGTAGATTCCGAAGCGGTTTTTTGGGTTAGCGCTCGCAAATCCAAAGGTATAGATCATTTGGTTCTCCATATGCAAAAACACTTAGGGCTATGAAGAACCTCTATTGATCTCAGTCTCCTTATAGGAGATGATGAAGTGATGATGATGGTCCGTGAGAGTGGACTTACCCCCTGAAAGTAATCATGAAAATAGACCTTAAGCCTCTTAAGCAAGTCCTATCTAAATTCGATCGAGAAGTGCGGATGACAAATCCCGGATTTGGGCGGGTATTCAGTGAGCATATGGTGATTAGTGACTACGAGGCTTCGTCCGGCTGGTCTACGCCGATTCTTCAGCCCTATGGACCTATTACCTTGGACCCCGCTGCAAGCATCCTGCATTATGGCCAGTCAATTTTCGAAGGCCTCAAGTGCTATCCCCAAAAAAACGGAAATGTTGCTTTATTTCGTCCAGTCGAAAACTGGAAACGAATGAATGAAAGCGCTCATCGTTTAGCCATGCCCTCAATACCAGAGGATCTCTTTATATCAGCAGCGGAAGCGCTCGTACGACAAGATCGATCTTGGGTTTCCGACAAACGAGGAGAAAGCTTATATCTTCGCCCGTTGATGTTCGCAACGGAAGCCGCCCTAGGCGTTCGTCCTTCCATCTCCTATCGATTTGTCTTATTTGCATCGCCGTGTGGATCGTATTTTCCCCAGGGCTATAAAGCCGTCAGCGTATGGCTTAGTGAAGACTATATTCGAGCGGCTCCAGGTGGGACAGGAGCTGCCAAATTCGCAGGCAATTATGGAGCAAGCTTAATCGGACAGAAGCAAGCTATCGATCATGGGTGTGATCAAGTGGTTTGGCTCGATGCCCGAGAACATCGATACCTCGAAGAAATGGGTGGTATGAATATATGTCTTGTTGAAAAAAAGAATAATCAAATCCATCTTGTAACGCCTGAACTTACAGGAACCATTCTTCCTGGAATTACGCGCTTGAGCCTAATTCAAATAAGCAAAGACTTAGACTGGGGATTTTCTGAGCGTCGAATATCGACTCAAGAATGGCAAGAGAAATCTATTTCTGGGGAATTTAGCGAGACCTTTGCTTGCGGCACGGCCGCAGTAATTACCCCGATTCGAGAAGTGAAGTCTAGGACGGGCTCATGGCTCATCAATCAAGGAACAATAGGCCCCGTAGCACTACAATTAAGAGAGTATTTGTTGGATCTTCAGCATGGGGAGATTCCTGATTCCCATGGCTGGTTACACCCTATTAATTAAAATCGTCCCCCTTTTCTTTTTTTTAAAATCTGTTTTACTAATCTCCCACCGAAACAGGTGATCTGAGGTAGCTCGATGATGGTCGGTTTAGGTATTTTATTAGGCTTCTTTCTTGGATATTTATGGGCAAATAATCGTTTACGAAATAAATTGACCGAAGCCCAAATCAAAGCGCAATCTCAGGACCAATTGCTACAGGTACAAGGTCAACTTCTCGAGAGATTAGATAAGGAATTTAAACAAGTTGCAGAATCTTCGCTGAAGGCACAGTCTTCGGATCTTAGATTGATTCAGCAGCAGGAAATGAAAAGCATTCTCGATCCCTTCAAGGACACAATATCCCACCTTAAGACGCGGCTAGACCAAATTCATACCTCTGAAACAGAGCAAAGAAGTGCACTCACAACGACAATTAAATTAATGAACGAAGCCCAAGTAAAAATATCTGAAGACACTCAGCTGTTAACAGAAGCCCTCAAAGGAAAAAGTGCTGTTCGGGGGGCGTGGGGAGAAAAGGTGCTCGAATCAATTTTGCTAGCCTGTGGGATGCAACCCAAACTCCATTTTGAAGTCCAAGCTGAGGCCAATAGCGAAGCAGGTCGAATTCGCCCAGATATTCTTCTCCATTTACCAGACGATCATCACCTCGTACTAGATTCCAAGGTAACCCTCATATCCTACATAGAGTTACTAAAGTATCAGGACGAAAAATTGAGGGAGACAGATCATATGGCCCAGCTTGAAGATGCCGTATGCGATGGAGTTAAAACTCATGTCCAGCAGCTTTCGGCTAAAGACTATAGCCGACTGTATCCCGGAAAAAATATTTCTGCGGTCATTATGTTTATCCCAATTGAAGACGTATATTTTTTAGCTTATCGAAGAGGGATTGTTGAGGAAGCTTATAAGAAGAATGTCATCGTAGTTTGTCCTGGTAATATCGTAGGACTCATTCGTATAATTATGGATTTTCACAAAAGTCAATCCCAGATCAAAAATATAAGCCATATCCTCTCTTTAGCTCAAAATGCCCTTAAAAAATTCGAAGGCTTTACCGAAGATTTTGATGAAATCCAACAACGTTTGGTCAAGGCCTCAGAGGCATGGGAAGGGGCTCGAACTAAACTTATGGGTCGAGGGGGTCTGGATTCTCAACTTAAGAAGATGGATCAATTAATGGAAGGACAGTCCACTCTTCCTAATACCGAAGAGTAAGTTTGGGATTTCACAAAAGGACTTTGTAAAAAATTGTAAAGATTGGTAGAGCTAACGGGACTCGAACCCGTACTGGCGCCTTGAAAGGGCGCTGTCCTAACCGTTAGACGATAGCTCCATTCCGTTCTCAAATAATACTACTGACTGGTGGGTCCGGTGGGGATCGAACCCACGACCAAGAGCTTAAAAGGCTCCTGCTCTACCGCTGAGCTACAGACCCTGGGGTATTGGTATATCAAGATTCATTAGTTTCCCCTAACTTAAAGATTGAATCAAGGAAGACTTCGGAATCTCTATGCAGGTTCCATAAAGGGGCTCAAAGCACCTGACATCAAGAAACCCTCGCGACGATCTGCTCCGGTACTCACATAAGCAATGGGACAATCCATATTGTCCTCAATAAATTTCAAGTAATTTTGGGCTTCCTTGGGTAAGTCTGACCATTGTGTGCAGCCAGCCGTCTGCCCCCAGCCCTTGAAGATTTTTTCAACGGGACGAAGCTCTTTCCAGTCAATTTCATGTCCTGGAAGACTTCGTGTTAGACCTCCAGATCCATCGGAGTATCCGATCACGACTTTGACCTCCTCGAGGCCATCTAAAACATCAAGTTTCATGATCGCAAGACCTCCTGCTCCATTTATTTGTACTCCATGCCGAACGATGGGAATATCAAACCAGCCGCATCGACGTGGACGGCCTGTTGTTGTGCCGTACTCTTTTCCTCGACTTCGAATGGTTTCTCCTAAAAGACCATGCAACTCGCTTGGGAAGGGGCCGTCTCCAACTCGAGTGGCGTATGCTTTAGTAACTCCGCATACCATGCCGATCACTTGATGCGGTAAGCCGGTTCCGGCTAAGAGACCGCCCACAGAACAGTTTGAGGAAGTGACATAGGGATAGGTTCCGTGATCAATATCTAAAAGAGAAGCTTGCGCCCCCTCAAAAAGAATTGGTAATTCTTGGTCCCATGCCTGTCGCAAGAGCTCCTGCGTATTTCCAATGCACTCCTTCAGGGGGGCTACCCATGATTGAGCCATCTCTAATATCTGATCTAGGGTGGGGAGAGTAGAGGCTGGACCAAGTCTAAGAGATACCTCTCGGTAACCGAGCTCCATTCGGGCCCGAAGAGTCTCGGGATGAAGAAAGTCGCCCAGTCGAACACCCATTCTCGAGCTTTTCATCTCATAAGCAGGTCCGATACCACGTCCGGTAGTCCCAATTCGACCAGCCCCACCTTCGCGCCATTGATCCAAAAGAATGTGATGCGGGAGAATGACATGAGCTTTTTCACTCAGCATCAGCCTAGATAGAACGTCAATTCCACGCTGTCTAAGCCGATCTAATTCCTGATTGAAAACCTCAAGATTTAGAACTACTCCATTTGAAACCACTAGAAAGCATTTGGGATGCAGAGTTCCGCTCGGTACTTGGTGAAGTGCTAGGCTCTCCCCGTTGACTACGATCGTGTGACCTGCGTTGTTTCCACCCTGAAATCGAACTACGTACGAAAAGTTTTTACTGAGGAGATCGATAATTTTCCCTTTGCCTTCATCCCCCCATTGCATACCAAGAACCACTAGGTTTTTTGAGCCCGATCTCATATAACTCCAATAGCGTAGAGTGTAGTGACTTGGAGATTAGTGCCCGATTAAAAATCAATAATCTCAGTCTGATTTTAGCAGGTCGTTTGGTCTTGGGAAGATGATAGATTTCAGGGGATAATCATATTTAGGGGAGTAGGTAACCTTGGGTTACTCTCCCTTAGTAAAAAGGAGTCTTCTCTTGTTCGAAAAATTCACAGAAAAAGCCCGTCGAGTCATGTTTTTTGCTCGTTATGAAGCAAGTCAATTTGGATCGGAGTCGATTCAAAGTGGACACTTGCTTTTAGGATTAATGAGAGAGAGTGAAAAAACATCGACCTATCTGTTAGAGCGAATGGGAGTTCAGATTAGTACCCTCCGTGATCGCCTGATCACAGCCTTAACGCCCAAGGAAATACAAACATCACTTAGTTCTACGTCCATTGATATTCCCATGGAAGAAGAGGTTAAAAATATACTAAAACATGCAGCCCATGAAAGTTCCAAACTGAATCATAAATATGTTGGAGCAGAACATCTTTTGCTCGGCATGCTGAAAGAAGAAGGTTCAATGGCTGCAAAGTTGCTAAAAGAATCTGGAGCCGATCTAGTCAAAGCCCGAGAGATTCTTTTTGAGTCTACTAAAGAAGAAAAAAGCAGTAAAAAACGTAAAGAACACCCTCTTCTCTCTGAGTTTGCTCGAAACTTAAGCGAGATGGCGGAAAAAGGTGTTTTTGATAACTTGGTGGGTCGTGACACTGAAATCGAAAGAATCATTCAAATTCTAAGCCGACGGCGAAAAAATAACCCCATCCTCCTTGGGGAAGCAGGCGTTGGGAAGACGGCTATCGTAGAAGGGCTTGCTCAAAAAATTCATGAAGGCGCTGTTCCCTTTAGTCTTCAGGACAAGCGAATTTTTGCTCTTGATTTGAGCTTAGTTGTCGCAGGAACTAAATATCGAGGGCAGTTTGAAGAGCGCTTGAAAAGTATTATTTCCGAAGCTACTAAAGATCCCACTGTAGTTTTATTCATCGACGAAATCCATTCACTGATTGGAACGGGAGCAGCTGAAGGAAGTTTGGATGCAGCAAATATCCTGAAGCCTGCGCTAAGCCGAGGTGAAATTCAATGCATTGGCGCAACGACCCATAAAGAATATGCAAAATACATAGACAAAGATCGAAGCCTCGTTCGTCGTTTCCAGCCGGTAACGGTGAATCCGCCCGACGAGTTAGAGTCGCTTACCATCCTAAGCGGAGTCAAAAACCGATACGAATTATTCCATCGTGTTCGATACTCTAGTCAAGCTATTGAAGCATCAGTTTATTTGTCCAATCGCTACATTACGGATCGCTTTCTGCCTGACAAGGCACTAGATCTCCTCGATGAAGCAGGGGCACGTGTCAAATTAAGAGTTGGGCAACAACCAAAAGGTGAGCAACATCCAGAACAAGAACTCCATAAAGTTATTAATGAGATGAATGATGCAGTTCTGAACCGAGATTTTGAAAAAGCTGTTCTGCTACGACAAAGAGAGCTGCAGTTACGTGAAGTGATTCAGCTAGAGCGCATTTCAACGATTCAGACGGAATACGATAATTTCCCCCTGGTATCCGAGGCTGATATCGAAGAAGTAGTTGCCTCCTGGACTGGGGTACCCGTTAAGGCTCTCAAGAATGAAGAGAAAAGCAATTTGGTTCATATGGAAGAGCACATCAATCAACGTGTCATTGGACAACAGGCAGCTGTCAGTGCTGTTGCACGAGCTGTTCGTCGAGCACGAACGGGATTAAAGAATCCCAATCGGCCCATGGGCTCTTTTTTATTTTTGGGTCCAACCGGTGTTGGAAAAACAGAACTTGCGAAGACGCTAGCAAACTTCCTTTTTGGGGATCCCAAAAAGGTGATTCGATTTGACATGAGTGAATTTATGGAAAAGTACGAAGTCAGTAAATTACTAGGAGCTCCTCCAGGCTATGTTGGGTATGAGGAAGGAGGCCTTCTGACTGATCGCGTTCGTCGCAATCCTTATTCAGTAATTCTTTTTGATGAGGTTGAAAAAGCACATCCTGATCTAGTTCATATTCTTCTTCAAATTTTTGACGATGGTCAGGCAACCGATGCTTTCGGGAATGTAGTGGACTTTAAGAATACCCTTATCATTCTTACTTCTAATATCGGCTCTAAAGAACTAATGAACGATAAGAATGTGGGATTTCTTGAAAATGATTCAAAAGATTCAGCTCGACATAACGACGTACTAAAAGTTCTCAAAAGAACTTTCCCTCCAGAATTTCTAAACCGTATTGATGAAACTGTTTTATTTAATCGTCTAGGCGAGGGTGAGCTGAAGAAGATCGTTCAACTTC
>JALRCU010000039.1 GCA_023257195.1 Holophagaceae bacterium
GCCATCGAGGCATGATGTGAAAGTTTTTGGTCAAAGGCGCTTGACCGACTCAGAACCCTTCCATATATGCCGTTTCACCGGACGGGACGACGCCACTGAGTGGCTCTGATGGTTTGGTCGCCAACATGACGGACAGCTAAGTCCCTCACCTGAGAAGGAGGGGGGATGGATGGTTGTCCGGCTTTACTGTTCGGCGCAAGGGTTTTTTGCTCTTGGTTCTTTGACATTGTTGGTTTTAGATGAAGGGACATGTGGGCGACGGCGCCAGGTCCGGGGGTTTTTAGGCTCCGGGTGCTTGGTTAAAAATTACGTCGTTCAGCACATATGTCCTATACACCATGTATAGTAATTTGTGCAGGAACAACGCCTGAAAGTTCGAGCCTTGCTGGTTTGCGGATTTATCCGTGCCAGTCTGGTTTATGAATCAAACTTGAGAGTTTGATCCTGGCTCAGAACGAACGCTGGCGGCAGGCTTAACACATGCAAGTCGAACGGGTGCAGCAATGCATCAGTGGCAGACGGGTGAGTAACACGTGGGAACCTTCCTAGGGGTACGGAACAACTCAGGGAAACTTGAGCTAATACCGTATACGTCCGTGAGGAGAAAGATTTATCGCCCTTAGACGGGCCCGCGTCGGATTAGCTAGTTGGTGGGGTAAAGGCCTACCAAGGCGACGATCCTTAGCTGGTCTGAGAGGATGATCAGCCACACTGGGACTGAGACACGGCCCAGACTCCTACGGGAGGCAGCAGTGGGGAATCTTGGACAATGGGCGCAAGCCTGATCCAGCCATGCCGCGTGAGTGAAGAAGGTCTTCGGATTGTAAAGCTCTTTTGCCAGGGACGATAATGACGGTACCTGGAGAATAAGCCCCGGCAAACTTCGTGCCAGCAGCCGCGGTAATACGGAGGGAGCTAGCGTTGTTCGGAATTACTGGGCGTAAAGCGCACGTAGGCGGCTTTGTAAGTTAGGGGTGAAAGCCTGGAGCTCAACTTCAGAATTGCCCTTAAGACTGCATCGCTTGAATCCAGGAGAGGTGAGTGGAATTCCGAGTGTAGAGGTGAAATTCGTAGATATTCGGAAGAACACCAGTGGC
>JALRCU010000003.1 GCA_023257195.1 Holophagaceae bacterium
CTAATTTCCATGTTATAGCGAAGATCAGCACCTCGATAAACATTAGATTTTTGGCCGCCGCGACCACCACCAAAAATATCACCAAAAATATCACCAAAGGCATCATTGAAGTCTGAAAATCCAGCAGAGCCATGGCCGCCCATACTAGGATCTACGCCTGCATGACCATACTGATCATAACTTGCTCTCTTTTGTGAATCGGAAAGTATTTCGTAAGCCTCTTTGGCTTCTTTAAAATTTTCTTCGGCTTTTGGATTGTCGGGATTACGATCAGGATGAAATTGGGCAAGGCATCTTTACCAGTCCAAGCATAGAAGGCTTTGTGTTCCGTTATATTTTGATGCCGGTACGTTTCGCCAACCCAACCCCGGCCTAGTTTTATTTCTCTCAACCCCTTCGAATCAAGCGAGTTTTGATGTCTGAAAATGTCTCCAAAAATACCCCACAAACCCCCAGTGTTAGCGATACCTATACAGCAGATAACATCACTGTTCTCAAGGATTTAGAGGCTGTTCGCAAACGCCCAGGTATGTACATTGGGGACACGGATGATGGGAGCGGTCTCCACCACATGGTTTACGAAGTGGTGGACAACTCCATCGACGAAGCTCTTGCGGGTTTTTGTTCTCGCATTGATGTGATCATTCACTCTGATGGATCTTGCACAGTTGAAGACAACGGTCGTGGTGTTCCAGTTGATATTCACAAAGAAGAAAAAAGATCAGCAGCAGAAGTTATTATGACGGTTTTACATGCGGGTGGAAAGTTTGATAACACCAATACGGAAGGTAAAAACGCTTATAAAGTATCAGGGGGTCTCCACGGTGTCGGTGTTAGTTGTGTGAATGCCCTCTCTGAAAAACTCTACTTAACAATTTGGAAAAACAATAAAGAACACCAGGTCACGTTTACACGAGGCAAAGCCGATAAACCCCTTGCTGTAGTTGGCCCAAGTGATAAACAAGGCACGCGCGTTCGGTTTAAACCCGACACAGAAATTTTCAACAATGTGTTGGATTTCAGTTTTGAAACTTTAAGTAAGCGCCTCCGAGAATTGAGTTATTTAAATCAAGGTGTTCATATTTATATTGCGGATGAGCGTACCGGGCAAAGTCATGATTTTGAAAATACGGGTGGTATTGCTGCGTTTGTAGAGCATCTAAATAAAAATAAAATTCCTGTAAATAAACCACCCATTTTTATTCGGGATGAAAAAAATGACACCGTGGTTGAAGTTGCACTCCAATGGAACGACTCCTACCAAGAAGCCATCTATTGTTTTACCAACAATATCGGCAACCGAGATGGGGGCACCCATTTGGAGGGTTTCCGATCTGCTATGACCCGTGTTGTCAACACTTATGCCGAGAAAAACAACCTCCTTAAATCTTTGAAGATTACCTTGTCGGGCGAGGATGTGCGCGAAGGCCTCACGGCAGTGATAAGCGCAAAGGTCCCTGATCCTAAATTTTCAAGCCAAACCAAAGACCGCCTAGTGTCATCAGAGGTGAAGGGAATTGTTCAGGCGATTGTTTACGACAAATTAAATAATTTTTTTGAAGAGCATCCCCGAGAAGCAAAAATGATCATCGAGAAAGCCATTGATGCGGCCCGGGCACGCGAAGCAGCTCGCAAGGCTCGTGATTTAACTCGAAGAAAAGGCGCCCTTGATGGCGGGGGGCTTCCCGGGAAATTGGCGGACTGTCAGGAACGCGACCCCGCACTCTCAGAAATTTACATCGTGGAAGGGGACTCCGCCGGCGGGTCAGCTAAACAGGGCCGTAATCGATCTAACCAGGCGATTTTACCCCTCAAAGGTAAGGTTCTAAATGTTGAAAAGGCTAGGTTTGATAAAATTCTTGCTCACAACGAATTGAGAACCCTCATCCAAGCTTTAGGCACCAGTATCGGGCCCGGAGAGGATGGTTTTAAGATTGAAAATCTTCGCTACCACAAGATTGTCTTGATGACAGACGCAGATGTTGACGGGTCTCACATTCGCACACTATTGCTAACATTCTTTTATCGGCAAATGCCAGAACTTATTGAACGCGGGCATTTGTATGTTGCACAACCCCCGCTATTCAAAGTGAAAAAAGGGAAAACAGAAAAATATATTAAAGATGAACGATCGCTTGAAGAATTTTTATTTCAAAAAGCTCTTGACGGTTGGACTCTTACCCTCCCAAACAAGGAAGAACGAAAAGGCGCCGCCTTGGTTCGCGATCTTAAAAAATGGGGAGAGCGCAACCAGCTTTTCGCAAAATTGAGCCGCCGTGGGTTTGCCGCCGATTTGGTAGAAGCCCTATTAAATGCGGGCCTTCTTGAGCCCGACGCTTTTACAACGGTCTCTAAAGTCGACGCGCTAAGAGAACAACTTGAAGCATCACAGCTAGGTACCTGCACCATTCATACCGTGGAAGAGAGCATAGTCGATGAGATTGTCCACCCCGCCTACCATCGATTAAAAATTATCCGCATGCACATGAACCGCCCCATTACATTATGGGTTGATGCCCAAGTCGCACAATGGAATGAATTTCGCCGAGTAGCAGCTCTAAAAAATGAGCTTGAAGTTTTTTACGGCGGCCGCCTTCAGTTGCGACGGATAAACACCAAAGACTCCGAGAAAGACAAAGAGAAGGAGGAAGGTGAAGAGACCATGCTTAGCAAGGATATGGACTTTGATTCCCCCGAAGCGCTTCTTGAGCGTGTGATGGAGGAAGGTAAACGAGGTCTCAGTGTCCAGCGGTATAAGGGCCTTGGTGAGATGAACCCCGAACAACTATGGGAAACCACCATGGACCCCGAGCGGAGAACCTTCCTGCAGGTTCGTATCGATGATGCCGTTCAAGCCGAAGGAATATTCACAGTACTCATGGGGGATGCAGTAGAACCTCGCCGCCAATTTATTGAAACTAACGCACTCCTTGCCGACAACATTGACATCTAAACCTAAGAGAAACCTATGTTAGAAATGAACCGGATTGAACCCCTCGATATCGAAAAAGAAATGAAACGGTCCTACTTGGACTATGCGATGTCGGTCATTATTGGGCGCGCCTTGCCCGATGTTCGCGATGGGCTAAAACCCGTCCACCGTCGCGTGCTTTACGCCATGAAAGCCAGTGGTAACGAGTGGAATCGGGGCTACCGAAAAAGCGCACGAACCGTAGGAGACGTCATTGGTAAGTACCACCCCCATGGCGACTCTGCAGTCTATGACACGCTAGTTCGATTAGCTCAACCCTTCTCCCAGCGTCACGTCTTGATCGATGGGCAAGGGAATTTTGGCTCGATCGATGGCGATAGCGCAGCCGCAATGAGATACACCGAAGCGAGACTTTCGAGACTTTCGAATGAACTCATGGAAGACATCAATCAAGAAACTGTAGATTTTGGCCCCAACTATGATGGGAACGAAGAAGAACCCCTAGTGCTGCCTGCCCGTTTCCCTAACCTATTGGTGAACGGTAGCCAAGGCATAGCAGTTGGGATGTCTACCAGCATCCCCCCCCATAATTTAGGCGAATGCATCAAGGCCCTGATCCATCTTATCGACAACCCCATGGCCGATCTCAGCCATCTGATGAAACACATCCCTGCCCCTGACTTTCCAGGGGGAGGCAAAATGCTGGGTACCGCGGGTGTGCTTGACGCATACCGAACCGGCAAAGGGCGATGCGTGGTTCGTGCGAAGGCGCATACCGAGACCATCAAAATTAAAAACAAGGGAGAAGTTGAACAAATTATCTTTACCGAGCTCCCTTATCAAACTAACAAAGTTCGCGTCATAGAAAAAATTGTTGAGCTGATTAACGATAAGAAAATTGATGGCATTTCAGACATTAGAGATGAATCCGATCGAGAAGGGATTCGCTTAGTGATCGAAGTCAAGCGTAACGAACCGTCAGATATCGTGCTGAACCAACTCTATCAAATGACCGATCTTCAATCCTCGTTCCCCATTAATCTATTGGCGATCGTCAATGGGCAACCTCGCGTTTGCACCCTTAAGGAAATCCTTGAAGAATTTATCGGTTTCCGTCGCGAAGTCGTCACGCGTCGTACCTTGTTCCAACTAAGAAAAGCCGAGGAAAGACACCACATTCTATTGGGATTGACCATTGCTTTAGACCACCTCGATGCAGTTATTAAATTGATCCGCGCATCCAAAACAGGGGACGAGGCCAAGGCCGGCCTAATGGAGGGACGGTTCGCTTCCGCCTCGGAAATCAAATCAGACCCCACTCTAAAATTAAGCGATAAGCAAGCCCAAGCTATTTTGGATATGAGACTGCAACGTCTCACAGGGCTAGAAAGACAAAAAATTATTGACGAGCGCCTAGAAGTAGAAAGCACCATTGAGGAATTGAAATCAATTTTAGCGAATGAAAAAAAATTATTAGGCGTGATTAAAACAGAATTGACCGAAGTCTCCAAAATGTTTGCGGATCCTCGTCGAACAGAAATCACCCACGACACCGGCGACATCCGGATGGAAGACGTGATTCCAGATGACCCCATGGTGGTCACTGTGTCGCAAACGGGTTACATTAAGCGTACTGATCTCAATAATTACAGACGCCAGCGTCGCGGCGGCAAGGGCAAAATCGGGATGAAAACTAAAGACGAAGATTTTGTCGCACAACTTTTCATCACGAAAGCGCACGATACACTCATGGCGTTTACGGACCGCGGTTACGTGTATGCTTTGAAGGTTTACGAAATTCCAGAAGCAGCTGCTAACACTCGGGGGAAGCATTTTAAAAACCTCATTTCACTTAAAGAGGGTGAGAGCGTTGTCACATTGATGCCCATTAAGGAATTCTCTGAGGGCATGAATCTGGTTTTTGCAACGGCCAATGGAACCGTTAAGAAGACCACCTTGAGTGCTTACGCCAATATTCGAAGCAACGGTCTTATTGCTCTAACCATTGAGGAAGGCGACCGACTGGTGGCCGTACGTTCATCAAACGGCAAACAGCAAATTGTACTGGGTACAGCCCACGGTAAGGCTACGCGCTTTAGCGAAGAAGAAGTCCGGGCTACAGGAAGACCCTCGATGGGAGTTCGGGGTATCAAAGTGGCCAAAGGTGATTATGTGGTGGATATGGAAGTAGCCAATTCTTTGCCTGATCTACCCGAAGGAAAAGAGGCCGATGAAAGCACCGCTAAACACGGGCTTCTCTTAACGATTACTGACCGAGGCTATGGTAAATCCAGCTTGCTACAAGATTACAGTCTGATCCATCGTGGGGGGTCGGGGGTTATTAATATCAAACTCAACCCCAAGAAAAACGGCTCATCTGTGGTGGGCTTCAAACTCGTTCTGCCCGGAGAGGGCTGTCTTCTGATTACCCAAGAAGGCATGGCGATTCGATTTGGGGTTGAGGATATCCGCCGGACAGGGCGTAACACCCAAGGGGTTCGAGTCCATAACGTTTCTTCAGAGACCGACAAAGTGGTGGCCATGGCTAAAATTGATGCCTCCGCTCATGCCCTTGATGAATCAGACGAAGAAGACGACCTAGATATCGAGACTACTTCCACGGGCACCCCCCTTGGGATCGAAGAGCAATAGGCCCTTCCCTCTAAGAGCCAAAACCCCTCGACCGTTCCACATGGAACACCGAGGGGTTTTTTATTGGGGGATGGGAAATTGTTGAGTGAGACCCAACACCTCTGAGCGTATCTGGCGAATGGAGGCTTCCTTCTCGGGCTCTACAAGGACCCGATGGATCCAACCGCCAACCTGAGCCATTTCGGGAATCCCCATTCCTCGAGTTGTTATTGCTGGAGTACCTAAGCGAATACCACTAGGCTTCATGGGGGGGTTTGGATCAAACGGGATGCCGTTTTTATTAATGGTAATACCAGCTAAATCAAGGGCTTTTTCCGCGACCGAGCCCAAAACACCCTTAGCGAAGACGTCCACTAAAATTAAGTGATTATCGGTTCCGCCGCTTACAATACGCCACCCTTTTTCTTGAAGGCTATGGGACAGAGCCTTGGCATTCTCCACCACTTTCCCGCTGTAGGACTTAAAAGAGGGGTCCATTGCTTCTTTAAAAGCAATAGCTTTCGCGGCTACCATGTGCATTAAAGGCCCGCCTTGGACCCCGGGGAAGAGACTCCGATCAAGCGCTTTTGCGTGGACCTCCTTGCATAAAACCAAGCCACCCCTGGGACCCCTTAGGGTTTTGTGGGTTGTGGTGGTAACAAAATCTGCAAAAGGCACTGGGGACGGGTGGTGTCCTGACGCCACTAGGCCAGCAATATGGGCCATATCAACCATCAAAAGAGCCCCTACTTCATCGGCGATCTCTTTGAAAAGCCTAAAATCCCAATGCCTCGAGTAGGCACTTGCTCCCGCTACAATCATCCGAGGTTTGTGCTCGCGGGCTAGGGACCGCACTTCATCCATATCTAAAAGCTCATCGTCTTTACGAACATGGTAACTTTTGAAGTTGTAAAGCATTCCACTACTGTTTAGTGGGTGCCCGTGGGTCAAATGACCTCCATGGGCTAAATCTAGGCCCAGAAGGGTGTCCCCAGGCTTAAGGACGCTGAAATAGACGGCCATATTGGCTTGGGCACCGCTGTGTGGCTGAACATTGGCATGTTCTGCGTTGTAGAGTCGTTTAGCCCTTTCAATGGCCAGTTTTTCCATATCGTCCACATGTTCACATCCCCCGTAATATCGTCGGCCAGGGTAGCCCTCCGCATATTTATTAGTAAAATGGGACCCCATAGCCTCTAAAACAGCCTTGGAGGCGTAATTTTCAGAAGCAATCATTTCTAGATGATCCTGTTGCCTTGCAATCTCCCCCCGAAGAGATGCAAAGATTTCAGAGTCTTGTCGTTGGATATTCTCGTACATGGGGACCTCCTAAGGGGTTGGGATAGGTGTTCCATGTGGAACACTTTTTAATTACGAAAAGTTTCGTAGTTTACATACGAAATATTTCGTAATAGATCAAGTTGGAGATGGCCGCAACTCACCTCATAATAGAAGTATGCCCTTTCTTCCGGATGCCCACGATAGCGCCCTTTCTGGGTTTGAAAATCCCCTAGCTTCTCGTTATGCCAGTTCGCGTATGAGTGCCCTGTTTTCAACACTTTACAGGCAAAAAACATGGCGCCGGCTTTGGGTATTACTGGCTGAATGTGAATCCAAAATGGGTCTTACAATTAGCCCCCAACAACTCGCTGCTATGAAGGCTACCCAAGATCAGGTGGACTTACCTTTGATCGCTGAGTATGAAAAAAAATTGAGGCATGACGTCATGGCAGCGATTCACGCGTGGGGCGAACAGATTCCCGATGCCCGAGGCGTGATTCATTTAGGTGCCACTAGTTGTTTTGTAACTGATAATGGCGACACCTTAATTGCCCGCGAGGCCTTGACCCTGGTTCGCCAAAGAATTCAAAGCGTCCTCTTGGCTCTGCGAACCTTTGCCCTTCGCCACGCAAGTTTGCCCACCCTAGGGTATACCCATTTTCAACCCGCACAGCCCACCACGGTTGGCAAACGAGCGACTCTATGGGCGCAAGATCTCGCTTTAGACCTAGAAGATTTGGACCACCTTTTAAACACACTTCCTCTCCGCGGCCTAAAAGGTGCAACGGGAACCCAAGCGAGCTTCGTAGAACTTTTTGGTGGTGATAAAGAGAAAACCCAAGAACTCGAAAATATTTTTTCTAAGCAATTGGGCGTGCCCGTTATTGCCGTCAGCGGACAGACCTCAACCCGAAAACTTGAAGATCGAATCGGGCAAGTGTTGTGTGGGGTTGCAAGCAGTGCAAGTAAATTTGCAAACGACATCCGTTTGTTACAACACATGAGAGAGATCGAAGAACCCTTTGGTAAAGACCAAATTGGTTCGAGTGCAATGCCCTATAAACGCAATCCAATGCGCTCAGAACGCATCGTCAGCCTTGCCCGTTTTGTCGTAGGCTTACTGCCTAGTACCTACCAAACCTCCTCCAATCAATGGCTCGAAAGAACGCTTGATGACAGTGCGCACAGACGCCTCACAATTTCACAAGGTTTTCTTGCCATCGATGCAATCTTAATTCTTTACCAAAATATTGCCGAGGGGTTGGTCGTTCATACATCCATGATTGACGCGAATCTTCGCCGGGAACTTCCGTTTTTATGTGCCGAAATCCTGTTAATGGAAGCTACCCAACGTGGGGGGGACCGCCAAGCGCTTCATGCCAAATTTAGAACAAGTGCTCTTCAATCTGCGGAAGAAATTCGCCACGGTAAACCCAATCCCCTTCTTGCGCTCCTTGCAGAAGATCCATCGTGGGGGCTGGGGATTAGGGATATTGAATCACTCCTTAAGCCAGAGCGTTTGGTAGGCCGGGCCCCCGAACAGACGGCTGAATTTATCGAAAAGGTCCTGAACCCAATTCTGGCTAACTTCAAACCGCTTGCTCCTGAAAGCCCCCGTGTTTAAGGTCTAAAATATATGTTAAAAATTGCTGTCGTAGGTGCGCAAGACATCTTGGGCCAAGAGTTAGTTCGTACCCTTGAAGCTCATCACTGCTCAGTGCTTCCTCTCGCTTCTGGCCCTCTCACAAAAGAACAAGAAGAAAACGATATTGTTGCTTTTGCCCCCACCCCGGAGTTGATTAAAGACTACGATGCCATCATCTTGGCGCAACCTGAACCGAAGGGTTTATTAGATAAATTCTCAGGCCGTGTGCTTGACGTAACATCGGATGCATCCCGAGGAACACCGGCACCCCTCGTGGGGGCTTGGGGTACTGAAAACAGGCTCTTTGTTCGTCCAGCGGTTGAGCAAATCCTCTTGTTGCTACCGGGCCTTATTGAAAATTTTGGAACCGTGAGCGGAGTTTATTTACGATCCGTTTCTCATCGAGGAGAAACGGGGTTAATGGAACTCCATCAACAAAGTGTCGCCGTCCTTCAAGGCGAAGAACCGGGCACAGCTCCTTTGGGGTATCGCGCTGCTTTTGAACTCGTCCCTCAAAAACCCAAGGGTAGGATCACTGATATTTTCACCCCAACCTTTCATGGAGATATTTTAGTTTTGAATCTCATTAATCCAGATAAATTGATGTCAAAAATAACTAATGCTCCCGACCAGGTGGTATGGGTAGACACTCCCCCCACCTCTCGGGATGCATCAACGCGTAGTGAGGCTCTGGCGTACGCTGATCTAGATTCATCGGGGCACTATGCCACACTCATCATTGGGTTTGATGCTATTTTGTGGGGTGTTCTCCGACCAATGATCCGGCTTTTATCCCTCAAGGTTTAGTCACGTATGCACCGGCACTTAGATGAAAAACAAGGCCGCTCAGATTTCTTTAGCTCAGTCAAGGCTCTTGCTTTTGGCTTTCTTGCGGAACGCCTAGAAGGTCTCACAACAGGACTGGGTGCTCACTTAATTCGCCCCCCCGGTGCTCTAGATGAACTTTCTTTTTTAAGTGCTTGCACGCGTTGCGATAAATGTATTGAGGCTTGTCCTCAAGATGCCCTGATTAAAGCGGATGCTAAAACAGGGCTTGCGGTCGGGACACCACACATCGATCCCCGAAGAACCCCTTGCTTTCTTTGTACTGAATTACCCTGTATTACCGCCTGCCCCGAGGGTGCGTTGGTATGGCCTACTCGCCCCACCGATGGTGGATTTAATCGCTCCGGCCCCGAGGCTGTTTTGATAGGGACAGCCGAAGTCGCACCGGATCGTTGCCTGACCTATGAGCGTGAAGATCGTGCTGCCCGCTCCTGTCAAGTTTGTGTAGATCGATGTCCGTATCCAAACCTTGCCATCAAAATGGAATTCAACGTTGAGCATACCTTCGCACACCCCGAGGTGGTATCGGAATTTTGTACAGGTTGTGGGCTCTGTGTTTTTGGTTGTCCTACTGATCCCGCAGCCATTCGCATCATTCCCGCTCAACAATTAAACTAAGCTTACATTTATAAAATCACAATTCCATCCTGTTGGCTCACCTCAAATGCATTGAAGCTACTTCGGACCAAGGGCCCAGCATATACGGTAGAAAAACCCAGGCTTTTAGCGGTTTTAGCTAAGGATTCAAACTCTGCGGGAGGGACATATCGAGCAACCGGCAATTGATATCGCGTGGGCCTTAAATATTGCCCAAGTGTAAGAATGTCGACGCCGACAGAACGGAGGCTTCGAAAAACTTCTAGCAACTCTTGTTGGTTTTCACCGAGACCCAACATCAACCCGCTCTTCGTTTTGAAATCATTACCTAATAAATTTCGTCCTAAATGTTTAGCTTTCTGTAATACCGATAGTGAGCGTTCAAAGCGTCCTGCTGGGCGGACAACAGGATATAGTCTTGGTACGGTTTCAACATTATGATTTAAGACGACGGGACCTGCGTGGACCACATTAGCAACGGCGTCCAGGTCACCCATAAAGTCAGGAATGAGGACCTCTACTGAGACAGTGGGGCAGCGGCGGTGTATCGCTCGGACTGTTTCGGCGAATTGGGCAGAGCCACCGTCCGGGAGATCATCCCGGTTGACGCTCGTTAAAACCGCGTAGCGTAGGCCCATGGCTTCGACCCGGGAGGCCGTATCCTCGGGCTCATGAGGGTCGAGCAACGAGGGCCTCCCGTTTTTGATGGAACAAAAACCACAGGCACGAGTACACACATCCCCCAAGAGCAAAAAAGTTGCCGTACCGTGGGAGAAGCAATGGGTTCGGTTGGGACAGCGTGCCTCCTCGCACACCGTATGCGAATGGCTTTCCCGAAGGCCCACTTTTAAATCATGGAGCTGGCTTAAAGAGGTCTTTTCTTTTGCAATCCAGGCCGGAAGTCGTTCATGGGTGCCAAGGACTTCACGACCGCTCTTTTTTGGGAAACGACCCATGTTCCTAGCCTCTTATTTATTCTGACAGATGATAGGATTAGACCATTCTCGAAAACCTTATAGGCTCTTGCCTCACCTTTTAAGAAGATCTCAATGGGAAATATTAAAAGCTTTTTACTTGGCAAGCGTTATTCGGACGATAATACCCATCAAACGAAAGTTAGTAAGCGCGTCGGCCTTGCAGTTTTTAGTTCGGATGCCCTAAGTTCCGTTGCGTACGCCACACAATCTATCATGGATACAATTTCGCTAGCCGCCCCCGCCGCAGGGTTATCGGGCGCACTCCTCTTAGGCGCCTTTGCTTGGTCTTGGTACGCCGCCTTAGGTATTGTAGGCCTGCTAATTATTTTATTAGTGAGCTATAACCAGACGATCCGTGCTTATCCATCAGGAGGCGGAGCGTACTTGGTGGCTCGGGACAATCTTGGCTTGGGGTTTTCTCAATCGGCAGGGGCTAGTCTTTTGGTTGACTACATTTTAACCGTCGCCGTTAGCGTCAGTGCAGGGGTATCCGCCCTAACCTCCGCCTTCCCCTCGCTGGATCCCCACCGAGTTCTTTTCGCATCCCTTGTCATTTTATTTGTAGCCTACGTCAACCTCATTGGCGTTAAAGAAAGCGGATTATTTTTTTCAATCCCCACCTATGGGTTTGTCATCAGCATTCTATCTTTGGTGGCGATGGGGGGCTATCGGGTATTCTCAGGCGACCCCTATGCAGCAGAAGATCCCTCCGTGCGAGTGATCCCTGAGTTTAATCAATTCACTGGGTTCGCCGCTATTTGGCTGTTCGCCCGAGCGTATGCTGCAGGGTGTACCGCTTTAACTGGGATAGAAGCCATCTCCGACGGGATTCAGAATTTCAAGCCTCCGGCCGCGGAGAATGCGGTTAAAACGATGCGTTGGATGACCCTTCTCCTGGGGGCTATGTTTTTGGGTATTACGTATCTGGCTAATCATTTCCACTTAACTCATCGCCCCGATTACTCCGAAACACTTCTCTCGACTTTAGCTAAACGCATTCTCTTTGTACCCGGATCATCAGACTTTGCCTACTACTATTACCTCATCGTCCAAGGGTTCACTATGGCCATTTTATTCCTCGCTGCTAATACGGCCTATGCAGATTTTCCCCGGCTAGCCGCTCTCTTGGCAAAAGATAAATATCTTCCTCGTCAATTCTCACAACAAGGCCATCGCCTCGTTTTTTCAAATGGAATTATTATTCTTAGCGTAGTGGCATTTATTTTAGTTTGGGTGTTCAACGCGCGTGAACATCGGCTACTCGATCTTTACGCCTTTGGTGTTTTTCTTGGGTTTTGCATTAGCCAAGGCGCCATGGTCGTTCGGTGGAGTCGCCTCAAAGGCCCGTTCTGGAGGTTGAAACTCACGCTGAATGCCTTGGGCTTTACGGCGACGTGTTTAGTTTTACTAGTGATTTTAGCCACTAAATTCACCCATGGAGTTTGGGCCGTTACCGTTTTGATTTTTGGTCTCGTTCATGTCTTTCGCACTATTCATAAACACTATGAAGACACCGCTCAAAAGCTATTGAACAGTACGGGTGGGTTATCGTTGCACCGAAAAAATCGCGTAATTGTTTTAGTCTCAGGCATTCATTCGGGTGTTGTATCTGCTTTAAATTATGCCAAGACTATCGCACCCCATGATCAGATTGAGGCGCTAACGGTAGATCTTATTGATGAAAAAGGAATTCATAATCCCGAAGTAGAAAAACTTAAAGATGATTGGCACCGATATGGCGAGGGCATTCCTCTCGTGACTATAGAAAATCGCTACCGCCAAATTGTAGACCCCATTGTTGTGGCGATAAAAAAAATGAGAGAGACGGAACCCGAGTGTACTATCAGCGTCGTCATTCCGGAATTTGTGGCTCATGGCTTTATTGAAAAACTTCTACACAATCAGACAGCCTTCTGGATTAAATTAAAATTACTCGTGGAACCCCAAGTCATTGTCATATCCGTTCCTTACCACTTATAAGTCACTGTAAATATTGGGCTTATATAAAACCAATAAGCGTCAGGACCGGAGAGTCGGCAGGCCTAACCATGCTTCCGTCGGTGTTCGGTGATCTCGGTCAACGAGCATAAATAAATACGTCAGCGGCAAGCCCACTAGAGATAGCAAGTGTATGGCTGAAAATAATATTTGCTCCTGACGGTTTCTAAATGGGATATGAAGTCGGTGAGCTGACATCAAAGGTGTTTGATTGATTAAAAAAATCGGCGCAAGAATTGCAGCCCATGAACAAACAATATGTAGGCCATAAACAAACCACTGTAGGCTACCGGCGTATAAAAATTCCACAGGGGTCAAAAGTAATTCGCTAGCAGAAATAGCAACCCCCACATTCATTAAATAAACCAAGAATGACTCCAACAATAACACCGAGACAATCGGCCAAAAGGACGACACCTCAATCAACCCTCTTCGCTCATTTCCTGGGGCCACAAAGGAGGCATCGGTGGAGAGAGCCCCGTCAGGCCTAGCCCTAGGACTCTCATAGTCCACCCATAGGGGCTTGGATGAGGGGGATGGCAGCGCCTCATTAGCGCTATACGCAGAGTAGGTTTTCAGATCAGTCGATGAACTCTGGTTAGGCGCCCTAGAGACCTCAAATAAAAGCTTTGCACGGGGGGGCATCGCTAACGGTAATCCACACCGAGGGCATTCTGACACGTACTTAGGTCTATGCGCTCCACAGTTGGGACAAGGTTGTGTCATAAGTCTCAACCAAAGTAATCTAACATCTTCTTGCGCTCGTCAAAACTTCCACGCTGAAGATCTTGAAGAATCAGTAAACGTACATCCCAAACTAGATCAGTGGGGAAGACGGCACGGCCTAATTTTAAAAATCTTTCAGCGGCTTGGTCATCGCCTGACTCGAAAGCTGATTGGGCTAGGCCAGTTAAAACTTGGGCGTGTAGCGCCAGTGCTTTGGGGTTCTTGGGATTGCGGGCCAACCAATTCTCGGAGTAGGCTCGAAGTTCAGTAAATGATTGATTTGATAGATACTTAGACAACTCTCCCGGGGTGAGCTTGATCTCTTCTTGCTGGCTCAAGCGGGCCTCAAGGGCGACCACAAGCGCTACGGATTCTTTGTGCCGACGGTCGAGTTTTGCTACCTGCTGGGCGCGATAGTAAGCGTAGAGCGGAAGTCCCTCTTTTTCAAAACGTAGCGCTTCTTCCCAAATAGCGGCTAACTCCATTTGCGGGATCACAAAAGGCGATTGATTGTTGCCGATGCGGACGGCTTGATTCTTGGCTCGTTCAGCCGCCAATTCGGAACGGTAGTCCCCGAGTAATATCCATAAACCGATGAATACAAGAAGAAATAATACACCGTATTTAAGAAGACCCTTATCGTTTAGTTTCTTCACAAAGGGTTGCGAGGGTATGCGCGCGCTCCAATCCGAAGGCTGAAACCGGGGAGCCTCTCGAGAGATCTTTATTTTCTTTTCGTCTGAAGGCTGTAATTCGTCGAGAGGACGGGGCTGAACGGGCCCCGATAAATAAGGCTTGAGGCGGGTTAGGCCTTGTTGCGCGGCCGCATGGTGGGGATCTCGGTGAAGAATTTCAGAGTAAATCGCGACCGCTTTTCCAAAATTTCCACGCCGTGCCATTGCCTCCGCTTCTTGGAGTTTGGGAATAAAAGGGTCGGTGATCATGTCGACTTTCTGTTACGTGCAATGGGGTGAATCATCAACTGGAATCGAGTTTGCCCACAAGTAAACTCTGAATTGTTCTCTAAGCGACTTTTTTCTTTAATCACTTTACCTTTGAGAAGCGTTCCATTGGTAGATCCCAAATCTTCGAGCCAAACGGATCCATCGTGTTCAAGACAAATCTGCGCGTGACGACGACTACATTGAGGATCGTGGGTTATTATTTCACCCTCGGATCGCCCAATCAAGACAAGGGCCTGTTGAATGACATAAGGATCCATAGCCACCCCCGAGACGGTCAGTACCACATATCGATTAAACCCAAGAGGGTCCAATCCCGAGGGGACTAAAGGGGCGGGTTGATGCGGGTTGAGAATCTCAAATTCGTGAACACAATTTGGGCAGCCTAATCGTTTGGTTGCCCTGCCCTGGAAACGATTCTCGTCATAGTAAAAACGACCCGAACAACTTGGGCAAATAATAATCATAAGTGGCTAAGTGGAGGACAACACAGGGTGATGTTGATCGGCAATAAAGATACGAGCACGAGGCGCATGTTGGAGGGCGAGCATGGCTGACGACCGAGCAAGTTCCGCATGATTATTTTCTTCACTGAGATGGGCTAGTACCACTCGGTTAAGACGCGACGTATCCATGGAACTCAAGAGACCGGCTGTATCTTCATTACTTAAATGTCCGACCCTGCTAAGGATTCTGGCTTTGAGCTCAGGGGTGTAAGGCCCTTCTATTAACATCTGTTCATCATAATTGGACTCAATCACGAGCGTTTCAACCCCCGCACAAGACTGCCGAACGGTTTCAGAAATATGTCCGAGATCGGTGATGATCGCTAGAGACTGACCTTCACGTTCGACCCGAAAAGCCACAGGATCTACTGCGTCATGGGGCAAGGAGAAGGGTTGGATGGTCCAAGAGCCAAACGATAAAGAAGACCCACTCTTAAGAGGGACCCACCGATGATCAGGGATCACTATGCGCGTTTTACTCTCGATGGCCTTTTTGGTTTGTTCCGTCAGCAAAAATACCCAAGCCGTATTTCGCAGTAAAACAGGTAACGCACTAATGTGGTCATTATGCTCATGAGTGATGGCGATGCCCTGAACCCAACCAATATCCCACCCAATTAGATTTAACCGACGTTCCACTTGCCGAAGAGAAAGGCCGGCGTCGATTAATAAAACGGTGCCATGGTGATGGATGGCGTGGCAATTCCCCTTAGAGCCCGAAGCGAGAGAAGCGTAATCCATTAACCTATTGTGAGGTTAATAAGGGAGGAGTTCCACTTCTGTTTCAAAAACAAGCGTCAGTCGCTCTTCGTTTCCTGCTCGGTAATTTTGAACCAACTCTCCAGCCCATCGAGAGGTCCCCGGGATTCGTTTGAGGGACCAAGATTCCGACCTGACTTCACCACTGGGTAGATCTACAAAACCAGCCAAGTCGAGAGTATTCTGTGTCCGAATCCCACTGAGGGGGATGCCGTGTTTACCCGGTCTAAACCAATGAACAACGCCACCTAGCATTTGAAAATCTAGCAGATCTTTATCCACAGTCTGCCAACCCGAGAAAACAGTTCGGGCAGTCGTCACTCTGGCCGAATCAGATCCCTGAGCGCTTTTAAGACGGGCAGCGTAGCGCCCTACTCGCTTTGGCCCGCTGTCTAGCTGCTTTGCGTCAATTGTAGGAAAGGATTCTTTTTTAATTAAATTTAAAATGGAAAGATAATCAACTTGATTGGGATCAAACAAAGCTCTTTCATGCGATTGGGAAACCTTTTCAGAGGGCCATTCGGCAAAATATTGACGATATTTACCAATTTGACCGGTATGTAGAGCGGCAATGAAAATATTGACCTTCTCGCTTTGAGGCATAACAATGAGCTCTTCTCGCAGGGGCGATAGTGCCTCTTCCATTTTTTTCACATCGCTTAAAGCGATAGCGATTCGAAGCCAAGTACCCGCCATCCAGGCTGAATAAGTTCGAGCTCGGTCATCAAAAGGAGTGGCCAAACCCCCGTTAAATTTTTCATACGTTAATCCCCACGCTTTGTTTAATAGAGCTCGCGTGTCACTAGACCCAAGAGAAGGATCCGCTGATCGTAAAAGATGCGCGGCAAGAAGCCAGTTTGCAGCAACATAATTTGCCATCGATAAATTGGCTGTTGTTGGGTTTAATTTTTCCATGATTAATTTTTCAATGGTCCCACCTTCTCTAAAGTCACTAAGATTGGGGCTATTATTTAAATAATTCTGTAAGGACTTGACCATCAGATTGGCTTCCGCCCCCCCGATTCCGGCATTGTTACCGATAACGGTACCCAGCGCTTGACTCGGTTGAATCTCAAAACCCACCCCAAACCGATAAGACGCAGGGCGTCCTGACCAGAGTTCATAAGTCGGGGAAGGCCCTAGGTCCTTGCCAAGCTTGCTCCCTTGGCCCATCAAGGGGATTGTAACGGTCAATAAAGTTACTAATATTTTATGAAACACTTTTATCTCCGCTACCTTATTTTAATATGATCTCTGCCTCGAAACGTAAGACCAGTCTCTCACCATTTTTGGACAAAGTTTCTTGAATGATGGTGCCTGACCACAGCCCTTGCCCGGCTGAAGGTTTGAGGCTCCAGGTTTCTCTTCGAGACTCGCCATCAGTTTGATCGAAGTAGCCCACCATCATCAATGCACTCTCCCCCCAAATACCTGCCAAAGGAAGATTAGTTTGGCCTGGCTTGAGCCAATGCGCTAAGGCGCCAATGCGCTGGAAAGGCCTGTCGGAGAAAGCGCTTGCATCTCGGCTTTGCCATTCACTCAACATCTTTTTTGCGGCTTCGACACGGGTCGAATTGGACCCTTCTGCAGTTAATAAGCGAATCCGATAATTTTGCACGCTGTACGCATTAAACGAGGGTAGTTGATCTAAAGAAGGCATAGGTTGTTCGGCGAGGAGAAGGAGCGCGCTATAGTCCACCTCGGTGGGGTTAGCGAGAGCTCTCGTATGGAAACTCTTCATTGCTGATTGAGGCAATATTTTGGCAATCTTGGCGAGGGTTTGGAGACGCCCCGTGTGGGCGGCTGCAAAAAAAGCTGCCTGAAGATCAACGCCCGGTAAATTTAAATCTCCCTCCATGACGCTCAACGCCTGAGTCGCTTTGTTCCAATCCTCCATACCCAGTGCGATAGATAAATTAAGATTGCGCATTTTAATAATGAAATCTCGATCTAAATCACGAATGCTGAGTAACTCAAGCGACTCCTCCTGTCGGGTAAGTTTAGTATCGGCTCTTCGAGCACCCGTGGTCTGGTCGAACCCCTGAGTCATTGTTGCCTTTTCGGCTCCAGAGAGTTCTCTCGGCGCGGATGACATGGCATCGAGATAAGCCCCCCAACCTAACCACCAAGCTCGATCAAATAACGCTTTAGGATTACCGGTACCAAGCGATGGGTTTTGGACTCGCAAGGTTTGTGCAGCCAAGAGCCACTGCGCTGCTACGTACCGCATTCTGAAATCCGACTTAACCTCCATCTGCATTACAGAAGTTTCAATGGAGCTTCCAGGCCTGAAGTCTTCCAAATTAGGCTGGCCTTTGGCGTATCGCCCCAAGGATGCCTTGATAACGGCCTCTTGCGCGCCGAGAGAAGCAATGAATAAAGAAAGCATCAGAATTTTCTTCAGCATAAGACTCCTAAGAAGGGGAAGATGTCATTTTATAGAGGGATATTGCCGTGTTTTTTGGCGGGTAAGTAGTCGCGCTTCGTCTCCAAGAAAGACAGGGCGTGGAGCACCTTCTCGCGGGTCTCTCTTGGAAAGATGACTTCATCGACAAATCCCAGTTCAGCTGCAACGTAGGGGTTAGCAAACTTTTGGTTATACGCTTCCATCAATTCATTTTTCTTAGCCTGGGGGTCTTTTGATTCGCTGATCGCTTTAGAGTGCAGAATATTCATCGCTCCTTCGGCACCCATCACCGCAATCTCGGCAGTGGGGTAAGCAAAATTAAAATCAGTTCTCAAATGTTTTGAAGCCATCACACAATAGGCGCCCCCGTATGCTTTGCGGGTGATAATTGTAATTTTGGGAACCGTTGCTTCGGCAAAGGCGTAAAGTAATTTTGCTCCGTGGCGAATGATCCCTCCATGTTCTTGTTGAACACCCGGCATAAACCCGGGCACATCTTCAAAGACAACGAGTGGGATGTTAAAGGCATCACAGAACCGAATAAACCGCGCCCCTTTTTCGCTGGCTGAAATATCTAAAACCCCTGCGAGGTAGGACGGTTGGTTGGCCACAAGGCCCACCGATTGCCCGCCCATACGGGCGAAACCAACGACTAGATTTGGAGCGAAAGCCTGATGAACTTCAAGGAAATTCTCATCATCGACCACCCCTTTGATGATTCCTCGAACATCATAGGGCTTGTTGGGATCAGCCGGTATCAAATCATCTAGGGCGGGATTGTTCGAAGGGGGGTGACTCGGCATTGGGAATCTAGGGGCTTTGGATAAATTGTTACTGGGCAAAAAAGAGAGGAGTTCTCGGGTGTGTAAAAGGGCCTCGGTATCATTCGCACGAACAAAGTGCGCGACTCCGCTCTTAGAGCTATGCGTCGCCGATCCCCCCAATTCTTCTTTCGTGACTTCTTCATGCGTAACAGCCTTGATAACATCAGGGCCTGTGACAAACATGTACGATGTATCTTTCACCATGGTGATGAAATCTGTGATCGCAGGACTATACACAGCCCCTCCAGCACAGGGCCCCATGATGAGAGAAATTTGAGGTATCACGCCACTGGCTAGGGTATTGCGTAGAAAAATATCAGCGAATCCACCCAGCGACAGCACCCCCTCTTGGATCCGAGCTCCTCCACTGTCATTCAAGCCAATAAAAGGGCACCCCACTTTCATCGCATGATCCATCACCTTACAGATTTTTTGCGCGTTCGCTTCCGAGAGCGAGCCCCCGGTTACGGTGAAATCTTGGGCATACAGAGCGACCGGACGCCCATCTATTTTTGCGAAACCCGTGATAGCCCCGTCCCCTAGAAATTGTTCTTGAGGTGCGTGGCGATGTTTCTTGAAAGCATCCACTTCTTCAAAGGAATTTTCATCAACCAAGATTTCAATGCGCTCCCGAGCGGTTAGCTTTCCTCCTTCATGTTGTTTTTGAGTACGCTCTATACCCCCTCCCAAAAGGGCGTTAGATCGTTCCTTTTCAAGTCGATCAAATTTATTTTTTAAATCCATTTTGTCTCCCGTACAAATATTTAAGTGTCATCGCCCGGACTTTTTCCAGTCCTTTAGAAATCCCTCAATTCCCCTATCGGTCAAGGGGTGATGAAGCATTTGTTCAAAGACTTTTGTGGGAATGGTGGCAACGTGGGCCCCGGCAAGCGCGGCCTCTGTTACATGGATAGGCCCCCGAATGGATGCGGCGAGCACGTAGGTTTCGAGGCCATAATTCCCATAAATTTCAACAATTTGTCGAATCAACTCCATGCCATCCTGATTGACATCATCCAAGCGGCCTACAAACGGAGAAACATACGTGGCCCCGGCTTTGGCTGCCATCAGGGCTTGCGTGGCGCTGAAACACAGGGTGACGTTAGTTTTAATTCCTTCCGCCTTAAAGGCTTTGGAGGCTTTAAGTCCCTCAAAAGTCAGCGGAACTTTGACTACAACATTGGGATGGATCTTCGCTAACTTCCTCCCTTCGCTAATCATTCCATCTGCTTCGAGACTCAGGACCTCGGCACTGATGGGGCCGTCTACTATAGAGCAAATTTCCTCAATGATGGCTTCAAAAGGTCGGCCACTTTCTTTAGCAATTAAGGATGGATTGGTCGTTACGCCATCGAGGATCCCCAAGGCGTTGATGCGCTTTATTTCATCAATATTCGCTGTGTCGATAAAGAATCTCATCGGTTCTCCTAGGAAGTTCGACCGTCCTCTTCCATTGTCTCAGGCTCTCGGGCAACCTTAAAGACTGGAGAAAACTATGCCTCAAGACGCTGAAATTAAGGTCCTAGATCAAGGGTTTGTGCGTCTAGTAGATATGATGGGAAGCGATTTGTCCGTCGTCAATGCCGCCCGTGTTTCTTTTGGAAAGAAAAAAGATCATTTTGAAGACAAAGATAAAAAACTCATTCAGTACTTAGCGAAGCATGAACACACTTCTCCTTTTCGTCATGCCTATGTTCAATTCCACGTGAAGGCACCCATTTTTGTATTTCGACAATGGATGAAACATCAGGTCGGTTGTTCATGGAATGAGATCAGCGGCCGCTATGTGGAATTTCCCGATGACGAGTTTTTTATCCCAGCCTCTTTTCGCCAACAATCCAAAGATAATAAACAGGGGAGTGAAGGCGAAATTGAACTCGCCCATCGCGAAACGGCTCGGCATGCATACGAGCTAGCCTGCAAGCATGCGGTCACCGAATATAAAAAACTCCTTTCCCTCGGTGTCTGCCGGGAGCAAGCTCGATGCATTCTGCCGCTCGGGCTCTATTCAGAAGTCTACTGGACCACATCGCTACAAGCCGTCGCCCATTTCATTCGCCTGCGTTCCGAAAGCCACGCCCAATGGGAAATTCAGCAGTATGCTCATGCCGTTCGATCGTTAGTCGAAGTTGCTTTTCCTGCGAGCCTAGAGGCTTTACTTTCTACGGACGTTGGGTAAGCTTAGCGGAACAAATAAGATATTTTAATTTGGATCGTGTCGTCAGAAGGAACATGCTGAAGCATCGTGAGGTCACTAAAGGGACGAATGCCACCTTGCGGACTAATGAGATCAGTATTCCTAGCATTTTTTCCATAGACCAAAAAGAACGTAGAGCCCGGAGCGTATTCCCACCGAGTAATCACATTGACCACCCATGACCGGAAACTGCCGCTCGGGGAACGTGTGGTGATTGAGGCAGGTGTGTAGAGCCCATCGCTCACATAAGACCGAAGATCGCTATAACTGTAATTGACCCCAAGCCATTCGGAACTTAATTGAAACGTTAAGCGAGGGTTGGCTACATAACCTACCTTTAGCAAATGACGAAATTCTGTCAATGCACGATAGCCCACGATGGGAGTGGTATTCGACATTCCTGCTACAAAACCCACCGGGGTCCTCGATTGTGTTTCGAACCAGTAGTCTCCTTGGCCTTGCGTGAGATCTTGACTCATTTCGATTTTCCATTGATCCGTTAATTGAAAATCATTCTCAACTTTGAATCCGCTTTTTGGCTCATCTCCCCCAATGTTAGCAAAGCCAAATTCCCACCGCCACACACCGTATTGGGGACTTCCAAATTCCAACTGATAGCCCGCACCGGGTCCTCGAGGTAAATATTTTTTTCGGGCATCAGAAAAAGTTCGAAGTTCATAATCATCCTCTCTTGGCCCAAGGAAAAAACCTTCGATTTTTATGCGGTATAAGTCTTTGGTATTAAAGCGTATGGTGGTGGCCAAAATATTTTGAACCACATGGTTAGCACCATCACGAGCGTGATTCAATTGAAGATCAATATTTAAATTCTGGGCGCCCCCCATGGGTTGGTCCCAAGTTCGACCACTGAAGATACTCAGGCGCTTCTCGTCGGTTCGAGATTGATAGCCCAGATCGTTTAGTTGAAAATGAGGACCAGCATATACCGGGTTAATAGATAGAAAAGCTCCGTTCGACCACCTTTTCCGCCAATTTAATCGACCTCGCCAGTCACTAAGAATTTGCCCAGGAGGACCCACCCTTGAATTCGATAAGGTCCCCTCGAAGGTTTGATCTTGGTTGCGCCAAACCCCATCGATTGAAGTGACCAAAGCATCGTCATTCTGCTGACCCGAACGATTGACCCACGAGGCAAACCCACCGATAAAGCTTCCGCGGTCATCGAGAGCCTGCGAGACTCGCATAACCCCGTAATTAGTCGAGGGTAAAAGGGTCTCTTTCCGAGTGGATCCATCCACAGAGCGGATATAAGCTTCCGCTGTTTTTGTGTTGGCTCCAAGAATGCCAACATTAAGGCCTTTTTCGCTCTTCGATGTATATTTAGCCGCGCCCGTAATAACTGCCGAACTATCCCAACTAAGTAGTTTTTCCCCGGGGAGGAGGGTGGCGGCTGGGGTAGGTTGCCCAATACGCCGACTATAGAAAAAAGGAGGCCCGCCGATTTGAAAAATATCGGACCCCTCCGTGAAGAAAGGTCTTTTTTCCGGGAAGGACGTTTCGAGGGCCGACAAGTTGAATACCGTTTGATCCACTTCGACCTGCCCAAAATCGGGCTGGATAGCCAAGTCTAGCTGCGCATTGTTGGGGAGACTCAGCCGAGCGTCAAGACCATAATTAATAAGAGATTGGGAATCACGATTGGTTGCAGAACGGGAAATATCTTTCTTGGCAACAACAAAAGGAACCCATTCTCGCTTGGGTTGTATACTCAGTTGCTCGATCCCCCGGAGAAAAGGGTAGTTTGCGATACCACTGGTTACATCTCGGGGCTGCACATACCATTTACTCTCTTCTTTGCTTTGGCCATTGTCGGCTCGACATGGATTAAAGCCCCATGGGGCATTGCTGCCGATGGGGATTTTCATCGCTGATAGCGGGATTCGCATTTCAACCGACCATCCATCATCATCAATGGATACAGCGCTTTCCCAAACCGCATCCCAGGAGAAATCAATTCCTCGATATTCCTGGCTATCATTCGCGATGAAGTCAAATTGGACCCCCGCAGCTGTAACTCCAAACACATACGCTGATCGTCGAGACAAAATGGGATCGAGGCCGATAAAAAAACTATCGGCACCTTCATTACGCTGGTCTCTGCGATTGAGCCGCGCCATAATTTTTTGAGTGGGGGTACTTTTTAAAAGTCGAGCTCCTACATAAAGATATACGTCATCAAACAGAATGCGAACTTGGGTGAGACTCTTTGCCGGGGCTAAATAGTTTGGGAATGTCTGCCGAAAGCCTTCTGTTACATAGGCGACGCGCCAATCCTGTTCAACGAGTTTTCCGTCAAGCGTAATGAGATCTGCCCGTCGAGAAGCCTGGTGTGCAGGTAAGGATATCGTTTGAGCTAACATCCCCACCCAGCTAGAAAAACCCATCACTAGAAGACTTTTTTTAATCACATTCATCATTTTTAGCCCTAGTGAACTTCAGCAGAATAATCAGTATCCTATGAAAATAGTTTTTCCTTTCGCCACTTATTACTGGTTGGTGTTCTGGTATGCACGCTCCGGCCAATGGTATGAAAATTACGATGAGTGGATAAACTTAAATTCATGATTCTTGCTCATTCTTACTTGCGCCAGTTGATTCTCGCTACCGCGGTCACGACTTCTTTGATAGCGAGCGGAGGAACGATCACCGTTAAAAATAAAACCTTTTTAGCGGAGGTGGCCCTCACGCCCCAAGAACAAGCTCGTGGCCTTATGTATCGGCAATCACTTTCTGCCAATCGATGCATGATTTTCCTCTATGACAACGATCAACCACGACCCATTTGGATGAAAAACTGCCTCATTAGCCTAGATGTAGTTTGGGTTAATCGCGAAGGTCGGATTGTGGGTTTGCTATCCAACCTTCCTCCGTGCCCCCCAAGCCGAGGAGACGACTGCCCCATGTATGGGGGATCATTTATTGCCCGCCACTTCGTTGAATTTTCGGCGGGTACAATTGCACGTCTGAATTTAAAAATAGGGGATCGGCTTAGTTGGGACATTGAGCTTGACGATGGTCGCCGAGTCCAGACTCCGACTGAACGTTAAAGCACTAAAGAGGGGCGTCGGCCGAGGGTATCCCCCCCCGATCTTTTTTAGTAAAGCGCGCAATATGACGAAGATGTTCGGGGGGGAGTGGAAGCTGACTCAGGTCAATTGGAGAAACGCGGTCAGCCAACAGTTTGTAACCTTTGGCTTGCTTGGGGAGCCGATCAGGAAGAAACACTTCGTGCCCTTGGGCGTAGGGCATGAAAGGCGGCATAACAACCGCATATCCCGTATATAAAAAACCGGAGACTCGCATCCAGTCTTCTCCACCACTCGGTGATTTAACCGGCAAGGCGAAGACGGGATGTACACCTCCGTTAATCCAGATCTCACGATTATCTAATCGGGGGTATACAAAAATCCGTCGGCGATGCATGAAGTGGTAGCTATCAATTTGTAAATGGTCAACAACCTTGAACAAAGGATTGGTAACCGCAGGTCCCTCACTTCGATCAGACTGTCCAACAACTTGGATTACGGGTCTAGATTTTCCTGTCAATTTAGAAATATAGGCATTCAGTTCGGACGCTTCTTCCCCAACGAGATGACCCTGGTTGGGCTTGATATTTCCTAGAAGTACAATTTGTTCGGGTTGATAATCTGATAAAAGAGTCACCAAGCGTTCCCAAGGGTCAAGATGAGCAGCCAGCGGGAGACCCTCTAGAGCACGACGTCGCCCGGCGCCTAATCCGAAGAAAAAATCTGATAGAACGAGTGTCTTAGCACGCGTAAGCCATAGCGCTCGTCGGCTATCCATTTGGCAATCATCAAACATTTCAAGATGCATCTCTTTCAGGATAAACGCAGTGCGGGGTTTTCCCTAAAGTATACGGAGTATCAAAGGAGATCCTAGGCGCCTAGAGAAAATTCATTCGTGGGTAATTACTACCTAGCAGGGTGTTCGTGGACGTTGTTGCTTGCCCTAGCCACCGATCCAAAACGGTTGCGTACATACTTCTAAAATCACTCTCAGAGCTGTAGCGCATGTTGGCGTTATTATCTAGATTCGCCAAATTAGGATAAGCACCATAAAGCCCCCCTTTGATGCTATTACCAATACATAATGACAAGGAGTTGGTGCCATGGTCAGTCCCACCGCTATTTTCTGTGACGCGCCTCCCAAACTCACTCCATGTCATCATCATTACCCGGTTCTGAGCGGACCCTGTTGAGGTTGTGATCGTACCTAAATCTTCATAGAACGACTTAATCGATCCTCCGAGCGTGGATAGAAGATTCTTCATAGCAATCAATTGATTGCTATGGGTGTCCCAACCCCCTAAGCGGCAGTAATAAACTTGAATTGGAAGGTTGGCGGCAATCATAGAAGCAATTAATTTAAATTGAGCGCTGAGGGAATTTGAAAGCACCGCCCCATTGGCATTGATGTAATTGGAGTCTCCGGGGTAAGGCACACTTGGCGTTCGAGCAGTTAGGGTCGATATACTTTGTGTCGCGTCGTAAAAACTCTTTTGCGACTTGGCTACGAGTTCGTACGCGGTCCTAGAGACACTGTCAGCACTGATAGAAGTGGCTCCTAAATTATAGGCGGATTGAAGCAGTAGGCTATCGGTTGAATAGGGGGTTTGTAGGGTGGTGTTCCTTAAACTTCCGGGGTATCTAAATCCATTTGTGCTGGTGATCGGAATAAACGATCTTCTTGCACCTGCAATCATGCGATGGACGGAACTTATTGTGGTAACTCCTTGAATCGCATTCGCCGCATCGAAGGTTTGATCGGCAAATCGACCTAACCAACCTGTCCCATTAAGGGTTGAAGGGTTTGAACCCGAGGTTCCTCCCTGAGCCCATAAATCCCCTGCAGTGAAATGAGACAAATTAGGGTTAGGCATACTTAATCCAGCGACCCATGCCACTTTACCCTGAGCGTGTAAAACATCGAGACCAATAAAATCACCATTGAGGCCCACGCCGCTACCCAATGTGGTTGAGGGAGTAATTCTTAACGTACTCCGTCTCGCTTGGTAAGCCGTCAGGTTAGCGCCACTGTCGGGGGGAAGAACATTTAGCCAATCCCATCCACCGTCCACATTAATGACAACCAAAATTGGGTTGGTAAAAGCGCCTGCATTCCCACCTCCACCGGTACCGCCCCCAGAAGAGACAGAGGAGGCTGAAGTTGAGCTGCCTCCACCACTGCAGCCTACTAAACCAGCCAGGGAAGCGCCGGCCGTCAGGGATGACTGAATGAAGGTGCGACGGGATAACGCTCGTTTCATATTTTCATCCCCCTAGTGTAATTGATGAGCTGGCGAACTCATCATGATGAAAGCCAGTTCTCTGATTCTAGTTTGATGCGTTGGATTAGTCAGACTGATAGAGATCCCGTTACCGCCAAATAAAGCATTGAGCCATGCGTCCCTCAAGCTTGTTGGCGTTGGAGCGAGTTGTAAAAGATTCACGAGACGGTTGAAGACATCAAGCGAAGTGATTGGCACAGTTGGGAACCATTTGTTGAGATCGGTTGGTACAAGCGTGACGGTTAACTGTGAGGATGAAGTTCCTGAACCTTGATAGAGACCATACCGATAGGTTTCACTCAGGGCCACGGCCGAAGCACAATAACTTCTATAGCGCATCATATTGGCATTCACCCAAACGTCATGCTCTCCCCATCCATTGGGACCTGCGGGGTCTAAAAGTGCTAAACCTAGGTTATCAAAAGTGGAGGAGTCAAACTCCGATGAACCCACCAAGAGTCTCCATGCAGGGAATCCTTTCACTGCCAGTGAATCTGCTTCACTGAGGCTATACCCTAACATACGACAAGAAGAGACTAGCCAAACAATGGGTGAGGTAATAAGTGCAAATCGATGAGCGCTATCAAAAAAGAACTGCGACTTAAACAAAACTTTTAAGGAAGCGCTGATATTGAAGTTGTTGGTTCTAATCACCAACCCAAAATCTTGAATATCTTGCGAAGTAAAGTGAGGAGTGACAAAGTGACCAATTATTCTCGCCGCAAGATATTCAGAACATTGAGTAGCACGAGATGTAGTGATGGAGCGAAGTACGTCCTCTCCTGGGACCATTCCTGCTTGCGCCACCGTGTAATTAAAAGTTCGGTCAAGAAAAGTAATGCTTGCAGATCCTCCCGTAGCGTTAGCTGCTGAGCTAGGATGTTGGTTCGGGAGTCGATTATTGCCTAAGGCCCCCATGAACCATGCAAGGGACCCGGCTGGAACTGTCTGGCCCTGAGCGACCACCGCTGTTCCCCTCTGGGCAAATTTATTAGCCACATTATATGGTGCGGTGACAACGTCCGATGCGGCTACATAAAAACTCCAGCCTGAAAGTGCTTTGGCCAGACTTGTAATATCTTGTTGCGAGTACCCATTATCGACACCTAATGAATAAAGCTCTAGCACTTCCCGTGCGTAATTCTCATTCGGCACAGCAGAGCCTAAAGCAGAATTAGAAACGGAATCTAGCCAAACACACATCGCTGGATTTTTACTAACCGCGACAAGGAGATCTGTAAAATTCCCAAGACCTTGGTCTCGAAATAATTGGATCTGCTCGAGCATCAGGGCTGTATTTTGGACTTTATCGTACCCAGTAGCAAAAAACTGGTGCCAAAAAAGAGACATACGTTCGCGAAATGAATCAGGCGCATATTGCATTCGGAAAGCCCATGCTGCTTGGGCTACGCTCAATCGGTTCCGCCACGTATTGGGTCCCTCGCAAAGAAAACCATGCGCTGACGTGACAGCGGGAGCAAGCATGTTGGCAGCATTCCCCGCCGTGGGATCGACGGCATTAATTGCTACCACATCCGATCGGTTAGCATAGACGGCATCAAAAAGAGTAGACGACTGCCCCCCGTCGATCCATGCGTTTATGAAGCTGCTCGGATCGGTTGCCGCCGCGGTTGACGCTGCTTCTGGCGTTAACCCAAAGCCTGCTCGGCGGGCAAAGTGTTGAACATCAAGAGCCGACCAAGCGTTAACAGGAGTGAGATTTGCCATATATCGCCTTATTCTTGATTAATTATTAAGAGCTCCATTTGCGATCCACGCACGGAGTGTATCAATTGTTGGTTGGCATAAAATAGGTGCGCCCTGTGGCATACGAGTGCCATAGGTTTGCCCAAAAGCCGCCAGCCCAGGATTATCTTTGGATATTTTTTCAATGAGCCAAGAGGTATTCGGATCCCCGGGGTTGACGCGGTACCAAGAAGGTCCACTTTGGGTGACCGCCCGAAGTTGGGTATAGACACTGTTAGCGCTTCCTGAAAAAAGAATTCGTCCTGCAGGGTTGATTCCACCATGACAACTACTAGTATTAGAGCCGCAACTAAGCTGAAGCGCTGGCAAAATATCCGCAGAAAAGCTCGGTGTCATCTTGGTGGTTGAAATGGGGCAGGTCGTACCCGCGTACGGATCAGCGGGAGAAGTTGAAGCACTGCTAGAGGACCCACCCCCTCCACAAGATGCAAGACATAAAACAATAAGCATCAAAACATGTGTCCAGAAATTCTTTGTATGATCCTGAACAAAATACGATGTCATTTCACACCTTTCTATGGCCTCTATCATAGACACGAAAGAGCCGAGAGGAGAAAGCAATTTACTGTCGTGTTCGTCCTTGGATCAGCATGGCGTCCCCGTAACTAAAAAAACGGTAGGACAAGCGGATAGCCTCTGCATAGATTTCATGGGCTTGTTGAGTGCCCAATAAACTACAAATCAAAATAAAAAGAGAGCTCTCGGGAAGATGAAAATTAGTCAGGAGGCCGCAAGGAACCCTTGGAGGGTGGCCCGGCCTGAGAAATAAGCGGCTTTCTCCCTGAGTGAGCAATGTGTCTCCGTTCCAAGCGGTTTCTAGGGTTCGAAGGCTCGTAGTCCCAATACAAACGATCGGTCGTTGGCCTACTATCGCCTCTGAAATCTTTTTAGAAGTTTCCGTTGAAATGAAAAAAGCCTCCCGATGCATTTGATGATCATCGATTTTGTCAACTAAGATGGGTCGAAAGGTCCCGAGTCCAACATCGAGTCGTATAGGGGCCCAATCATGTCCTTTCTGTTTAAGTTCGGTAATCAGCGTTTTGGAAAAATGTAAACCTGCGGTGGGTGCTGCGACCGCCTCACCTTCATCGCTCGCAAAATCAGTTTGATACCTTTGATCATCATGATCGTCGGCTGCTCGTGTGATGTAGGGCGGTAAGGGTAAACTTCCAATACGGTCAATGTTTGACCATTCAGAGAGTTCCGGTGGATACAAGCGGACTGTCCGCTCCCCCTGGGGTCCTTCGTTAAGAATCGTTAACGAGCCAAGATTTTCCTGTGTGATGGGGTGAAGAATCTCGCAGGTGCTCCCCTTTATTAATCGATGAGCAGGCCTGACCAAGGCGTCAAAAGTGCCGTCTTCATGTCGATGAAAAAGCAAGGCCTCACCCCCTCCCCCTGTTTGACGACGTAACCACAAACGCGCCTTTCTCACCCGAACTTCATTAGGGATCAAAAGAGTACGAGGCGAAAGCCATTGGTGTAATTCTCGAACTGAACTATGGGCGACGATCCCTTGGTCTGGATGGATCACTAAGAGCTTCGAACTCTCACGATCTGCTAAAGGCCTTTGAGCAATTAAATGAGGAGGAAGATTAAAATTAAAATCAGATCGGAGCGCCATAATGATTTAAAGCACTGAAAAACTATGTAACCTTGCGTATTCCCCCTGCGCAGCGAGCAGAGATTCGTGCGTTCCTTGCTCGATCAGTCGCCCCCGAGAGATCACATAAATTCGGTTGGCGCGCTGTATGGTACTTAGTCGATGAGCAATCACTAACGTCGTTCGCTCTTTGATCAGTTCATCTAAAGCCTGTTGAACAATCGACTCGCTTTCGGTATCAAGAGCGCTTGTTGCTTCGTCTAAAATTAGTACAGGTGGATTTTGTAATAGAGCCCGCGCAATGGCGATCCGTTGACGTTGACCTCCGCTCAAACTAGATCCAGTTTCAGCTAATCTTGTTTCGTAACCTTGGGGAAGTTGAGCAATAAAATCATGGGCATGGGCTCGGCGTGCGGCTTCCATGACCTCGGCTCGACTGACATTTAATCCGTAGGCAATATTGTCGTGAATTGTATCCATGAATAGGAGTGTTTCTTGAGTGACGACTCCGATTCGAGATCTCAACTCCTTTGGATCAAATTCTTTGATATCTGTTCCGTCGATCAGTACACGACCCTCTAGGGGATCAAAAAGACGAGGGAGCAAATTCACTAACGTTGACTTACCCCCGCCGCTAGGTCCGACAAAGGCTACAATCTCTCCTTTTTGGATCTTTAAACTGACGCCCTCTATAACGGGCTGGCCTTGTTCATAGGCAAAACATACTTGGTCAAATTCAATAAGAATAGGCGTTACCGGAACTGGTTTTGGCTGAGTGGGCCCCTGTATGGTGGGCTCAAGATCATAGAGGTTGAAAATTCGTTCAAGAGCCACTTGACTCACCTGAACCTCAGCGTACATTTTGGTGAGATGTCGAATGGGGTCATAAAGTGCGTAGATTAAGAGCAGAAGTCCAATAAAATCCCCTCCCGATAACACACCTTCTCGAATTCTGACTCCACCATAAATCACCAGAAGGGCCAAGAGAAGCCCTCCCACAATTTCCATCATGGGAGGTGCTAGCAATTGGGATCGGACCACTTTCATATTGAAACGGTAAAGTTCTTCACCTTGAGACTTGAAGCGCATACTTTCGTATTGTTCACGCGCAAAAACTTTTACAACTCTCATATTCGATAAAACTTCTTTTAGGCGAGCTAAAAGTCGATCGGCTGATTTTTGATTTTCCCGACCTCGACTTCGTATCTTGGCGGAGATCAAGCGTATGGGGAAATAGACTAAGGGGAATAAGAGTAGAACCACTAAGGGCATGTGCCAGTCCACGAGGAAAATCGCTACCAAAGTCGATAGGGCCGTCGCCACTTGTTTAATGAAATCCGATGTTTGATTGGACGCTAACTGTTGAATGGCGTTGACGTCCCCAAGGACTCGGTTCATCAGTTCACCTACTGGGTGCCGCTGAAAAAAAACAGGATCTTGTATCAGGACTCGGTCAAAAAGCCTTTCTCGGATATCACGGACCGCTCTAAGGCCTGATCGGGCAACCCAAAGACTGCCTAAATAAAGAAAGATCGCTCTCAAAACAAAAATAGTCAGAAGCGCTAAAGGTAAAAGCCACAGGGAGAAATCTCCTGATTCCGAGTGCGGTAGAGGGAGGGACTCTGCAAAGCGCAGGGCGAAAGCCTTTAACGGCTTGACCGGTGAAGCGATATTGTTTAGGCCTAATTGCCGATCAAAAACCAAGGAAAGCAAACCAATGCTTAAAGCCTGCAAACTACTTCCAAGGGCTAAAACTAGGCCTCCGCCTAGCGTTCCCCATAAATAGGGGCGGAGATGTTTTTGGATAAAACGCTGGAGAGGGCTCACGTATTCACTCCCTTTAAGTTAGGGTATCTACTTCCAAGGCTAGGGCCCGATACTTTTCATTTCTTCTAGGAGTAATCGTGCGGCTACGGCCTCCGCTTTTTTTAAGGTATTGCCCCTACCTTCACTGCGCCATTCACTTAAGACCACCTGAACTAAAAATGTAGGAGCATGGTCTGGTCCTGTCTTGGAAATCAAATGATATACCGGTGAGCCAAGATTAAGCTTGGCCGCGCGTTCCTGAAGGGTAGTTTTGGCATCGCTGGCTTCCCAAAGTGCAACCGTAGCATTTTCGACTAGAGACCCAAAGCGTCGTTGGAGCAAAGACACAATAAGTGAAAAACCCTCGCTATCCTGTCGAGCAGAGTCCAAGTAGATTGCGGCCAAGAGCGCTTCGAGCGCATCGGCCAGAGAGCGCTCACTCGCTGGCTGATGATCACTTGTATAAAGAGGTAATTCTATATCCGTAGCCCAAGAGGCCAGTGTCTCCGTATTGATCAATAAGGTTCTCAACTTCGACATCTCGCCTTCATTGAGATCGGGACGGAGTTGATAAATCAAAAGTGCAGCACCGAAATTGAGAATAGAGTCACCCAGAAACTCTAATTTTTGATTATTTAAACCTGAGCCCGATGGGTGTGTGAGGGCTTCTAGGAGGATCCTAGAATCCGAGAACTCGTAGTGAGTGTGTTTTTTGACCAGTTGTACAATCTGTTTGGGATCATGAGGTTGCATACTTCTAGTGTGGACTAAAAGCCGCGCTTTTTTTCATCTATTTTGAATTTGAAAACCCTATAAATCCCCTGAATTTATAGGGTCTTGCTAGGTTTAGCGTTATCAACTTTTTCGAATAAGTTTCTTATAAAAAGGGTGTGAGATATATTTTTACAACAATTCAGAGAGATCAAAAGCTCAAAACTTACAAAAAAACCAATTGACTCAATGAAAAACCTTAGGTTTGATTAAGTAAAGCGATTATCTCTTCCTCGACACACCAAAAAATTTGTACTTTATAGGACCTACTAAAATCCATGAGATCCAATAAATGTTAAAACGCGTTGCGATTTTTAAAGCTCTTGATATTGAAATCAAGAAGCAACGTGGTTCAGTTGCCGCTAAAGGAAATTACCGAGGTCATCATTCTTTGAAAGAAGAATTGAGTCAAGGAACCATCACGATCATTGCTGAAGTTGCAGGGGGGAGTCCGGGACTCGGGAAGACGCGCTCAAACTTTAAAGCTTCAACGCATGCAAAAAGCTTGATAGAAAATGGTGCAAAAGCCCTCTCGATTGCCACCGACAAGTTCCTTTACTTCGGTGACGATAAAGGCCTTTCGGAAACTCGCTCTCAGGTCAAAGTTCCTTTGTTGCGTCGGGAATTTATTTTTGAGGAATATCAAGTCGAAGAAAGTAAAATTCTTGGAGCCGATGCCATTTTCTTAATGCCGGCTCTGTTATCTCAATCTAAATTAGTAGATTTGCATAAGTTAGCCGTTGCTAAAGGCCTAGACGTAGTATTCGAAATCACGAATGATGAAGAGATCAAACGATCCATTGAAGTGGGCGCTCAGATCTTTTGCATTGTAGGACGTAATTTAGAAAACTGGAATCCCACCTACGATAAGTCCATCGCTCTTATTAAAAAGATTCCTAAAGATTCCCTCATTATGTTTGAAGCCGGCATTAATCGTTTGGTTCAAGTGAAGCATCTTCATGCCCTCGGAGTTCATGGCGTCATTATTGGAGACGCTCTCTTGGACGACTTTTATCCCGGTAAGCGCTTAGCCTCATTACTGAAGGGCGAAGAGCCCCCCGTTAAAAAAATTCCCAAGGTCAAAGTAGCCCCAACCCCTGTGGTTGTCCCTCCACCTAGCAAGGCGCCCTTGGCCGCTCCTAAAGCAACAACAAAAGTTGGAAAAAAGATTACCAAAGAAAAAAATTCTTCCCCGCGGAAAGATACCGGGTCCAGAAAGCCTGGAACACCGGCTCACCGCACCCCTTCCACAACAGCCCGCAAGGGCAAAAAGGAGCCAATCATGGCCAAGAAAAAAGCGGCTAAAAAAGCTACTAAAAAAGTAGCTAAAAAAGCCACCAAGAAAAAAGCGGCTAAAAAAGCCACCAAAAAGAAAAAGCGTTAATTCGCAGCCCTGAAAAGGGCTTTTCTTTTTAAGAAGACCCCCGGAAACGGGGGTTTTCCTTTCTAAAGACCAAAATCCAACCTAAAGTTGATTAAATGACCCTTATTGAAAACATTCAAGCCCTCGAAGTTCTTGATAGCCGGGGAAATCCCACACTTCAAGTCACGGTGTACCTATCGGACGGACATTCAGGGAGCGCAATTGTTCCCTCAGGCGCTTCTACGGGATCGAAAGAAGCGTTGGAGCGTCGTGATCAAGACCCCAAGCGCTATAACGGCAAAGGAGTTTTGGAAGCAGTTCGTGCAGTGGAAACTATCCTCGCCCCTCATCTAAAACACCAAAATCCCTTTGATCAGAAAACCATCGATGAGCGAATGATCGATCTGGATGGAACTCCTAATAAATCTCGTTTGGGAGCTAATGCTATTTTGGGCGTTTCGATGGCGACATCGGCCGCCGCCGCTCACGCTTCAAACATTCCCCTTTATCGTCAATTGAGGTCGTGCGAGTCGCTTTATTTACCCGTTCCCATGATGAACATTCTAAATGGCGGGGCTCATGCAGATACGAATGTTGATATTCAAGAATTTATGGTCATTCCTGTCGCCGCACCTAACTTTCATGAGGCGGTTCGCTGGGGTGCAGAGATCTACCATAACTTAAAAAAGGTTCTCAAAAAAAAGAAGCTTGCTACCGGCGTCGGAGACGAAGGAGGTTTTGCCCCCCGCCTAGAGAGTAATGAAGCAGCTTTGCACTGTATCGCGGAAGCCATTAACCATTCAGGACTTCGGCTTGGCCAAGACGTTTATCTCGCCCTCGACTGTGCTGCCTCAGAGTTTTATCGGGATGGTCATTATCACCTAGATCAACAATCATGGACTTCCGAAGCTCTACTGCGTTACTACGAATCACTTATTCGACAATTTCCTATCATCAGTATTGAAGACGGGATGGCAGAAGATGATCATATGGGGTGGCAACAACTGACCGCCGCCCTCGGCGATAAAATTCAACTTGTCGGTGATGATGTATTTGTGACGAATCCGGCTATTTTGAAAGAAGGCATCTCAGCGCATATCGCCAACGCACTGTTAGTAAAACTCAATCAAATTGGTACCGTGACGGAAACCTTTCATGCCATTGATGTGGCTCACGAGGCAGGTTATCGGTGTATTATCAGCCACCGAAGCGGGGAAAGTGAAGATACGTTCATTGCCGATCTATCCCTCGCTTCATCGGCAAAACAAATCAAGACTGGAGCCCCCGCAAGGACGGATCGTGTGGCTAAATATAATCGACTGATGCAGATAGAACGAGAGCTGGGCTCTCAGGCTCGATATGCAGGTAAAGAAGCTTTCAGCTTTGAGGTAAGGTAGATTTATGGACATTATTAATCGCAAGGGCAGCATCAAGTGGGCATGGATCATCTCGCTTGCGGTTACTTTAGTGGTGGTTTTGTGGCGACCTGAGTTACGCAATTTACTACGAAGTCAAAAGCAACTCAATCAGTATGAACAACGCCTAGAAAAACTTCGAAGTGAAAATGCTCTTCTAAAATCATCGTTAGATCAGATCAAAGGGAAAAATGAATTGATCTATGAAATCATGGCTCGCCAGCGTGGAATGCAGATGGCCAATGAGCGTGTATACGTCTTTCAAGAACCTCAGCAGAAATAAAACGCAAGAGTAATTTACTATGAAACTTCACGTGGCATCCGGAAGTGGTAATCGATTCGCCTATGCTTTTGCCGAAGAAGGGGTTCTTCAAAAGGATGGACCTCGTTGGGCACAGGCACTAAGAGATCATCCCGCTCATGTGGATGGCTTCTTTCTTCTTAACGCCTACCACCCGGGTCAGCCTTGGGTCATGACCCATTGGGATACGGATGGAACGGAGACTTTTTGTTCAAACGGAACGCGCGCTTCGCTCGCTCTGCTTGAGAATATTGCCTTAGAAAAAGTTTCTTGCTATTCCAACCAAGAATCTGTTTTTTTGAAAAAAACAACCGAGGGCGTTGCACTCCATTTTCCAGAAGATGATCGTATGGGTTTATTTCATGTACCCCTCGATCTTCCAAATCCACATCGGTTTGGATTTATAGGTAATCCACAATTAGTAGTTTTGATAGATTCGATTCTATCCGTCGATTTGCCTAGCTGGGCCCCCCCTCTTCGCCACCATGAAATCTTTCCCGAGGGAACCAACGTCAATATTATTGAGATGATACGTCCCGGAGAAGCTCGAATTCGTTCTTATGAAAGAGGGGTTGAAAGAGAAACGGCCTGCTGTGGTACGGGATGCGCCGTTGCGGGGGCATGGCTTTCAGAAATGACAATGTGTACTTCATGGAAACTTTATACCGCTCAAGACCCCGTCTATATCACCCTGTCTTCTATTGAGAACGGCCGTTGGACTAATTTATGGTTGTCGGGACCTATTCGAATTGAAGAGCCCATTGATTTGGAGCTTTCCTAAGACAAGTTGCCCAAAAGGTCTATTAAATCAGCACTTAAACTTGTGCAACCACAGAAGGCAATTCGTGGAACAAGGTAAAATATAATTTGTTCCACAGCCTAGAGCAATCAGAAAGGGTTCTCAGCAACGTGACCGCAAGAATTGTTGTTATTGCAAATCAAAAAGGGGGCGTGGGCAAAACCACCACTTCCATCAATTTTGCTGCATCGCTCGCCATCCTCGAGCACATGGTTTTATTGGTTGATCTCGATCCCCAAGGGCACTCCACTACAGGTCTTGGTTTTGAGAAGCCCAATGATCAAGCAGGCGCTTACGCTTTATTAACGGGAACCCCCGCCGAGGCTCTAGTTCTGAATACCGAGATTGCCACGCTACAAATAATTCCTGCAGGTAAAGATCTTGCTCGCCTAGAGTTTAGTGATTTGACGGATGAGTCTCAACTCTACAATTTAAAAAATGCCTTGAATCAAATTAAAGAAAACTATGATTACATCGTCATCGACTCCCCTCCAGCCTTGGGGACCATGACCTTGAATGCTTTTACCGCCGCCGATGAACTTATTGTTCCCATGCCTTGTGAATTTTTGGCGATGGACGGACTTGTAGAATTAGTCGATACGCTTAATGCGGTCCAAAAACAATCGAATCCGAGCCTCCAACTCGGCGGCATCCTGCTCACGATGGCCGAAGAGCGAACGAATCTTGGCTCCGCCGTGGCAAACGAGGTTCGAAAAAGCTTCCCCGGCAAAGTCTTTAAGACATCCATTCCTAGAAATATTCGTCTTGCAGAAGCCCCTAGCCACGGAAAACCTATTGCATTTTACGATTTGAAATCGAAAGGGGCACAAGCTTACATCTACTTCACTAAAGAATGGCTACGTCGTAAAAAAAATGAATTTACAAAGGATACGATATGAACGTCTCTAAACGGCCTGCCTTAGGTAAGGGTCTCAAGGCACTTATGCAACAACGCACCTCTGTGGGCGATGCTAATTCGCAAGAAGTTCTCATTGATCTTTTAGTGCCCAATCGCGCTCAACCCCGCATTACCTTCAATGACGTGGCTTTGGATGAGCTCTCTGCGAGTATCAAAACCCACGGTATTATTCAACCGATCGTGACGCGCAAGGTCGGTGAGCGATTTGAAATCATTGCGGGTGAACGTCGTTGGCGTGCAGCTAAAAAGGCAGGTCTTGTTCATGTCCCCATTGTAGTTCGAGAAGTTCCTGACAACGAACTACTTGAATACGCGCTCGTTGAAAATATCCAAAGAGAAGAGCTGAATCCCATTGAAGAAGGAAGAGCCTATTGGAATCTGGGGAATCTATTGAAATATACGCAAGAACAAGTGGCGGATCGTGTTGGTAAATCGAGACCCCAAGTGGCGAATACGCTTCGACTTTTAAAATTACCGAGTGCTGTTCAGACAATGATTTCAGAGCGACAACTGTCGATCGGCCACGCAAAAGTTTTATTAAGCTTAGAAAGCCCTCGACTTCAGGAACAGGTGGCTCGGGAGGTCCTCGAGCGTCGCCTGAGTGTCCGCGCCCTTGAAGTACGAGTGAACCAACTCCAAACCCTCAAAACTCTCAAGAAAAAGAAACTGAATCCCAACATGGTTTTTCTAAAGGATGCTGCGGAAAAACTCACACAAGTGTGGTCAACCCGTGTTGAGATTAAGGGGCAGGGGAAAAAAGGCATCCTTATGTTTCACTTCAGCGACGCCGAACAACTTGATCGTCTTTTCGAGGGGCTTAAAGTTGGCCCTTTTAAAAAAACCTAATGTCTTGATAATGATTGCTCAATCCTAATAGACCTATATCTCAATGATGGACTTTCATTCGGCTGATTGCTTTATCCCCGCCCTTCCGCCTGTTGATTTTGGAAAAGGGCTTACGCAGTTATCGGATCGATCTTTTTTTGGCATAAAGAAAGGGCTTCACAACACTCAAACTATTCTTAAAGCTCTTGGGCACCCCGATCGTCATTACCCAATAGTCTTGATCGGGGGTACGAATGGTAAAGGCAGTACCGGATCGATCTTGGCTCATGCCTGCCGGGCGTCGGGTTTGAAAGTGGGATGGACGACCAGCCCACATTTGACACACCCCCGAGAACGGATATGGATCAATGGACAATACATTGCCCCCCCTACTTTTAATCGCATTCTAGAAACGATCTTCCATAAAGAAAAAGACCTCGGAATCACATTGACTTATTTTGAGTCCATCATTGCCACGGCCTTGCAATCATTCTCAGAGGAGCACATCGATCTTGCCATTGTCGAAGTGGGCATGGGAGGTCGATGGGATGCGACCAATGTGACCGATCCCATCCTAAGTGTGATTACCAATGTGGGCTTAGATCATCAACAGTATCTCGGTCATACGAGAGAACTGATTGGGCGAGAGAAGTTGGCTATTGCGCGCTCCCACCGTTCTCTTGTCTTAGGCCCTTCGTTATCTCAGGATTGGGTTGAACCCCTATTAGAGTGCTCACCCTCGGTTCACTTTACCTCTCCTCTCACAACCAACGTCCAGCTTTTCTGGAATCACTCGCTGATCGATGGCCAAAGATTTGGCTTAGCCGGCCGTCATCAATTGGATAATCTGGCATGCGCTGAGGGAGCATTGGAGTGTTTAAGAAGCATGGGGTTCAAACTTCCGCACCACCTATGTAAGGAAAGTTTGGCCTTTCTTCATTGGCCAGGACGACTTTCTGCACTCCCAGGGTTTGACAATGTGTGGCTAGACGGCGCGCATAATCCAGAAGGACTCGAAGCTCTCAGGGAGCATTGCATAGCAACAGGTATGATCCCCCATCTTTATTTTGGGGTTATGAAAGATAAAGATCTCTCGGCGATAGTACAAGTACTCAAACACTTTCCGCACCAATCCATCACTCTCCTTCAAGGAAAAGCAGATCGATTTGCAACGCTCGATAATCTCGGGACATTACTCTCATGCGCCTCCATTGATTATAAAAATCTTTCCTCATGGGACGGATTAGAATCTCACATAAAAGTACACCAAGGAGACCCCGTCCTATTTCTAGGCTCACTTTATCTTGTAGGAGAAATCCTTGAGCATTTTGATTTAATGCCTAACCCTGAGTAATAAGACAAAAGAGCAATGTAAACTATATTCCTGTGGAGTATCAATGGGTTGGCAGTTAGGTCCGCTTGAGTTCTCAAATCGACTTATTTTGGGAACGGGGAAATATCCCTCGTTCGATGTCATGCAGGCCTGTCATCAGGCCGCTGAAGTAGAGATGATTACCTTGGCCGTTCGTCGTTTTGACCTGAGTGCAGAAGGCAAAACCAACATTCTCCATTGGATCCCCCCCCATTTACGTATTCTTCCTAATACAGCCGGATGTTATAACGCTGAAGATGCTGTGCGTGTGGCACGATTAGCTCGAGAAGCGCTTGAAACGGATTGGATCAAACTCGAGGTGATCGGAGATCCCCATTCTTTGTATCCGGATAATGAAGCAACCCTCGTTGCAGCTCAAGCGCTAGCCAAAGAAAAATTTATTATCTTACCCTACGTAAACGCCGATCCTATTTTGGCAAAAAAATTAGCCGATCTTGGTTGTGCAGCTGTTATGCCTCTCGGGAGTGCGATTGGCTCAGGCCAAGGGGTCCAGAACCCTTCCGCTCTTCAGTTGATATGCGAAACGCTCAAGCCCTACAAGATTCCCATGATTGTCGATGCAGGCGTAGGAACAGCGAGTGACGCTTGTATTGCCATGGAACTCGGCGCAGATGGAGTACTAATGAATACGGCGGTAGCCGAAGCGAAAAACCCGGTCGTAATGGCTGCAGCGATGTGTGCTGCCATTCGCGCCGGACGACTTGCTTTTGAAGCAGGGCGTATGCCCCATCGATCCTCCGCTCAACCAAGTAGTCCAACCCAGGGAGTTATTATGTCGTCTGCTAAGTACAGCGAGAGTCTCTAAATGAGTAAAGTGACTTTAAAAATCTGTTTTTATTTTCTTATTTTTTCAACACTGAATATTTTTCCACAAGCAAATCCTCGACCTCGCTTAGTAGTCATACTATCGGTGGACCAATTATCCGCTGACTTAGTAGGCCGCTATCAACCTCAATGGTCTTGGGGTTTTAAAACCCTTTTCAAAGAGGGAGTTGTTTTTTCTCAAGCTTATCAATCTCATGCCTCTACCGAGACAGCGCCAGGACATGCCACGATCTTGTCGGGTCGATATCCCTCACATACCGGGATCGTGAGTAATACATGGTTTGGTCCAGGCTTTAAACGAATTGACTCGACCGAAGATGATAATGCTTCGGTTTTGCTTGCTCCGGCGGGGCGAAAAGGAGCGAGCAATAGTTGGTTCTCGGGCACTAGTTTGGGCGATTGGCTCATTCGTCAAGACCCTCATTCGCGAGTTGTCGCTATTGCCGGGAAAGACCGCTCGAGTATTTTTATGGCAGGTTCTTCCACTTCTCATGTCTATTGGTTTGAGCCCTTTATAGGGTTCACCACCTCAATCGCTTATCGACTTGACTTGCCCCCTTGGCTTCTAAGGGCCAACGAACAGTGGCTTAAGTCCCTAGAAAAGCAATCGATTGTTTGGTCGGCTTCAAAAACCAATCCTTCAGCAACTAATCCTCAATCTTATCTTTTGGATGGAGATTATTTCGGAGAAAGAATCATCAAGACGGGTCTTCCCAAGACCATTAAAACCATTAATGATCCTGTAGATTCTAGTTTTTTTAAACGCTTTCGAGCCACCCCTTTTTATGACGAACTCATTCTTCAATTTGCACAAAAAGTAATTGAGGAAGAAAAACTGGGTCAAGGAAGTCGTCTTGATGTCTTGGCAATCGGTCTTTCTGCAACGGATTATATAGGACACAACTTTGGAACCGGTGGACCCGAAATGCAGGATCACCTTTTAAAGTTAGACCAAGCCCTCGGTTCCTTTATCGGGTACCTAAAATCGATAGATTCAAACGTGGTAATTGTCCTCACTGCAGATCATGGTGCCCCTGACTTTGCTGAACGATTAAACGCACAAGGTCTTAAAGCCGAGAGAGATTCGTATACCTCATGGCTGAAAGAACTTAATGCGCTTGCTCAAATTCAATTAGCCCTCTCGCCTACCGACACCTCGGGCATCTTTAAGGTGACAGGGAATCCTCCGAGTGAACTCTACCTTAATCAGGTAGCGCTCGGGATAGACACCGATCCGTCTCTTCGAGCAAAACTAATGCCCAAACTCCTCGCGATGGTCAAAACCGCTCCTCATGTTGCCGAGGCTTTCAGTCGTGAAGAAATAGAGCAAGCCGCCGTTCCTCCCAAATCCGATCCTCGAACACTATCGATGTCTCAACGGTTTCATATGAGTTACGATCCTCGTCGTTCAGGTGATATTTTTATTGTTTTCAAACCGTACACCACATGGGGCATGGGGGGATCTCAACATGGGAGTCCAATGAACTATGATCGCCATGTCCCCCTTGTATTTTGGGGTCCATGGAAACATCAGATCATAACGGAAGGTGTAGAAATTGTAGACCTAGCGCCTACCCTCGCCTCAGAATTAGGCATTAAGCCCCTACAAGTACTCGACGGAAAAATATTAAACCTTCAACCAAAGATCAAAATCACTCGATGACCCTAGAAACATTTTTTTCTACAAGTTCTTATCTGATTGGAGTGCTTGCCTCATTGTTTTCTGTATTGAATCCCGTGAGTGCCTCGGTGGTTTTCGCCTCAGCGACGGCTAATGTAGATTCAATGGCCATGAAAAAGATGGCACGACGCGCCTGTACGACGGCAGGTCTTGCGATGATTGTCTTTGCAGTACTAGGACAGTTTATCTTTAGCTTTTTTGGTTTTACAGCCCTCGCGATGAAATTTGTAGGAGGTATTTTGGTTTTATCCCGGTCCTTTGCTATGCTGTCGGGCGATAGCCAAGATCGGATTACTCCTCAGGAACAGGATGCGGCGCGCCACCGTCTTCCCGAAGATTATGCCGTGATTCCCTTTGGCATTCCTCTTCTTGCTGGCCCTGGGACACTCAGTACAGTGATGGGTTTTGTGACAGAAGTGTCTTTGTGGGACTACGCCTTAGTTCTGTTAGCTATTTTGACGAATATTACCTTGACGTATTTTGTTCTCATTAATGCCACCCGCATCTTTAAAAAACTAGGAACCCTCGGCGAAAAAATTCTTACGAAACTAATGGGGCTGATCTTGGCAGGCGTGGGGATGCAGTTTCTCATCAACGGAATACTCTCGTTGACCACTCAAATTCGTTCACTCACCCCTCCCTAAAACTCATCACCCTTCCTTCTCTGCCATGCTTAATCTATGACTATTCAGGGCCTCAGTCGTTTTACCCAAAAGACGATGCGTCTCTCTTCAACTTGGGTTGTGATCGTCATACTCACGTTCTTTCTTTTGGGTACTTTTTTATTCCAAAATAAAAATCTGCTCCTCATCCCGCAACTCAATTTTTGGCTGGGGCTCATTTTTTTATTTTCATCCTATCCCGTTGGTATCGGACTACTATCCCCTCTTCCATGGCTTTATTCGGGCGATGACGAACTTCGAGCTGGAATTACAAGAGGAGCGCTTCAGTCGATCATTTTTAATTCTTTATGGCTCGCCGTCGCCTACAGTATTGCTTTTTTTATTTTGTCCGATGGAGATAAGGGGGTACCCGCCCATTTTGTTGGCGAGGAAATTGGCCAACACTTTAAATATTGGGATTGGGTGAAGCGGGCCCCGGTCAACTCCGTGCTATCGACCATCATCGGTGCCCTGATTGCCAATGGCAGGGTTGAAAAAATAGAAAAAGAAACCATGACCGAAGCTCTCAGCCAAATCCGGCTCCGTGGGCTCCAGGCGCAATTATCGCCCCATGTCCTTCACAACTCTCTCAACGGCCTTGCCGAATTAGTTCATCAAAATCCTATCAAAGCGGAGAGGGGTATATTGGGACTCTCAGCCTTGTATCGGCAATTTCTCGATTTTTCAGTCCAACACAAGAGTACGATCGGCAAAGAGAAAATCTTTATTGAGCATTGGGCTGATTTAGAGATTCTACGCTTAGGCTCTCGATTACACATAGAATGGCAATGGGACGATAGTTTAAACTCTATCCCCATACCTCCACTTGTTCTTCAACCACTCGTAGAAAATGCTATCAAACATGGTGTAACACCTTCGATCCATCCTTGTATTCTTCGTATTCAATCCTTTCGCATGCCCGATGGACGCATCTCTCTATCCGTAGAAAATAACGGTATTTCTCTCGATCCTCGCTTCGCCTGGGGGCTAGGACTTACCAATCTAGATTCGAGACTTAAAATTGTTTATGGAAATCAATCTTCGCTGCAATTGCTTAAGCGAGACGATTGGACCTACGCCCAAGTAATTATTCCAGATCATTATTTAGGATGGTCTTTATGAAAGCGCTCATTATTGATGATGAGCCACTCGCGAGACAAAGACTTCGTCGATTACTTAACGAGCTCGATGTCGAGGTTGTAGGCGAGTTTGCAGATGGTCCCGATGCACTAGCATGGTTCAAAGAACACAATGAACCTGATGTGTGCTTTCTTGATATACAGATGCCCGGTGCCAGTGGCTTAGAAATCATTGCAGAACTGCCCCATACCTTAAACGTCGTCTTTGTCACCGCTTTTGATCAACACGCTGTGAATGCCTTTGATCTTGAAGCGTCCGATTATCTTCTCAAGCCTGTTTCCAAAGATCGCCTCGCGCGCTGTCTCGATCGTTTACAGACTTTGCCGCCCCCGAAGCGTAAAGAGCAAGCCCTCTCTATTGGCTCACGCTATCCCGTCAAAGTAGGGAATGGCTATGTCTTCATAGATCTTAAACGCACGACACACTTTGAGGTAGAAGAAGAGTCCGTATGGGCTTGGGTACAACTAGGCCCCGATGGCCACCAGCGCTTTCGAACCCTATGGGATACGCTCGCTCAAGTCGAAACACGGTTCATCCACGAAGGTCTTATCCGTATTCAACGACATCTTCTTTTAAGAACCCAAGCTATTTTAGGTGCTCGTACACTCGAAGGCGGTCGTCTTTCTGTGCGCGTCGCAGAGGGGGTTGAATTAGAAGTAAGTCGGTCGGTCACGCCTCAAATCAAAGAGATCTGCGGTCTCTAAGGAATTGACTTCGGTGGCCTTTCCTCACTGAGGCTAAACTGTGGAGACACGAGGTCCATCCTATGCGCAAAGTATTTCCTTTTTTAGTCTCCATATGTCTTGTAGGTCAAGCGATTCACCCCAAGATTCAAGAGTCCCAGACCTTCCACCCCAAAATTTCAACAGCAAGCCCGATGGCTCGAGAGGAATCTTTCCAAGTTCGTAAGCAAATGGTGCTCGCAAGTCCATTGAAGGGCATACCTTTTAGATCGGTAGGACCCATGGCGCAAGGGGGTCGTGTCGTCGATATTTCGGTAGATGCGAATCAACCCCACCATTGGATGGTGGCTTTTGCAACGGGTGGCCTTTGGATTACTCACAATGATGGTGCGAGTTGGACCCCGTTGTTCGACCAGGAAGAAGTTGGAATTATTGGTGCCCTCGCCGTCCGCTGGGGAAACCAAGGACAGCCTCAAGAAATATGGATTGGAACGGGCGAACCAAATGCGAGTCGTAGTTCATACGCAGGTGCTGGCCTTTATCATTCACAGAACGGTGGGCAAACTTGGCGTCGCGCAGGTTTAAAAAATAGCCATCGTATTGCACGCATTGTCCTTCATCCCACGGATTATCAAACCGTTTATGTAGCCGCCCAAGGCCCTCTCTATACCGACGGAGGGGAACGAGGCATTTATAAAACGACGGATAACGGAATAACCTGGGTGCAGAGCCTCAAAGGAGGCGATCGCGTGGGAGCGACTGATGTATTGATGGATTTCGCTAATCCCAATATTGTTTATGCAGCCTTATGGGAAAAAGATCGTAAGCCGTGGAATTTTCTAGAAAGCGGTCCTGGTAGTGGGATTTATAAAACGACTGATGGCGGAGCCAACTGGACTCTCGTCATGGAAGGCCTACCTCGTGGTGCCGGTGTAGGTCGTATTGGCCTTGGGCAGAGTCGACAAAACCCTCAAAAGATCTATGCCTTTATGGATAATCAGAACCTAAGACCTACCGATGAAATCAACCCTTACGAAGATGTAACTCGGTTGACGGCAAAAAAAATTCGCTCTATGTCCAAAGATCAATTCCTTAAACTCGAACCGAGAACCCTCCAAAACTTTATTCGAAGTAATGATCTAGATCCGTCATTGCGTGCCGAGACTGTTCTCGAAGATATCTCAAAAGGTACACTCCAAATTCGCGACCTCTTAAATGCCATCAACGATGATAACGCGGCACTTTTTGAAACGGACATTATAGGACCCGAACTGTATGTGACGATTGATGGAGCGGCACGTTGGACCAAAACCCATCATCAGCGGCTTGATAATCTGATCAATACCTATGGATATTATTTCGGACAGCTGGCGGTAGATCCGACGGATGACCGCCATGTTTATTTGATGGGAGTTCCCGTCATCCAGACGCGAGACGGGGGTAAGACCTTCGAAAGCGCTAATGGAGAAGAAGGCGCCATCCCTCATGTTGATCACCATGCGATGTGGATCAATCCCAAGAACCCTCAGCACATTATTTTAGGAAATGACGGAGGTCTTAATATTTCATCCGATGGCGGGAGCAGCTGGCGAGAAATTGAAAATTTAGCCGTAGGCCAATTCTATACGGTCGAAGTCGACCAGGCTGAACCCTATCAAATCTATGGTGGGCTTCAAGACAATGGGGTGATGACAGGGCCGGCTAACAGACTACGACCCCGACAGGGTCGCGATACGTGGAAATCGATTTACGGGGGGGACGGTGGATTTGTGCAAGTCAATCCTCAAGATAATCAAACTATCTATACGGAAAGTCAATTTGGATTCATGTCGCGACTCAAAGGCGCCGAACGAAAATCTATACGCCCTCATGCCGCTCTTCAAGACGATCCCTATCGTTTTAATTGGCAGACGCCGATCAAAATGTCTACCCATGCACCGGATGTGATCTATACCGGGACCCAAAAGGTACTTCGAAGTATGGATCGCGGCGATACGTGGGTTGAACTAAGCGGAGATTTAACGACGAAGCCTCGCTTGGGGGATGTGCCCTATGGCACCATCAGCGCATTGACCGAAAGCCCAAAGCGATTTGGTGTTCTCTTTGCGGGTACTGATGATGGACTCGTACATGTGACGAAGGATGGAGGACGATCATGGACCAATATTTCTAAAGGACTCCCCCGACAACGTTGGGTCTCGAGATTAGAGGCTAGTCGTTTTCAAGAAGGAACTATCTACGTTGTTTTAAATGCATATCGCAATGATTTACAAGAAACATTGCTTTATAAATCAACGGACTTCGGCTCGACTTGGCAGTCCATCAAGGGTAATTTACCTGAAGAAAACTTCAATGTACTTCGCGAAGATCCTTCTAATCCATCGATCCTCTATGCCGGTTCTGATGCTGGAGTATATTGTTCACTGAATGGCGGGCGCTCGTGGGATGTATTAGGTCAAGGTTTACCTAGGGTCCCCGTGCACGATATGGTGATCCAATCCAAAGCCAAGGATTTAGTAGTTGCGACACACGGGCGAAGTGTTTATGTTGCTCCCTTAAATGTGTTGCAGGGCTATACCGATACAATTCGTTCGAAAAAAGCACATCTTTTTGAAACTCCCAAGATCGCAGCTCGAACTTGGTGGGCTAATGATCGACCTACCTGGTTTAACCCCATCACTGAAGACCCCTTAGATCTTTACTTTCACGTAGCCGCCTCCGGTCTTACTCGTCTTCGATTAGTTAATTCAGAGGGTCAAGAGGTTAAAGCCTGGCAAGTCCAAGCTACGGCAGGATTGAATCACTTTACCTGGGATTATCTGGTGGATCCTACGGGGTTGAAAAATGTACCCCCAGGAAGACGCCCCTTCGTTACGGCGGGGACTTATCAACTCTCCATGGAATTTGAGGGAGTCATTTTGACCGTACCTTTAACGGTTAGTAAACCTGCTGAAGACACCCCAGGATTTCGTCGTCGAGGTGGTCCTTAAGCAAAGGCTTAGGCCTGGAGGGCTTGCTCAAGATCGGCGATCAAGTCCTCTACGTCCTCAACCCCCACGGAAAGTCGCAAGAGGGAATCGGATAAACCTAAAGCAGCGCGATCTGTTGCGGGCACACTCCCATGCGTCATGCTTGCGGGATGACAGACTAAACTTTCAACGCCGCCTAGTGATTCTGCCAGGGTGAAGACTTTGAAAGCAGCTCCTATCCGCCGAGTTCTTTCTACGTCTAAAGTGTCAAAACTCACCATACCGCTGAACCCCCTCATCTGTTTTTTTGCAAGCGCATGCTGGGGATGCGACGGGAGTCCCGGAAAATAAACACGAGGAATATCCGATCGTTGAGCGAGCCATTCAGCAATCGCCTGAGCATTCTCGTTATGCTTTGCCATTCTTAAATGGAGGGTTTTGGTACCTCGTAGGATCAGCCATGCATCCATAGGAGACAAAATAGCTCCGCCTGCGTTTTGAATAAAACGAATCTTTTCTGAGAGGTCGTCACGAGAAGTGATGACGACACCTCCGATTGAATCGCTGTGACCATTGAGATATTTTGTTGTGCTATGCCAGACTAAATCCGCTCCTAACGCCAAGGGTAATTGATTATAGGGCGTCGCAAAGGTATTATCGATGGCCAAGAGAGCATCCGACTGGGCCTGTTTTAAAATCGATCGAACCGCTGAAATATCCGTTAATCCCAACATGGGATTAGTAGGAGTCTCGAGCATCACCAACCGCGTATTAGGCTTAAGCGATTGTTTTACCAAGTCTAAATTAGCCGTATCCACTTGAGTGTATGAAAGACCGAGACGGGACATAATTTTATCGACCAAGCGGTAGGTTCCCCCGTATACGTTATTCCCCAAAACAAGATGATCCCCTTGGGAGAGTAATTCAAGAATGGCTTGGGTCGCCGCTAAGCCTGAAGCAAAGGCAATCCCATGCCGGCCCCCCTCAAGGGCTGCGAGATTACCCTCCAAAGCCGCGCGAGTTAGATTATGCGTACGTCCGTATTCGTAGCCTTTATGTTGGCCAAATCCCTGTTGCGCATAGGTTGAGGTGAAATAGACTGGGGTCATGACGGCGCCAGTGGTAGGGTCGGGTTCTTGGCCGGCATGAATACAGTTCGTGGCAAAATACCGAGAAATCTTTTTCATGAGGGACCTACCTTCCGAGAGGTGAAGTGAGTTGTAACACTAGAGGGACGAAACGAGGTTTGAAAGCCAAGCCTCATCCACAATTCTAATCCCCAAACTTCGAGCCTTCTCAAGTTTCGATCCCGCCTCGGCTCCCGCAACAAGAAGAGTTGTTTTCGATGACACGCTATTGGTAACCTTTGCCCCTAGATTTTTTAGGTAGTCTTCCGCCTCTTGTCTAGAGAATTGAGTGAGTGCCCCTGTTACGACGACGATTTGCCCTGCGAGAGCTTGAGACTTGGGCTCTCGACGAGGTGCCTCAGGGCGTACATTTAATGCCTCTAGTGTTTCTGATAAATGGGGGTAGGTTTCAAAAAAACTAAGAATGGCCGTCGCCACCTTTGGACCAACTTCTTCAACTGCTTGTAGTTCATCCCACGTACATCTTGAAAATCGTTCCATGGATAAATAGCGCTCCGCTAAAATTTCTGCGGTTCGAACCCCCACAAAAGGAATGCCTAAAGCATGAATCCATTTAGCTAAAGATTTGTGCCGCGCCAACTTCAATTGAGATAAAAGATTCTGAGCACTTTTGGTCCCCATACGCTCAAGGCCCGCTAAGAATGATTCTCCCTCGGGATCTTCGATAAGTTTAAATAGGTCCCAAGGCTCCTGAAACTTATCACTCTCAATTAATTGTTGAACGAGAGCGTCCCCTAGGCCTTCGATCTGTAGAGACATTCGAGATCCTAGATGTGACAAACGACCCTCTAGTTGAGCCGGGCATCGCCAATTGAGACAGCGAATGGCGACATCCCCCTCGTCAGACTTCCCTAGTGAGCCGTTGCACACAGGGCATGCTGTAGGCATGACCAAAGGGGGGAGATCTTGGGAATGGTCATCGGGAACACGAGCAATAATTTTGGGAATAATATCGCCACCTTTTTCGATGAACACACGATGGCCAATTCTCAGGGCCAGCCGCTCGATTTCATCGGCGTTATGGAGTGTCGCTCGTTTCACGATGGATCCCCCTAGTGATACAGGATCCAGTTCTGCTACAGGCGTTAATTTGCCCGATCGACCCACTTGCCAAATAATATTTTGAATCCGCGTAGTGGCCTGTTCAGCAGGGAATTTGTATGCTATTGCCCATCGCGGGGCTCGATCGGTGAAGCCCAATTGTTCTTGTAGGGTTCTATCATTCACTTTGATCACAATGCCATCAATATCAAAGCCCAAGGTGGTTCTTATCGGCTGAACTCGATTGATAAAGTTCGATAAATCCTTGAAATCTCCGGTTCCATAAAGAGGCATTCGTGAAAAACCCCAACGGCTCAGATCGTCCATGCCTTGCGAATGAACTTCAGCCGAAATCCACTGCCAAGGAATAAACTGCAAACGCCGTCGGGCGACCTCACCACTGTCCAAAAGTTTCATGGTCCCGCTCGCAGCATTACGAGGGTTTGCAAAACGAGTTTCATTAAGTGCATCTCGTTCTCGATTAAGTTCTTCCCAGCGTTTGCGTGATAAAAAAACTTCGCCTCGTATGATGCAATGGTCAGGAGCTTCCCGAGGAAGTTGTAAAGGTATATCTGAAATCGTCTTTGCATTCTCTGTCACATCCTCCCCCAGGGTCCCATCTCCCCGAGTAATGGCTCGAACTAACGCATGCTTCACATACTCTAACGACAGCGAGAGTCCATCAATTTTCAACTCATAAGCAAATTGAAGTCCATCCGTTGAAATCCATCGTCTCATCCGAGTAATCCACTCTTGAATTTCATCGAACGAATAGGTATTAGCGAGACTGTACATCGAAGGCACGTGCTCCACCTTGGAAAAGGCACTGAGGGGTGTGCTGCCGATACGTCTAGTGGGCGAATTTGGGTCTATCCACTCGGGATACTGTGTTTCTAAAAGAACTAACTCTTGTTCTAAGTTGTCATATTCGGTATCGGATAGTGTGGGCTGATCCAAAATGTAATAGCGATATCGATGCTCTCGAATCTGGTCAACTAAAAATTTAATACGATCACGGATCATGACTTAGAAATCCCTCGATGTTGAATGCTGCCAAGTAATCCTAAAACTAAACAAAAAGCCAAGGTAGAACTTCCCCCGTAGCTAAAAAATGGGAGAGCCATGCCTTTATTGGGCAGCGCCCCAATTACCATCCCGACATTGACGAAAAAGTGCAAAGAAAAAATACACGCTGCTCCGATAGCAAAATAGGATTCTTCAAGGGTTCGAGCTCGGGTTGCAATCTCCAGCATTCGGGTAATCAAAAGACCAAAAAGACTCAGAACTACGCATACGCCGATATAACCATGCTCCTCGGCCCAAACGGAAAAAACAAAGTCGGTCGTTTTAACAGGGATAAAGTTCAATTGAGTCTGTGTTCCGCCCCCGATCCCACGACCCCACAACCCTCCATTGCCGATCGCAATTCGACTCTGATTGATTTGATAACCGGGCCCCTTTAGATCCTTTGAGGGATTTAAAAAAGTCATCACACGTTCTTTTTGATAAGGCTTTAATACATATTTCCATCCCCCGATCCCAACCAGCGATAATAAGATCATCACGATCACCACACTTTTCAGGCGAAGTTTTTTAATGAGTGGAATCAGGATAAAAACAGGTAAAAAGCTAAGAGCCATACCTAGATCAGGCTGTAAAAAAATTAAGACCATTGGTGCTAAGATCACAGCCGATAAAACCACCCCTAAATATTTGGGTGTTCGATCGGGTTGATACTGTCCCCAAAGGTGACTCACCATGAGCAATGTGATCCATTTCGCCAACTCAGAAGGCTGAAAGGTCCCTAGAAAGCCCAAGCTGAACCATCGGGTACTTCCTCCGATGGTTTTCCCAACGAGCAAGATGAGGATGAGGCTCCCTAGGGATAACAGGTACATGGTAATGCTCCAATGAAAAGCGCGCCCTCCTTCTCGCTGGCGCACCAAAATCCCTAAAGCAAAACTAATCCCTAGCCAGATTGCATGCTTAATCCAAAGAAACTGAAGAGGAGTATTCCGTCCGGCTGAATAAATATTCATTAATCCCAGGCACGCTAAAAGCATGGCGGGGAAAAAAATATTACGAAAGGAAAGCGGGGAGGGCATACCCGACATGATGACTAAGCCTCAAAAGACTATCGACGAGAAGGCGATGAAGAAGAATTGGCTGAAGGGTCTAGACGAGGACGATCCACCATCCAATATTTTACTAACTTCGCGGCAATTGGCGCAGCAGTATCTGCCCCAAACCCACCATTTTCAACCAAAACCGCAAAGGCGATCTCCGGACGATCTTTAGAGGCATACCCCGCAAACCAAGCATGATCTCTAAGAGATTTTGCCTGCTGCAGATAGTGGGATCGATTCACAAATTTAGCGACTTGAGCGGTCCCTGTTTTACCCAACATATCAACATCATTTAACCGAGATCCGGCTGCCGTTCCAGATCGAACGGTTTGAAGTAATCCCTCATGAATGATCGCCCAATAACGGGGCTCAAGCGTAATAGAGGGAAGGGAAGGTACATCTTTAATATTGACCTGACCAGTCGACTCACTTTTGTCACCGTAGTACAGATGGGGCCTAACGGGACGACCTTGATTCGCTAAGGTGGCATAGAACTTAGCCAGTCCAATGGGGGTCACTCCCACTTGTCCTTGACCAATCCCTACGCTGATCGTTTCTCCTGCATACCACTTAGGATCTTGGGGAGACGCCTTTGCTTTCCATGCTCGGCTAGGGATTCGAGAGGTCTTCTCATTGGGCAAATCAATTCCAGTATCAACGGTCAATCCCCAACGGTGAGCAATCTCATAAATATCATCCACATCGAGCCGATTAGCAATTTCATAAAAATAAATATCACAACTTTGCGCGATAGCGGGGATAAGGCTAATGGCTCCGTGGCCCGTTTCTTTATCACATCGAAAATCACGACCATAGAATTTTTTACGCCCGTTGCAATAGAAGATCGTCTCCGGTGTAATCACTTTCTTTTCGAGACCCGCGAGAGCCGTTAAGAGTTTAAAGGTTGATCCAGGAGGATAAAGGCCCTGAATGGCTCGATTCATCATCGGCTTGTCTGGATTATTGAAGGTCGCATCGACTTGAGATTGCGACATACGTCCAGCAAAAACATTCGGATTAATACTTGGAGAAGAATACATGGCTAACACCCCCCCATCTCGGGTATCTAAAACGATTGCCGCCCCCTTTTTCCCTATAAAACTCTCTTGTAATATTTTTTGCATCCCCAAGTCCAAGGTCAAAACGAGGCTTCGGCCCACTTGGGGAACCTCTTCATCGAGTAAAGCAATTTCATCTCCGGATCGATTGACCATAATGCGCTTAGCGCCATCTCGCCCTCTCAAGTCACTATCCCATTGCGCCTCAATGCCTTCTCGACCCACCCATTGTCCCAACTGAAAGGTACCGGGTTTTTTCTTGAGCGTTCTCGAATCCACTTCTCCGATGTAGCCGAGTACATGACCAGCTAATTCATTGTCCCGATAGGATCGTCGCGGTGAACTTTCAATGGATAAGAAGGGAAATCGAGCTTTGAGTTGTTCTGATAGCGCCAGTTCTGCTTCCGTTAGGTTTTTTTGAATGGTCAAGGGCACAATACCCGATTCTTCATCTCGATAGGATTGAACCGCCTTCAGAAAAGGCTCTTCCTCTAAATTAAATGCACTTGCAAATGCGGACAAAAGCTGGGGATCAAACGGGAGATCATCACGGTGAATTACCAATTCATAGGCATTCACGTTATCGACTAAACGCACACCGTTGCGATCATATAAAATTCCCCGAGGGGCATGAATAAGTCGAAGTTTAATCGCTTGATTCTGGGCCCGTTCTTGAAAATAGCCTCGCTTAAATATCTGAATATAACCGTAATAGACAAAATTAAAGACGAGCGCGATGATGAAAAACCATTTGAGTTTTCTTGCGCTTTGTTCGACCAACCAACGAATTTGAGGATTCATGACTTACGCTGTTTCTCAAATTTGATAAGTTGCCAAGAGAGCGCACTTAGAAGCGGGATCGATACTATAGCCCACAGATACATCGAATCCCATGCCCATACCTGATTTAAACGCCAGTTTAAAAAGAGATACCCCAATAGGTGTATGACGGTCGCTCCTGCAAATTGGATAAGGTGCGCTGCATAACTGTAAGGTGGAATTTTTTTTCGTACCCAAAGAGCGATCAGGCCTACTGTGAGATTAGCTAAAGGAAGTGAACCTAGCCATGGAGTAGCTCTAAACGATAACTCCACACTCCACCCGCTTAGGGTAAGCCAAAGAGTGGACAGAAGCCACGAAGTGGGATCGAGGGCCAAGGCATGAATTAAAAACGTATGGACCAACCATTGCCCCAATGGATGTGCCCCCAACCCTAAGAGTGCTCCAAGCGATAAAAAAGCTAAGATGCGGCGAAGGGTGATGATGGATGAATTTACCTGGGTAGCGTTCATCGTAATTCCTTCACTGGACCACAGGTTCGCTGAGCGATTCTAAAGGAAGTGGGTGAGGAAGAACCAACACATAGCGAAGTTGATCTAAACGAGGAGCTAGTTGAACGAAGATACGAGAAGCCCCTCCCTCACTCCGGATCTCTTTGACAAACCCCACTAAAAGCCCTCGAGGATAAATATTATCCAGTCCCGAGGTAAAAATAGATTCACCAGTCTGTACCGATTTTTCTGACCGTAAATATAGAAGCTCAGCCATATTATTGCTACGCCCTTGAAGAATTCCTGACGACTTTGATGCCGATAGGTACACGGCCATACCGATATTGGGAGCATCCACGGGTAGAATTTTTGATTGATGGGATCCGACGGACCACACCCGTCCAATGACTCCTTGAGTTGTAATCACGGGTTGATCGATTTGTAGACCTTCACTTGCACCCTTATTAATAATGAACGTCCCAAAAAATTGTGGGCGCGTGTGATAAATCACTTCAGCCGTAATCGATTGGGCAGTGGTTGATTTTTGAAGTTCGAGTATTTGGGTTAACCCCTCTAGGGATTCGCGATCTTGGCCCCATCGACGCTGTTGGTCTTGTAGGCTTTGAATTTGATTCCTGAGTTGCTGATTCTCGGCGAGGACATCCTCTAAAAACCGCATCTTCTCGACACGAGCTATCTTGTTTTGCTGACGGGCGTCCAACCACTGTAAGAGGGGCCTTGAGAGCCCGGTATCCCAAGATGGGCTTCGCAGGGATACCGGACGGATAAAGACCCAAACAAAATGTAGGGACCAGATGAAAATAATGATCCATGAGGGCCATCGAGTCCAGAAAGGCTTCGACTTCAAACCGCCGGTATAAACCATAGACCTACTCGATGAAATTAATCTAAGATCTGAATGCGACGAAGGAGCGGAATATCATTAAGCAAGACCGCCGTTCCCTCAACGACGCTGTAGCGGGGATTCTCGGCTCTAAAAACGGGAAGATGAGTCTCTTTTCGAATTCGCTCATCGAGACCCTTGATTAAGGAACCACCCCCCGATAGGCAAATTCCCCGATCAATGAGATCTGCTGATAATTGTGGCGGGGTTTCAGCCAAAGCCCGACGCACCAAATTCAAAATCTCATTGATCGGCCCACTTAGAGCCTCTCGAATTTCTGCATCATTCAAAACCAAAGTCTTCGGCAGACCCTCAAAGGCGTCACGACCTGAAATTTCCATTGTTAAGGTCTTACCCAAGGGGTAAGCGGACCCTAGAGTCATTTTGACCTCTTCAGCCGCTGATTCTGAAATGACTACATTGTATTTGTCTTTTATGAACTTGGTTACGGCTTCATCCATTTCATCGCCGGCTACGAGAATGGAGTCTGAGAAGACTTTGCCGTGATAACTCATGACTGCAATATCAGTGGTGCCTCCTCCGATATCGACAATCATGCACCCTCGTTTTTCACTAATCGCTAACCCTGCACCGATCGCTGCAACCATAGTTTGATCTGCAAGAAAAACTTCATTGGCTTTAGCATCATAGCAACATTGACGGACGGCTCGTCGTGCCACTTGATGAGCGCGCGGCGGAACGGAAACACAAATACGCGTAGTCAAATGTAGCCGACCATGTTTCACTTTGGCTTTTTTAATAAACGCATCGAGCATTTTTTCGGCGGCATCAACTTCGTAAATCATACCGTCACGCATCGGACGAACCGTCTTCACGCCTTGCGGTGTTCGCCCCATTAATTGCTTCGCCTCGTCTCCGACAGCCTCAACTTCATTCGATGTGGTATTGATCGCCACAATACTGGGCTCATAGATCACCACTTGACCGAGTTGTTTGACATGAATGAGCGTGGATGCCGTCCCTAAATCAATGGCGAGATCCGTCGAGATCAAATTGCTCCAAAAATCTGTTTTTAACCATGGATACATAGTCGGGTTTCTTTCACAATGTCGGAAGAATAGATTTACGTACTTGTTGCTCGTTGCCTAGAGTATATTTTTGATTTCCTGTATCAGTAGGTCGGGGCTAAACCGCTGCGGTAATTCTTTGTGATAGCCCCGAACCCACGTTTGTCCATTGACCAAAATAAAGGGGATCGCTCTTTTACCCGTTTCCGACTCTAATTTTTCGGCTGCTCCTTCAATTTTCTCAATATCCACCTTTTCGTAGACGATACCCACGGAACCAAGCCATTGTTCTAAGCGTCGACAGTCTGGGCACCAATCGGCGGAATAAACTTGAAACTTTACATGCTTAAGATCATCCATGACACCTCTCCGAGTTGGCTTTGCTTTGGGCTTACTTCAATGATATTCTGCCTACTCTGAAGGCATTGGCCTGGGTAGCTCAGTTGGTAGAGCAAAGGACTGAAAATCCTTGTGTCGGGGGTTCAATTCCCTCTCCAGGCACCACTCCCCACTTCTTTTTTTTAACGAGTTGAACTTTATGGCTAAGTCGAATATTCCTAAAATTATTCAAGTCCAAAAACCTGCTCCAAGTTTAGATCATTTTCAAAAAAGTCTATTCAAAGAAGATCCCTCCAAAGTGTTTAAAAAAATCTTGTGGGCCGTGGGGATTTTTGTGGCTCTTCTTTTGGTTACTTATTTTATAAGACAGGCCCGTGGGAAGGCCGTTCTAGCATTTCAAGCTCAGTTGAGTGCCCTTCGAATCGAAGCCTTAGGAACGGAATTTGAACCCAAGAAAGGCGAAGCCCTCACGCAATCGCTCGCGCGCCATCTCCCCCAAGCGGAGGCCTTGTTATCCCAAGTTCCTTCTAGCCAGAGAAATGGGCTCATCAACCTCATTAACAATTGGCGGCTGGTGCTCAGCCTACCTCCTTTGGCGGATACGCCGAGTTCTCTTCAGACTTGGGAACGAATCCAACAAGCCAATCAGGCTCTTCTATTGGGTCAACCCCAAGAAGCCCAGGCCTTTTTGAAGCCCCTTGAATCCGAAGCCGACACCCCCTCTTCGTGGGCCCAAGCCTATTGGGAGATTCAACTTATGATTGATCAGGCCCAGGGGGATGCGGTTTCAGCCCGAAAACATCTCGATCTTTACCACCAAGCCTTTCCCGAGGGGAATGAAGTTTTGAAGAAATTGCGCCGATCTATACTATAGGTATAGTTTGTAAAAAACTTCCTAAGAGCGATTCTCTTAATTTTATAGAGAGTTGAATCAGTTTTATTCATATAAATGTTGATATATATGGATTTATAAAAATACATGATTTATGGTGCTTGTCTGAAATGAAAAGTTTCATATTTTTTATAGACATCCTCTGTAAATACGGTGTAACTTTCAGTATCTCCTTGAGGTTGCGGCCCCAAGGTCTTTCTATCTAGTTAAAAAACCTATCCTGACGATTCAGGATTTTTTGGAGTTCATCCTATGAACCGTATTACTTCACGTCTTGGGCTAACAGCGATTGCTCTAGTCTCAGGCTCCGTTCTTTTTGCGCAGAGCACAACTACAGGTAGTGTCTCGGGCATAGTAGTTGGATCTAACGGCAAACCCGTTGCAGGTGCTGCTGTAAAAATTACTTCGGGCCAAATCTCCCGAACAGCCCTTACGGATGCTTCAGGATCTTTTCGTTTTGGACTTTTGAATGTTGGAAATTGGTCAGTCCAAGTTTCCGCCGATTCTTACCAAAACTCCACAGGATCCGTGCTGGTTACCTCAAATGAAAATCAAGCCTTAACTCTCCGTCTTGCTTCCCTTGGTTCCGCTACGGTTGCTGTTTCGGGATCTGCTGCGGTTGTGGACTTCACCACCAACCAAACGGGTCTAAATATTTCGATGGAAAATTTAACCGCTGTCCCCAAAGGCCGCGATTTCAATGATCTCGTTCAATTGGCTCCTGGCGTCACCAATTCTGGTGCCCTCGGTGGTCCTTCCATCTCGGGTGCTTCTAGTTTGGAAAATTCTTACTTTATTGACGGCGTCAGCACTCAAGATACGCGTAAGGGTTTTCAAGGCGGTTCTCTCCCAGTGGACTTCATCGATCAAGTTGAAATTCAAACCGGTGGATTCAAACCTGAATTCAGCGCTCTTGGCGGTGTGTTCTCCGTTGTGACCAAATCCGGTACCAATCAGTTCCAAGGTTCTGCTTGGGTGAATAACGATTTGTATAAATACTCAGCTGTCCCCAAGAAGAATGCAGCCGTGCAACAAGGCAATCCCTTCGAGCGTATGGACTACGGTGCAACCGTTAGCGGTGCCTTGATTCCTGATCAGCTCTTCTACTTCATCGGTGTCAATCAAACTTCAACCGATCGACCTGGTAGCACCAATCTGATTGGCTTAAAAGATTCTAATACCGTTGGTGAAGATACTAATCTCTACGCCAAGGTTAATTATTATTTGACAACTGATCAACAGCTAACGGCAACTATTCAATCACGTGAAGCCACCTTCAAAACTCCTAACCTTTACCCCTTTAATGGCGATGCTCAATGGGGTGAGACCGTTACCTCTAAAACTGAGAACTTTGGCTTAAGTTACGATTGGAATATTTCATCGAATGTCCAATTGTCAGTCAAAGCGGGTCAAACGACCTTCTCGAATACAGAGAACCCAACTAATAAAACCGACAATTTGGTCGTCGACTACATGCGTGGAGCGAATGACGGAAACCCTGCCACAACTCCTCTGTCTGCTTTCTACCGAGGCGGCTATGGTGTTTTCGATGCGGTGAACGAAAACATCACCACACAATACCGTGCGGACTTGTCTTGGTTCTCGGGTAATCACAACTATAAAATTGGTATTTCTGCTATGGAGTCCGAATATACTTTGGACAACAGCGCAACCGGTTCAAGTGCTCAATACTTTAATGGACTTGGTCAACTCTCAACATCAGCCTTGCCTTATATTGTAGTCCTTCGCTCAACTGCAGGGGGGGCTTGGAATGGTATTTACCGTCAGTGGTATTACAACGATCGTTCCACCATCAAAGCTAAATACATGGCCACTTATCTCCAAGACACTTGGGAAATGTCCCCAGGTCTACGTTTATCTTATGGCGGTCGGTTTGAATCCCAAGAAATCATTAACAATGCGGGTCAAACAGCGCTCAAGTTTGATGACGTAATGGACTTATTCCAACCTCGCGTTGGTTTGACTTGGGATCCCTACAACAATGGGCAGACTAAGTTGTCCATCAATTACGCCAAGTATTTTGTGGCTATTCCGATGCAACCGGTCATGAGAACGGGTGGTACGGAAATCTATGTACGAAATTACTACACCGCTGCGAATACTTCGTATAACACCTCAACAGGCGCTTACTCCATTAATGTCCCCACGAATGTTCGTGCCAATGTTTCCACCATCATCGACTACGGTGTTTACTTCACTGCTCCTCCTCTAGTTGACGGAACTCAACTCACTTCCCGCGTGGAATGGGTCATGGGTATCGACCACATCTTTAAGGGTGGAATGCTCGATGGGTGGACTATGGGTGCGAAGTACATCAATCGCAAACTTCGTGATCCTATCGAAGATTCCGTCATTGATGAAGATTACGGAATGTATTCCGTTCTTTGGAATCCCAAACCAGGACCCGTCACCTACACCCCACATCCGACTCTTGACGATGCGGGTAACCCTCGTTTAAGCGGCGGCAAGATTCGATTTACCGCAGCTGAGAATCCTTTCAAAGAAGCCTACAATGATTACGATGCTGTGGTCATCACGGGTGAAAAGAAGTCTGGAGCTTGGTACTTTAATGGTTCCTACACCTGGAGCAAACTCTTTGGAACCTATGAAGGGCTTGGTCAATCTAGTAATGGACAAGCTGATGCTTTGATCACTTCTACCTTTGATCATTATCCTTACGTCGGTGAGGGATTACTTCCCATCGATCGCACTCACGTGCTCAAGGTCTTTGGAAGTTATAGCCTTGACTTGATGGGCAATCCCCTAACCATCGGTCTTTCGGGAACTGTTCAATACGGAACTCCCAAGAGTCTCTTTGATGACGGAACTGCCTCAGGCGATCCTTCATTAGATATCGGTGGCTACGGTAATGCAGTTCCTAAATTCGGACTTTACGGCTCCGAAGGACGAACTCCTAAAAATGCATTGTTTGATATGTTGATTGATTACAGTTACAACTATATGGGCTACCGTATTACGCCTAGTGTGACCGTATTCAATCTCTTCAATCGACGTACGGCCACCACAACGAATATTTACGGAACCACGAGTGCTGGTAGTGTCAATCCCTTCTATGGATTTGAAACAGGTTGGAACTCTGGCCGTGCTATTCGGTTCGGTGTTAAGGTTCAGTTCTAAAAACGAACCACGTCTCTATAAAAAAGGACCCGTAAGGGTCCTTTTTTAATGCTTAAAATACCAAGCCCCCTCTCGCGGGTGATGCGATGACTGTTTACACCGGTTTTTGCTCTATAAAGATCTTTTCAGTCCACCACTCGTAAACTAGAGGCAGGAGGTACTTGTCTGTTTCCAAGACGTTACATCATGGCCAGTTTATTTATCGGGGGCCTTCTGCTTCTATTGTCTTTAGCGCAGGGTCTTTTTCGGAAGAGTGATGACTTGGTGTTCGGACGGGACACAACCCCGGCGCTCCTCGACATCGATAATTTTTCCGTCGAAGCTAGTCTTCATCTGGAGCCGGGTTGGAAACCCTTATTCCACAAACCCCAAGAGCCCGAATCGGAACCTTTGGGCTCGTGGGGTTTTGGATTTCCTTGGGAGTCTGCTGCTCCTTTTTCGAGCCCTCATGGTTTTCCATTGAATGGCCCCGGAGGTCGGAGCAAGATTTACCTTTGGCGAAATTTAGAGTGGCGAGCCTATTCCTATGAGGCCCCTATCGTCTCTTTTCGCTTGAACCCCTCCAACAACAAACAAGCATTAGTGACCTTTCAATTTGGATTGAAACGTTATGAAACCCAACTCATTGATTATCCTGAAAATCGTATTCGATGGTCGATCCCCTCGGGTCCTTGGAGTCGATTTAGTTGGGATGGTCGATCGGTCCTTATTGGGTTCTTTGAAAAATCAAACAGACTTTTAGTAAGTACATGGTCGATTGATGAGGAGCCCTCGGAGAAATCCTTGGCCGCCTACCGGGAACCCGATTTTCAAAGAGTTCCCGCCGATCTCGCGACCCGCCCCGATAGTCTTTCGGACGATGGACGTGATTTGCCCGGGAATCGCATTGTTCTTATTTGGTCGAAGTCTCATCAGATGTGGTTTCCCCGAAGCGACCAGCTGTGGGTCAGCGACGGTTCTTTTTGGACTCTGTGGCATTTAAATGAACAGGGTTGGAAACGGACCCAAGGGGGTGCAGGTCAGTTGATTCCTCAGTTTCCCGATCATTTTCGGCTAGTAACCCCTCTCAAAAATGACACCCTCGGCATGGTGAATGTCGATGAAAAAGCCCCATTGTCTATTCAAAAATGGGATCCCTCCAGAGACCCTCTTCCCCAAGATTCCGATCGTTGGTTTTGGAAATCGACGGGTGCCATTTCCTATGAGGGCGAACGCTGGGGCAGCGCTCGAGCGATTCCACGAACCCGTTGGGCCGAAGAACTCAGAGAGAAGTACAAGGCAGAGACGCAACGGGTTCTTCAGCGTCGCCCAGAACTTCGCTCCGATTTACCACAAGGCCCTCGTCTCCAGCTACTAGAAGCCCATGGAAAGGCTTGGGTATGGGTCGGCGATGAAATTTATCTCCTTAATCTTTTAGATACGTCAACAACCCGTGCCGTTCGTTCATGGTTTCGTTGATGGGGAGGATTTGATTGCCCATTCATTTGCTCATTATTGACGATAACCCCAACTTACTTCGGGCTCTCACGCGCCTTCTCTGCGCTCATCAAGATTGCGTTTTACATAGGTCAACAGAGGACGCTGACGTTCGTCAAAATCTCAATGGTTTTAACATTCAAGGAGTTCTACTGGATCATGATCTAGCTAAAGGCCAGAGCCCCATTATTCTTCGAACCCTCAGAGAGGATTTCCCTTCGATGGTATCAAACACGTGGTTGATGCACGGCGCACTCGAAATACCTCAATGGACTCCCAATGATTTTGTGGGGGTCGCCGGCACCCTAGTGAAACCCCAGGGGCTCAATCAATTGATTCCCTGGTTGGATCAACTCCGCCAATCTTATCCCCCACCCCTCTCGAGCGAAACTCTGAAAACCCTTTTAAGGTCTGTGCCGGCGGAACCTGAGGAGCCAAGCCTGTCACCAGGGAAACCCGCCACGCCTTTTCAAGAGTTAGAGTGGGCCCTCAAGGATCGAGGGGCTTGGAATGTTGAAATCGCCACGCTCCTTGAAGCCCTAGAGGAGAGACTAAGCACCCATGAGGCCCAGATTATTTTGGATAGATTTAAGTTTAAAAGACCTAATGTCTAGATATTAAAATAGACATTACAATTTATGTCTAGTTATATAATTAGACATTAGGAGAATCTATGAATACTAGTCTACTTAGTATTGGAGATATTTGTACTGAGACCGGCCTGTCCTCTGATGTGGTCCGAGTATGGGAGCGCCGCTATGGATTTCCAATGCCGGTTCGCTTGCCTTCCGGTCACCGCCGCTACCGGGCGGAAGATCTCAATCGTCTCCGTCTTATTGCTGAAGCGGTCGCTTCCGGCCATCGACCTTCGATGGCGGTTCGTTCGAGTACAGATCAACTTGAGGCGATGGTTTTAAAGAACGCCACTGCGGCCCCGAATCCTATACTCGATGAGTTGATGATCGCTACGCAAAATTCAAATTCAGAAAAGATCAAAAATCTTTTAGCCGAAGCGTTATTCCAACAAGGCCTCCGAGATTTTGTCATTCATACGATTGCTCCCCTGCTTGAGCGCGTGGGCGTGGCTTGGGCAGAAGGTCGACTCGATATTCATCATGAAAAACTACTTACAGAAGTACTCGAAGATCTTCTTCGTAAACTCCGTAACGAATTGGATCAACAAGCCAAGGGTCCTCGGGAAGTGGTCTTGATGACGACTTTGCCTGGAGAGCGACATCGATTGGGTTTGCTGATGGCTGCACTAATCTATACCTACAAGGGCTACAAAACCGAAGTACTCGGCATGGATGTTCCTGTGGCCAACATCGCCAAATCAGCTCGGCAAGTGGGGGCCCACAAGGTTGCGGTCAGCTTGTCTATTCTCACTGCAGGCGAAAGTGTCCGCCGTCTCCTAAAAGATCTGCAAGAACGCTTGCCCCAAGGTTGCGGTTTAGTTATCGGAGGCCAGGGGGCCTCAAGGACTCGCAAAGTTCAAGGGGTCGAGCGCATGACTCGACTAGAAGATATTTAAATTATTGATAAATCTAGGCTTAGCTTTCTTTTCATTCCTTCCCCTTTAACATTCAATGTATAAATATTGAAATATTTATACTTAATAATTATTTATGTTGGTCTAGGAACTTTTTTGTGAAATTAAGCAAGACTTTATGCCTTTGTTGCTCTATTGTTCTTTTAATAGCCTTTGATTCCATATCAGGCTAGGTCTAGGCCTAGTTCTATTTATTTTCATTTACAAACCAACACGAGAAAAAGATTTCTCGTACATTTGCGACAGTTATGTCGCGGAGGACTACACGTGATGCGTTTCACAAAGTTCGTTAAAGCTACCACCTTGGCCATCATGGCCACTGGCGCACTCTCAGCTCAAATGTTTTCGGGTTGGGACGGTGCGGTTAAATTCACCACCGGTAATGCCTCCGGATCCATCGCTAACAAAACAGGTTTCAACGATGGTGAAACTTTAAACACCTTTGCATCCGGTTTTGAATTCACAAAAAATAATTGGGTTGTCGGCATCAACTACCGAATCAATCCAGGCCGTTTTAATTTGGTCAGTTCCATTCCTCACAGCTCACAAGCTGGAACTGCTTTGGTGTCGGGTACACCCGCAGGAACTTACGCAAGTATCGTACGTAAACCTGAGTCTTTTGGTTATGACTTTAACGTTTTGTATCGCGACAATTTCTATCGTGAAGGCATGTATTATCAGGTTGGAGTCCGCGCACAACGGTGGACCGTGAAAGAAACTGATACGGGTTCTCGTGAAACATGGTCACTAGCGGGAACAACTTATACGTTGGTTTCCTCGTCTGCGGTTGCTGAAATCAAGACCACTAGTTCAATGACTTTGAATCCTACCTTTGGTATCGGTCAGCGCTTCACGGATCGTTACAGCGGTGAGCTCAACATCACTCAATCCAATGTGAAATTCCCCAACGCCGGTAGCAAAACCGGATTTATCACTGAACTCAGTTTTGGTATCAAGTTTTAATCGCCTCTCGCGACTATTTGGAGTAAACAATGAACCGATTTAAATCATCTCTCACCATGCTCTCCCTTGCATTGGTTGCCGGTCCTGTTCTGATGGCTCAAGAAGCCACTGGAGCCCTCACTGGAACCGTGCGAGACCGCAAAGGTAACCCCGTCCCAGGTGTTGAGGTTCGTATCTCAGCTCCAACTTTGCAAGGAGTTCGCACGATCTTCACCGATGCTAATGGTAGTTATCGCGCTCCGCTCCTGCCTCCCGGCAGTGCCTACAGCATCAGCCTCCGCAAGGAGGGCTTTGTTGGTGCATCCGCGACCGGCGTGAGTGTCAATGTTTCCCAAACGTCTCGTCAAGATCTATTGATGGAGGCTACAAGCGCTTCAGCTACGGTTGAAGTGTCGGACAACAAAGCCAGCGTGGATAAGACCAATACCTCATCACAAACGACCATCACCGCTGAAACCTTTGATGTGCTTCCTGGAACCACACGCGGTATCGCAGATGCTGCCTTGAGAGCTCCCGGTGTCACCCCCGGTGGTTTCACCGACGGTGGTCGCTTATCCATTCGTGGACAACAAGGGTTTGGAACTCGATTCCTCCTTAACGGCGTGGATATTGCTGACAACGTATTCGGCGGTACCAACGGTCGAAATTCATATTACGTTGATGATTCAATCGCTGAAATTCAAGTCATTCAGTCACCCATCAATGCCAAGTATGGCGGATTCTCCGGCGGTGTCATTCAGGCTGTTTCCAAATCCGGAAGTAATAGTTTCTCTGGAACCATGCGAGCCAATATTAGCCGTACCGCTTGGTCAGCGATTTCTCCTATGGGTATGCGATTTGATCGCAGCACAGGTCGACCTGCTCCCGGCACGGATCTACAGTCTGCTGAATACACCGTTTTCATTGGTGGACCGATTATTCAAGATAAATTGTGGTTCACTGCTTCAACTATTCTGTCGCCCGCGGCCTATGGATCTGGTACTTTCTCCAATCCTACGGGTACCTTATTGCAAACTTCTGCGATGGCAGTCTATGGTTGGAACGGCGGCCTAACCGGCGCGTCCTTTATTTTTCCGACCGCGGGTCAACAGTTCAATACAGTTTCAGCTAATCAATTCTATGACTTGAAACTGACCTATGCGATTAATCAGGATCATAGCCTTGAGTTACAGAGTAATCGTGCCGTGACCCAACAACAAAACCGTAACTACACGGCCACCATGGATCCTCGCAATTTGGTTCCTCAGACAAATTTGAATGAATATCAAACGATTGCCTATCGTGGAGTCCTTAGTTCCAATACCACGATGGAAGCTCGTTACGGATTTAAGAACCAAAACTTGTCTGCAGGTGGTGATCCCGCCCTCGGTGATGTCATCGGCAGTTACTATGGTGCTGGTTTCAGCACTCTGTTCTCCCACAATGGGATCTTTAACAAATCGGACGGGGGAGATGCCCGTAAAATTCAAACCTACTCCGTTAACTTGAATCATTTCCTCAATGACGGTCCTCTGGGTAGCCACAACTTTGATGTTGGGTTCGAGTTGCTCCGTCAATCTCGCGCCGCTGCGAATGATCAATCGCCTACGGGATCCATCATCTACAATGCTGGATATAATTCCAACGGTACGTTCGTCGTTGACGCAGCCTCATGGGATAACGATGCAGCCTTGTATAACTACTCAACCGATCGCGGTGCTGCTAAGAACAAATTTGACTCTTACTACTTCAATGACTTGCTAACCATCAATAAAAACCACCAACTGATGCTAGGCGTCCGCTATGACAAGTCCACGGCTTCTGATACCCTCGGATCTCCTGTAACGTCTCAGAGTGCGACTAGCCCTCGAATGCAATATCGCTATGATCTGAACGGAGACCAAAAATATCTCTTCACGGTCAGTCGAGCTCGCTTCGTAGAAAAGTTAGGCGATGGTTTTACCAACCGCTTTACTCGTGCCGGTAGCCCCATCACGACTGCATGGAGATTCAAAGGCATCACTCAAACCACGGGTATTACTTGGGTGAATACAGTCTACGGCTCCCCTTATGCTTTCGCCAACATCTCCTATGCACAATTGGTAGATCGTGGAAACTGGCAGATTAACTCTAATGCAGGACTCCTTTTTTACTCCTCGCCTCTCAATCGCGGAACATCGCCTAACACAGCCGCTCCTTACAGCGATGAAACCTCTCTCGCTTTCCGTCACAATTGGGATGATGGTTCTTTCTTAAATATTTCCTACAATATGCGAAAAGGTGGCGATTTCTTCTCTCGAAGTCAAGCCATTGGCCCCAACAATGAAATCAGTCTTGCTATTGCAGGTACCACTTTAACTTCTCAAGTTCTCTTTGAACGATGGGCGACCAACAACAACATCGTCCGCGATTACAAGAGTGTTGAAATGGAATTCAATGCTCGCTTAGATCGTAATTGGAACCTAGGGGGCAATTGGACCATGTCGAAACTACAAGGTAATTCGACTGGTGCTGAAGGTGGCAATCCTCCCGTTCAATCTGAACCCATTGGATTCTACGAAGATGTCCACACACTGTATGGTCGTACTTATAACGACTACGCACCTTATGGATATTTGCCTGGTGAACAACGTCACCGTGGATTGATCTTCTTGACCTACACCAATCGATCTGCTCAGGGTGCAGCCATGAATGCTGCCTTAACCTTTGAATACTTGGGCGGCGGTGCTTACAGCCTGACCCGAACTCAGTTCTTCGAAGGCCGTCTCAGAGCTGCCGCAGCGGGTTCAACCATTTCTTCGCTTTATCCCAATACCTACAGTCAATTCTATGGACCTCGTGGTATCGGTCGCTTTAATGACACGTATAATTTCAACTTCAAATTGGGCTTGGAATACCCAATTGTTGACAAGATCCGATTCTTCACCGAAGTTAACGTATTTGGATTGTTCAACCACTGGCAGTTAGCCAGTTACTCCACCGCATCCATTGCAGGATCTAACGGTACGACTCCTTTAGCGAGTGCCGTGTCGTCCTTCCGCGCTGCAGGTATCACTCCTTCGTTGATTCCTTTGGGAACGCCCCTGGGCTATGGTGTCTACGGTAACGGTAACTTTGCTGGAGGCCGAAGCGTTCGGTTGTCCACTGGATTCAAGTGGTAATTTGGTTAACTTAAAACTTATTTGGAGTTAAAAAAATGAATCTCAAACGATATGCCTCACTGGTTTTGTTAACCATCCCCTTGATGGCCCAAACCCCCTCTCCCTTCGCCATTTCATTTAATGGCATGATTGCCAATGCAGACCTCAATAAGGTTGTCTCTAGTAACAACCTGGCTGGGTATGGTCTGGGTCTCAACGTTCATAGAACGGTGACTCCCGGCCTGGATCTTCGTTTTCATGGAACCTTATTTGGTATTAAGGGTAAAGTGGGTACCGGTTTTGATAACGTGGTACGACCTAGTTTTTCAGCTGGATTTGACCTTTATCAAGAGTGGAACGGCAACTATGTCTATGCGGGTATTCTTGGAACCGCTTGGAAACAAAATGCCCTCACGGCTACCAATTACCTTTTCAATAACACAACGGCCGTAAGTACAACGGCAGTTAACCCTGATGGCGGAAATAATCTCGTCGGCAACGATATCAAATGGGGATTTCGTGTTGGTATCGAACGACCTATCACGTCTCAGTGGTCTGTGAATTTTAACTTTACGCAGTCAGAAATGAATAAGGTCTTCAATCCTTCCTGGTTTACGGTTGGTGTTGTTTATCGCTTCAATCAATAACCTGCCTTCATTTCACTAAAAAAGGGCCCCTAAAGGGCCCTTTTTTTAATCTTTGTATAAATCCTTATTCAATCTCGCAACTACCGCCAGTCATTCCACTGACTAGGGCTAAAGTAAACTTATCCTATGCTTGATCCTCAACTCTTGAGAGCCCACTTGGACACAACGATCCAAAGTCTTAAATATCGTCATTATGATTTCGATCGAACTATGTGGACTGAATTAGAGAGAGCTCGTAAAAAAGCGATCCAAGACCTCGAAAGCCTCAAAGCTGAACGCAATAAAATGACGGAACTTATTCGAGTCCGTAAGCAGTCTCAGCAAGACGCCACTGACCTTCTTGAACAGCAAAAAGTATCGTCTCAGGCCCTAGTTGATTGCGAACAAGATATGCGCTCGATAGAGTCGCAATGGCAAAGTTTTTTGGCACAGATACCCAACGTATCACATACTTCCGTGCCTGTGGGATTGAACGCCGAAAGTAATCAGGAGATGAAGAGATGGGGAACGCCTCCCGTCATTCATCAACCTCAGGATCACGTTGATCTTGGAGTTACCTTGGGCATCTTAGATTTAGAACGTGCTTCTAAGATTACAGGAACACGATTTGCTGTTCTCAAAGGAATGGGGGCCAAACTTGAGCGAGCCTTGGCCTCTTTTATGCTCGATCTTCATTTGAAGCAAGGGTATACGGAAATTCTCCCTCCCTATTTAGTCAATGCACAATCCATGTTTGGGACAGGGCAGTTACCCAAGTTTGAAAACGATCTCTTCAAGGTTCCCCACGGTGATACGCGCCTATATTTGATCCCGACTGCGGAGGTTCCGGTCACTAATCTCTACCGAGATGAAGTACTAAAAGAGACCCAACTTCCTATTCGCCACTGTGCTCTTACCCCCTGCTTTCGAAGTGAAGCGGGAAGTTACGGAAAAGATACCAAAGGTATTATCCGTCAACATCAATTTCATAAAGTTGAATTAGTTAGTTTCATTCAGGAAGAAGCGGCTCCCAATGAACTCGAACGTTTAACGGCGCATGCCGAAAGCATTCTTGAAGCCTTGGAATTACCTTATCGACGCATGTTGTTATGTACCGGAGACATGGGCTTTAGTAGTCATAAAACTTATGACCTCGAAGTCTGGCTTCCTTCCCAGAATGCATATCGTGAAATTAGTAGTTGTTCGTGGTTTGGAAGTTTCCAGGCTCGTCGAGCAGGCTTGAAGTATCGGGCCTCAACCCCCAAGGGGGAGAATCGCTTTCTTCACACACTCAATGGCTCTGCGTTGGCCATTGGTCGGACATGGGTAGCGATTCTTGAGAATGGCCAACAAGCCGACGGCAGTATCCTTTTGCCGAAAGCGCTTGTGCCTTATATGGATGGCCTTGAACGAATTACTTCGTGAGCCCTAGGGCTTTCTCGTCCATCCAAATGCCGTCCCATAGACCCCAGAGAGATCTTAGTCCTGAGCGAGATTTACCTACTTCCAGGAGCCGTTGCACTTCATATTGCAACATTTGACCTGCTTCTCGATTTTGAATTTCATTGACTAAATTCAATCGAGTCTCGACGGTGAGTGGGGGAAAAGCTTCTCGTTGACTTATTTGAGCGCACCAAAAAGACCCATCTTCTTGGAAGATGATAGGAGTAAGCTGATTGACTGGCGTTTGAAGGAGCGCTTGGCGAATTTGAGGCTGAGTGACCAACTCTTGCTTCGAAATGATGGTAATAGATTTAGTTTCTGTGATAGCTCCCAAATCTTTGAAAGCATCGATTGTTCCCGCTTGTCGAAGGGCTTGCATTTGTATTTGGGTTGCTTTAGCCGCTTGCTCTTGACGCCAGGCTAGAAGCACTTTTGGTCGGATATCTTTCAAGGGAGGGACGCTTGGTTGGAACTCTTTTTCAACACGATAGATCATGTAAGAAGAACCGACTAATTCTGGGCCGGAAACCTCGCCGACTTTTTTCGAAAAGGCTCGTGTTGCTAAATCTCCAACATTAAAGAACCCTTCTATACTGGGAGTATCCGTCGCTTCGAAAGGCGGACTATTAACAGCCTTAAGGCCCAGGGATTGAGCCGCCGACATCAAGTCTCCCCGTCCCGCTTTCTTTTTCAACAGTTCTAATTTTTCTTTGGCTTTTTGAGCATAACGTTCTTCGGTTAGATCCAACTCTAGTCGAGATTTCACATCCTCAAATGGAGTCACGCGCTCGGCTCGTCGATCATCAATACGGATGAGATGAATTCCGTATTGAGTTTGCACTGGTAGGCTGACCTCTCCCACCTTCAGACTAAAGGCAGCATCCGAAAACTCTTTCACCATACGAGAGCGATCAAACCAACCTAGATCTCCGCCTGGACCCGCTGCTTGGGGGCTATTATATTTGTTGGCCAACGCTTCAAATTTCTCTCCTTTAGTCAATTGCTCTCTGACTTCGAGCGCTTTCTTTTTTGCTTCGAGTATCTGCTGAGGCGTGGTGGCATCAAAAAGAATGTGACGACCCTTTACTTCAGGGGCCTTTGTAAAAGATACTTTTTGGTTTTCATAGGCCTTTTGTACCGCTGATTCATCGATGTTTAAATCTCCGATCATATCTCTGGAGACGGCCACTACTTGAATTTGGCGACGAAGGCCTTGCTTGAAGAAGGATCCCTCGGCCTTGAGATAGAGCTCCAAAGGTCCATCACCGGGATCACTAATATCTTGGCTAGAAGGAGTTACCATCACGGACTTGAACGAAATCTTTTCTTCTTTTAGGCGATGTTCTAGGGCTAATCGTTCAGCGGATATGGGGACTTTATTTGCATAAATCTGAAAAAGTTTCTGGCGAACTGTTTCTTTTCGAGCAACGCGCTCAACCGTATTAATAAAAGCTCTCACGGGTTCTTGGTAGATCTTGACGAGTTCATCCATGCTACGCAAACGGCCTGAAGGATCAAATAAGCCCTTCAGTTCGGGCTCTTGTTTGGCCTGAGAGGTTAGGATCAATTCTAGTGTCGTTTTAACTTCTGCATCGCTAACCACAATACCCTCGCGTTCACAAAGCTCCTCCACAATCTTGTCTTGGATGACAGATTGAATGGCCTGTGGCTTCAGTAAGGGGAGTAACTGTTCTTGTTGAGCCTGCGCCCCCCCAAATCGTTGCATTAAATCCATGAGTGCCTGATCAATATCTCCTTGTTTTATGTCTCGACCATAAACACGACCCAAGACGGTTTCTGGAGTTACAACGGAATTGCCTGAAGGAACGAGGTAGGCCAAGAGCCCAAGGGTCAGCACAATCATGACGGCGGCGACCGGGGTTCGGTTTGATTTAATGGCAGTTCTAAAGCTACGTAGCATGAGGCCTCAATTCTCCGAACTCTTAGATTACCAAGTAAATACCGGCATTCTATAATAGAAATTGAGGTCATTATGGCTGTTCGCGAGGTCATCCATTGGGGTGACCCTAGGCTTAAAATTAAGAGTGCTGATGTGGGCCCCTGGACCCCAGAATTAGACCAATTGGTCACAGATCTCTTTGAGACTGCTCTTGTGGAAGACGGGGTTGGTATTGCTGCTCCTCAAATAGGAATCAATTTGAATTTAGCCGTTATTGATTGTTCGTGTGGAGAAGACCCCGATTCAAAAATTATTCTGATCAATCCAACCATCGTCAAAGAAGAAGGCAAACAAGTCGGCCCCGAAGGTTGTCTATCAATCCCTGGTATTCACGAAGTATTGGAACGACCTCAACGGGTCACGATTCGAAATCGGAAAAAAGATGGAGCTTGGTATGAGCTCGTTGGTGAAGATCTCTTAGCGCGAGCCTTTTGCCATGAAATTGATCATTTACGAGGCCGTCTTTTTGTCGAGTATTTTGGACCAATTAAAAAGAAACTCATTCAAAGAAAATTTATCAAGCAACTGCAGGTGGTATAAGTGGTTCGCCCTCGCGTGGCTCTTTTGGGAACCCCTCGCGTGGCACTTCCCACCCTAGAGATATTAGCCTCGCTTCGGTCAGTCGATGTAGTCATCACAGGCCCCGATCGCCCATCGGGGCGAGGCCAAAACCTCCTCCCGTCTCCGGTAAAAACTCGCGCGCTAGCGCTGGGTATCCCCCTTTTTCAGCCCGATGATTGGGGTGCTTCCGATACCCAAGCGATATGGGGCTCGCTCAAAGTCGATCTTGCTTTTGTGATTGCCTATGGATCCATTCTGCCGCCATGGATGATTGATAGTTGTCACCTCGGTGTTTGGAATCTTCATTTTTCAAAGCTCCCTCGCTGGCGAGGCGCCGCTCCTGTTAACCATGCAATTTGGAAGGGGGACGAGGAAACAGGAGTGTCCCTTATGAAAATCTCTCCTGCTCTAGACGCAGGACCTACTGTCGACTGTCTTGATCGCCCCATTACTCTTGCATCCGATACGCAGAGCCTTCTGGATCTACTATCTCGCGATGGTGCTCAACTGATTAAAAAACACTGGTTGGATTTAATCCGTGGATCCTGTTCTTTGATCAATCAAGATGAGCAAAAGGCAACCTGGGCTCCTAAATTAACTAAGGCTTGCGCGCTCCTATCGGTGGAACGACCCGCCATCGAGATTCATCGCCAAGTTCGTGCCCTACAGCCCTGGCCTAGTGTCGAATTTAATCTTGATCTTGAAACTATAAAAATTAGATCCGTTGGCCTCATGAAACTCTCATCTTTGAATCCCGGTACCCTGAGTTGGTCTCATAGCGAAGGAGTATGGCTCACGGCAGGGGATGGACAGGCTGTTGAAATTGTGTCGCTGCAGCGCCCCGGCAAAGGTATTCAGGCTTCACTTCAGGCCTTACAGCCTTGGGGACATCAAGGGCAAAAAAATCTCCTGCCCTCTTAACAAACTAATCGGGAAAGGAAGTTCTGCTGATAATCTAAGCAAACGTGGAAATATATGCATCCCTTTTTTAAACAGATGTTTCAAACCAAAAGCCTTGAACAAATCATGGCGAATTCTGAATCCACGGATCATCCTCAATTAAAAAAAACTCTTGGGGCTTGGGATCTTGCTCTTTTAGGTGTCGGGGCCATCATTGGTGCTGGGATCCTTTCGGCCCTTGGTACGGGCCTAGCTGGGGGTTTAGATACGACCTTTGGCTTAACCCGACCGGCGGCAGGACCCGCTCTCATTGTCAGTTTTATCATTACAGCCATTGCTTGCGGTTTCACGGCGCTTTGTTATGCCGAATTCGCAAGTATGATCCCGGTTTCTGGCAGTGCGTATACCTATACTTACGCCACGATGGGCCAACTGATGGCGTGGTTGATTGGTTGGGATCTTTTATTGGAATATGCAGTCTCCAATGTGGCTATTGCCATTAGTTGGGGAAGCTATATGGATAATCTTTTACAGGGCTTCGGCTTTATTCTTCCTCGGTGGTTATGTATTGATTCCCGCACGATGTTAACGACGATCGATCCTAACCTTGTACTCTCATTCAGCGACAAGATTGACCTACTTATGCAAGCAAAAGCCGGTGTGATTTCAGGGAGCCATACATTTAAGTTTTGGGATATTCTCAATGCCGCTCCGACGATTTATAACATTCCTGTCGGCATTAATATCCTAGCTATTTTTATTACTTTCCTCATCACACTTTTATGCATCTGGGGTGTAAAAGAAAGCGTCAGAACAAATAATATCTTAGTGGCGATTAAGGTGGTTCTATTGCTTTTCGTCATTGGTATTGGTGCCTTTCATGTTCAAGCGGCTAACTATAGCCCTTTTGCCCCCAATGGATGGCATGGAATTCAAGCCGGTGCCGCCATCATTTTCTTTGCATTTATTGGGTTCGATGCGGTGAGTACCACGGCTGAAGAATGCCGAGATCCGGGTCGTGATCTACCCCGCGGCATCATTGGCAGTCTTATCATTTGTACGGTGATTTATATCGGTGTCTGTGCGGTTATTGCTGGGATGCTTCCCTATACTGCCTATCATGGTGTTGCGGACCCTATTGCTCACGCTTTTACCGCTATTGGAATGAACAAAATATCAGCCCTGATTAGCGTTGGTGCTGTGGTGGCCCTTGGTGGGGCACTCTTGGTGTTTCAAATGGCTCAACCCCGGATTTTTATGGTGATGAGTCGCGACAGGCTGCTTCCTCCTTGGTTTGGAAAAATTCATCCAAAATATAGAACGCCCTTCAATTCTACGTTATTAACCGGGCTCATTGTAATCTTGCCAGCAGGCTTAATGAACATTGATGAAATTATTGAACTCACCAATATCGGCACTCTTTTTGCTTTTATTCTAGTGAGCGGCGGCGTGATGATTCTTCGAATTCAGCGTCCCGAAGCGCCTCGTAAGTTTCGTGTTCCATATATATGGGTGGCAGCTCCCTTAGGTATTCTCTTCTGTGTTTGGCTAGCTTGGGGTCTCCCTACACGAACGTGGGAACGGTTTTGGATATGGCTAGCCCTGGGTTTACTTTTGTACTTTATTTATGGCGCCCGCCACGCACGCTCTGAAGTTATTAAAGGTGTAAGGTAATGTTCACAGGTCTCATTAGAGAACTCGGTAGCCTCAAAGGTCGAGAAAGACGCAAAGAGGGCGCTCGTTTGGAAATAACGGCCTCTCCCACTTTGTTGCTTCGAGCAACCGTAGGTTCAAGCATTTGCGTTAATGGAGTCTGTTTAACATCGACTTATGTGGATGAAGAAAGTTGGATTGCTGAGTTGAGCGATGAAACTCTTCAAAAAACAACCCTAGGGACCTTGCGGATTGGCACTTCATTACATCTAGAACCTAGCCTTCGGCTGGGAGAGCCTCTTGATGGACACTCGGTCTCTGGCCATGTCGATGGGCTTGGTCATGTCTTGGAACGTACAGAGGGGGAAGGCCTGTGGAAATTTTCAATGCCCATATTTATTAGCACCATGACCGCTCCCAAAGGTAGTATTACGGTTGATGGTATTTCTTTGACGATAGTCGAGTGTGGATTAGATTGGTTCACTGTTTCTCTTATTCCCGAAACACTCCGACAAACTGCACTAAAAGACTATCGACCAAATCAATCGGTAAATTTAGAGGCTGATCCAATGGGACGTTATATTGCGCATGCTCTAGCTATGCGTAATATGCATACGAGTTAATTGGTTTTTCGATGAATATGCTTCACTATGGATCGGGGGCGTACGCGAACTTGACTATAAATGCGTCCAATATATTCACCCAAAATGCCTAATCCAAGGAAAAGAATGCCGAGAATAAGAAAAACTAAAGCAAAAAGGGTGAAGACTCCATTGGTATTGTCAGGGAAGCCCAACAAACGCATGATTAAGAGATAAATACCTAACCCAAGACTTCCGACGCTTATAAGGATGCCAATACCTGAGAGCATTTGTAAGGGAAATGTACTAAAGCCCGTGGTGAGATCAAATTGAAGGCGAATTAATGCCAATAAACCGTATTTGGAATCCCCATGTAGACGGGGAGCGTGGCCGACATCGACTTCCGTAATAGATTTGGCAAAGGTGTTAGCGAGCACTGGAATAAAAGTACTTTTTTCGTCACAGGACAGCATCGCCTCGACAACCGATTTGGTATAACCACGAAGCATACATCCATAATCAGTGAGGGCGACTCCGGTCGTTTTGCGCGTCACATAGTTTACTAATTTACTCGGCCATCGCCTCCAAAAACTGTCATTTTGAGCTCGTGTTCTGCGAACACCCCCAACTACTTCATACCCTTTTTTGAGTTCGGTGATTAAACGAGGGATATCCTCGGGGGGATTTTGCAGATCTGCATCGAGCGTAATGACATACTGCGTCGAAGAAGCAACCGTTTGAAAACCCTGCATAATGGCTGCGTGCTGTCCATAATTTCGATTAAACTCAATAACGATCAAGTGCTCATCGCGCTGTGCAATTGATTTTAATAACGAAAGACTCTGATCTTTAGAGCCATCGTCGACCATAATGACCTCCCAACCTTCCGCATCAAAAGGAGACATGGATTGTCGTAGACGCTCCCATAAGGTATGAAGATTAGGCTCTTCATTAAAAACAGGAATAACAATACTAATCGTGGGTGAAGCCATGCTGACTCCTTTGTTCTATTCTAGTAGGATAGGCACCCGAGGTCCCTATTCATGACAAACCCTAAAATATTGCTCGTAGAAGATGAAGAAAGTTTAGCAGAAGGTATACAACTCAATCTCGAGATGGAGAATATCTCTTGTATATGGGTGGCTCGGGGTGACGAAGCTCTGATGCGAATGCAATTAGAAAAATTTGATCTCGTGCTCTTGGATATTATGCTTCCCGGCATGGATGGTCTAACCGTTTGTCAAGAAATGAGGACGCGACACAACTTAACTCCCGTCCTGTTTTTAACCGCTAAGAATACTGAAAATGATCGATTTTTGGGGTTCGACTCGGGAGGTGACGATTATTTGGGAAAACCTTTTCAAGTACGAGATCTCCTCATTCGTATTCGATCTATTTTACGGCGCGAGATATGGTACCAAAATCAGTCACTAGATCGAAAAAAGTATTTTGGGTCTAATTGGATTGATTTTGATAATTTTACAGGCAAGGGGCCACGAGGTGAATTTCAGTTGAGCGTTAAAGAATCTATGATTATGAAATTCTTGATGGAACATTCAGGCCATGCAGTCACCCGTGACGCCATCATGGAGAAGGTATGGGGAGAAGGGGCCCATGTGACCCCGCGTACCATTGACAACTTCGTTGTCCGCTTGAGAAAGTTAATCGAAGATGACCCCCAACGTCCCCATTGGATTCATACCTATCGAAGCGTTGGCTACCAATTTGGCCCGATGTCTAAATAGTAAGGAATATAGGCTAGGTCAGATTAGAATAAACCTTAGTTTAAGGACCTATACCATGGGCTTTCCCCAACATGTTGCCATTATCATGGATGGAAATGGACGTTGGGCAGCGGACCAAGGTCGTTCTCGATCCAAGGGTCATAAAGCTGGAGTTGATGCAGCTGACCGAGCGGTGGAAGCCGCTGCAGAATTAGGCATTAAACACCTTAGTCTCTATGCATTCTCAACGGAAAACTGGAAGCGCCCAGCCTTCGAAGTGAATACCCTTATGGCGATGCTACGAATGTACTTAAAAATGTTTCTTCCTAAACTTCTTAAAAACAATATTCGCTTTCATCACCTAGGTCTACTAGAAGGAATACCCACCAGTATTCAGACAGAAATTCAGTCTCTAGAAGAAAAGACCGCCCACTGTAATCGAATGACCTTTCATCTTGCCGTTAATTATGGATCGCGTCTTGAAATTGTAGAGGCTGTAAAAAAACTCATCAAAAACGATACGCCTATTGATCAGATCGACGAAAATCTCTTCCAAAATACACTTTGGACTGGGACTGCTCCCGAGGTTGATTTATTAATCCGAACCGGGGGCGATAATCGTATTTCAAACTTTCTATTGTGGCAATCAGCCTATGCTGAAATCATCACTCTTGATACTTATTGGCCTGATTTTGGAGCGACACACCTAAAAGACTGTCTTGAAGAATTTGATCAAAGAGAAAGGCGTTTCGGTGGACTTGCATGAGTCTAGATCTCAATAATCTTAAACAGCGAATCGCTTCGGGTGTCTCACTAGCTTTCATCCTTCTCTTATTCCTTTATGTTGGAGGAGGTCCCACAACCATAGGGGGGTATGTTTTAGGGGATGGACGATTATGGTCTTCTTATGCATTCGGTCTTCTAGTTGCAGGAGTCATCTATCTTTCGATCAAGGAGTTCGCCCACCTCGCTGAAGGGCAAGGCTTTACCCTCTCTAGGTCTCGAAGTGTTTTAGTGGGTCTCATCGTAGCACTTAGCCTAGCTGAACCCTATGGCGGCACTTGGACACTCCCTTTGTGGCTTGCCCTTATTTTGGCTTTCCTTTTATCTTGTTTGGGGAGTTTATGGAGCCGTGAATCCTTAGATCGAGCCCTTCCAAATCAATCACTGACATTGATGAGCGGTCTCTTAATCGGGTTCGCCATGGGCCTTCAATGGAAAATCTTTATGATGGAGGGTCTGCTCTCAAAAACCGGAAGTCGACTTCTTGTGAGCCTTTATTTAATTACTTGGTTCGGCGACGTAGTCGCTTACTTTGTGGGCTCATGGCTTGGAAAACATAAATTAGCCCCACGCGTTAGCCCCAAGAAGAGTTGGGAAGGATTAGCAGGAAATTTTATGGGTAATTATGCTGCCGCTAGTTTTTCAAAAATCTTTCTCTATCAAGACTGGACTTGGATGGATGTTTTATTGATAGGTTTTTTAGTGGGCTTCGCTGCTCAAATGGGTGATCTAGTGGAAAGTACTTGGAAGCGGGGCGCTGGGGCTAAGGATTCATCCCCCTCTCCTCTCATTCCTGGACACGGGGGGCTCTTAGATCGGATCGATAGTCTTTTATTTGCCACCCCCGTATTTTATTGCTATCTCCATTTCGTTCATGGGTTTAACTAGCGCATATGAAAAATCTAGCAGTTCTAGGCTCGACAGGTTCGATCGGTCAATCAACCCTCGAGGTTGTCAAACACCATCCAGACCGCTTACGTGTCGTGGCACTAGCAGCCGGAAAAAATAGAGATAAATTTTTAGAACAGTGTCGAATCTTTCGGCCTGAGTTTATTTCCTTGGCGACTCGAGAAGACCTACAGTGGGTATTGGATGCATTAGACTATCAGCCTCGTTCTGCTCCTAGCGATGAAGGGCTTCTGCATTGTGTCGAAGCTGAAGGTGTTAATACTGTTGTCTCAGCTATCGTCGGAGCGTCAGGGCTACGCAGTACGGAAAAAGCTCTTCGACATGGACATCGCGTATGCCTTGCAAACAAGGAGTCCTTAGTGGTTGGAGGAACGCTCATTCTCGAAGCTCTTCGACAAGGTCAAGGGGAACTCCTCCCGATCGACAGTGAACATGCAGCGCTGCACCAATTACTGCACGGTAAAGATATGACCACGATTCGTACGATTCGCCTTACAGCCAGTGGGGGTCCTTTTCGAGAATGGTCATTGGCTCAGATGAAAAAAGCCACGGTTCAAGAAGCCATTAATCATCCCACTTGGAAGATGGGACCTAAAATTACGATCGATAGTGCCACCCTGATGAATAAGGGGCTTGAGGTGATTGAAGCCTGCCACTTGTTTGGGTTAACTCCTGAACAAATTGGGGTCACCATACATCCTCAAAGTCAAGTACATGCCATGATCGAGATGCACGATGGAAGTTTTCAAATGCAGGCTTCCGCTAACGATATGAGACTCCCGATTCAATATGCTCTCTTATACCCTGATCAAATTCCTAGTCCTGCGAATGTCTTTAGTTGGGATCAACCTCGAACTTGGGACTTCCATCCTCCTGATTTAAACCGATTTCCTTGTTTGCGGTTGGCCTATCAGAGCCTTTGCACTGGACAAAGTGCGTCCATCATCCTTAATGCAGCTAATGAAGAATCAGTCAATGCCTTTTTGAAAAGTCATATCACTTTTGGTCTTATTGCTGAATGTAATGAAGCGATGCTAGATACATTTCCTCTTCAGCAACCTGAAAATATTGATCATGTACTTGAGATTGATAAAGAGGTCAGGTTGCATACTCAAAAGTGGCTTGAAGCTCACCGATAGCCTAAAAGATTTAGAGAAGGTAAACTAATCGTTAAGGATTCGCAATGCAACTTACTACCCTAGCTCCATTGCTCATGCTCTCGGGTTTAGTTTTCATCCATGAAATGGGACATTTCCTAGTTGCTAAATGGTTAAGACTCCCGGTAGAAACTTTTTCCGTGGGAATGGGACCCCGATTGATCGGGTTTAAATGGAATGAGACTGATATGCGTCTATCCGCCATACCCCTTGGCGGCTATGTTAAATTGGCGGGCTATAATCCAGAAGAACCTGAGGCCGATGACCCTCATGGCTTTGAACAAAAACCCTATTTCCAAAAATTTCTTTTTTACTCTGGTGGCATCATTGCCAATCTCCTCACCGCTTTTGTACTACTGATAATTGTCGGAGCAGATAGTCACCGTGTAGTTTCCCGGATCCCCGAATCTTCCCCTCTCTATGTAGCCCAAGTTGTGAAAGGGAGCTCAGCTGAAATGGCAGGGCTTCGCGAAGGAGACAAAATTCTTGGCCTCAACGATCTCCGTTTTCCCGGATCCGATGATCGCCAAGCAGTGAGCTACATACGACAGCAAGCAGGGAAACGCCTATCTCTTTTAGTTGATCGTAATGGTAACAATTTGAAACTTGAGGCGGTGGCTCAAAATATTAGCGGCCAGGGCCGCTTGGGTATTCTCTTTCAGCCTACAAAATATACTGAAATTCGAAGACCTTTCGCTTGGTCAGACTGGCCTCCAGGTTTTATTTTTGCAGGCCATGCTCTTGGTGATATCAGCTCACAAATATTTGAATTTTTGGGACGCGTATTGAAATGGGATGTTTCCTCAGATCAGTTAGCAGGGCCCATTGGAATCATTCAGCAGGGATCCCAAGCTGCTAAATTAGGCTGGTCCACTTTCTTGGTCATGGCTGCAGCCATCTCTCTTCAGTTAGGTATCTTAAATGCTCTTCCTATCCCCTTGCTAGATGGAGGTCATGTTGCCATGATGACTGCCGAGGTCATTGCTCGTCGTCGATTCAGCTGGCAGGTCAAACAGCGTATTCTGATGGCAGGGTTTGTATTATTAATTACGATTATGGGCTCAGCTGTTTTTCTCGATATTGGAAGATTGCTAAATTAATCTCGATCCCCTTTTCGAATTCGATCCATTTCCCTTTTCGCTTGTCGCGCTTTCAGCGCTGCTTTCTTGTCGGGAGCCTGCTTTCCTTCGGCTAAGGCAATCTGGATTTTGATCTTACCCCGATCATTGACATAAATTGATAAAGGAATAAGGGTCAGACCTTTACGTTCAATATGTTTTGCGATCTTAAGAATCTCGCTCTTTTTGAGTAAGAGTTTGCGATCCCTTAGGGGGTCGTGGTTAGTCCATGAGGCACTCGTCCAAGGGGCGATATGACACTGTCGAAGCCAAAGTTCACCGCGGATATGATCAACATAGGCATCTTGAAGTTGCCCTTGGCCTTCCCGAAGAGATTTAACCTCGCTTCCCAATAGAGCAACGCCTGCCTCCCATGTATCGAGAAGATGGTATTGAAATCTTGCCTTTCGGTTAGTCACTAAATCGTTAGCCATGTGTTCAGTCTATCGAAGCTCAGACCCATAGCCTAAGAGAACCGAAGGGTTTAAACAAATATTTGGAAGATCTCATTTGAAAGCAACCTTCCCTTGGTCGTAAGGCGCACTTTAGAATCTTCGAAAATTACTAAACCAGCCATCTCGAAATGTTTCATTTGATGGGTCCATGAGTGAAACAATGGCACAACGTTTAAATGCGATGCTTTCATAGAAAGTTCATTCCAATCAATGCCTTCATCGAGTCGAAGGCCTAGAAGTGGAATTTCCATCCATTCATCCACGGGATCAAGAACTTCGAGAGTGAGTTGACCCCTTCCTTGATTCCAAGCGGTAATTGAAAGATCCGATGTCCATCGATAGGGACCCAGATGACTCGCTGCACTAGGGCCTAGGCCTAGATAAGGATGTCTTCGCCAATATTTTTGATTATGTCTAGACTGAGCTTCTTGTTTTGAGTAATTACTTATTTCATAAGGAGTAAAACCCAAGCGAGGTAATTGATCTTGAAGGATTTCATAGAGTGAAGCAACTTGATCTTCATTCGGTAAAATAAGTCGACCAGCTTCAACTTCTGTTTTAAGTGCACAAGCCTTGTCAAGATCTAATAAATAAATACTAATATGGTCGACCCCATGATTAATCATTTTGAGGGCATCTACATATACGGACTCTGGTGATTGATTGGGAAGTCCAAGGATAAGATCTGCCGATATATGGCTAAATCCCGCCTGCTTAGACCACCCTAGAGCTTGTAATGCCTGCTCTGAGGAATGAATTCGCCCCAGTGCTTTGAGAAGATCATCATGCAGAGTCTGAACTCCCCAACTAATACGATTAAACCCAAGCCCTTGGATGCATTTAAGCCACTCCAAAGAGAGCGCGCCAGGATTCGCTTCTATTGTTTGCTCTGAGCTAGGCTCGATTTGAAAATATTCGTGAATCACTCCGGCAATATGAGCAACCTCAGATTCAGACAAAATAGAAGGAGTCCCACCGCCCCAATAGATGGTATTAATCGTAGGTCGGTCTAGAGCTTGCCCCCATTGTTGAACTTCTTTAGTCAATGTTCGAATAAAAAGATCTCGATTTTCTTCTTCGCTCGTACGAACAAAGGAACAATAGGTACATCGATCTTTGCAAAAGGGGACATGAAGATAGAGTCCCAAAGGTTCTTGTTTGGCTAGCGCTTTAAGATGAACTCCGTATTCTTTGTGAAACCCTTGGGTATCCATGGTTGTCCCTTAGGACAAAGAATCCATGGATTCACAGAGAAAGTGGAGAATCATTTCATGTATTTCTTGAATGCGGGCGGTCACCTGAGATGGGACGATGAAGGCATCATCCACGAGGTTCTTCAGGGCACCCCCGTCCCGCCCAAGCAGTCCTATTGTGCGAATACCGCATGCCTTTGAGGCTTCGACAGCTTTGATAATATTAGCGCTTTGACCACTTGTACTGATGGCGATCAAGATGTCTCCACTCTTACCAAGACCTTCTATTTGTCTAGAGAAAATAACTTCAAATCCATAATCATTACCTATAGCAGTGAGAGCGGAGGTATCCGTTGTCAGAGCTAGGGCAGGGTAAGCGCCACGCTCTTTAAGATACCGACCTGTCAACTCAGCGGCAAAATGCTGAGCATCCGCAGCGCTTCCGCCATTACCACAAATGAGAATCTTATTACCTGAGTTCATGGCTCTATGTATCTCAGAGGCGAGTTGAACGATATGAGGTAACTCGGAAGTTAAGTATCCGTTTTGAAGTTCCGTTGATTCCCGAAGGTTGTTTTTTAGCTGGAGAATCACAAACGTCCTTTTTGACTGATTAGAATAGTTTATCTCAGGGCTGTCTAAAAATTTCTCTCGGCTTTCCGACACCTCGGTCGGGACCAATGACACCCTCATTTTCCATACGATCAATAATACGGGCTGCACGACCGTACCCAAGCCCCAATTTTCGTTGCAATAAACTAGTACTGGCTTTCCCTTCCCTTATCACCACCTCAATGGCTTTCTGATAAATATCTCCCCCACTTCCTGAATTAGGTCCGATATCCATAGCCTCTTCCGATTCATCCGTTTCTATGACCTTGATGAGCTGTTCATTGTAGTCAGGTCGGCCTCGATCTTTCAACCAATCGACCAACCTCAAGGTCTCTGTTTCAGTCAAATAGGGAGCATGAATTCGACTTGGTCGAGCTGCGCCAGGAGCCAAGAAAAGACCATCACCTTGACCGAGGAGATTTTCTGCTCCAGAGCAGTCCAAAATCGTACGCGAATCAATTTTAGTACTTACCCGATAACTCAATCGACTTGGAAGATTAGCCTTAATGACCCCCGTCAAGATATCGACCGAGGGGCGCTGGGTGGCAAGAATCAGATGGATACCCACGGCACGAGCTTTTTGTGCAATACGCGCGATACTGTCCTCGACTTCCGTACGAGCGACCATTATAAGATCAGCCAACTCGTCGATGACCACCACTACATAAGGGATGGGCTCTAAGGTTGCAGGACGATCCGGCCACTTTGGAGTGGGGGTAGGATCAGGAAGGGTAAAAGTTCCTCCGTTCTTTTCTATTTTTTCATTATATTGCTCCAGGTTTCTCACACTCAATAAGGCTAAGCGCTTATAGCGTTCCTCCATCTGAGCGACCACCCAGCGAAGAACCCGACCTGCTTCTTTCATATCGGTTACAACAGGGGACCATAGGTGGGGAATATCTTCATAGATACCCATCTCGACCATTTTGGGATCGATTAAAATTAGTTTCACTTGCTCAGAAGTCGCACGGAGCAGAATAGAGCAAATCATGGCATTGACTGCAACGCTTTTTCCGCTTCCGGTCGAGCCACCAATTAACAAATGGGGCATGCGAGCAAGATCCATCACCAAGGGGGACCCAGAAATATCTTTTCCCAATGCCATAGTTAGCAAACTCTTCGATTGTTGAAAAGCATCAGATTCAATAATCTCTCTGAATACAATAAGATCTCGCCGAGGGTTTGGCACTTCTATTCCTACAGCATTCTTCCCTGAGATGCGATCCATACGGATCGCTTCGGCCTGAAGAGCCATGGCAAGATCTTCTTCCATGTTCAAGATTTTGGAGAGCGGAATACCTGGATCCGGCTGGAATTCATAAACAGTCACAATAGGGCCGGGTCGATTTCCAATGACTTGACCTGAAATCTTGAATTCTAAAAGCTTCTGGAGAATTGCTTCTTGGGTACTTTTGATTACAGATAAATCCATCTTTTCAGACTTCAATGGCTGATCAAAAAGATCTTTAGATGGCAAACTTCGGTTGGTAGATTTTTTAACTTCTTTCTTGATCTTAGGGGGATCTGGTAGGGGAGGTATGGGTAGAGGAGGCTGCACAATAGGGCGCCCCTGGCCATCCTTCCCCGTCAGCGCCTCCTCCAAATAGGGCTCTTCAGGGGGGGTGGTTACTCCTTGGAGCAGATCACTCCTAAAATCGGTCAGCGCATTGGAAGCAGGTGCATCTAGATTAATAGAATGTATTTCGGGAAGAACATCTCGAGGAGATGGCGGGGCTAAAGAGTTTCGACTCTCATCGTGTGCCTTTTGTGCACGCTCTAGAGCTTCTCGTTGCTCATCAAAACTAATTTGGGATAGAGTATTCTTTCGAATCTTAGCTTCTTCACGTTTACGACGAAGAAAGTTAAATACAGAAATCCAATGACCCCAAAGATTGCGAAGACCAGTCATGGGAAGAGCCTGCAATTTAGGCCACCAATACCGTTCTGCCCAAGTTGCTAATCGACTTCCTATCCAAGTGGCTAAAGCCGGTGAGACGATTAATAAACTAATAGCTAACAGTGCAAGACAGAGAACATAAAGTCCGGTCGTACCAAACCAACTCTGAAGCCAGGGCTGAAGAACAGCACCTAAAAGACCTCCCATTCGGAAAGAAAATACTTGGGGAGCAAATGCCCACATCACCGAGAGCGAGGCGATGAGTCCTAGCCAGGCTAAACGCCTAGCCCATCGGGGAGCATCACTGGTATCTGGCCATATTTCCCAAAGGATCCAGCCTGGAATCAGCCAAGCCATTATCCCAAATATGGTGTAGAAAAGACCGGCTAGGTAACTGCCGAGTTTTCCACATAAATTATGAATAATTTCGATCCTATTCGTGGTGTTGAAGAAACTGGGATCAGTCGGATTAAAACTCACTAAGGAAAAAATAAGAATCAGCACAAAAGCTAATCCAGAAAGGCGAATAATCCAAGGCCAAGCGAGTGACCCTAAATGCTTCTTTCCAGGTGTAGCCAAAGAGAACTCCCAAAGTACATCAAGTTTAACCCCGAAGCAGGGCAAGTTCACCTATTTCCTAGGAGATTTGAAGTGAAAATTCAATCAAATTAGGGTCGACACCGGGCCCAATAATTTGCCTTTTCTTGGATACGTATTTCCGTCACGCAGTGTCCGCGACTTAACAAATATTCACAAGCCCATTGGGATAACAGTTCAGCGGTAGGGTTACGTCCTTTGAATTCGGTCGCATCATTGAGAAGGGTGTAGTCAACGGATTGAATCCACGTATGAACATCGTCATGGATAGTACTTCGATCTTTTAACTGTTGTATTTCAAAAGAGGCCTCAATGTGCCAATTGTGACCATGTCGTGCTTCTGTAAAGCCTGGTAAATCATGAAAATGATCGGAGACAAAAGGATGACTGAGGGAAAAAATAATAGACATAACCCCATTGTAAATCATGAGTATCAAATAGAGAGTTCATCAATCTATGCTGTAAACTATAAAAAGATGAAAAATCTATTAGTAGCCTCTTTTTTAATGGCCTCTAGTTTGTGGGGGCAGGTTTCGGTTGAGTTTCGCCCCGTAGAATCCATACGGATTCTACAGAATCAAGATCGCTTAGTTATTCAGATTCCGCCAAAAGCCCACCTCAAAACAACCTTCCTAAAAGTTGAAGCATTATCGTCACCCCAGGCCATCAGGATGGGTGAACTTCCTAAGGCGTCGGGGAAAGATGAGTTAGGTGACAATATTTATCGCCAGGAATTAGTTTGGCCAATCTTATTCAATACCACTGAGACCGATCTTGAGTTGACCGTGACCTATCAGCCCTGTACCGAGGGACCTGGGGGAATATGTTATCCACCCACCCAGCAAAAAATTAAAGTTCGTTCTGTAGCCTCTTCACCCACAGATTTTTCATTTCCATGGTGGTCTTTCTTGGGTATTTTCTTTGCAGGCCTTCTCGCTTCCCTTACGCCTTGCGTTTATCCTATGATTCCCATCACGATAGCCGTCATTGGAATACGCGATATTTCGAAGAAAAGAGCCGCTATTTTAACTTTAGCGCTCGTAATGGGCATGGCTATAATGTACTCATTACTAGGTATATTTGCTGTACTATCAGGAAACGTATTTGGATCTATCTTAGGATCAGCTAGTTTTATCATAGTTATTAGTATCTTATTTTTTATCTTTGGCCTATCCCTTTTGGGTGCTTTTGAATTTAGCATATCGACTTCCGCCCAAAATCGACTCCAGTCATGGTCGACTCGCTCTGGAATCTGGGCCCCCTTTTTAACCGGAGTCGTCTTGGGCCCTTTATCGGCTCCTTGTATCGGCCCTATTTTGGGAACTATTTTAGTTAGTATTTCGAAGGGAAGTCTTTTCTTGGGTGCCGTAGAGTTATTTATCTTTGCACTCGGCATGGGAGTACCGTTCATGTTAGTCGGTATATTAGGGGTACAACTTCCTAAAAGTGGTGCTTGGCTCGAATTCCTGAAAAAAACTATGGGATTTATAGTTCTTGCCTTTGCCATATGGACATTGCGCACCATTCTCCCGGTTACCTGGACATTATGGCTATGCTTTACCCTAGTGATAGTAGCCATTTGGCTTTATCAAAAAATCCATATTGATTCTTCGCCTTTGAAACTTATTTATAGAATTATCTGTGTTTTGTTGGGTTTATTCGTAGTCTATTTTTCTCTTCGTCTGACCGAAGTCTACCTCAAGATCACCATTTTTAAAGGCAGTACCGCTCGCATTCTTGGACTAGATCAAAGCTTCAAACAAGAATGGATGAACCAAGATTTAGAGGCAGCTATAGAGGAGGCCAAGAAAAAAGATCGTCCTATTTTGGTAGATGTTTATGCTGATTGGTGTGCTGCCTGTTTCGAACTAGATCAAAGAACGTGGCCGGATGAAGCAGTTCGTGATTATGTTCGAAAAAATTATATTGCTATCCGAATCGATATGGACAAGATTCGCCCAGATCTCGCTAAGCGCTATCAAATTCTGGGCTACCCGACAATCTTAGTTTTAGATACCGAAGGACGAGAGATTAAGCGCATCTTGGGATATCAAAGTCCCCAAGAGATGCTTCGATTTATGAACCTGAATCAGGTAAAGTAGTTTTGCTTCAAATATCGGAGGGCCGCAGGGGTTCGACTTAAGTACCAGGTCAAAAGTTCTCCGTTAATAATATCCACCTTGCTTTTCGGGAATAATTTCATCATTTCTTGTCGGTCTTTCTCGTTAAAAGGATAGGGTTCGGTTGGCAGAAGTATTAGATCAGGCTTTAGCTTTTCCATCTCTTTTGAGGTCAGCTTAGGGTAGTCCATAGATTTATTGGTATCTCCAAGCACTTGGCCCCCTAAGGCCTTTAGTAATCCACCGCAGTAAGACTGCGAACCTGCCACAATCCATGGAGATTTCCAAACGAAAATAAGAACTTTGAGAGATTTGACTCGCCGGCCGAGAATACACCTTCTAAGTTCTGCGACAGACTTTTTGGATTTAGTTTCTCGATGAAGACGCTGCCCTAGGAGTTGATAAGCCTTAATACAACTCTTCAGGTCTGTCACATTCAGGACAAGAGTTGGAATTCGTGCTCCTTCCAATTCCTGAGCTATCTTTTTAGTATTCTCCGTGCGCTCGAGAATGACTAAGGTAGGTTTGAGTCTCAGAATATCCTTGAATCTTGGATTTTTAGTTCCTCCCACCCTCGGTATTTTTTCCAGCACTCTAGATGGATGAATACAGTAGTTGGTTCTTCCCACTAAGGAGGAGGCTAATCCCCATTGACACATCAGTTCAGTAACAGAAGGGACAAGACTTATGAGTCGCTCAGATGTTTTTACCCATCGTCCCGTATGAGGATCTTTCTTCTCTCGAAGCCCCGTTGGGCACAGCGGCCGAAGGGAGCATTCATGACAAAGAGGACTTTGCGCTTTGCATATAGTTCGACCGTGAGTAATGAATTGATGATGCAGCAGAGTCCATGTTTCTCTTCTAAATAAGCGGCATAAATCTTTTTCGATATGGTCAGGATTTTTAGAAGTACTTAACCCAAGTCGACGCGCCAATCTCCCAACATGGGTATCGACGGCCATGGCGGGTATTCCAAAAGCATTGCTGAGGACGACATTCGCGGTCTTTTTTCCTACTCCTGGTAGTTGAATCAGATCTTCGGATCGAGAAGGAATGTTCCCTTGATGAAAATGCACTACCCGTTGGGCCATAGCGATTAGAAATTTGGATTTATTTCTATAAAATCCAGTAGCTTTAATCAATTTCTGAAGATCTTTTATGTTGGCGGAGGCTAGAGTATCTAGAGTTGGATATTTTTTGAATACTGATGGCGTAGTGATATTGACTCGTGCATCTGTACACTGCGCACTCAATATGGTTGCAACGGTCAACTCATAAGCATTACGATGATCCAGCATGCATATGGCTTTGGGGTATAGTTTGTTGAGGTATGTCTGAATTTTTTTCAAATCATTAGGGGTTCGAGTCATAAGTCTAGATTAGATTAATGGCATATAACCGATTAGAATAGTTGAAGAAGGGAAATTCATTGTCTAACCTAACTTTTAAACTCGATTGCCAAGAAACTTCAGAACATTACCGTCGGGTCATTGAGAAAAATATTAAGCAATTAGGCCAATCTCCCGGCCTAGCTGTCATTTTGGGGTGCAGCGAAGAGGGGTGCATTACATATCATCGTTTCTTGATGAAAGATTGTCAGGATCTAGGTATTCGAGTTCAAGATATTGAGGTAGAAAGCGGTTTAGAGCTCGTAAAGACCGTCTCTCGCCTGAACCAAGATCCCAAGTATCAAGGTATTTTTATTTTTTATCCCCTTAAGTATCCAGGTCTCAAAGACGACGAAATTATGGATCTCTTGGACCCCGAAAAAGATATCGAAGGGCTTCATTCAACAAACATTGGGTATCTTAATAAATTTCGAAAACGTATGGATGGATCAGATCATCGATGTATGACTCCGTGTACTGCTCGCGCCGTTGTGAAAACTCTTAAGCGAGGATTTGGAGAAGAGTGGTTAGCAGGTAAAACAGTTTTGGTAATTAATGATTCCTTACGTATTGGAAGACCTCTTACAGCCATGATGGCTAATTTGAAAGCTACTCCTATTTTGTGTCACCATAATACCTCGGTCAGTCACCTAGAAAAATTCACTGCTATGGCGGATGTAATTGTTTCAGCTGTTCCAGTACTCGGCTATCAAATTGAGACTTCTCTTATTCAGGACCATACACTTTGTTTTGACTTGTCAGGGCATGGAAACTTCAATTTCCAAGAACTAGAAGCCCGTGGGATCGCGCACACTGATAATAGCCACAACAGTATTGGTAAAGTAACACGCATGATGGCGCTTTTGAATCTGACTTATGCAGCAGGTCTTAAATAATTACGAATTAGTTGCTCGTCCAGTTCTCCAAATTAATAATAGTTGATCTAAGAGTTCTGGAAACTTAGTGAGGTGCATCGCATTAGGACCATCGCTATGAGCATGATCAGGGTCGTTATGCACCTCGAAGAAAAAACCATCTACCGAGGTCGCCGCTGCTCGAGCCAGAGTCGGGATCATATCACGTGCTCCTCCGGTCCTAGATCCGAGCGCCCCAGGTTTCTGAACGCTATGTGTTGCGTCAAAAATCACAGGGCATCCGGTTTGTTTTAAATGAGGAAACGATTGAAAATCTACTACCAAATTTCCATAACCAAAAGTCGTGCCACGTTCCGTAACCCATACCGGAGAGGATCCGGCAGACCGCACCTTGTCTACCGCATGTTGGAGATCCCACGGAGCTAAAAACTGTCCCTTTTTGATATTGACGACTTTTCCTGTTTTACCTGCAGCCATTAAAAGATCAGTTTGTCTGCATAAAAAAGCAGGTATTTGCAAAATGTCCACGTATGAAGCCACTTCAGAACATTGGGTAGACTCATGAACATCTGTGAGAACTGGAATCTGTAGGGTCTCTCGTATCTCACTCAATATCTTGAGACCTTCTTTCATACCCGGACCACGAGCGCTAGCCATTGAAGTTCGATTTGCTTTATCAAAACTACTTTTAAAAATAAAAGGAATTTTTCGTGCTTCCGCAATCTTTTTTAACTCTGTCGCCATCATCAGTGCATGCGTTCGACTCTCGATGACACACGGACCCGAGATGAGAAAAAAGCTATTGGGAGTATAGGGTTGGTTAAAGTCCATCATGATGCGTTTAATTATCTCTTGATTATGGAGTCAAGAGCGTTAAAACAGGCTAGAACCTCACGCTCCTCGGTGTAAAAATGTCCTGAAATCCTGAGTCCACAATAGGGTCTTGAATCCAACAGAATCTTTTCCTTGCCAAGGAGCAGCTCTATCTTATGGGCATTATCGATCCCTACGCATACTTGACCCCCTCGGGCCTCATCTTTTAGTGGTGAGTTGATTTTTAGACCTCGCTCCTGTGCTAAACGAATAATCTGATGGCTGATATGTAGTACATGTTGTCGAATAGGTGTAACACCCACCTCGAGAATCGTTTCCCACCCCACCTTCGCTGCGTAAAGAGAAGGGATACCAAAAGTTCCCGTCATAAATGCTCGAGCGTCATCAGCAGGCTGAACATCAGGAGCAAATCCAAAAACTTCTCGTTGTGCCATCCATCCATACAACTGAGGCTTAAGAGTTCCAAGCAAATCAGGTCGAATATATAGATAACTAGCTCCCGGCCCCCCGCATAGCCACTTATGTGACCCACCTACTGCAAAATCAACTCCCCAATCCGTCACGGATAATGGGTACATCCCTGCCGTTTGGTAGGTGTCTACCAAAACACGAGCTCCGTGTTGATGAGCTACTTGAACAATAGGTGGAATATCGATGATGGCAGATGAACGATAAATGCCATGATCAATCATAATTAAGGCAGTTCGGGCATTAATTAGAGACGTAAAATCTGAAGAATCATGACTAATGCCGTCTCGACTAGGCACGCGAATGATATGAATGCCTGTTCCCTTAAGTACTTCAAGGCAATATTTAAGAGTTGGAAAAGTGAGCTCAGAGATCAAAACCTCATTTCGAGAGCTCGACCAGTCAAATGTTCCCAACACCGAATGCACAAGGGTACTAACATTTTGATGAAAGGCGATAGCTCTGCCAGGAGCCCCAATAATTTTCCCCAATGTAGCCCGGCAGTCATCCACAAAGGGTACCCATCGATCCCAAGCGGTAATCCCCAAGTCATTCCAAGAGTTCCAATATTCCAATATCCTTTCCCGACTATCCAAAGGAGCGGCCCCCATGGAGTGAGATACCAGATAAGTTGAGTGGCTAAGTATAGGGAACTTATTTCTCAGTGTTGGCTGCGTCATCACTTCTCATGAAAAACTTAAAGGATATCTATGATTCTATCTCTTTTCAGATTGAAGACTTGCACTAAAACCTTTTTTCTTCAGTTGTTGAATAATTTCATTTCCTTCGGCCTCACTGTAAGACGGAACCAGGCGTACCCAAAAGTTATTACCTCTATATTTAGTTGTGATCGCTGTCAAATTAGCGTCTTGATTTATTTTCTTAATTAGAAGATTAGAATCTTTATTATTTTGGCCACCTAAGGGTCCGATAACAACCATATAAAGAGGTTCTGACGAGCTAGGCTTTGAAGTAGCCGAAGCTACATCGGAAGCCAATGGGCCAGAAATATCTTGGTACACCTCGTTGAGCTGATTACCTAAGGGATTATCGTGATTGCTAATCTGGTTTGTAGAATTCATATCCACCGATACACCAGATTTTTTTCCAAACTGAACGCCTAGAATGAATGAGATAAAAACCAAGAATACAGCTAAAAAAGATATGATCAGGCTAGTTCTGGATCGTGAGGGTTCAAAAGTAGGGAAAGCCATGAGTATTCTCTATGATAATTAGAAACGATAAACGAAATCGAGAGTTATGTTGCGTCCTTCTCCAGGGACTGCAGCATTGATGATGGCATAGGACCAATATGTTTGATCAAATAAATTCTTGAGATTCAATCGCATCTCCCAGGATGGACCCCGATAAAAAATACCTGCATCCCATACCTGATACCCTGGAATAATTCCGAGACTATCGGGTGGACCGTCTCTAAAAATTGTTGTGATGCTATCTCTGCGGCGAAGACCCAACCCCATTCCCCACCTTCGCCATGCTCCCTCCTGAATCTCATAACTAGTCCAAAGTCGCCCTGTTCTTTTAGGAGTCCCTGGAAGTTGCTTTCCCTTAAGCCATAAATCTTCAACTGATGGCTCGCTATAAATAGGATTCATCCAAGACCAAGCTCCCAGAACAAACCATCCAGCGAAAGGTTGTGCCCTAAAGTCCAAATCTAGCCCATCGACACGCTGTTCTGGTGTCTGCGTAACGACTAAATCTCCCGCAACAAGGGTTACGTTATTCACATTGAATCGAATAGTTCTGAAGAGCGAAAGTGTTAGGTGTAACTTATTGCTAAACCATTGTGATCGATTCCCCAATTCGAGTTGCCGATTACTCTCTGGAAGCGTAGCTGTTCTTGGATCTTTAGTTGTAAAGTTAGCCAATCTCCCCCATGATGTTCCTAGAAAAAAACTTAAATTTGGTACGGGATCAAAAACCATACCAATTTGACCATTGTTGAAATGAGTATCTGTGACTAACGGCTTTTCTTTTGCTAAAGCAGTATTAAAATCATTAAGGCCAAGTCGCGGAATATAAAATTGTGCTCTTGTATTCAGCACTTCTGTAAAAGAAGTATTACCCAAATTGTTATATGAACCATCGTCAATCATCTGATACCGATCTTGTCGTAAGTTAGTTCGTATTCTTAAAAAATCATTGAGAATCCATTGATCGATGATGTAAAAACCAGCTTGGCTGACATCAATCGATCGATCAAATATCCACGCCCATGCGTCGGTGAGATCGGCCCCAGTCTCCGGGAGTATTGGATTATATGCATCTAAAATAGGTGCAAACTTTGCATGTCGTCGATTCGTCGATATATCAGATTTGAATATATCAATTCCCCCTTGCACCTTGTGATCGTATCCACCCAAGTTTCCCTGCCAAGCAAGAAACGTCTGTAAACTCTGATCAGTGAATCGATCATGCTGTCTTCGTAAATACCGATTGAAAAGGGTGGGTAGACCCGTGGCGCTCTTGAAATCAGGAACACTCCAATTTCGATATAGATCTAAGGAGCGATCTCCATAGGCTAAATTAGTTTCCCATCGAATATTCGGACTCAGACGATCAACATAATTAAGTGAAATTCTTAAAAGATCAGTAATGCTCGATGCCACGGGAGAAACGAAGCTAGTTTCTTTGGGTACACCTAATATAGTTGGACTATGAAAAGGATAATTACCCAAACTATCTCGATAAGAACTCACACGAAAAGGAATTCCAGTTGCATCTGGAACCAATGTTAGATACCGATTCTCGACCGATAATAAAATTGACTTAAAAGCAGTTGGCTGCCAAAGAAGAGAAACGGTCCATTCATTAGTCGAAGACGATAATTTTCTAAATCCATCGGATTTGCCCGTGTGACCGATAATACGATAGGACCAACGTTCGTTTATAGGACCTGTAATATCTAAAATTCCTCTACGTGATCCAAAGCTACCTAGAGAAAAATCAGCCACCATTGAGAACTCTCTTTTTGGCTTTTTCATTGTGAGATTGACAGTGCCTCCACCGCCAGCACTCCCAAAAAGTGCACTCCCAGGCCCCTTAAATATTTCAATCTGTTCAACGTCAGCCAAGGATCTTGTATATCCCATAAACGTAGGTCCATCATTCAACCCTTCTCTTGTATAAGTAGCGTTCAGGCCTCGAATCAATTGGTGATCAAAATACCCACCATTCGATGCGGAGCTAGGAACGATACCGCTAACATTAACGAGCGCCTGATCTAAGCGCCTCGAACCTGTTTCTTCCATAATGAATGAAGGTATGACCACGACAGTTTGCGGAAGCTCTTTCATTGAACCGCTTATTTTCGCCAAACCAATATTAGTTGCAAAGTATAGAGAATCTGACACTTCAATTTTGGCTGATGGAATAGATCTAAGGTCCAAGTCTAAATTAGTCTTGGGTTGGTCTAAGCGAAGCGATCTTTTCAGGATAGTTTCGCCGTTTCTTATGACATGTAGTTCGTAGTTTCCTTGGTATAGCTTTTGAAAACGATAGACCCAATTTTGATCCAAAGAAGTCGATTGAATAGGCTTCGTCCCATCATCCAATGTAATGGTCAAAAAGGAGGGCTTTTCGATTTCTTGATAAAGCACGCGTCCCGTGAGTACGAAATCTTGGCTCTGTAGGTAAGCAATAGATAAAATTAAGCCCGCACTTATCTTTTTTCGGTAAAACAAACCCCCCCCAATACGTCGTCTACTTTCCGATAATTCAAACAACTCGATGACAACAGGAGGTTAAGAAGTCCCGACATCAAGTCTTTACAAAATTGCTCACCTAAAGGCGATAGAATTAAGTTTAATAGTAACCGGAACCTAAACGTTTATGAATGCTGCTACTCCCTTTTTACCACTTCTACTTTTAGCCCTTGCGGCTATCGTGATTGCAACCGCTGTCCTAGTTTTATCAGGAGTTATTCTTCCTAAATTAAAACCCAATAATCCTCAAAGTTCTAAACTTGAACCTTATGAATGCGGAGTCCCACCTCAGCAACAAGGTGCTCGCCATCGCTATAGCGTCCAGTTTTATCTTGTGGCTATGCTTTTTATTTTGTTTGATGTAGAAACTGCTTTTTTATTTCCTTGGGCTACTAATTTTAAGAATGCCCCAGAAACTTTTGGAGTCATGATCCTCTTTCTTTCCACTCTTCTCCTCGGCTATGTGTATGCCTTAGGAAAAGGTGCTCTAGATTGGGAAAAATAAGATGAGTGAATTAAGCCTCAACGATGCAGTGGTAACAACCCGCCTAGACTCTGTTGTGAATTGGGCACGAAAAAACAGTCTCTGGCCCATGCCTTTTGGCACCGCCTGTTGTGCCATTGAGTTTATGAGCGTCATGGCTAGCAAATACGACATGAGTCGCTTTGGCGCTGAGGCAATGCGTTTCAGTCCTCGCCAAAGCGATATGATGTTGGTGTTGGGTACCGTGACTAATAAAATGGCCCCTATCCTTCGGACGATTTATGCTCAAATGGCCGAACCCAAGTGGGTTATTAGTGTCGGAGTCTGTGCTAGTTCGGGAGGAATGTATCGTACCTATGCCACCCTTCAAGGAATCGATCGAGTCATTCCTGTTGACGTCTACGTTCCCGGATGTCCTCCACGCCCAGAGAGTATGATTTATGGCGTGATCAAACTTCAAGAAAAGATTGAAAAAGAATCTTTAAGTATGCGAAAAGATCACGTTCGGCGTTTTTATGAAAGTTTGGATCGACAAGAAAAAATACAGATGAACGAAGGGTTAACTGGCCAACAAACTATTCAAAATATGTTGCGCCAAGCAGCGCACGATAAAGTTGCCACTATTTTTTAAGAGACGTACGCGTGTCCATCTTAGATTCCCTCCTAGAAAAATGTCCCTCATCAATCCAAGACTCATATCGATTTCGAGGGGATCAGACCGTTATCGTTGCCCCAACCTCTTTCGTGACTCTGGTTGATCTATTGATCTCCGAAGGATTTAATTTCTTGGTGGATATTACTGCGGTCGATTGGCTTGGTAAGACCGAGCACCCCGCTCGGTTTGAGGTTGTTTATCATTGGCTCAACCTAGATTCACAAGAACGGCTCCGTGTAAAGGTTCGCCTTCAAGAAAATGAATCCTTACCCAGTCTAGCCATTAAATTTAAGACTGCGGATTGGTACGAACGGGAAGTCTACGATATGTTTGGAATTTCTTTTTCGGGACATCCTAATTTGACTCGACTCCTGACTTGGAGTGATTTCCCAGGACATCCTTTACGAAAAGATTTCCCGCTTGATGGGGGTGATCCCTTCTGTATGTCTGATAGTACCTCTCCCTTCACGCACTAGGATAGAAATCCCATGGATTCCATAGCAATTACTAAGACACAACTTGAGGGCGATCGTATGATCGTGAATATGGGTCCGTCACATCCTGTGACCCACGGTACTCTCCGAATTGTCTTAGAACTTCAGGGTGAAATTATCACTCAGGCGACTCCCGAAATCGGGTATCTTCATCGAGGAGTCGAAAAATTAGGTGAGAACCTTAGCTACCAACAATTTATTCCCCTGACGGATCGACTGAATTATACGAGCAGTATGATGAACAATGTCGGCTATACCCTAGCCGTCGAAAAGATGCTCGGTATCTCTATTCCAAGACGCGCTGAGCAGATCCGAGTGCTGGTCAGCGAACTTGCCCGTATCGCCGACCATATTATTTGTTTAGGAATTAATGCAGTAGACATTGGAGCATTTACTGCCTTTTTATATCTTTTTCGACAACGTGAAACCGTCTACGATCTTTTTGAGATGGCTGCAGGCCAACGTCTCCATACAAGCTTTACTCGTGTCGGAGGACTTTTTCGCGACTTACCCCCCGAATTTATTCCACTGTGCGAACAGTTCTTGAAAGATGCCCCCAAAGCAATTGATGAACTTGAGAAGCTCCTCACCAAAAATCCCATTTGGCATGATCGCACTAAGGGAGTAGGCGCGATGTCGATTGAAGAGGCTATTAACTGGGGATATTCGGGGCCCTGCCTTCGTGCATGTGGACTAGCGCAAGACCTAAGGGTGAAGCAGCCTTATATGGGGTACGATCAATATGAATTTGATATTCCTGTCGGAACGTCTGGTGATGTCTTCGATCGATACTTAGTCCGTGTTGAAGAGATGCGACAGTCGCTTCGAATTATTCGCCAAGTAGTCAAGACATTAGAGTCCGGACCCATCATTATTGACGATTACAAAATCGCCCTTCCCCCAAAAGAAAAAGTTTATACCCGTATGGAGAGCCTCATCCACCATTTCAAATTAATTATGCACGGTATGGAAATGCCGGTCGGAGAAGTGTATTCTTCAACAGAAGCAGCCAACGGTGAATTAGGGTTTTATATTGTTTCAGATGGAGGTAAAAACCCCTATCGTATAAGAGTTCGACCACCTTGTCTTCCTATATTTTCTAGTTTTGCGACGAAGGTACGAGGCCGTCTTATTGCCGATGCAGTAGCCGAACTAGGCTCCATGAATATTATCGCTGGCGAACTTGACCGCTGATTAACCTTCCACATACGTTGCCAATCAGAGCTGCTCTTAAATAAATTACTTTGACACTCAGTTCGAGACTTAACTCGGACGAGCGAAGCCGTTAGACTATAAGAGTCTATGAATTCCTCGTCGAGTTCCACTCGCTCTGCCTTACCTCTAGCTCCCGGAGAACGATTGCCGGTAAGTAAGGTATTGACCCTGAGCCCAGAGGCACTCAAAGAAATCGATCAACTCGCCGATAAATTTCCTGACCGATTGGCAGCGACTTTACCTGCCTTACATATTGCCCAAAGGGAATTTGGATTTGTGAGCCTGGAAGCCATGAAAGCGGTGGCCAAAGCCCTGGATATTCCCGAGGGCCATGTTTATGGGGTTGCTAGTTTCTATTCTATGTATCAAAAACATCCGGTGGGATCTTTTCATATTCAGGTTTGTACCAATATCTCGTGTGCACTTAATGGAGCCGTCGCCCTTTTAGATCTTGTAAAAAAGAAAACGGGCATTTCACAGCGAGGCGAAGTGAGTTCGGACGGATTGTGGAGCGTAGAAGAAGTGGAATGCTTGGCTTCTTGTGGATCTGGACCTTGTCTTCAGGTGAATCATGATATCTATGATGAATTTGTTAACGAAGCTGAACTAGATCGAGTTTTAGAGGCGTGTCGATCGGGTCAGTATCGGGAATGGGCAAAGTAATGACTTCCTACCGGCAAAAAAAAGATCCTCAGAGTTATTCCTTCGAGGGATTTGGAACTCCTGCGTTCCCCAATCTTATGTTGAGAGGGGCTGGAAATTTAGATAACTGGAGACTGGCTATTTACCAAAAAGAGCATGAAGGCTATTTGGGCTTGAAGCGCGCTTTAAGCATGGAGCCTTCCCAGGTCATTGACGAGATGAAAGCATCTGGTATTCGGGGTCGGGGCGGTGCTGGATTTCCCGCAGGGCTCAAGTGGTCTTTTATGCCCAAGGATACAGCCGATAAAAAATATACTCGCTATTTAGTTTGTAATGCCGATGAGGGTGAGCCCGGAACCTTTAAAGATCGGTCGATTATGGAATATAACCCCCACCAACTAATTGAGGGGATGATCATCGCGGGCTTTGCTATGCAGTGCCATATGGGTTTTATTTATGTTCGCGGAGAATTTCTTTGGCTGATCGAAAAACTTGAAGCAGCAATTGAAGAAGCTAAAAAAGAAAATCTGCTAGGACAAAATATTTTAGGATCTGGTTTCAATTTTGATCTGATCGTCTATCGCGGAGCCGGTGCTTATATCTGTGGTGAAGAAACTGCCCTTCTAAACTCCCTAGAGGGACGCCGAGGAGAACCTAGAATCAAGCCACCTTTCCCGGCGTCTAAAGGGGCTTTCGGGCAACCGACCACTATTAACAATGTCGAAACTTTGGCCGCCGCCGCTCCGATTCTACGAATGGGAGGAGCTGAATACGCTAAAATCGGTACCCCTAAAAATACTGGGACCCGTATTTTCTGTGTTAGTGGACATGTTCAGCGCCCTGGTCTTTATGAGTTACCCCTAGGTGTTCCACTCATCACCCTTGTCAAAGATCTCGCCGGTGGAACCCCTAATGGAAAAAAAATAAAAGCGATTATTCCGGGCGGTGCAAGCTCAGCTGTCTTCACGGAAAGTGACTTTGACTGTCCTCTCGATTTTGATACGATCCGAGATCGCGGATCCATGGCAGGCTCTGGAGGAATTATTGTTATTGATGAAGACACCTGTATGGTTCAGGTATGTCTTCGTCTGATCAGATTTTATGCTCATGAAAGCTGCGGACAATGTACGCCCTGTCGCGAAGGGTGCAATTGGATGGAAATGATTCTTACGCGTATTGAAAACGGCGAAGGACGCCTAGAAGATTTAGAGACTCTTAAAAGTATGACCCCCCGTATTGCAGGAAAAACACTTTGTGCCCTTGGCGATGCCGCCTGTGGTCCTATGGATTCGATCTTGGGTAAGTTTAGAGACGAGTTTATTCACCACATTGAGCATAAAAAATGTCCGAAACCTTCTTGCCAGCTAGTGACTTATAGCCATTAATTCTCGTAAGCCCATAAGATTAACTAAAGCTACTAAAAAATCTTTGACGGGTTGAAGATATTAAATGGATCTAGAGACTGTTTGATTTTTATCATTGCCCTCAGCGTGTAGGGATCGGTAAGTTCAACAAAAGCTTTCTTTTTGGCTAATCCGATTCCATGCTCTCCGGAAAGCGACCCCCCATGTTGCTTGGTTAATCTGAAGAGATTGAGTATTGAATCTTCAAAAGCATCAAGAGACTTATGGTCACGATTTAAAAAATTGACATGTAAATTCCCATCCGCCAAATGGCCATAGGTGACGCAGTCCAATTGAAGTTGCTCAAGATGATAAAAGAACGATTCTAGTTGATTTAGGGGTATCGATATGTCCTCACTAATTTTGGATGGGTATCTTTCTTTTAGGAATGAAGAAGTCAGCCTTCGAAGAGCCCAAAGGTCCTCGCGTTGTCGCTGATCTGAAGCCACTTGAAAGTGTGTTGCAGCACTAAATAAAGATTCACAAGAGGCCAGAAAGAGATCGGATGTACATCCCTCATGATCAAACTCTACAATGGCGAAGGCATGCCCCTGAATTTTGCGAGCTTCGGGCAGACCTCCATTTTTCAACTCTTGAAGGACCAAAGGATCGAAGAACTCAATAGCAGATGGCTTATATCCAGACTGAGAAAACTTTCCGGGAAGTCGAATAAGGTCTTTCATATTATCGAAGGAGATCAAAAGCGTTAAGAACTCCTTGGGCTTTGGCAAAAGTCGTGCTGTTGCCTTGGTAATGAACCCAAGTGTTCCTTCGGATCCTATTAATAGTTGGGTTAAATTGAGCCCAGCATTATCTTTTGTTCCATGAATACCCAAGGTATGAATATCGCCATCACTCATGAGACAGTCGATGCTGACAATCCAATTTCGAGTCATGCCGTACTTGCAGGCATTGGGACCCCCTGCGTTGGTTGCCAAACTTCCACCGAAAGAACAATGCATCCAGCTATTCGGATCAGGAGGGTAAAAAAGAAGCTGGGCCTCTGCTTCCTCTTTAACCTTTCGAAGAGGAACAGAACAACTAGCTGTAAGTTGCATTCCGACCGGATCAATCATAAGTTCCTGAGGCCACTCGGAAAAATCTACTAATAAGGCTCGGTCTTGGTCCACCAAACAACCTCCGGCTTTTCCCGTTCCTGATCCGCGTGGTATGAGTGCCCAGCCCTCTTGCTGAGCAAATTTCACCAGAGCTTTCAGGGCTTTCGGACTTCGGGGGCGAATGCAGGCCCAAGGTACTAAGCCTTGAATATGCGATTCATCCCGTTGATAAGCCCCCAAATCATGTTGGTCAAACAAAAAGGTGGCATCAGGAATATGTTCAAAAAGCGGGGACATCAGAACCTAATGAATCAATGTTCCTACCGACTCACCCAGGACGGCAGAAACTAAGTTGCCCGGCTTCATCATATTGAAAACCAGTATGGGCAATTCATTATCCATACAAAGCGCAATCGCGGAAGCGTCCATCACTTTAAGTCCCCTTTCGAGGACTTCCTGAAAGGTTACTTTCTCAAATCGCTGAGCTTTTGCATCTTTCTTCGGATCTGCGCTATAAACACCATCCACATTAGTAGCCTTGAGTACGACCTGAGCTGAGATTTCATTGGCCCGGAGAGCTGCCGCCATATCCGTACTGAAGTAGGGGTTGCCGGTGCCACTTCCAAAAATGACTACCCGGCCTTTCTCCAAGTGACGAATGGCTCGCCGTCGAATATAGCTTTCTGCAATACGTGGCATTTCGATTCCAGAAAGAACACGAGTCTGAACCTGTTTTTGCTCCAAGGCATCTTGGAGGGCTAGGGCGTTAATCATGGTCGCCAACATACCCATTTGATCAGCGGTGACGCGATCCATACCTTTGGTGGCTCCAGCGACGCCTCGAAAAATATTGCCACCACCAATGACGAGGCCCACTTCAACACCATGTTTCTGAATATCTTTAATTTGATCAGCAACCATGGCTACCACACTAGGATCAATCCCCATATTCTGTTCACCCATCAGTGCTTCGCCTGAGAGTTTCAAAAGTACACGTTGGTATCTCATAAGTCTCCTTTAGTGTAGATGAATCGATAAAAAAATAGGCGACTTTAAGCCGCCTATTTTTTAATTATCAAGAATAAGCCTTACTTAGCAATTTGAGCATTCACTTCCTCGGCAAAATTTTCATTTCGTTTTTGCAACCCTTCACCTAGAACAAACTTGGTGAAACGGCGGATACTCAGCTTTTCACCAATCTCAGCCGTCCTTTGTGAAACAAATTGTTCGATCGTAAGATCGGGATTCATAATAAAAGGCTGCTCCAATAAACATACTTCCTTGTAAATAGAATTCAGCTTGCCTTCGACGATTTTTTCTACAATCGCAGGCGGTTTGCCTGTAGCCTCAGCTTGAGCCCTTGCAATCTCAATTTCCTTATCAATAAATGCTTGTGTTACTTCGCTTTTAGAAACAAAAAGAGGTACAGGATCTGCCGCAGCAATGTGCATGGCTATTTCTTTAACCATGCGTTGGAAAGACTCATTTCGAGCAACAAAGTCTGTTTCTGAATTGATTTCAACCAAGACTCCGACACGACCGCCTGGATGAATATATGCATCAACCAATCCTTCGGAAGCAATCCGATCCGATTTCTTAGAAGCGGCTGCTAAGCCCTTTTTACGAAGCCAATCAATGGCTTGTTCCATGTCACCCTGATTTTCCTCAAGGGCCTTTTTACAGTCCATCATTCCAAGACCCGTTTTCTCTCTTAACTCTTTAACATCATTGGCAGTGTAAGCCATGAGGGTAACTCCTATCAATTAAGCCTGGGGTGTTGGTTCATCCATCTGAATTTTTTCATCCATCATATTTTTCATGGCAGTAGTCTGACCCTTATCTTTTAGAGCAGCGCGACCCTCGATGATGGAATCTGCAATACGCTCGGCGAATAACATAATTGAGCGGATGGCATCATCATTACCTGGAATAATCATATCCACCATATCGGGATCACAATTCGTATCGACAATCGCCACGACGGGGATTCCGATTTTTTTAGCTTCAGTCACCGCAATAGTTTCATGATTGGGATCAATTACAAAAAGAATATCGGGAAGGGCTCTCATATCTCGTATGCCCTTGAAGGACTCCTCCAATTTATCTTTTTGACGGGTAATTCCTGATATTTCTTTTTTGGAAAGTTCAGCCAAACGAACAGGATCGGCCAATAGTGATTGTGTTTCACGATATTTTTCTAGGCTTTTCTTTACCGTTGAGAAATTAGTCAACATCCCGCCAAGCCATCGGTTATTGACATAGAATGCGCCGCATCTTGCAGCTTGTTCAGCTACGACTTCTTGAGCTTGAGGCTTCGTGGCCACAAACATAAAAGTCTTTCCTTGGCTCGCAGCTTTAGTGATGAAGGTTGATGCAGCATTCCAAAGACGCAGAGTTTTTTGGAGATCAATAATATAAATACTATTGCGGGCCCCGAAGATGTATTTCTTCATTTTAGGGTTCCAGCGTTTTGTTTGATGTCCGAAATGAACACCCGCTTCGAGTAGTTCTTTCATTTGTATAGCAGCCATAGAGGCCTCCTCAGTGAGTCCCGCAAAGGGGAACTAGGGATAATAGGCGTGAGTGCCCGATTCGATCCCATACGGGATCCGATTTTTAGACTCCCAAAGAAAAGTCTCGGGAGAATATCAAAGAGCCAATGATTAGCGTTTGCTGAATTGGAACCGACGACGCGCAGCTTTGCGTCCTGGTTTTTTTCTTTCTTTCATACGTGGATCACGTGTCAGCAACATGGCTCCTCGGAGCAGTGTGCGAAGTTGATCATTGTATTGAAGAAGGGCACGAGAGATACCCAAGCGGATGGCAGCAGCCTGAGCGGCACTACCCCCACCTTTCACAGTAATCATCATGTCCCATTTATTAACATTTTCTGTGAGAACAAATGGCTGTTGAACCATCATGCGTAAAACGGCATTAGGGAAGTAATCATCTAATTCACGACCATTGACGGTAATTTGGCCACTACCGGGCTTCAAAAAGGTACGAGCAATAGCAGTTTTGCGTCGTCCGGTCCCGTAGTGATGTCGAGTGGCCATGTAAATACTCCCTTTATTTCTTTAAACTGAAAGCAATGGGATTCTGAGCTTTTTGTTGATGTTCGGTGCCTGCGTAGACGATTAATTTTTTTAACATTGCGTTTCCAAGAGGACCCTTCGGTAGCATCCCCTTAACGGCTTTTTCGATAGCTCGAGTAGGATGGGCTTCTCTTAGGACTCCGGCCTTCACTTCTTTCATGGAACCCGGTTGGGTTGTGGTGGTTCGATAGATTTTTTGAGTTGCTTTTTTACCCGTGAACACGGCTTTTTCAGCATTGATGACAACTACGTGATCCCCTGTATCTAAAAAGGGCGTCCAGGTAGGTTTATGTTTTCCAGCAAGAAGTTCGGCGACGATAGAACTGACTCGCCCCACTGAAACGCCAGAAGCATCCACCAGAAACCATTGGCGTTTGATATCGTTCGCACTAGGGAAAAATGTACCCATGGATTGCTCCAAAAACGGTCAACAAAGTGCCCCAACAAGCCTTCTAGGTCCCACAAGGGCAGAAAATGTAGATTATCGCGAGCCACCCCTCGGGTCAACCTCGAATTACCCAAGAACCCCCTATTTTTCAGCCAATTTCCACAATTCCTTGGCCACTCGGGTAGCTCCAAGCCCATCAATTAGGCTCATTCCTGCTACCACCTGTTCTTGACGGCTTTCTTGACCCTCCGGTCCGAGCCAATGTTCCAAAGCATCTTCAACAGTTCGAGAATCTGCAGAGGGACCTTCGCCAAGGCCAAAACAGGCGCCGTGTTGACCCAACTCTGTTAAACCCTGAACTTGTCTTTCATTTTGTCCCCAAGCGACGACCGGGACGCCGAGACAAAGCGCATCAATAAGCGTGACACCGCCGGCGCACCATAGAACATCGTATTGAGGTATCTTCTCGGTAAGTTGAGTGACGGACGCATGCACGGTGCAACCCGGAAATAAATCACCCTGGATGCCTTGGGGCGCCAGGATTACCGCGCCGCCTCTCCATCGCCCTTCTTGGTGAAGATTTTTTAGAATATTGAAAGCTTTTTGAGCCAATCCTGCAGCATCACTCCCTCCAAAAGTTACTAATATTTTTTGGGCATTCAGGGGTTGAATGGGTTCTCGTTTGGGACGTAAGGTTCGAGCAACGGCGCTCGCCACAATATAAGAAGCTCCACAGAGGACATGGCATTTGCCCCGTATATCTTCATGAGGCTTTAATTTCATACCTTCTTTCACTCGAAGGGGATGATCAGGCCAAACAATTCCCTCCAGATAGGGCTGGAACAGAAGATCGGATTCTTCGTAGGCGTCCCCGTCATCCTCCATCAGGGCAATTTTACGAGGCAAAGCCTCTTTGATTTGATCCCTCGATGACGTCCATTGATCGAAAAGAACGACGTCCCCTTGGATGTCTTTCCCCAGGGGCGCCAGGCTATTTTCACCCAAATCAACCACCTGAGTGGGAAGATCGCCTACCTGGAGAATATTTATCCCCCGACCCACTTGGCGAGCGCGCTCGTCCCCTGAAACAGCCAAGGTGGTCTGTCCACCAAGAGCTTTCCACTCCTGATGAATAGCAAGGGCGCGACTTAAGTGTCCCAATCCTAGTATTGGATCAATATGAATCCTTAAAATTAATCGACCTATCATAACGACTTTACCGTCGACTTACCGACACCGGGCATGATGTCATAAATGGATACCCTCATGTCGACATCATCAAGCACATTGATATGAAAGCTGATGTGATAAATCTGAATATAGATGACTCAAGACCGTGGGTTTCATTTCGTCTCTTAGCATAATACGAGACAATAGATTGGATCAAATGCTTAAGGATAAGGATGGCCTTCAGCAAAACCTCCCTGGGGTTGAGGATGATCAGGTGCTTGGGCCATCGGCCACCCATCCTTGAAATAGGCCTCTTTATAGCGGAGATAACGAGCCGGAATAGACGCCACTAATTCTTGTTGCCCTTGTGATAAAGGCCCCTTCACTTCGGCGGGCCATCCAGCGATCAATGAGTGAGGGGGAGCTTTGAATCCTTCTCTAACTAAAGACCCTGCGGCAACAAGGCACCCCTCGCCAAGAATCGCACCATCCATAATGGTTGAACTCATGCCGACCAAGACTCCATTACCCAGCGAACAACCGTGCAGCATTACATTGTGTGCAATGCTGCAGTCCGATCCTAGGCGTGTTGGATGTTTAGCGTTCGTGACATGAATACAAGACATGTCTTGTATATTGGTTCGGTCGCCAATTTGTATCCAATTCACGTCACCGCGAATCACACAATTAAACCAGATACTTACGTCCTCGCCAAGAGTTACATCGCCCAAGATTAGGGCATTATCGGGCACGAAGACGCGACTTCCAATCTTAGGAACCATACCTTGGAAAGGAATTATCATGAAGTCTCCACCCTAATTACAACTTAAAATAGTTTAATGGATACTCATCTAATTTCTTCTCGACATAATCTTGAAGGTGATGACCCCATCTTTAGAATTAATACGATAGCTCAATCTCGTCAGGCCCAAGGCCATCCAGTCATTAACCTATCGATCGGCACCCTATTAGATGATGATGGACAATTGGTCACCTTGAAAACGGTGATCGACACTTGGAAGGCCTTAACTCCCCTCGAGGTTCATCCTTACGCTCCCATCATGGGAGATCTGAAATACATTGAAGCGATGACCCATCGCTATTGGCCCGAGTCTCCCACGCCAGTATTGGGTTGTGCAACTCCTGGGGCTACCGGTGCCTTGGTGGTGAGCCTCCGCAACTTACTTGAACCCGGTCAGAGCGTGGTTACCTTCGCTCCCTGTTGGACACCGTATGAAACCTTGGCCTTTGAAAATAAGATCAAATTGGAAAAAGTGCCTTACCTCTTTATGGGAGATGACACCCCATTAGCAGTCATTGAATCGAAACTAGAATCCATCATGAAACAACAAGGGCGTATTCTATTTTGGCTCAATGATCCTTGTCATAATCCTACGGGACAACATTTGACGACCGCTCATCGCCAAGCTCTCTTAAGCATGTTTGATCGGTTATCTCAACAAGGCCCTGTTTCGGTCATATTAGATTTAGCCTATTTAGAATTTGCTCGTGACGCCTCAGCAATCCAAAATATATTAAAGGATTACGCTGAGTGGGGTGCCTCAACGCCAGCGCTCCTGGGCGCAGCGCTTTCGATTTCTAAGCCCTTAACCCTATACGGTGCTCGTTGCGGGGCATTGGTTTTTCCTTGGCGAACGGATGATCAATTGAAGACCGCCTTATCGATAAGTTGCCGAGGCCTCTTTTCCAATGCTCCCCGAGCGCCTCAGTCTCTAGTAAAAAAACTCTATGGCGATAAAAGTTTGCTCCAAAAATTGAAGTCCGAGCACCATCATTGGTCAACCCTGCTCACAAATCGTGCAGATCAGCTATCAAAACTCCTTTCAGAAAAACATATTGACCACTCTCATTTTGATGGTGGTTTTTTTATTACGGTGCCCCACGATAAACCTCAAGAACTCTCCCAAAGACTCGAGGCTCAGGATATTTACTCAGTTCCACTTAAGCGTGGTATACGGGTTGCTATCTGTGCATTAAAAGAAAAAGAAACCCCGAGATTCGTTGATGCTTTGCATCGTTCCATTTGACGCTTAAATTATCAATCGAGCAATATCATTAACCTTGAGTTTCTTTCGGGTGTTAAACTACCCATTCGGCCAAGCATATACCGGGCATATAACTCAGCGGTAGAGTGCTACCTTCACACGGTAGAAGTCACAGGTTCGATCCCTGTTATGCCCACCATCCCTAGGAGTCCTAATGCCCTTTATTCTTTCGACCCAAGTTCGCAGTGGAATGATTATTAATTTTGAAAAAGAACTCTGTCGAGTTATCAGTGTTGAGCATCAAACTCCGGGTAATCTCCCCGCCCGAGTGGTGGTTAAGATGAAAAGACTCAAGGATGGAATTAATCGAGAAAACCGATTCGGCTCTCAGGATAAAGTCGAGCGAGCGAACTTAGAACAGCATAAGATGGAATTTCTTTATGCCGATGGAGATAACCTGGTTTTCATGAATAATGAAACCTACGAGCAAATTGAAATTCATAAAGATATCATGGGCGAGGATCTCGGCCTCTTGGAATCCAATATGGTGGTGGAATTAGAATTCAATGAGGGAGTTCCCTTGTCGGTGAATTTACCCTCGACTCTAGTCAGTGAGATTGTAGAAACAGAACCCGTCATGAAAAATGCGAATGCTACAGGATCCTATAAGCCGGCTAAATGTAAAAATGGCCTAACGGTTGGTGTCCCCCCCTATATCCAGACGGGGGAAAGAATTAAAATCAATACTGCAGACCGAACCTATATGGAGCGAGCTAAGTAAATTAGGGCTTCGAGACAAATTTTCCTCAGATACACCCAAGTTTCTGAATAGAAACTAGGGACGAATGACACCTAGTTGCTGCATAAAGACTAGGTTATCCATAAAATCTTGTTCCTCAGAAATTTTACCGCCCTTCATTTTGACAATCGTACATCCAATGACATCAACATTTTTCCCAGTAGCTGGAATTCCAAAGAATGCACCCGTATGCTTTCCTTTAAATTGCCAGTACTTGACCAATCGATCTCCATCAGCAAATATCTCCTTGACGATGAACTTTCTTTCAGAAAAGCCGGTGACAAAGTTTTCGTAGTAGGCCTTCACGTTGGCTTTCCCTTTCACTGCAGGGCTCGTATGAAGAATGGCATCGTCTACATATGCCGTATCTAAAATTTCCGTGCGCCCCTCGTTAATAGCTACTTCCCAAACATTCGAATAGAAAGTCACATTCCTTTTGCTTAACTCTGCATTCTTGACTAATTCTGGGTTATTCACTTTCACGGACACACAACCAGTAAGTGCACCAAACATTAAGAGCAATATCATCGTTTTTTTCATAACAAAAGACTCCTGAATAGAAACATTATCAATCATATTACTAGACTCTTAAGTGGGCACAGGGCGCTTTAAACAAAAAGACAAAAGCCATACGCTGAGGATGGTGCGGATGGCTTGTCAAATGTGGCTCCGGTGGAGGGATTTGAACCCCCGACATCATGATTAACAGTCATGCGCTCTAACCAACTGAGCTACACCGGAAAGAGTATGATTGTATCTAAAAAAGGCTAGTTTGACTTTTTGAATCTTCCACTGGCCCATTTGGGCATGGATAAACCCCGGGTCTTTTAAGCATCTCCATTAGCGATAGAATTGTATAAACTAAAATCCCCTTGGAGATTCTATGGCCGAAAGTAAACCTAAAAGTTTTGAAGATGGGCTTCAACAACTTGAATCGGTAGTCCAAAAACTTGAATCCGATGGATTAACCCTTGAACAATCCCTTGTTGAATTTGAAAAAGGGGTTAATTTAGCAAAAGATCTTCAGGTTCAGTTGGAACAGGCCAAGCGTCGAGTAGATGTTTTAAAACAATCGCTGAACGGCGAATTAGAAGCCAGTCCTCTTGATTCTGATCCCACATGAATGACTTCGCACTTTTAGTTGCGCAAGATCAAAACCGTCTCTTACCCCTCATAGAAAAAGAATTGGTTGCGCGATTTCAGCAACTCCCCATCCACACTTCACTAAGTAATCTGCAGGGGGCGATTAAATACAGCTTAGAAGCCGGAGGGAAACGTGTGCGTCCCATGCTATGTTTGTTGGCGTGTGAAGCTTGTGGCCATGCAGCGGAATCAGCTCTTCCCGGTGCGATTGCGGTGGAGTATGTTCACACTTACTCTTTAATTCACGATGATCTACCCGCAATGGATAATGACGATCTCCGACGAGGAAAACCCTCCAATCATAAAGTCTTTGGAGAAGGGCAGGCAATTCTAGCGGGTGACGCACTGCTGACAGAAGCTTTTGCTATTCTGGCTGAAGCTAAAAATTCTATGGCAGGCTCCTGTCTTGCACGGGGTGCTGGGTGGTTAGGGATGGTTGGTGGTCAGTCACTCGACTTGCAATGCGAAAATCAAGCATCCGATCCCCATCTCTTACCGATAGTTCATCAGCTTAAGACGGGAAAATTAATGAGAACTGCACTCGAACTCGGAGGTATTTTTGCCGAGGCCTCTTCACAAGAAATATCTTCATTAGGATCTTTTGGGGAGGCCCTAGGCCTTGCTTTTCAAATAAAAGATGATCTCTTAGATGCCACTTCTAACGCCCATCATCTAGGGAAGGGTACCCAGAAAGATCAGCAGAGAGGTAAACTAACCTACGTATCTGTTATGGGTATCGAGAAAGCAGAAGCGGCCTTGGGTCAAGTTACTCAAGATGCTCTGGAACATCTCGAGGGGCTTCCTAATCCCCAAGCCCTAAGAGCGTGGGCGCACCACTTAACCAAGAGAGCATTGTGAAAACGTATCCCTTACTTGACTCTCTATCCCAGCCTGAGTCGATTCAACAACTTAATCCCCCTGAGTTGGAGCAACTCTCGAATGACGTTCGTCAATTCTTAGTTGATACCATCAGTGTCACCGGAGGTCATTTCGCTTCTAATTTGGGAACGGTCGAGCTGACCGTTGCTTTATTCAATCAATTTGACTTTCGCACCGATCGTGTTCTCTGGGATGTGGGACATCAAGCTTATCCCCATAAAATTCTCACGGGTAGAAAGTCGCAATTTCATACCCTTCGTCAACACGGAGGCTTATCTGGATTTTTAAGACGATCCGAGAGCCCGATCTATGATCATTTTGGAGCTGGGCATGCGAGTACCTCTATTTCGGCCGGTGTTGGCATGGCTAAAGCCCGAGATTTAGCAGGCGAAGATCATGCAGTTGTGGCCGTAATTGGGGACGGGTCCATGACGGCTGGTATGGCCTTTGAGGGTCTTAATCAAGCCGGGTACCTAGAACTGAAGAATTTTTTAGTGATTCTCAACGATAACGACATGAGCATTAATCCCAATGTGGGCTCACTGCAGGGTTATTTGAACCAACTTATTTCAGGTCAATATTACGCGCGCTGGCGGGATCGTATTGAGTCGATAATTAAATCAATTCCGGTAGATTCGCTCAGCAAAGGGGTAGCAAAATTAGCAAAGTGGAGCGAAGAAACACTTAAGCGTATTTTTATTCCTGGATTACTTTTCGAAGACTTGGGCTTCAATTACATGGGTCCCGTGAATGGTAATGATGTTGTGGCCACGCAGAAACTATTAATTCAGGCCAAAGAAAAAATGAAACAAGGCCCTGTGCTTATTCATGTTCAAACAAAAAAGGGTTACGGCTATGCTCCAGCTCAGAAAGATCCGCTAAAGTGGCATGGCGTCACGGCTTTTGATCCGATTGCGGGAGAAATTAATAAATCTACTTCAGTTTCTCCTCCCTCGTTTACCAAAGTATTTGCTGAAGCTCTCATCTATTTAGCCGAAAGAGACGATAAAGTGGTGGGCGTGACGGCAGCCATGCTCGATGGAACAGGACTGAATCTATTCCAAGCGAAATTTCCTGGCCGCACCTTTGATGTTGGGATTGCGGAACAACATGCGGTTACTTTTTCAGCGGGCATGTCTACAAAGGGTTTCAAACCTGTTTGTGCAATTTATAGCACCTTTCTTCAAAGAGGCTACGACCAAGTTGTACATGATGTTTGTCTTCAAAATCTTCCCGTTGTATTTGCTATGGATCGTGCAGGTCTCGTCGGAGCAGATGGACCTACGCATCACGGTCTTTATGACATCCCTTATTTGCGATGTCTACCGAATATGATTTCGATGGCGCCTAAGGATGAGAATGAAATGCGCCACATGCTCTTCACGGCGGTCGAGCTTCGACAACCGGTCTCCTTAAGGTATCCCCGAGGTAACGGCTTTGGCGTTCCCCTGGACCCCACGCTAAGGATGCTTCCCGTGGGTAAAGGTGAACTTTTACGCGAAGGTTCAGATTTTTGCCTTATTCCCCTCGGTACGCTAGTGACCCCCGCGCTTGCAGCGGCAGAAATTTTATCGGCGAAGGGAATTGAATGCTCCGTGATTAATCCTCGATTTATCAAACCTCTCGATGTTCCTTTAATTACTCAATCTCTGAACCATTCTCGTGCCGTCATTACCATGGAGGATGGAGCGCTTGAAGGAGGCTTCGGCTCGGCTATTTTGGAATTAATGTCTCTCGAAGGTATACAGAAACCGTCCTTGAGGCTTGGTGTACCAGATCAAGTCATTGAGCACGGAGACCCCAAAATACTCGCTCAAGAAGTCGGCCTCACCCCCGACCGCATCGCAGATCGAATTTTTAAATTTAAGACCCAGTTATTTGGCTAACAAGCGACCTCGATCAATCATAGGAATAATTCTCCATGAGCTAATCGAAGGGATCGTCAAATTGGGACGCTCAAGGACATACTTTAGAAGTAAATTTCGCTTGGACTGGCTCGATGTAAAAATAGGCGTCCCTTTGAATTTAACAGCCTCGGTAAAACCGCCTCCCCCATAGGCTCGATACGTGGTTACTGCTACTGTAAAGATCCGCTGAGTATCAATCGGGCTCCCTTGATAAGTAAGGCTCTGGATGCGATCCCCCTCGGCTCTAGTAAGGTCCATGGTGTAGCTAACGCCTGCCATAAAATCAATATTATAAAAAGGGACTTCATCTTTAAAAAGATTGGGCTCGTAACTAAATCGATAAGCCGAAGCCGAATGCTCTAGCCAAAGTTTTACTTGAGCGCCAGTGAGTTTGAGGGTGACGATATTATCTTCGTAGGTGTTAATGGCATAAAATTGTCGAATACTGGTGGGGCCTTTGGGAATATAAATTTTAGGGTATACACATGAGGCAGCACTTAATTCTGCCCCGGTTGCTTTTAATTGAACATGATGAATGAGATCTATGATGGGAGAGGGTTCCATACGTGACCATCGGGAATCCAAAGCCGTCATCAGATTAGTAGCAGGCGTATTGAGATACCGCTCCGTTTCTTCACGAATCTTCTCGGTAAGGGCTAAGACCTGAGAATCGAGTGGGGTTTCATCAGTGGGAGTGAGTAGGGTTGGAACGCTTCGGACGATTGACCACTTTCCAGACAAGCGATTCATACTAAATGAAATTTTAGCGAGGGCTTTCCCATGCGCCGATGCCTGAATAATAGGAATATTTTTATAACGTTGAGCAATAGGCTGATGGGTATGGCCACTGACGATGCCATCGATGCCGGAAACTTGATCAATTAAGCGAAGCACGACATTCTCATCTCCCACATTTCCAGGACTTTCGCCTAGACCCGAATGCAATAAAACAATGAGGAGATCCGGTTTATCTTGAGTTCTGATTTTTGGAATTAGAATCTTTGCAGTTTGGACAATATCTTCGAACTTAATCCCTTGATATTTACTCGGATCATCCCATTTGGGAACCCAAGGAGTTGTGAATCCCACAACTGCGATCTTAAGATTTCCTAACAAAAATAGACGGTAACTATCGAAAGCAGGACGACCGGTCTTTTCTACTAAGGTATTCGCTGAAAGAAAGGGAAATTTGGCTTGTTTTTGGACCTGCCTTAAATTCGAAAGACCAAAATTGTATTCGTGGTTCCCTATTGCCATTGCCTGGTATCCCAAAGCATTCATGATGTCGATAGAGGGCTCAGGAAGCATTGGACTAACAAAAGTTCTTACATAATTAACCGGGTCTCCCTGAATGGTGTCTCCCGCATCTAAAAGCAGGGTATTTGGATTCTTAGCTCGCTCTTCTTTGATGAGCGTAGCAATCTTAGCCCAACCCTGATTCACTGGAAGTAGTGAATAGGTATCGGAAGGCAAAATACGCCCGTGCATATCCGTGGTGCTTAAAATTTGAATTTGAATCTCCTGACCTTGAAGGGAAAATAGGTTGATCAGCAGAGATAAGCCGAGTGTTCGAAGTCGCATTTATAGAGCCCTTTTTGGTGAACTTAAATTCAAACTTGGTAACCTCACTCTTAAAGGTTAAACTAGTGAACTACCCTAAAGTAATCTTTTCCTTGATCTTTTATGGAGTTGTTTATGGCCGAAAATCAAACCAATGCACCCAAGCATGAATTCACCATCTTATGCGATGACATTCGTGCTGAAATGGGCGGTAAAACCTCTCTCATGGGTCTTTATGATCATCACATCGTAGTTCCTAAGGTTCCCTTCGATCTACCCAAGGTCTGTTTTTATACCAAATTCTCAAAGATGGACGGACAATTTAAATTTAGCTTCTCCATCGCTTCTCCAAATGGAGATCGCAAAGATGTCATCAAAGATTCGGATGTTCAGATACCCGAGGGGGCCACAGAAGGCACTTTTAATGTCATCGCTTCTCCCTTTACGGCTAACGCCGAAGGCCTTTATGAAGTGATTATTGGACTCACGAAAGGATCTGATCGCTTTGAATACGTATATAAATTTGCTATTTCAGATGGTGAACGACTCCAAAAAGAATTCGAGAAAGCAAGAGATACACAAAAAAAAGATAACTAGGCTTTTGGCTTACCTAATAAAAAACGACGCCTTTAGGCGTCGTTTTTTATTACCCCCTTACCGTTTAAATCCTCATACTCTTAATCTATGAGCCGTTACGCCAAGCAGTCTCTGTTTCTCGGGGAGGCTAGTCAACTTAAGATCGCCCATGCCAGCGTGGCAATTGTAGGTCTTGGAGCTACGGGGTCCGTATTAGCTCAATGGCTTGCACGCGCAGGTATTGGAACTTTACACCTTATTGATCGAGATTTTGTGGAGATAAGTAATCTCCAACGCCAACTTCTCTATGACGAATCCGATATAGGCCAACCCAAAGCTCTCGCCGCCGAAAAAAAACTTCGATCTATTAATTCTTCCATTAAAATTTATGCCCACGTTGTTGATCTTGTCCCCGATAATGCGGAAAAACTTTTGAGCCATGCTGATGTCATCGGTGATGGCTCGGATAACTTTGATGCCCGATTTCTTATGAATGATGTCAGTATTCGCCATCGTATTCCTTGGGTCTATAGCGGAGCGGTGGGAAGTGAGGGAATGGTCTGGCCGATTCATCCCCCTGCGACTCCTTGTTTTCGCTGCCTAATGGAACAACCTCCTGAGCAGGCCGACATTGATACTTGCGATACCGCAGGTGTTTTGGGGCCCGTCACCGGTCTTGTAGGATCCTGGGCGGCTACTGAGATTCTTAAATTCGTTGTGGATGAGCCGCCTCAGCCTGACCTCATTCGTCTCGATCAGTGGAGTAATGAGCGTCAATTTATTCATGCCCCAACGGATCGATGTCGATTCTGTCTCGAAGGGATCACCGAATTTCTTGATACCCCCTGGCAAATAAAAACAAGTGCTCTATGTGGAACCCCTGGGGTTCAGTTGAGAGTCAATCCAGCTCGAGATCTGGATCTTATTTCCCTATCCAATCGACTTAAATACAGAAAAGATTCGGACTGGAAACGGACCCCACTTTTCATTCAGGGAAAAGAGGGGGATGTAGCCATCACCATATTCAAAGATGGTCGAATGATATTTCGAGGTGACATTCTGCCTGAGAGAGCACAGCATTGGTTCCATGAGGTTTTGGGATGATTCGAATTTTACTGGCTTCTCGTAATAGCGGAAAACTCAGAGAATTTGAGACCCTCCTCCCTGAGGTTCATTGGTTTACCCTACCGGCCACAGTGAGTGAATTACCCGAAACGGGGACTTTTTTTGAAGAGAATGCACGACAAAAACTAGAGGCCGCACGATCTTGGTATGAACAACAGTCAGCTCTATTGGTGGATGGAATTCTTTCCGATGATTCAGGGTTGTGTGTGGATGCTCTCTGGGGTGGCCCCGGTGTTTTGACAGCCCATTTCGGACCTGGCCTCAGTGCTCAAGAAAGAAATATCAAACTCTTAACTTTACTTAATCCCTACGATCCCAGATCAGCTCGCTATGTCTGTGTACTGGCTTGGTGGCAACCCAATCAGGGGATAAAAATATTTTCAGGGGTCGCCGAAGGCTCTCTCGCTAGGACCCCTAGGGGCTGTAAAGGTTTTGGATACGATCCCATCTTTCAACCCTATCCCTCAGAGAAAACCTTTGGAGAAATGGAAGACTTAGACAAAAATCTCGTGAGTCACCGAGGATTAGCCACCCAGGCTCTTAGGAACTATTTAGAGCTTTCTCAAAAATAAACTTGCTTTTTATAAGTCAGGCCCTCAAGGTAAAGAACTGACAGTTCAATAACGTTTTCGATGTCGGGAAGCTGGTTAAAATCCAGCACTGCCCCGCAACGGTAAGCACCATGATTAGTATGCTCATGAGACTTAAAAATTTTGGTCACTGAGTTTGACTCGGGAAGACCAAAGTTGGGAGTGTATTTCCCGTCGTGTGTAAGTCCGGAGACCGGTCGTAAACATCATGAAACCTAGCCGGGGGGCTTGCGTCATTGGAATTTAGTTCCAACTCAAATCCTTGGCCTCATGCGGAGGCATGAAGTGAAATTCATATCCTTTTCTATCTTTTTAATGGTAACCCTATCTCTTGGTGGGCAAGAATCTGCCTTGCTTGAATCTGAGATCAAGAGGAGTCCCTCGGCCGTTGTATCCGTAATGGCCGAATTTGGTCAGGTTGACCTCAGAAAAACACCTAACCATATCCGTGTCCTCACTCAGGTAGATATTGAACGATATGGGGCCAAGACGCTCGGGGATTTATTAGCCTCAACAGTCCCCGGACAGGTTCTGTCGACGGGCGGACCTGGCTCTGCAGCGACCTTGCGTATTGGAGGAAGCCGGCCTGAGGATGTCACTGTTTTATTGAATGGTATTCGTATCAATGATGCCGCAGGGCTAGGAGCGGTGAATCCTAATAGCATTTCTCTCGTCGGGATCAAGCGTATAGAAATTATTGAAAGTAATGCCTCAACCCTTGTTGGATCAGGAGCCATGGGCGGTGTCGTTGCGCTTTATACAGATAACAATTCCCTGAAAGATGAAAAAAATAGTGTTGACGTCTCGCTCGGTAATCAAACTTATCAAAACTTAAGATCTTCATTGCACACGCAATGGAAAGAAGGTTGGCTTCAAGGCTCTATTGATGCGAGTCGAGAGAGCCTCTCTACCCCGACTGCTCGAAGCTATCGAAGCATTGGTACTCACTTAGGGGTGGGTCAAGCCGTAGAAAATCACTCTTTCTTTCTGGACTATCGTAACTTTTATCAGGGAGTTCCTATCCCTTATGTGAAAGTCGAATTAGGCCCTAGCCCTCGGCCCTCGTCAGATTACGATGCAAATCGAAATTTCCAACTTCGTAATGAACAATTGAGTCTTCGCTATGAAACAGAATTACCAAATTCCATCCCCCTTTCCTTCCATTTTGGATCTTCATCCCAATCGCGATTAGAACCCAAATATAACAACTCGGGGTATGATCCGTATGAAAGTCGAAGAACAGAAGGTGGCCTGAAAGCTCGTTGGCAATGGTCAACAAATTTATCCTTCGCGTACCGGCTGGAATTATTTGAAGAACAAGCACAGACTCCTGCCTATCCTTTGGGTATAGATCAAGGCTCTGCCCATCACTTGTCTAATTCCATTGAGTCCCATTGGCAAGCTTCCGAAATCTTTCGTTTTCTTGTTACCTTTCGAGAAGATTACGATAAGCAACGCTTCACAACGGCTTCATCTGGATTTAGTATTGAACCCTTGACGTCTCGATCCCATACATGGCGTTTGGGGGTAACCTATCTTCCGAAAAAACAATGGATAGGCCAAGAGGAGAAATGGTTTATCTCTTTGGGCACAGGCTTCAGCCTGGCTCCACTAACCAGCAGCCTCTACCATGCCCAAAATATGCTAGATCCTAACAGCTACGGGTATGATCCGACTCGCTATACAAAGTTAGAAACCGAAGAAGGCTCTTACATTCATTTAGGTTATGAAACTTATTGGGATCGGTATCAACTTCAATTCAAATTATCTCGATTACACCATCGTAATCTTGTTTACTTTGATCTTAATTCTTTTGACTACGCAAATGGACAGAACTTAAGAATTCAGAGTGCTGAAATGATTTTGACCTATCGTGGCGATGGTTGGAATGCGAGGGGATCTTATCGAAATCAAGAGGCTCGTCAACTCGACGTCCCCCAAGTACAGCAGTTAGTTACCAGCGCTTCTATCCGACGCCCCTTCAATATTCTTTCACTTGGGGTTGATCAACAATGGAAAGAAGTTCGTGCCAATCTTCAATGGAGCTATTCTGGAAGCCATTACGATAATTTTGGTGGTTTTCCAGCTAGGTTAGGCGCTTATCGCCACCCCTTTCAAGATTTAAGTCTTGGGGTGTCTTGGTTGAAGAGTTCATCACTAGAGGTCACTCTTCGGGGACAGCATTTGTTACAGCCTAGGGTCACCCTCCAAGATTGGCTCTCTCGGAAATATGATTTTACGAATAATGCTCAGCAACTATATGGCTTTCCAGCCCAAGAACCGATTGTCAGCCTAGGCATAAAGTATCTTTTTTGATGGAATCCTCAATGCGACTTATAGTTTTCAGCTTCTTTTGCAGCGCTTTACTTTGGTCTCAAGGACTCCCTCAGAGAATTGTGTCGCAAACCGTGGGGACGGATGAATTATTAGTCGATCTTTGCCAGCCTCATCGAATTGCTGCCTTGAGCTTTTTATCGAGAAATCCGGCCTATTCGGACGTTGTCCTTGCGGCAGAAAGATTTCCTCAAGTTCAGGATGGAAGTGCAGAGCAAATTCTCAAGTACAAACCGGATCTAGTCTTATTTACGAATTACTCAAGACCTGAACTAGTGGAACAAATTAAAAGAGCAGGTATTCCCATTTTAGTCTTTGATCGCTTCAACACGCTCGAAGATGTTTATGGAAATATTCGTAAACTCGGTAAGGCGCTGGGTAGGGCTCAGGCTGCAGAGTCTCTTATTCGTCAATGCGAAGACCGAGTCTCTGTTCTTCAAAAACGCCTACAAGGAGTTATCCCTCGCCGTGTCATAGCCCCCTCTTCATATCATTACCTCGCGGGTCTCGAAACTACCTTTCAGGATTTATGTGATCATGCAGGCGCAATCAATGTAGCTGGAGAAGCCGGCCTACGGGGTCACAGCCCGACTCCTACTGAGGCTTTGATGCGATGGAGCGTCGATTATTTGGTCCTTTCAGACACTGGTGCTCGGGATAAATTAACTACCCTAAGAAAACATCCTTCTTTTGGGATGTTGCCAGCAACCCAAATGGGGCGAGTCGTTTGGATTCCCGAGGCGCTTCTGTCGAGTGTTACGCACCGTCGAATCCGAGGTTATGAGATGATGGCTCAACAACTTTATCCCGAGTTATTCCGATGAAAAAATATCCACTTATCCTAGGATTGATCACCCTTGCTTTGAGCATCTTATTCTTTGCGTCGATTATTTGGGGGGAAGTCTACCTATCTTTTCCAGAATTATGGGATGGGCTAAGACGTACCGATCCGGTGGTGCAAAGTATTCTTTGGAATATTCGTCTTCCTCGAGCATTAGTGGCAATGGCGGTTGGCGCCAGCCTTTCAATTTCGGGTTTAATGATGCAGGCCTATTTCAAAAATCCTCTAGCCTCTCCCGGCTTGCTTGGGGTTTCGAGCGGTGGTGCTCTTGGGGCTGTTCTCTATATTGGATACGGTTCTAACTGGCTTGGAATGTGGGGACTCCCCGGTGCTTCGATGGCCGGAGCTTTCTTGGCTACATTCTTGGTCCTATCGCTCTCAGAGATTGGTCTTGGAACTCAGAGATTGCTTCTAGCGGGAATTGCTCTCAATGCCCTTTTGGGAGCCGCCACTAGCTTTGTTTTATCGCTCTCTGTTTCCTCATTTGAACGCTCAGGTCAAATACTATTTTGGCTCTTGGGTAGTCTTGAAGATCGGACATGGGAACACGTATGGGTGAGCTTGCCACTCACCGTGGTTCTTGGTTTTTTTATTACGTCCTTAGGTTCACCCATGAATCTTTTAAGTTTAGGTGAATCTGGAGCGCAAAGTTTAGGTGTCAATGTTCGTCAATTTCGCTGGAAGATGATTATTCTTTCCACTCTCCTGACGGCCGTAGCTACGGCTGTAGCGGGCGTGATAGGTTTTGTGGGTCTCATTATCCCCCATATTTTCAGACTTCTTTTGGGCCCTGATCATAAACGACTGATTCCTTGTTGTCTCATCGGCGGTGCAGCGTTTCTTCTTGGATGTGATCTGATATCCCGAACATTGAATATAGGTTTGCGGGTTGGAGTGATCACTTCATTGATTGGGGGCCCTTTCTTTCTTTGGCTTCTCCAAAAGCGTGCCGTATGAGTTCCGTTCTCAAAACAAAAGATCTCCAGGTTGTACATCGTTTAAATCCGATGTCTTTGACCTTTCAATCCGGCTCACTAATCGCCATTATCGGACCAAATGGCTCGGGTAAATCCACATTTCTCCAGGCGATTTCAGGCTTGCTCTCCTATGACGGAGAGGTCATCTGGAACGGATTTAATCTCAATGATATTCCGGTCTATCAGCGAGCTCAACAATTGGCTTGGGTTGGCCCAGAGCCTAATTTTCAATTTCCTTTCACCGTTCAGGAAGTTCTTCGTATGGGTCGTTTCGCTCGGGGTGAGGATAGTCACAATCTAGAGCCTTACTTAAAGGACATGGACTTAGTAAGTCTAGCTGATCGCCCGATTACCCAAATTAGTACAGGGGAAAAGCAACGCACTTTATTAGCGCGCGCCATGGTGACTCAAGCTCCTATTCAATGTTGGGACGAACCCCTTTCATCTCTTGATATTCGGCATCAGTTAGAAATTCTGATGAAGGCAAGAGCGATGGCCGATGCAGGTGCTACTATCTTGATTTCACTTCATGACTTAAGAGTTGCTCATTGTATGGATCAAGTTGTTTTACTCGATCAAGGAAATTTGATAGCCTGCGGATCGCCAGCCCAAGTCCTTACCCCGGCCTTACTCCGACAAGTCTTTGGTGTGCTCTCTCGTGAATCGATGGGCTTAGTTCTTGAACTCCCCCCTAAATAGAGGTCCATAAAGGGTAATATAGTTATATTTTTAAAATATAAGAATTGTAATAATTACACTTAACATCATTTTATTGACGCCCAAATCTTTTTCTTGTTTTTTTCGCTTTTTGGGTCATTCTATTAATCCTGACTTGGAGATAACTTATGGCTGCGACTGACCGCGACGAACGCATCAAGACCCTCTCACGAACTTTAGCTGATATCGAAAAAAGCTACGGTAAGGGTTCGATTATGAAATTAGGGGAACGTGAAAACGTGGCTGAGGGCCTAGAAATAATTTCTACAGGCTCAATTGCTCTCGACGCTGCTCTAGGTGTTGGCGGGATTCCCAAGGGCCGTATTGTTGAAGTCTATGGTCCAGAATCTAGCGGTAAAACCACTTTGGCTCTACATATGGTTGCCGAAGCTCAAAAAGCAGGTGGTATAGCAGCCTACATTGATGCAGAACATGCACTGGATCCTGATTATGCAAAAAAGTTGGGCGTCGATGTTGAGAATCTCTTCATTAGTCAACCTGATTCAGGAGAACAGGCCCTCGAGATTTGTGATCAACTTGTTAAATCAGGATCGCTAGATATCATTGTTATTGATTCTGTAGCTGCTCTTGTACCGAAAGCAGAAATTGATGGGGAAATGGGAGATAGTCATGTAGGCCTACAGGCTCGCCTGATGAGTCAAGCTCTGAGGAAAATGGCTGGAACCATTAGCAAAACCAATACCTGCGTTGTTTTCATTAATCAAATTCGTATGAAGATCGGCATTATGTTTGGTAATCCTGAAACGACAACCGGGGGAAATGCGTTGAAATTTTATGCTTCGGTACGTTTAGATGTTCGAAGTGTTCAGAGCATCAAGGGTAATACATCAGACCCTCTTGTTGCCGCAAAAGATGAAGATGCTTCCGTCATTGGTAAAAAAACTAAAGTAAAAGTTGTCAAAAATAAAGTAGCTCCCCCTCTCAAAGTTATTACGTTCGACATTATGTATGGCGAGGGTATTTCAAGACCTAGCGAATTAGTTGAATTGGCAACGACACTTGAAATCATTCAGAAGAGCGGATCGTGGTTCAGCTATAAAGAATCACGTCTAGGACAGGGAAGCGATAATATTCGAAAATTATTTATCGATAATCCCGAAATGGCCGATGAAATTGAAAATCAAATTCGAGAAAAGTTAGGTTTAAAGGCAAAAATAAAATAAACACCACTCCTGGAAGGGGTAGCGCTAAAATGACGAGCAGTAGTCTGCTCGTCATAGAGGGGCAAGGAGTAGTTCTTGAGTTTTGTTGTTCATACAGTCGATTTGAGGGAATTCCTAGAGGGAAGTCCTAGCGAGAGGCAGTCCTTTTCTCGTCAAATCGGTGAAAGCCTGAAAAATACAGGATTTGTTAAAGTCTCGGGACATAGCATTACCCCTCAGCGTCTTAATCATGCCTATCAGGACATCAAGGCTTTTTTTGTACTTCCTGAGGTTACTAAAAATCAATACATCGTTCAGGGCTCAGGGGGGGCAAGAGGCTACACGTCGTTTGGACAAGAGCACGCCAAAGATAATCCCATTCCAGATCTAAAGGAATTTTGGCATGTTGGACAAGAAAATCCACCCGACGGGTTTGATCCTTCCATCTATTTCAGAAATCTTTGGCCCCATGAAACTCCTCGATTTAAAGAAAGCCTGTGGAGTCTTTATCGTGATCTTGAAGTATGTTCGCAGCAGTTATTAGAATCCCTAGAATTGTATTTTGATCTTCCTCACCGCCATTTAGCCGATATGGTAGTCCAAGGTAATTCGATTTTGAGGCTGATCCATTACCCTGCCCTTAAAGACCGATTTATTCCAGGAGGTGTCCGAGCCTCAGCCCATGAAGATATCAATTTGATCACCTTGCTTCCAGCTGCAACAGAGAGTGGCCTTGAGCTACAGGATCGAGAGGGGCATTGGCATGCTGTGGATGGATTAGAAGGAGAAATAGTGGTTGATGCGGGCGATATGCTGAGCCGCCATGTAAACGGAATTATTCCGAGTACGACTCATCGCGTGGTAAATCCTAAATCACCAGATGATGTTCGCTACTCTATGCCCTTTTTTGCACATCCAAGGCCGGAAGTGATACTCGATTGTCCACCCTCTTTGCTCAAAGAGGGAGCGCTAAAAAAATATTCTCCCATCCGAGCTAATGACTTTCTTATACAGCGTTTGATAGAAATTGGGCTTATCAAACCATAGGAAAGTAAGTTCGACTATGTATCGATCCAATTCTTCTCAGGAACCCTTATGATCCAGGATCGCATTGGTCGACCCCTTACTGCACTCAGGGTATCCGTAATTGACCGTTGTAATTTGAGATGTACGTACTGTATGCCTGCAGATGTGTTCAATAAGAATTATACTTACCTAAAATCCAATGAAATTTTAACTTTTGATGAAATACAACAAGTTGTTCAATCCGCAATGCAGGTGGGTGTTCGAAAGATCAGATTGACCGGTGGTGAACCCCTCTTGCGCCCTAACCTCTCTGAGCTCGTCAAAAAGATTAAGTCAGTTGGGATCGATGAAATTGCCCTCACCACCAACGGTCTCTTATTGGATGAACATGCTGAGACCCTTTACGATGCAGGTCTTGATCGAGTCACCATAAGCTTAGATACCCTTAGCCCCTCTATTTTTCAGAAGATGTCTGGTACATCGGTATCGATCCAGAAGGTTTTCAGTGGCATTAGAGCCGCTCAAAAGACTGGATTTCTAAGTATTAAAGTGAATGCGGTAATTCAGCGCGGTATGAATGACGGTGAAATACTGCCATTGGCTCACTTCGCACGGACCGAAGGAATTCATCTCCGCTTCATTGAGTTTATGGATGTGGGCCACACAAATCAATGGTCTAAAGATCAAGTGGTATCGGGTCGAGAAATCCTAGAAGTACTCAAAAGCCGTTGGGATTTGGTCCCCATTCCTCCGAAAAAAAATCATGTTGCTCAAGATTGGATCTATGAAGACGGCTTGGGTAAAGTAGGATTTATTAATTCCGTTAGCGAGGCCTTCTGTGGCGGCTGTGATCGAGGTCGATTGACTGCCGATGGAATTTTCTATACATGTTTATTCTCCGCTAAAGGCCACGATCTCAAAAGAGCCTTGAGAGAATCTTATGATGCCGATCTACTAACGCAAATACTGAAGTCACAATGGTCTGAAAGAGAAGATCGTTACTCGGAATTACGTGCGGATAAAAACGAGCAACCTCGAATGGAAATGAGTCGAATAGGCGGTTAGCCTAATCGGACTCGAACGGCTTGGAGGCAAGCTGTCCATACGCTGTCCGGGGTTTCATCAATAAAGAATTCGATGGCATTACCGGCAGGGCGACCCTCGGGATGCTGACTCCAGTCTTCAAAGAGTTGATCCAGGGGTTTGCGATCTAAGGGATTAGCTTTCATTTTATGAGATCGCCTCATACGATCCGGATCCGGGCCCCGCAAGCTCATGCCTTGACGAGGAACGGATCTGAAAACAAAAGCATGACACCATTGATTGCTTAGAAATAAATTGAAATGTAAAAAACTTCCATGTCCTGAATGTGTAGCGGTAATGCTTTTATTTTTTCCTACCCATGCTGCTCGCCACGTTTCAATTACTTGAATTGCTCGCTCTCGATCGGAGGCATTTTTAATATGGGCTCGAACACTGATAAAGAAATCATCAATCGATTCTTGTTCTAAGTCATTCACAGGTTAGTCGGGAAGATAAACTTCCGCTCCTTGTTTGATGAATTCCTTAGATTTATCTTGAAATCCTTTTTCAATACTTTCCTGTTCAGAGTATCCATTCTCTCGTGCATATTTTCGAACGTCCTCCGTGATTTTCATCGAACAGAAATGAGGACCACACATGGAGCAAAAGTGTGCTAATTTGGCTCCCTCGGCAGGTAGGGTTTCATCATGAAATTCTTTCGCTGTATCGGGATCAAGAGAGAGATTAAATTGATCCTCCCAGCGAAACTCGAAGCGAGCCTTGCTTAGTGCCTCATCTCTCAAGCGAGCAAGGGGGTGTCCCTTCGCCAGATCTGCAGCGTGCGCTGCGATCTTGTAGGTGATGACTCCATCTTTGACATCCTTCTTATTGGGGAGACCTAAATGTTCTTTGGGGGTTACGTAGCAGAGCATAGAAGTTCCGTACCATCCGATCATTGCGGCACCAATCGCCGAAGTGATATGGTCATACCCAGGAGCGATATCGGTCGTCAAGGGGCCCAAGGTATAGAAGGGGGCCTCTTCGCAGAGGGTAAGTTGTCGGTCCATGTTTTCTCTGATGAGATTCATTGGGACATGACCGGGACCCTCAATCATCACTTGGCAATCATGTTTCCATGCGACTTGTGTCAATTCACCGAGCGTCGTCAATTCGGCAAATTGAGCATCGTCGTTAGCATCGGCTCCACTTCCCGGTCGGAGCCCATCCCCTAGGGAGAAAGCAACATCGTAAGTTTTCATAATTTCGCATATATCTTCAAAATGGGTGTAAAGAAAACTTTCTTGATGGTGTGCTAAACACCACTTAGCCATGATCGAACCCCCCCGACTCACAATACCGGTTAATCGATCAGCCGTCATAGGGATATAGCGAAGAAGAACTCCTGCATGGATCGTAAAATAATCGACCCCTTGTTCCGCCTGTTCAATCAGGGTATCCCGAAAGATATCCCAAGTGAGTTCTTCGGCTCTACCTTCTACTTTTTCTAAGGCTTGATAAATAGGAACGGTTCCGATTGGAACAGGAGAATTTCTAAGGATCCACTCCCGTGTTTCGTGAATATTTTTACCTGTACTCAAATCCATAACTGTGTCGGCACCCCAACGTGTTGCCCAAGCCATTTTTTCCACCTCTTCTTCAATCGAGGATGTAACCGCTGAATTACCGATATTGGCGTTGATTTTTACGAGAAAGTTTCGACCAATCACCATGGGCTCGCTTTCAGGATGATTAATATTCGAAGGGATGATGGCTCGTCCCCGAGCGACTTCTTTTCTAACAAATTCAGGCGTGATCAATCCCTTGATTTGTCCATGAGGTCGCCCTAAATTTTCTCTCAAAGCGACAAATTCCATTTCAGGAGTAATCACTCCCTGTCGTGCGTAATGCATCTGAGTGACGTTTTTACCGCTCCGAGCTCTCAGAGGTTTATCCATGGCTTGAAATCGTATTGAATCAAGAGAGGAATCTCGCTTTCTTAATTGTTGATAAATACTCGACGGACGGTCCAATCTCTCCACGTCTTGTCGATCGAGAATCCACGATGAACGAAGCGCAGGAAGCCCTTTCTGAACATCAATAATGTGTGAAGGATCTGTGTAGGGGCCGCTCGTATCGTAAACCATGAACGCTTCGTTGGCTATTGGCTCTCCCGAGTGTGATCGTGTCGGCGTGAGCGTAATTTTTCGAAAAGGGACTTGTATACCTCGAGGACCCTCAACGTAAGTTTTTTTAGAAGACGGGAAGGGGCGAAGACAATCCTCTAAAGGCTTGGTTTGGGAAACTGAATCAGACATTTATACTCCCTGACTTATATGCGTTGAGCCTCAGTTTACTCCAAACAAAGCCAGGGACTCTAGGCTGTCTGAATGTCTAACATCTTGGAATATAGAGCCCTTGATGCCCCCCTACACCCCCCTTATGAAGCAATCCTTCTTGGCTTTTATTAATCTTGATATCTTTAAGGCATGAGCAAAAATAGCTTAGTCTCCCTTGCTGTCTGCCTCACGGCGACCCTTCTTTTGGGACAGGATCCCGTCACCAGTTCCTCTAACTATAAAGATCTTCCTCCGGTACCCCGAGGGATCGTCGAACCGCCTCCTTTGCCAGCCATCAAAACTAGTCCAAAAGATTTGCGTCGTAAAACAAGAGTGATTAAAAGAAAGAAAACTACAGCTAAGAAAAAAGTTGCAGTTGCTCCCAAGAAAAAAGCTACCGTCTCTTCTAGGGCCAAGGTGGCGAGATAACTCGCATAATATTATGTCTTCTCTTCTAGGCTCAAACGTTTTTGTTGTCATCATGGCAGGTGGTCGCGGTACACGTTTTTGGCCCCGCTCTCGCCATGAAAACCCAAAGCAATTTATCAATATCGTAGGCTCCGAAAGTCTTCTCCGAACAACTGTGAACCGACTTAATGGACTAGTAGCGATAGATCATATTCTCGTTGTTACCACTGAAGATCTTGTATCCCAAACCCAAAAGAATCTCCCGGAACTTCCCAAAGGTAATATCTTAGTTGAGCCCGAAGGACGCAATACGGGCCCTTGCTTAGCCCTGGCTTTAACGATACTTGAATCTCGCACTCCGGATGGAACAATGGTAGTCCTGAGCGCGGATCATTGGATTGGTGATACCGCAGCTTTTCAAAAAGATATCCAAACAGCAGTTGTGCATGCCGAAACCCATCAAGACATGGTGGTCTTTGGTATTCATCCCACCCACCCTGAAACCGGGTATGGATATATTGAAGCCGAAAAAGTGACAGGGCTTTCCCGAGTAAAAAGATTCAAAGAAAAACCCCAGCTAGATCAAGCGATCGATTATCTCAAGGACCCTCATCAACTTTGGAATGCCGGAATGTTCGTCTGGACTTTCAAGACGCTTCGCGCAGCTTTTATTGAGCACGCTCCCCGTGGCCTAAGTTTGCTAGATGCATGGAAGAACAATGGAAGCGATATCGGTCGATTAAAAGCCTTGTATTCACAGATAGAAGCCGAACCCATTGATATCCAAATTGTTGAAAAATCAAAGAATGTTTGTGTAGTGGTTGCTCAATTTCTATGGTCAGATGTGGGCTCGTGGCAAGCCGCTAGCTCATTTTTGAAAAAAGATAATGAAGGGAACGGATCTGAAGGTACAGTTCTATTTTTAAATAGCCGCGACACCGCTGTCTTTGGTTCAGATCGTTTGATTGCGGTTGCGGGTGTCCGAGATCTGATTGTTGTCGACAGCGGCAATGCCTTGCTCATTTGCCATAAAGATCAAGCGCAATCCGTCAAGCAAATTGTTGAAAAATTAAAACAACAAGGCCAAACTGATTTACTTTAACTTCAGAAATGAGAGGTTTTCTAATGGATCAACCTAAACCTTTGCATGTCGATAAGCCCTGGGGAAGCTTCGATCAATTTAGTTTGAATGAAAAAAGCACAGTCAAGATTCTTACTTGCAATCCAGGACATCAACTTAGTTTACAGAAGCACGAACACCGAGGTGAATTGTGGGTCGCTCTCGATCAAGGTGCCGTGATCGAAATTGACGGGCGACATCATCGACCTGGCATAGGGGAATCTCTTTGGCTTCCT
>JALRCU010000007.1 GCA_023257195.1 Holophagaceae bacterium
CATTTTGTCGGCGCTTCGATTTGGTCACCCAAGATCGCTCACGTGCTTACGGGTGGCCCGACGCAGCTCCAACACATTCTTCATCGACTGCATCATCGCGGCTACATCATGCCCAGCCTAGATTGGTCCGAGATCGGACATCCCCAGGCACTCATCGAAGCCGGGCAACGATGGGCGCCTCAGCAGGAGGGGCGTTCCCCTTCGAACTATATTCACCCTGCGGCCACCATCGAGGGGGACTTTCATGATTGTATTTTCGGACCTGGCGCATCCCTTCCCCGAGGCTCTCAAGACCGCCGTGCTTTATGGTTTAAGGATCGTGATCGTCAAGTCAGGATTACTCTGTAGTCTATGGATCCACGACTCTTACAAGCGCTTGATCAATGGGATCTCCGATCCCCTCAGCGACTCGCGGGTGATGCAGGAGCGCGTCGCTACTTTCGCGTTGAACACCCGTCTCTTGGGACCGCCATTGTGGTCATCTATCCACTAGGTCCGGGCGGAAAAGTACCCCATGCCTATAACGATTTTAGAACGCTCCAAAAATACCTCGACCCCGTCATCGTCGTCCCAACGATTCTTCAGGAGGATGCGGACCATGGGCTTTTATTGCTAGAGGACCTGGGGGATACGACGTTAGAACAACGACTGATGGAACACCCTGAGGAAGAGATTTCATGGGCCCGTCAGATCGCAACGATGAATAAAAATTTTCTTGGCATTTTGACCGAAGGCGCTCCCGAGGGTGTTTTTTTCATGAATCGAAGCTTTGATGTCTCTAAATTTGACTTTGAATGGAATTATTGCAAGAAGCACTTTTTTCAGGAGTTTTTACAGACGGAAGTCCCTAAATGGCTGGATCGTATTTTAGATGATGTACATCAAAGTCTCAGCCAAAGAGCACGTTTTTTTACTCACCGCGATTTTCATGTCCGTAACTTGATGGTCCGCGGTGATCGCTTGGTGTGTATCGATTTCCAAGACGCTCGACGCGGAGCCGCGACCTATGATTTAGCCAGTATGGTCTTCGATGCTTACTGGGATTGGTCCAAGGAAGCTCGAGGCGCGATGCTTCAAAAAGCGCAAGACGAACTGGGGTGGAGCCAGCAAGATCTGTGGGAAGAATTAACGCTCAGTGGAATTCAGCGAAATTTCAAAGCGCTGGGTACCTTTGGTTATCAGTTTTTACACCGAAAGAAAAATCGTTTTGCACCCAGTATTCTCAGAACTCTGGTTCACTGTAAATACCACTTCGAACGTCTCAATTTAGGCGAGGGGGTTACGTATATGCATCGACTCGCACGTCAAGCCGAAGGCCAACTCTCCAAACTAGGGGCTTTTGGCGGCGATGATAAAACCGGGTCAGCCAAATAAATAAGAGGGGCTTATTGAGGGCGCCATTCCACATCCGAAACCCCGGCGGCTACATTTTCAGCTCGCGCCACGGCAAAAAGCCAGTCCCCAAGACGGTTGAGATATTCCACTACATGGGGGTCAATAATTTCTCCGTGACTCAGCAGGACCACTTGTCGCTCAGCTCGTCGACATACGGTTCGAGCGACATGAGCAAAAGCCGCACCGGGCGAACCTCCGGGGAGGACAAAAGCCGTCATGGGTCCGGCCAGGGTGGTGAGCCGGTCAATATCCTGTTCCATATCGGCAATCGACCAAGTGGTCTTTTTCATTTTATTTTCGAGTAGATCTTTTTTTTCTTCGGGTGTGGCCAGCAGCGCCCCTAAAACAAAAAGATCGTCCTGAACACGCTGAAGGCATGCCGCCGAGACAACGGGGTCGTGCGTATAAAGCCTCAACACCCCGAGAGAACTATTTAATTCATCGAGGGTTCCATACGCCATCAACCTCGGATGACTTTTCGTCACACGAACTCCTCCAAATAGGTCCGTACTACCGCTGTCACCTTGTCGTGTATAAATTTTCATAAGAGAGAACCTTTAATAAGAGGAACTATCACTTTAGAATCGGAAATGCCGAACTGCCTAGAGAAAAATACTCGCCAAACCAAACCTTTGATAGATCAAGCCGTCAGCCGTGCTGGGCGGACCATTCGTGCGGGTTTTGCTGCCACGCTTTTAAACTGGCTATCGCTTCAGGGGTAAAGGTGGACGAGGCGTAGAGCAAAAGATTTTCGAAGTTTCCGAGGGTCTTCAGATCAACTTGATGCTGATCAAATGCAATTTGTGAGGAGGGTAGCCCATAGTTAAAAATAGCAATCACAGACTGGACTCGCGCACCCTCTTTCCGAAGGGCCTCGACACAGCGTAACGAAGAGCTTCCCGTGGAGATAAGATCTTCAATGAGAACAACGGATTGACCCTGGCAGGACTGACCTTCCACTTGTCGACCTAACCCATGAGCTTTAGGTTCAGGTCGAACATATACAAAAGGAAGGGACAGTTGTTGGGCCACTAACATACCCCACGGAATACCGGCGGTGGATGTTCCCGCAATCATTGAGGGATGATAGGGGGTCACTAATTGAGCTAACCCTTCCCCGATATGCGTTCGAATTTCGGGAACTCCTAAAAGACTTCGATGGTCACAATAGATCGGCGCCTTGAGACCGCTCGACCACTGAAAGGGTTCGTGGGGTCTCAGTTGCACGGCTCCGGATGCCAGGAGTTGTTCCTCTAAATTCCAAGTCACGGCAGATCCAATTCAGCGACCGGTTGCTTGCTCATGTAGCGCTCAGCCCCATCGCAAAAAAGAGTCACGACACGGGCTTGGGATCCTAAGCGTTGAGCAATTTGTAACGCGGCCGCCGCATTGGCACCGCTCGACCCACCCACTAAACATCCTTCTTTTAAAATCAATTCTCGGGCCGTTCGTAAGCTTTCAGCATCCGGAACGTCAATGACCTCATCGCACAACGTCATATCCAGACTTCCCGGCATAAAGCTGTTGCCGACGCCTTCTACGGTCCACTCTCCGAGGGGAGCGCCTTGGTAAATCGAACCCACGGGTTGCACAACGACAGCGTGGCACTTTGGATTGTGCTGTTTGATGTACCGAGCAATACCCGTGAAGGTGCCTCCGGAGCCGGCCCCGAATACTAAGGCATCGACACGACCTTCCATCTGCTCCCAGATTTCAGGACCGGTGGTCTGTTCGTGCGCTTCGGGATTATGAGGATTTTCAAATTGCTGAGGGACATAGGCATGGGGAATATTTTTAGCCAGTTCGTTACACTTCGCAATCGCCCCTTTCATTCCCTCCTCTTTGGGGATAAAGATGAGCTCTGCACCCAGAGCTTTCATGAGCATCATTTTTTCTCGCGAATATTTTGTTGGGACACATAAAATGCAACGATACCCCATCTGTCGAGCAGCGATCGCCAGACCGACACCGGTATTTCCCGCTGTCGGTTCAATAATGGTGGAGATTCCCGGTTGAATCTTTCCTTCTCGCTCCGCCGCACGAATCATATTGACCCCAATGCGATCTTTCACACTTCCTCCGGGATTGAGGTATTCAAGTTTGGCAAAGAGAGCATGGTTCGGGGCAAATTGATGAAGTCGAAGCAGCGGCGTTCGTCCTACCAACTCTAGAACGGAATCAACGGTATGGAGCGGTCTTAGGGGTAGGGTCATTGAAAATCTCCGTCGCTCTTAGATTAAAGCCAATAACGAATAGAAAGGGTTACGCATCTTTTACCACCACGCTCACAATTTTTCCGCCGGGAGGGACAATCACTTTGACCAGCGTTTTACCTTGAAGCCAGGGTTGAACTTCGGCGCACCGAAGGGCAGCCTCTTGCTTCGCGGTATCGGTGCTATCCGAGGGCAGCGTCAGGCGTGCACGAACTTTTCCATTCACTTGGACAACTACCAGTATTTCGTCGGTGACGAGCAGCTCGGGAATGCAGGAAGGCCACGGAGCATGGGCTACGAAACCAGAGTGCCCTAAGCGCGTCCAAAGATATTCAGACAAATGGGGAGCGGTGGGGGCGAGGAGTCGAACAAAAATATCCCAGACATGCTGACGAACGGCGTCTGCGTGGGGAGATGAAAAGGTATGTTCTTGAATACTATTCAGTAATTCCATGAGACTACTGACCAGGGTATTGAAGGAATAGCGAGACTCTAAATCATCGGTCATGCGATGGAGAGTTTGATGAAGTTTGCTAAGCAGTTTCTTTTCCTCGGGTGACAATCTGGAGAGCAGAGGAAGAGAGGCCTGGGTGGGCGTATGGGGGTCGATGAGTCGCTCCACGCGCTTCAAGAATCGAGCCGCTCCCTCAATTCCTTCAAAGCCCGTCCAATCAATTTCTTTTTCAATGGGAGATGCAAAAATCATAAAAAGTCTTAGCGCGTCCGCTCCGTAGCGTTCAATCACGTCATCCGGATCGACAATGTTCCCTTTGGATTTACTCATCTTGAATCCATCTTTCAGAACCATGCCTTGGCAAATGAGGCGTTGAAAGGGTTCGTCGGCATGGGCCATCCCTAGATCCCGCAGGACTTTGTGAAAATAACGGGCATAAATTAAATGCATGGTGGCGTGTTCGACACCTCCAATATACAAATCTACGGGCGTCCAAGCTTTCGCTTCATCGGGATGGAAAGCTTGTGTGGTATTTTTCGAATCAAGATAACGAAGCCAGTACCAAGAGGAGTCCACAAAGGTATCCATCGTATCCGTCTCCCGACGAGCCTCGGTTCCGCATTCTGGACAGGCCACCTGAAGAAAGGTCGTGCTCGTGGTCAAGGGCGAGGCACCGCGGCCTGAGAATTGGATATCTTCCGGGAGTAAGACGGGCAGACGGTCTTCGGTTTCAGGTACCACCCCGCACTGAGGACAGTGAACCGTCGGAATGGGGGTTCCCCAATACCGTTGCCGCGAAAGGCCCCAGTCCTTTAATTTAAAGGTGAGCATCCATTCCGCATCCGCCGTCTGAGCCAGGGCTTTCACCAAGGCATGGCTGGCTGCTTCACTGGTCATTCCACTAAAGTCACCGCTATGAATCAAGACGCCGGGTTCCCAGCGCGTGGGAGCCTCGATGACCGTCACGATGGGGAGTTGATATTTTAAGGCGAACGCTTCATCTCGCTCATCGTGACCCGGAACGCCCATCACTGCACCGGTTCCATAATCCATTAATACGTAGTTCGCGGCAAAGATGGGAATGAGATCCCCCGTCATCGGATGACGAGCTTGTAAGCGCGTTCGGTGACCCAGTTTAACGTCGCTCGTCAATCGTTCCTCGCGCGACTGTTTTCCAATGGTTTGACAAAAAGAAGCGAGATCTGGGTCGCTTTGAGCCGCTTCTTGAATAACGGGGTGCTCCGTGGAGAGCGCCAAAAAAGAAACACCGAATAGGGTGTCAATACGGGTCGTGAAGACTGAAATGCGTACGCCGGAAATCAGCTCAAAGGATAAGCGTGCGCCTGCGGACCGTCCAATCCAATGGCGCTGCATCGCCTTAATATTTTCGGGCCAATCAAGAGACTCCAGACCCTCAATCAACTCGTCGGCATACTTGGTGATTGCAAAGAAGTATTGTTCCATCGGTTTTTGAACCACGGGGTGCCCGGTACGTTCATCCTTGCCGTCGACGACTTGCTCATTCGCCAAAACTGTCCCGAGCGCTTCGCACCAATTCACATTACGGAGAGCACGAAACACATCGCCCCGCTTCCACATCTGCAAAAAGAACCATTGATTCCATCGATAATACGCAGGCTCAAAACTCGCTAATTCACGATCCCAGTCATAGCTGATACCCAGTCGTTGAATTTGTTTTTTCATATCGGCAATATTTTTTCGTGTCCATATTGCAGGATGAATCTGATGTTGAATGGCGGCATTTTCAGCCGGTAAGCCAAAGGAGTCCCATCCCATGGTGTGCATAACTTTTTTCCCGCGCATGCGCTGAAAGCGCGCCACCACATCACCCAGGGTGTAATTACGAACGTGACCCATGTGAATACGTCCGCTGGGATAAGGCAACATCACCAACATATAAAAAGTCGGTGTGGCGGGAGTCATCTCTTTTGCAAAGGGCGCGCGAAAAGCTTTTTCTTTCATCCAACGTTCTTGGATATTGACTTCATGTTGTAGGGGATCATAGGTCATGGGACTCACGTGTCTCGAACTCCACTTCAGATTAACGGACGGTCTCCGGGGTCTACGTAACACCCTCATCGGTCCAACTGCTTCCTTCTTCCTCTAGAGGGTTTTCAGCGACCCGATACGATTCATCCGACCAAGCTCCGAGATCCTCTAAGCGGCATCGTTCAGAACAAAAAGGGCGGCTACTATTGCCTTGCCACAAGACAGGCTTATGACATTTGGGACAAGGATTTAAGTTGTTTATTTGCATTGTTTTAACCTATAATCTACATTATTTAACTCATATTTATTGAGTATGTTTATGTAGATGTGTTTGACGCCTTTAAAAATGAGGGCTAGCGTGAAATATAGGGCACTTTTTAGGTGCCCAGACAAGGAGAAAAATTATGAGCAAAATCATCGGAATCGACCTCGGTACC
>JALRCU010000021.1 GCA_023257195.1 Holophagaceae bacterium
GAACGCCCTTTCGGCCGCGGGTCTATCGGATCAAGCGCGGGCAGAGAGCCTGAGCCCAGCCGTTTGGGCGCAACTCCTTCAACACGGGGCTTTATAAAAAAACCGCGCGAGACCGCGCGGTTTTTAAACTTTCAATCGGAATGGCAGCGGAGGTTACCAGTCTTTTCGGAGTCTGGATCCTCTTGGACTCATCCCGCGGCCCATGCCGGGACCGTCCATCCCTGGAGAACGGGGTTGCAGACGATCTCTCAATCGGTTCTTCATCTCATCTCGTAAACTTTCCATGCCGAGTGTGAGACGCACCTGTTGCATGGGATCGAGGCCTGCACGAAAACTTTGTTCGAACTGTTCTCGACTCACGGTATCCCGTTGGTAACGAAGAGTGAACCATTCGTCAACGAGAGGTTTTAATTTAGCATTCTTTTCCTCGGTCGATCCGCCGCCTTTCATAATGCCTTGGATCTTGGGTTGAAGGGCTCTGATTTTGTCATTGAATCCCTTCACCTCTCTCTCGCGAGCCTCCAGCTTTTTTTCCATGCTGGCTACTTGACTATCGGTGAGATTGAGATTTTTTTGCATCCGTTTCATCAGACCCTGACGCATTCTTTCTCGCAGGTCTCCCATGGGTGGGCGCAACGCACCCTGGGGTCTTCGATCGCGAGCGCTACCGAGGGTCGGTGGCGGAGGTTGCGGAGGCTGAGTGGCATCTTGGATCACCATCACAGCGGTGGGGATCAACAGGAACGAGATCATAAAACTCCTTAAAAAAAGTGAGATGAAAATAGTTAGGAAAAATCAGAGTCCTTGAAGTCGATCGTATCGAGGTCGGCCAAAAGGGCGTCTACTTCCTTAGAGTCAAAATATTGATGAAAGGTTGAGACGTCATCGGAGTAGGTTAAATGGGCTTCCGAGGGAATCCAATCCGGGCTGAACGGATCCGATAAGAAGCGGTCTTCGGATTCCGTGAGAATCGGGGACGAGAGAGCAGCCAGGGCCGAGGATGGGGAGCCGGCCGGTGGGTCCGTTGGCGTCCCAACCCGCATACCCAACGTGAGGAGCAGAAGAGCAGCCACGGGGGCCAGCCAGGTTTTCCATTCGCTCCTTGTGAGCGAGGGGAGAACGCGAGGCGAAGAGGCGGGGAGTTGTTGCAGAATGCGCTGGGAGAGTTCTTCAAAATACTGATCCGGCTTCGAGTGATGAGAGCGCTCCGCGGGCACATCCGCTTCGGCCAAAAGGAGGACATGGGCAATGCGACAGGAAGCGCAGGACGTTCGATGGGATTGTATGTCGGGGGTCCAACGATACGGATCGTGCTCTAAGAGCATTTGAAATTGTTCACAGGTGAGTAACGGAGCGTTCATGATTAGGATTTCCCGAGAGATTGACTGAGGTGACGAATAGCGTGATGAATATGTGATTTAACACTGCCGACCGAGGTCCCCATGGCTTCTGCAATGAGTTCGTAACTACTGCCCGTTTCCAGACGAAGCGTGAGAGCCTCTTGTTGGCGGGGCGGGAGGCGTTTGAGGGCGTCCCTTAATCGTCGGAGTTGTTCCTCATCGAGCGCTTGGTCGAATTGCGTTTCCGCTTGAAGAAGGGCCGGATGTTCTCCAAGGGCTTCAGCGTGGGCATCGAGACTCGTGTCCACCCTTCGTTGACGTGTCAGGTAATTTAAAGACTGGCGAATCGTCACGGTAATCAGCCAGGTTCGAAAGGAGGATTCAAATCGAAAACTCGGCAGACTTTTGAAGACACGTAGAAAAGTTTCTTGGACGACATCTTCGGTATCGTGGTGCTTTTTTAGAATCGAAAAGGCTTTACCGTAAACGTCGCGAGAGAAACGCTGAATGAGTTGAGAAAGAGCTTCTTGATCACCGGCCTGAGCGCGGCGGACCCAATCATTAATTTCAGGGCCGTGATACGACCCCGGGGGGTGGGAATCAGAACGCATAATGTGAAGATACCAAGTGGGGGCCTTCAAAAGATGGGCACTATATCCCTCAAAGTCCTTAGACCCTATAATCGTCCTAGGGTTGAGTCCTCAATAGACCCCACCCTGCCGGGCCCAGAAAGGACATGACGATGGTCGCCTCCGTAAAGCCTCTGATGACTGCCGAGGTACTCCAAAAGCGTGTGCAAGAGTTGGGACAGCATTTGAGCCAAGTCTATGAGGGCCAACATCCGGTGGTCTTAGGATTATTGAAGGGCGTCGTGCCGTTCTACGCCGATTTAGTCCGAGCGATGAGCATCGATATCGAAATGCAATTTATGCAAGTGAGCAGTTACGGATCCGGCATGAGCAGTTCGGGAAAACTCAACATCCGACAAGACCTCACCGCCTCCCTCGAACACCGCCCGGTTCTTCTCGTTGACGATATTATGGATACCGGTTTAACCCTTTTTGAAATTAAAGAATACGTGCTCAAACGAGGAGCCCGCGAGGTGAAAATCTGCACGCTGCTTGATAAACCCTCTCGTCGCCAATTTCCGCTTCACCCCGATTTCATTGGCTTCGAAATTCCTGATCATTTTGTGGTGGGCTACGGCCTAGATTATCAAGAACGTTTTCGCAACTTACCCTACATTGGAATTTATACACCGTGATGAAAATTTTGATTTTACTCACCAGCCTCTGGACGCTCGGCTGCGGCTATCAACGCCTCAATCGGATGCCCGAGCGCAATGACTTGATTCCTCCGGGGGACACCGTCGAGGTGGCCCTCTTTACCAATTCGAGTTCACGGCAGGGTATCGAGAGCCTTTTGACGGAAGCCCTGCGCTATCAAATCACGAAGTCGACTCCCTGGAAGCTCTCGGAGACTCCCAACGAATCTCAATGGATTCTTCGGGGAAACATCGACCGCTGGGAAACACGATCGCTGTCCATCAACTTAGGACAGGGCCTCACGAGCAGCAGTGCCGGCTCTCCTACGCGGGTGGACGTTGTGATTGTAGCCTCCCTGGATTTGGTGGATCGAAAAAGCGGAGCCATTGTTTTCTCACGCCGCGGCCTGACGTTTTCAAACCAGTACCGCGTGGATCAAAATTTTCTCAATTTTATTAATACCGAAGATCAAACTTTTCGCGCACTCTCGAAAGATTTTTCTCAAAGCTTTCTCATTCAATTTCTCGAAGCACGTTAGGCCATCATGTCGACTTGGATGAATCATTCCTTTGCATTGATTCACGGCGAAGATGCCGATGAGCGTCAGCGTCTCGTGGCCGAGTGGAAAGCGAAGCATGTGGATTCCACGTGGGGTGAATTTGGACTTCGTATCTGCGCAGAGCAGGCGACGTGGGCCGAGATCTATCAAGCCCTCCAAGAGCCGCCCCCGATGGGGGCCGATACCGTCGCGGTGATTGTCCCGTCGATCGGAGACTTACTGATGAAGAAAGAGATTCCGGACGCCCTGCTTCGTTTATTGCAGGACCCGCCATCCCACCAACGTTTTTTGGGGGTGGGGTTGGGTACGGTCACCGAAGCAAAAGGTCGGGGCCTTGGCCGTGCCCCTTGGACCCAATGGATGAAACAAGGTCGTATCCATAAAGTGGGCGAGCTGGCTCCCAAGGATGCGGCCGCCTTCGCTCAGCAATTTGCCCACACCCTTGGATTAAAACTTCCCATCGACGTCGCCCACTACTTGATTCAACAAGTGGGTCCTCATCCGGCGCTGATTCGTCGAACTTTAGAAGTGCTCGACGTGGCCTGTCGCTCCCGTACCGTGGACCTCACCGAGGTTCAGCAGGTGACGTTTCGCCTTGAAGCTCAGAATGGTTTCGCTTGGAGTAAGGCATGGAAATCCGGTCAACTCTCCGCAGCGCTGGATGCGCTTCAAAAATCTTTCGAAGACAAAGAAGAGCCGGTCAAGATGCTCGGACAAGCGCGCCTCGAAGTAGAACGCGTGGCCCGATATCTCGATGCCCAAGCACAACGCATTGCCCCCCACGATCTTCCGGATTTTTTAGGCCTCAGTCCGCGCCAAGCGTTTCTCATCGATGATATTCGCCGCGTTGGGACCCGTTTACGACGCCGCGATGTCCAATCGTTACTCCACAAGTTGTCTCAGTGTGATCGGGATCTCAAGGGTCTCACCCTAGCGGGAGCCCGAACTCCGCTTTTAGATCTCACCTTAGCCCTGACTCGTGCCTGGGCTCGTTAAAGGCGGTCGGCAAACCCGGTCTTGAGTCTCGCGGACGACAGGGAGACAATAGAGAAGGACGTTCACTCAGAAGGCGCTTATGTCGGAATGCATTCTGCCCCAGTTGACCTCGCCGAAGGTGGTGGAGGATCGATCGCTCTTACCCCGCGATTGGACCTTATCATTCACCGAGCCTTCTTTGCCGGGTTTTCAACTCGCCGTTCTCGAACTCATTCGCCGAACCTCGTCCCGCCTCCCGCAAGACGTCATTGACGCGTTGGTGCGGGGTCGTGATGCCGAGGCTCCGGGCTCCCGCGCTTTTAATACGTTGAATGACATGGTCAAAAATATTTTATTAGCGGATGGACATGTCACGCCGTTATGCCAAGACACGGGGACCGTCATTTTTTATGTCAAACATCCCACCGGTCTTTCTCAGCTCACGTTAAAAAAACAGATTCGCCAGGCGGTTGTCCAAGGCACGGAGCGCGTGTGGCTTCGTCCCAATTGTGTGGAGAGTCTCTCGGGTAAAAATACGGGGACCAATTTGGATCCCTTTGGCGAGGGTCATCCCGTGATTCACTTTGAGGAATGGGATCGCCCGGAACTCGAAGTGGGTTTGATGCTCAAGGGGGGCGGCTGTGAAAATGTGGGAGCCCAATATCGACTCCCGGACGTTCATCTCGGTGCGGGTCGCGATCTCTCGGGTGTTCGTAAATGCATTATTGATGCCGTGATGAAAGCCCAAGGGCAGGGTTGCTCACCGGGCATCTTAGGCGTCGCGATTGGGGGCGATCGAGTGACCGGCTACGAACACAGCAAAGCCCTCCTCATGCGTACCCTCGGCGCGCCCCATCCTAAGTCGAACTTGACGCAACTCGAATCGGACCTCACGCGTGATCTCAATACGCTGGGGATTGGGCCCATGGGCTACGGCGGCAAGACGACCGTCCTCGGCCTTTTCATCGATGAGTTGTATCGCCATCCTGCGAGTTTCTTTGTTTCAGTGTCGTACATGTGCTGGTCTTCGCGTCGTCGTATCTTAACGCTCGATGCAACGGGTCGCCCTCACTTTAATTAGGTTTCGATGTTACATCGTCTGACCACTCCCCTCTCTGAAGCCACGGTCCGTCAACTGGTCGTGGGGGATGAAGTACTGTTGAGTGGTCGTATGGTATTGAGTCGTGACGTAGGACATAAATACATGAAGGAAGAAAAGCCGGAATGGCTCAAGCCTTTACTAAAAGACATGGTGATTTATCACTGCGGTCCCGTCGTCCAACAACAGTCCGATGGGACGTGGACGTTTATTGCCGCCGGACCGACCACCAGTATTCGTGAAGAGCCATATCAGGCCGATGTGATCCGCCATTACCAAGTCCGAGGCGTCATCGGAAAAGGCGGGATGGGAGCCGAGACCAGTCGGGGGCTTCAAGCCACCGGGGCGGTGTATCTTCATGCGACCGGAGGGGCTGGAACGCTCTTGGCCGAATGCGTCGAGCGCGTGGTCGACGTTCATAAACTGAAAGAATTTGGAAGCCCTGAAGCTTTTTGGATCATCGACGTTAAAGATTTTCCCGTGGTGGTTACGATGGACAGCCACGGCGCTTCGCTCCATGAGCAGGTGGCTCAATCCAGTGCCCAAGTCGCTGAACGCTTGATGAAGTCCTAATGGATTGGGATCATCTTCATCGACATCTGCTCCAGACGCTCAAAGAACTCACCTCTGCTGAGGAAGCCCATTCAGAATTACGTCTTTGGATCGAAGACGGATTCGGCCATGATTTAGCGTGGCTGACTTTACATGGTCAGGATCGGGTGGATGAGCCTACTCAGCGACAATTGAAAACGTGGATCGAGCGAAGAAAAAAAGGAGAGCCGTGTCAATATCTTTGGGGCCACACCCGGTTTAGGGGGCGTTTTTTTCACTGTGATCCTCGCGTTCTCATTCCTCGACCGGAGACGGAACTGGTCATCGAAGAAGCCCTCGCTCGACGATCGGCTCGGGAGCCCCTTCAAGTGTGGGATGTGGGTACGGGAAGCGGCATTATTGGGGTGACGCTTGCCCTTGAAACGGACTGGATGATCACCGCCTCAGACCTCAGCGCAGAGGCCCTTTCGTGCGCGAAGGAAAACGCTCTTCATCATCAGGCTCCGTTGAAGTTTGTCCAAAGCGATTTGCTGCAAGCGTGCCGGGGTTCCTTGGATCTGGTGATTGCCAATCTTCCTTACCTGAGTCCTCTCGTGCGAGATCACCTACAACCGGAGTTGCACTTTGAACCCTCGCAAGCTCTCTTTGCGGACGAAGCAGGTTACGCCCTGATGAAACGTCTTCTCCAGGAGGGATGGCAGCGTCAGGTTCCCCTGATGATTTTTGAGATCGGTCATGATCAAGCCTCTCCACTCACACTCCTCGCCGAACAGATGGGTTGGCCTCAGGTCAGAACGACGCGAGACTGGAACGGATTTGATCGGGTTCTCGTGGTTGAAAAACCGTGATCTAAAATTGGTAGACCGCGCCCAACACCGCGGTGACTTTGTTGGTGCGATTCACCAAAAGACTTCGGCTCGCTTCGCCTTGAAGTTTGGAAAAACCGGTGAGGGTGAAGAGCGACCACTGGGGGGACAGGGTATAGAAAGCGTTGACATTAATACCCACACTCTTGAATCCCGAACCCGTTCCGAAAATATTTCGACCGTAGGCGGCGTCCATCCAGGAAATGACTGCGGAGCCCCCTAGGCGAATATCCGAGGTCTCTATAAAGGTGTAACGCAGATCGGCATCCATCGATAAACCCCGATTGTCGCTGTTGCCTAATCGCTGTTTTACCGTGATCCCCACTCTCCAAAGATCCAGATCATAACTTCCATTGAGTCTTAATTCGGGCTGAATCGAGTCGGATTCTTTTCGTTTATCAAATCCCGGAGCCAGGAACGCTCCGTAGGACCAACCGCCTCCTGAGCGCAACCGAATCCCCAATCCTTCGACCGGAGAAAAAACCACGGGCCCATAACGAGCCGAGAAGTAGGGCACTACGCGCACTTTGGATCCCCCATCCCCTTGGTAAGCCGATGACACGATGGAGGCGAGACCCCCACTAAAACTCCAAGCCCCATTCGTAGAAACTTTATCCCAAGGATTGGAAGACTGAGCCATCAGGGTCGAAGACACCAACGTAGCTAACGTAGCTAAAAGTAACCGAACGTAAATCATAAAGGCTCCTTTGGAATATATTTTGATCGATGCGGCAAATGTTTAGAGTTAACCCTGGTCATCTGACGATACCAAGAGACGGACCTCCCATGATGGATACTAGGTCTTTCATATCTTAGACACTATAATCATTCTAGGGTTGCACCCCACTGAAAGCATCAGGTTGCAGCGGTTAGGGTGGGTCTCGGGAGGATGAAATGAATTTGGTATTGGGAGCTTTCCCCCCTGAATTAGGACCCTGGTTAGAAAATCCGCCCGTCGGATGGAAGGCCTTCGTGATTGGGATTGGAGGCCTAGAAGCGGGCCTCTCGGCTCAGACCTTAGTGCAACGTAATTCATGTGAGCGCGTTTTATTCATCGGTACGTGCGGGTCCTTTGACCTAAAGAAATACCCCTTGGGATCCATTGTAGAAGTCCGAGAAGCCATTTCGAAAAGCCTCGGAGAGGCGACGGGCGATAGTCATCGCCCCAGTGAAGAAATCATTCAATGGAATCAAGGATGGACGCTCGGGGGATTTCCCTTGGTTCGAGCGGTTTGTCCTCCTGCGATGACGCACAGTGAGACGGCTGCACGAGAACTATCATCGTTTGGTGAAGTGGAACATTTGGAAACGGCTTCCGTGTTTGCCGCTTGCGCCCACTCTAAAATTCCGGCGACGGCTTGTTTGGCCGTCTCAAATGCCGTAGGTCCCGAGGGTCACCCACAGTGGGAACAACAGCATCATCAGGTCATGCAGGGACTTCGATCTGAGTTATTGAAACGCTTAGTTTAGATTCGATACTTCTGCGCTTCCGCATTGGCTAATTGATCCGCTCGCTCGTTCTCAGGATGACCGGCATGGCCTTTCACCCACTGAGTGAGCAGTTCATGTCGTATCGATTGGGCGTCTAACCGTTGCCAGAGGTCGAGGTTCATGACGGCTTTTCCATCCGCCTTTTTCCATCCTTTCGCCTTCCATCCGGGCATCCATTCACTTAACCCTTTGAGGACATATTCACTATCGGAATAAATGGTGACTCGACAAGACTCCGGGAGTGCTTCGAGGGCCTCAATGACCCCCAAGAGTTCCATTCGATTATTGGTCGTGGAGAAGTCGCCCCCCGTTCGAATGAGGTCCGCTCCCTCCCCCGATCGCAAGATCGACGCCCAACCGCCCGGACCTGGATTACCTAAACAGGCCCCATCGGTAAAGAGTTGATAAGCGCGCATCGTCATTTCTATTCCACCCGTTTCCTCTGTTCAGTGTAAGTTGATAATCAAGCCTTCTATGGACTTTCCTAAAATTTTACTCACCTCCGAGCCCCTCGCGGTCCATGACCTTCGAGCGGCGCTCACCCATCCCACGGCGGGCGCCGTGGTGATGTTCGAAGGACGCGCGCGCAATCACCACGAAGGCCGGACGGTGGTCAAACTATTTTACGAAGCCTACGAGGTGATGGCCTTAGAGATGCTGACCCAACTTCGCGAGGAGGCCCTTCAGCGCTTTCAACTCACGGAGTGCTTGATTCATCACCGCATGGGCGACGTGCCGATTACTGAGACCTCGGTGGCCATCGGGTGTACGAGCGATCATCGGAAGGAATCGTTTCAGGCCACCATGTGGCTCATGGATACGATTAAATCCCAGGTCCCGATTTGGAAAAAAGAATTCTATTCGGATCAAACCTCGGCCTGGGTGGAATGTGACCACCGACATCCCACCCGTTCCTAAGCCTCTCGGCAGAGCGACACGTTAGGACTACCCAAGACGCCCCCCCTTGGATAGTCTAAATACTCACCTTTGGGAGCTCCTATGTGCCCGTTGTCGAATGACCCCTCGCAGGAACCCATGGGAGACGATGACTCCATTGAAGTGGAAGTCGTTGAACTCGTCGACGATCAAGGGGAGAAGGAAGAATTTGTCATCCTAGAAGAAATTACCTTTGAGGGTCGACCTTTTTGCATCATGGTTCCTTTGGAAGAATTGGAAGCGCAAGAAGCTCAAGCCGACGATAGCGATGCGAGCATGAATCTAGAAATTTTTGAAGTCAAAGGCGAAAATTATGTCGCGCTGGAAGACGAAGCCTTAGCGGAGCGCCTCATGGCGCATCTGGATGCGCAAGCGGATAAACTTGCCGATAACGAGGACTAATTTTTTTCGCTTTGCCACTACACTAAAGCCATGGCCCATGATGTACCCTCAGACGATCCAAGCGCACGCCCGAGGTCGCTCTTAGATCATATTCCTGACGATGCGCCGGTCCTCGATCAGGCTCGCGAGATCGGACGGCGATGCGCCGAGGTGGGTTTCGAGTGGGCGACGGCCGCGGAGGTGATGACGAAAGTCGAGGAAGAATTGCGTGAACTTCAGAACGAAACCTCACGAGAGCGACAAACCGCTGAACTGGGCGATGTGCTCTTTAGCCTTGCCCAATGGGCTCGAAAGCAGGATATTGACCCCCGCGAAGCGCTCCGACTCCAAATGATTCGCTTCAAAGCACGCTTCCGAGAAGTGGAGCGTCTCGCGGAGCCTCTGGGAGGGGTTGCGGCGTGTTCGTTAGAGCAGTTAGAATCTTTTTGGCAAGCCAGTAAGCGAACCCAGCCATGAATCCCCTGCCTTTTTATTGCGTGACCCTGACGCATGCCGATTGGTCCTCCGCCCTTCAATATACGCACGAGCTCGGGGACGACGTCCTTCCCGAATTAAGACTCGATCTCTTTCCGAAAGAAAATCCCAGCCAACTCGTTCGTGATTTGCGGGGCCGTTGTATGGTGAGCTGTCGCCGTATGAGTGAAGGGGGGCAATGGCCCGACGAGCAAGAAGCCGAACGCGTACGCTTCCTTCGCTTGGCGTACGAAGCGCACCCCCAATGGTTAGATCTCGAGTGGGATTTGGTGCTCCCGCCTTGGTGGGATACCTCAGCCTCCACGTCGCTCCTGCGCTCGGTTCACGTTCCCCTCGGGGTGATGGATCTTCGGGATCGATTTAAACATCGACCTGAGGGCGATGCGTTTAAGTGGGTGGGGGTGGCTCAAAATCTTTCTGATAATGCGTCCGTGAAAAAGATTCTCGAACAAGCGCGAATTGAAAAAGTAACGTTCTCCGCTTTTCTACTCGGCCCTAAAGGACTTCCCAGTCGTTATCTCCAACGCCATTGGGGCGGATCTTTTGTCTATGTTGCGCCGTCCGGGCAGATCCCTGCCGTGAAAGGCCAACCCTCACTGGATCAATCTCGGATGATGGGTTGCGAGCGGATGAATGAACAAACGGTGGTGGCCGGTCTCATGGGCGAACCGATTTTACATTCCAAGGGCTTTCAATTTCACGCCGATCAATTTCTCCTCGAAGAAAAAAATATTGCCTATATTCCCTTTGAAACGGACGATCCCAAAGAAGCCCGAATGGCCATCGAGAGTTTGGAAATCCAAGGGCTGAGTATCACCACTCCGCTGAAGATCCCCCTCTCGGAACTCTTAGGGCTCCCTATCATTGCGAACACCGTTTGGAGGCGAACGTGGGGGGATATTTGGCGCCATGCCAATACCGACCAATTGTCGTTTGAAGATGCGTTGACCCAGCTTCCTCAGGGCCCCGTTGTCGTTCTCGGGGACGGCGCCGTGGCGACGATTTGCTGTCAGTCCCTTAAAAAACTGAAACGACGCTTCGTCCAAGTCAGTCGTCGACGTCCGTTTGCGGTCGCAGATATTAAATTACTCGCTCCCGTCGGCGTCGTTCAAGCGACGTCGCTCGGGATGAAATCGCGGGACCCGCTTCCGTTTCCCGAGCACCTCGCGGCGATGACGGGATCCCTCAAGTGGGCGATGGAATGGGTCTATAAAGAGACCACGCTGTTTGAGCAATGGGCCCAAGCCTTGCCGGTGACCGTCGTCGATGGCCAACAACTTTTCAAACAGCAAGCCCATTTACAGCATCGCATGCTGTTACAAATGCAATACACCAAGCGCATCAAAATCACGTCTTTCGGCACGCTCCTTCAAGAAGCTCGACTCGCTTCCCGTTTGTCCCTCGAAACGGTCTCTCAGCAATTGCATATCCCCATGAATCTTTTAGAAGCCATGGAAGACGATCAGTGGCACCTTCTCCCCACCGGCCGGGCTAAACCCTTGGCGCGTCAGGTGGCCGAATTTCTTCACTTTCGACCCGAGGACTATGCGGATGCGTTCCAAGTCCTCCCCTCTTTTCAAGACCCCAAAGGGGTGGGGACGCTGGCGCCGTCCACCCTCCGGGAAAAATTTATTCGACTCGCGGCGCTGTTGGTGGTTTTGATGGTGGGCATCTCACTCTTTTTCCCAGGCAAATTTATTGGGCAAAAGAAAAAAGCGACTCCGCCCGTCTTGGCCTTGACCCCCGAACCGGCGACTCCCCTAGCGCTGCCCTCGACCGACAATGGAGATCCTTTGCCGGTCCTCGGAGAATACAACGCGAAGCCGATTCAGGACCTCACGGTACTCCAAATCACCGCTCTTTCTGATGTTCAAATCGACTTGATCATCGATGATCTGGGGCGACCGATGACGCTCACGCTCGCACCTCAACAGACCGTCTTGAGACGTTTTCGCTCAGGCTTTAAACTGCGAAGTACGCAACCGCAATCTTTTCTTTATACGGTGAACGGACAACCACAAAAGCCACCCAGTGGACCCTGGCCGCCCACTTCTCTTTGGGAAGCCACGTACGATCGTCAAGGCCAGCGCCTTCGTGCCCCTTCGATCTCACCCCGTTAAGGACGCGGGGGAGGGAAGCGCAGGGTTTCTCCGGGAGGAAGGGTGATAAAACTGTTGGGGTCGACACGACGTTGCTCAAGTGCGCGGCTCAGATCACGAGGCGGTTGCAACCAGGCTTCTGAAGACAGCCGAAAAGTTCCCCAGTGAATGCCCACCGAATATCGCGAGCCCACGTCTTGGTGAATGCGAACCGCTTCTTCAGGATTAATGTGATGAACTTTCATGAAACCTCGCGGTTCGTAGGCGCCGATAGCGATGGCGGATAAATCAAAGGGTCCGAGCCTTGCGATCTGAGGAAAGAGATCCGCATAGCCGGTATCGCCGGTGAAATAGAATTTGAAATCGTCACTACGAACGACCCATCCGCCCCAAAGGGTTTCATTACGATTCCAAAGCGTCCGCATCGACCAGTGATGAGCCGGAACGAGGGTGTAACGAACGCCTTGGTGCTCGAGGGTCTGCCACCAATCCAATTCTTCCGTTCGGGTGAGCCCCTTAGCTTGCATCCACCCTTTCAATTCAAGGGGGACCAAAAAGAGAGGAGAGCCCCCGGGTTGCTGGGAGAGCTGACGAAGCGTCGGGAGATCTAAGTGATCGTAATGCGAGTGGGAGATGACCACCACGTCGATATGCGGAAGCTGCGTAAGACTGATGGGGGAGGGAAATAAGCGCTTTGGCCCAATGAAAGAAACCGGAGAAGCGCGTTCAGAAAAATGCGGGTCGGTTAAGAAGGTCTGCCCTTTTATTTGCACGAGGCAGGTGGCATGACCGAGCCACGTGAAACTAGGACCTTGATGGCCGGATTTTAGAAAAGCCAGATCCGGGGTGGCCACAGGCATCGACGGCTCCGTCTTTGCATCTTGGGTGGCGGCAGTCCAGAGTCGATTAGTCAAGAATTCAGCTCGATCCATCACCTTAGAAACTTCTTCTTGTGTATGCGGAGTCTGACTCGTATTCACAAAGCGACCCTTCACCTTCCGAGAGGCTTGGGGGGTCGACTCCGACGGGGACACCTGCGTCGACCCCAATGTCAAACCCAATCCTAAAGATATGAGACCCCAAAAGAATATCGTTTTACAGAAGCGCATGAAGATCCTTCGAGAGAATGCGATGGGTACCGGGTCGAGGCTGCAGGACGGATGACAAGAGCGCCTGACCCACCGCGGTAATCGGTGTGGGTTGCCAGGCTCCGGGGAGCAGAGGACGGAGGGTTTGAAGAACAACCTGAGCCAGTCGCTCACCCAAACGAAATTCTGGGCGAGTCCCTCCGATGAGGATCGACGGTTGAACCAGGGTCAGAGAAGGTAAATTCAGTTTTGTTAAATAAGCTTCCATCTCCCCTTTGGTCCGAAGATAAAAATTCCTCGACCGAGAAGAGGCTCCCAGGGAGGAGACAACGGATAAACTTCGAGCGCCGTGCTGTTGAGCCCAGTCCCCTAATCGGCATACCCCCTCGAAATCAACCTGACGAAAGGCGGCACGGGATCCTGCCTTCCGGAGGGTGGTTCCCAGACAACCGACATACGCTTCGGCTTGCCATTCGGTCGACCGTCGGTCCCACCACCTTTCCTCCAAGGGAACGTTCTGGAGTTTAGGATGTCGGGGAAGGGGTCGGCGGGTGGGGGCGATCACCTGAGTGATCGTAGGATGCGCGAGGGCTAAGGTTAAGAAGCTCTGGCCCGAGAGTCCTGTGGCACCCATGAGTAGAATTTTCATGGTAATTTCATCATACTCAAAAAACTTTTAGCCGAGTCTTTCCTTGAAGCCAACCTCCTACTGTCGGTTTGTAGCCACGTTACCGGCTCGCCACGTTCATCGCCGCTACCATGATCGCCACTACGGAGTCCCCGTGCGGACCGACCGTCGGTTATTTGAACGATTGGTCTTAGAGATCAATCAAGCGGGATTGAGTTGGGAAACCATTCTTCGTAAGCAGGCCGCTTTTCGAAAAGCATATGATGGGTTTTGCGTGGAGCGCGTCGCGGCCTATACGACTCGAGATCGTTCGCGACTCCTCCGCGATGCTTCGATCATCCGTCATCCTTTGAAAATCGATGCGGCCATCCACAATGCGCGACAAATTCTCAAACTCAAAGCAGACCATGGATCCTTTCATGCCTGGCTCGAGAAGCATCGGGGATCAAGGTTTTCCACCTGGCTCCGCCTCTTTAAAGAGTCCTTTTGCTTTGTGGGCCCCGAGATCGTTCGTGAATTTCTGATGAGCCTCGGGTTGATACCGGGAGCCCATGACCCTGATTGTCCCTATGCTTCAAGGAGTCGTATGAAAAACCGATCGCTTCGAATTCAAAAGTCTTAAGATGAAAGGCAGGGAGGTTGAATGATGACACTTCGTACTCTTTTGATCGCTTTTTTGGTCGGGGGGGCCCCGATCGTGATCAGCCAAACGCCGACATCTCCCTTGACGCTTAAATCTCAAGTGGTTGAGGCCAGTTGTGGAACCTGTCACTTTGGCATGAAAGCCGATATCTGCACCTTAGCCATTCGACTCCCTGAAGGAAAGTCTTACTGGGTTTCTGGATTTTCAATTGATCAGTTTGGGGATGCTCATGCGACTGATGGTTTTTGTCAAACCACTCGAAAAGCAAAAGTGAGTGGCACCCTAGTGGGAGATAAATTCATGGCTACCGCTTTCGTCTTGATCCCACAAAAACCATGACGACGCGACGCACCTTTCTTTCGGGGGCTTTGGCTTCTGCTGCCGCGGCCTCCGGTGCATCGCTGAAGCCGTTGACGCTTTCGCGCACGCCGGTGGTGCTTTCGACGTGGGAAACCGGGATGCGGGCTAATGACAAAGCGTGGGAAATTCTTTCCTACGGAGGGAAAGCCCTCGATGCGGTGGAAGAGGGCGTCCGCGTTATTGAAGATGAACTCAACTGCTGTGTAGGACTGGGCGCTCATCCCGATCGAGAAGGCCGTGTCACCCTCGATGCCTCCATCATGGACCATCGTTTTAATTGCGGGAGTGTCCTTTTCCTCGAGCGCATCAAGCACCCGATCAGTGTGGCGCGACGGGTGATGGAAAAAACACCCCACGTGATGCTGGCGGGGGAGGGCGCTCAACAATTTGCCCTTGATGAAGGCTTCCCCTTGGAATCGGGCGAACTATCTCCGGACGCAGCGCGGGGTTACCAAGCTTGGTTGAAAAAAACCGGTTATCAGCCTCGTGCTCGATCCTCGACCGCACTCGCTCCGGTGAGTCCCCAGAATCACGATACGATCGGCATGATTGCGATCGATGAATCCGGTAACCTGAGCGGCTCGTGCACCACGAGTGGCCTCGCCTACAAAATGCGCGGTCGCATTGGAGATTCTCCCATTATTGGGGCGGGACTCTATGTGGATAACGATATTGGAGCGGCCGTCGCCACCGGACAGGGAGAGGATATTGTTCGTGTGGCCGGTGCGAGTTCCATTGTGGAGGCGATGCGTCGAGGGCTGTCCCCCGAAAAAGCGTGTCGTTCTGTCGTTGAAAAACTCGCTCGCGTTCGAAGAGATCAACTGAAAGACGTGCAGGTCTGTTTTCTTGCGTTGAACAAGCAAGGCGAGTACGGAGGCTTTGCACTCCGCTCCGGATTTAGTTTTGCGGTACGCACCGCAAAACTAAAGACTCTGACGGCCAGCCGTTTTCTTTGGTAATTTCTCTGTGACGTGGACGTAAATTTAAAGGTTTAAACAAATCGAATCCACTCTGAATTCCCCGCACTGCCATATTGCGGGCAGTGTTATGGGCCAAAAACCAGACCAGCAGCCCGATCAGCGAAACCAGCAAGAGCTGATAGATCAGGTTGCGAGCCGTGCGGCTGCGCAGGGACCAGCGCCTTCTGGGCGGCGTTCGCATGATCAGGAAGTGGCAGCCCGGCGCAGACTAT
>JALRCU010000019.1 GCA_023257195.1 Holophagaceae bacterium
CTGAAGGGGCACCTCAGGGACCTGGAGTGAAATTTAATTGGCAAGGTGTAATACAATTCAGGGTTGCCAAACTAAATTCCACCTGAGCACCGTGCCGACGTACAGCGCAACTTCAGAGCACAAAAAAAGGGGATGATTTCTCATCCCCCTTCCCGAAGTAGTAGTTAAATACCACTAAAGACAACTACTTCACATACTCTTTAATTCTTTCGATTCGGTTGTCAATGATTTCCGCCAACATGTCAAACCAAATTCCGTCAATGGTTTCTTTCAAATTTCCATGTGTGGAGATAATGTGAACTTTGTACAAATCTTCATACCCCAAAGTTACAAACACATAACCTTTGTGGTGGTGTCCGTTTACTTTCATTAGTAAACCTTTGTTGTCAATGTTTACCAACTTGGATACTCCCCAACTCCAATACATAGTCATCGCTGATTCCCCCGTCAGTGGCCGATGACATGGGTTGGCGATATTCAAAGAGATCCGCTGCAAATTGTCGCGGTTTATTTTTTTTATCCAACTTCTTGAAGGCCTTAATCTCATCCTCTAACTTTGTATCAACACTCTTTAAGGCCAGATCCGCTCCCGCTGAAGACTCTTTGACGGGGGAGGATAGCGGAACTTGCTGGGGGGTCGGGGCAGTAGATTGGGCTTGGGCATTCGCGATAGCCTGAACCATATCTTGGGGGGTTTGCGCTAAAAGTGAATGCGCGCCTCCCAAAAAGAATAGAGCATATGAAAGAAAAATATTTTTCATAGATTGGGTTATCGACATTGAAAATCCTAAGAGTCTATTCATAAAAGTTACTGCTCTTTCTATTATAGAGGTCTCCTTTCAAAGTCCCCCAAAGTGAGCAAGATAGGGTCCCCAAAGCCTAAGAAATCAGGCTCATTAGTTTTTGCGGAGAGGAGCTGTTTTTTCGTTGATCTGAACGGTAAACGAAAACATTAAAGCGATAGCCAGTAAACCCATACCTACCGAGGACAGGTTTTGATACAAAGGGGCCCCCCATAATCGCAACATGGGGAGAAATCCAAGCAGCCATAGTATGGGAAGGGTCCATTGCAGTTTTTTACCGGTTTGCCTATAAACAAAATGATGGAAATGACAGCTATCACCCTGACCTATCGGTCGCTTCTGTTTTAACCGAATAAGGATGACATGGAGTGTATCCAAGATGGGATAGGCGAAAAGAAATAAAAAGTTTTCAAGGTGATGCGGTTGGATATACATGAGAGACACGATGGCTAGAAAAAGACCCATGCTTAACGATCCTGCGTCACCAAGAAAGTGAATTTTGCGCAGATTCAAATAGAGGACCATTGCCCAAAGACCCCAAAAGAAAGGGCCGGGGATGAGATATCCGTTTGGTAATCGCATCGCTACGAAAATAACCATTCCAAAATAGCCCATCGCCAAGCCATCGATACCATCGATTAGATTAAATAAATTGGGCATGGCCCAGCAGAGCAGGGCTATCCCTATAAAAAGGACTGAGTAGAGCGATGGAATGTCGTAACCAAAAAAACTATAGATCATATCATCGGATAGATACCACTGCGGAGCGAGGATCATCTTCTCGGGGTCCGAGAAGATGATTGACAAGATTCCAGATCCGGAGATCTGGGGCCACAAAAGCCCAACGCTAGTAATCAACGCAACACCCAATGAGTATTTAGACTTAAATCCTGCGTTGATGTATGAAAGAGGTTGTTCACGATTAAAATCGTCGGCCAACCCTAGGAGACCCATAAATCCTATTGATCCCCAAAGCAGGGTATTGATAAAGGGCAGCGTAATGAATCCAAATTGATGGCCAATAAAAAGGGTCAACATGAATGCAAGGCCCGCGGTTCTTGGCACACGTTTTTCATTATTTGTTCGATCCTCAGACGGCAGATCATAAAATCCAATAGGAGCTACCCGAGAAATCATAAGGCGCGACATCAGGTACCCGATCCATGCACCCAAAAACAGGAGTATCCAATGGATTTGACCACTCACTAAAGAAATTGAAGATTGAATCCCAATTAAATTAAAAGACATATACGTAGTTTAACTTGAAAACTATTTTATACCTCAAGGCTAGGGAATTGTGGGGCTCGAATGCCTTTGTACAAATCAAATCCCCTTGATGCTATACTGACCTCACCCCAATCTTTCTTCGATGGGTGGCGACCTCTGCAGGAAGCCCCTTCCCTTTTTTTGAAGGGTTTCATGGAGCGATCGCTCGTGTTCTTCCCTCTTGGAAGCACGATGAAGAACCGCCTAGGGCCGGAAGCCCACCTACCTTTAAGTGGCCTTTAGGCCCTGGAGTATATATATGAATTTGAATACCCTCGCTTTTCAACCCATTCAGCAATCCATTAATTTGGGTCAAGGGGCTGAGATCTCAATCGAAACCGGCCGAATTGCAAAACAGGCTGCGGGCGCTGTGGTGATCCGACAGGGAGACACCATGGTCTTAGTGGCGGTTTGTCACGCTGTTCCCCGTCAAGAATTAGACTATTTCCCTTTGTCCGTGGATTATCGTGAAGCAGTGTTTGCTGCGGGAAAAATTCCTGGGGGTTGGTTTAAGCGAGAAGGTAAGGCTACCACCAAAGAAACGCTCACATCCCGTCTCATTGATCGGCCTCTACGTCCTCTTTTTGAGGAGGGCTACAATGCCGAAGTCATGGTGACTGCACAAGTGATTAGCTACGACGGGATTCATGCACCCGAGACCTTGGCGATGACCGGGGCATCGGCAGCATTAATTATTTCAGAAATTCCATTCCATCAGCCCGTAGGTGGTGTGCGAGTCGGTCGTATCCAGGGTCAATTCGTGATAAATCCTACCATCATCCAACGTAAAGAAAGTGATTTAGACCTTCTGATTGCAGGTACGAAAGACGCGATTGTGATGGTGGAATGTGGCGCCCAAGAAGTGGATGAAACCGACATGGTTCAAGCGCTTGTCTTCGGACATAACCATATAAAAACACTTGCTAAGTTTCAAGAGGATTTCAAAGCAAAAGTAGGCAAACCAAAGGTTAAAGTTGAGAAGAAATCGATCGATACAACATTACTCCAAACTATCAGCTCTACCTATCGTGGGGATTTACTAACGGCCCTGACTCTCAAAAATAAACTTGAAAGCTACAAAGCAATCGATCAGCTCAAGGCGACGGTTGTGGAAACCCATACCGCTGAGCAACCTGAACGCAAAGGAGAAGTGAAAGCCTGCTTTGATCATCTAAAGGAATCCATTTTCAGAGAAATGATCTTACAAAAAGGCGAGCGCTTGGATGGTCGTCGATTTGATCAAATTCGACCGCTCAATATTGAAGTCGGTCTTCTTCCTGGAGCCCATGGCTCTGCCTTATTTACTCGAGGAGAAACCCAAGCCCTTGTTACCACCACATTGGGTACTCAAGATGATATTCAGACCATTGAGGGTCTCGAAGATGAAGTGAAGAAGTCTTTTTATCTTCACTATAATTTTCCAGGCTATTCAGTGGGGGAATGCAAACCCAATCGAGGTCCTGGGCGACGAGAAATTGGTCATGGTATGTTGGCGGAACGTGCGTTAGCAGCCGTGTTGCCGGATCGCAAAGAAAACCCCTACACCGTTCGCGTGGTGAGTGATATCACCGAAAGTAACGGCTCCTCATCTATGGCCACCATCTGTGGAGGATGCCTATCTCTTATGGATGCAGGCATTAAATTAAAAGCGCCGGTAGCCGGCGTGGCAATGGGTTTAGTCAGCGGGGAAGGACAATTTGTGGTCCTCACGGATATTGCCGGGCAAGAAGATCACTACGGTGATATGGATTTTAAAGTCGCTGGAACAACCCAAGGCATCACGGCTCTTCAAATGGATATTAAAGTTGGTGGTATCACAACCGATGTGCTCACTCGAGCTCTCGATCAGGCTCGCAAAGGCAGATTGGAACTCTTGGAATCCATGGGCGCGATATTAGCAGCCCCGCGATCATCTTTCGCTAAGAATGCTCCCCAAATGGCTTCGATACAGTTGCCCAAAGACAAGATTCGTGACGTCATTGGTAAAGGAGGAGCTACGATCCGAAATATCATCGAAGTTTCTGGATGTGAAGTCAATATCGATGACAATGGTCTCTGTCAAGTTGCGGGTCCTAATCAAGAAAAACTCCAATCTGCATTAAAGATGATCGGTGATCTCATTCAAACCGCTGAACTGGGTAAATCTTACCTAGGTAAAGTCGCTAAGGTTGTAGAATTTGGTGCTTTTGTTACCATCCTTCCGGGTCTCGACGGACTTTTGCATGTGAGCGAAATGGCCGCTCATCGCGTGAAGAATCCATCGGATGAGGTCAGTGAAGGTCAGGAGATCTTAGTGAAGTGCATTGGCATCGATGAAAAGAGCGGGAAGATTAAGCTTTCACGCAAAGCACTCTTACCACCGGCCACCGAATAAACTTTTCTCGTCAAAAGTCTGGGCTAGTCGCCTAGGCTTTTGACGAGGAGGGCTTTCAATTCATGTCGACGCATCCATCCGAGGGTCCCCAAAAAAGCCAACACCCCCATCAGTAGGGCATTGGTGGCTCGTTTGGGACGAGATTTATTCATCGGCAAATTACCCTCATCTAAAATATTCAAGATCGGCATATCATTTTTTTCTTGGAGCAATGCATCCTCGCGAGATAGGGCTAACGAGGTGACTAATTGTGTTTGAAGTTTGAGCTCATTCTCTAGGCGGAGCCCCTTGAGACGCACTTCGGGATCCGGGCTAACAGCATAATTGCGATTGATAGTAAGGAACTTTCGAAAGGTCTCTTCTGCGCGGTCGAGTTCTGCACGACCTTCCTGCAGTCGCTTTTCTGAAAAGCTTGCCTTCACGCTGCCCTTTGTTTGTGATTTAGTCAGTAAGAAATCATTCAATAACTGGACTAAGCGCTTGGCAATTTGCTGGCTAAGTTGCGGACTCTTCGTTTCAACTTGGATGGTTAATATTTTGGTCTTAAGGTCTCGAGTGATAGTAATAAACTCACGGGTAGTCTTCACGGCATTATCCATATTGGAAGCACGGAGATAGCGGTAGAGAGTTTGTTGGCGCGGACGATTAATATCCAGATAAAAATATTTAATGTTGAAATCAAAAACGGTATTGAGCAAGGCCTCTCGTACAGGTCGGCTGTTTAAAATATCCACATAGGCACTATCTGAACTATCCTGTCCGGGAACCGAAATACCTAATGCTGAGGCTGCGGCTGCCGCACCTCCAAGACTGCCCAACATACCACCTGATTTGGAATCAGCTGGGAGAATAATGGCGGTAGAGGTGTAGTGATTCACTTGCGTAAGCGAATAAAGGACCGACAATCCCACGGCTAGGATTCCATGTTTAAGCGGGAGACTCCAACTTCCTGACACATAACGATCCACAAAGGACGCTTTGCTAAGACTCCATTGATAAAAATGATTGAGACGGACGATCCAGGATTGCATGAAGAATCTCTTTAGAAGGTTATGAATTTTAGTGTATCGACTCTAGGGGCGGTCCCCTATGGCTTTCCATTAAAAAAGCCCCCGAAGGGGCTTTTTTAAGATAGGGAAGTTTAAATCTCTTCCCCTTCTACCTGAGTCAGACCATCAAGCTGTTCGATGCGGGCAGCCATCATGCTGTATTCGTCATCAAACTCCTCATCCGTATAATTTGAGGCGACTTGGGGCTCGGGGTATTGACCTTCTTCAATCTCGAGATTGCGATAAGCCGTCATACCCGTTCCAGCAGGGATGAGGCGACCTAAAATCACATTCTCTTTTAGCCCTCGAAGATAATCCACTCGGCCTTCCATGGCTGCTTCGGTTAAGACACGCGTGGTCTCTTGGAAAGAGGCAGCAGAGATGAAACTCTCTGACGTAAGGGAGGCTTTGGTGATCCCAAGCAACAAAGGAATACAGGTGGCGGGCTTTTTGGCCGATCCATCTTCATTCAGCTCCTTAGTCGTAGCGAGATTAATCTCTTTAAAGCGATGCTTATCAACCTTCTCTTCAGCAATGAGGGGGGTATCGCCCACATCCTCGATTTGGACCCAGCGCATCATCTGCCGAATGATCACTTCAATGTGTTTATCATTGATGGTCACACCCTGAGCTCGATAAACTTCCTGAACCTCATTAACCAAATAGGCGCAAAGGGCTTTTTCCCCTTGAACTTTTAGAATATCTTGCGTTGAAATAGGTCCTTCGGTAAGTTTATCTCCCGCCTTCATCTCATCGCCATCTTGAACTAAGATATGCTTTCCCCGAGGGATCAGGGCTTCAAAGGTCTTCTCGCCTTCTTTGGCGTTAGCGGGGGCAACAATCACCTTTTGATTGCCGCGAATACGCTTGTCAAATTTCACGATACCTGCAATTTCAGTGATGATCGCAGGTTCTTTGGATTTTCGACCTTCAAAGAGTTCCGTGACGCGGGGTAAACCACCGGTGATGTCGCTGGTTTTAACCTGCTGTCGGGGAGTTTTAGATAATACATCTCCGGCCTTTACCCCTTGGCCATTTTCCACTTCAAGGTAAGCATCGGTAGGGATGTTATAGCGTCGAAGGATCTTGTTGCCCGACCCTTTGATGTTGATATGAGGATGAATCTTATCATCAGTAGGATCAATGACTTTCTTTCGGAAGTTTCCAGAAATAGGATCCTTCTCTTCCTGATAAGAAATATTTAGTTCTAATTCTTCGAAAGCGACTGTACCATCCTCTTCGGATAGAACGAGATCATTGTAGGGATCCCATTCAGCAATGGTCGTTTTAGGTTCGATTTTGTCACCCTCTTTAACCTTGAGAACAGCTCCTGACGTGATTTTGTAACGCTCGCGCTCATTGCCCTTGGCATCCGTCAATAAGACATAGCCATTACGGGTTAGGGAGACGACTTGACCGAGACGATTCGTGACAAAACGGCCCTTGAGTCCTTCGAATTTAATGACGCCACCAATTTGAGATTCGTGGGTGCTCTTCTCGCTGGTTCGACTTGCGGCACCCCCAACGTGGAAAGTACGCATTGTCAATTGGGTTCCGGGTTCTCCAATACTCTGAGCAGCTACGACACCAACCGCTTCGCCAATATCGACCATACGACTTGTACTCAGGTTGAGTCCGTAACATTGAACGCAAACTCCTCGACGGGCTTCACACGTGAGAACCGATCGAATATTTACTGAGACAATACCACTGGTTTCAATGGCAAAAGCAGCATCTTCAGAGATAATTTCGCCCGACTTCACATAGACTTTAGTCTTGTCGTAGGGATCCACAATGTCGTGAAGTGTGACACGGCCCATGATGCGATCGCGCAGTCGAGAACGAACAGAACCATCCGCCATAATAATGGCAGCGACCTCAATGCCGTCGACGGTCTGACAATCTTGCTCATTAATAATCACGTCTTGTGCCACATCGACCAATTTACGAGTCAGATACCCGGAGTCGGCAGTTTTCAAAGCAGTGTCCGCCAGTCCTTTTCGGGCTCCGTGGGTAGAGATGAAATAATCGAGGACCGAAAGACCTTCCTTGAAATTCGCAGTGATGGGTGTTTCGATGATATCGCCGCTGGGACGAGCCATCAAACCACGCATACCGGCCACTTGTCGGATCTGAGTCTTGGAACCACGAGCGCCTGAATCGGCCAAAATATAAATCGAGTTCAGGTAGCGATTACTTTCGTTTTGATGCTCGAGTTCTTTCATCATATCTTGAGCCACTTGTTCGGACGTCTTGCCCCAGACTTCAAGAATTCGATTGTAGCGAGTCGCACTGTCGAGGCGACCTTCGTAAGATTCTTTTTCAATCTCGCGAACTTCTTTACTCGCCTTATCCAAAAGGCTCGATTTAGAGGCCGGCACAACGAGGTCGTCAATTCCCACGCTCACACCCGCCTTCATGGCCCATGTAAAGCCGGCTTCCTTCATGGCATCCAGCATTTCAATGGTCATCTCTGGACCCTTCGTCTTATAGCTGCGAACAACGAGGGATAAGAGACCATCCTTCTTGAGAAGTCCATTGATGTAGGGGAAGCCCTTAGGCAGAGCACGATTGAAGATGACCCGTCCAACAGTAGTTTCGATCATGTCATTAGTCTTCATTTCAGAGGGACATTCGAACACTTCTTGTTCTGAATTTTTCTTAGGATCTTTCAAATACCAAGCTTCCGTGTCAACTAACTCTCCGGTATATCGAAGTTTGATAATGGCGTGCGTATCTAATAACCCTGCTTCATGGGCGGACACCACATCATTCATAGAGCCAAAGGATTTTCCTTCGCCCTTACGATTCTTTCGCTTCTTAGTTAAATAATAAGCACCTAAGACAATATCCTGACTAGGAACCACATTGGGGCGCCCGTTCGCAGGATTTAAAATATTCTGCGTACTCATCATAAGAACCTTGGCTTCAATTTGAGCCATGGGACTCAAGGGAACGTGGACGGCCATCTGATCTCCATCGAAATCCGCATTGAAAGCAGTACATACAAGGGGATGGAGTTGGATAGCTTTGCCTTCAACTAGCACCGGCTGAAAGGCCTGAATGCCTAAACGATGGAGTGTTGGTGCACGATTAAGCAGGACGGTATGCTCACGAATAACTTCTTCGAGCACATCCCATACCTCTGGGCGGCCTTCTTCTACTAGTTCTTTAGCTTGACGAATAGTGGCCGCATGACCTTTGTGTTCCAGTCGATTAAAGATAAAGGGCTTGAATAACTCAAGTGCCATTTTCTTGGGGATACCACATTGATGTAATTTAAGATCGGGACCCACGACAATGACCGAGCGTCCGGAATAGTCGACACGTTTGCCGAGGAGATTCTGGCGAAAACGACCCTGTTTACCCTTGAGGGCATCAGAGAGGGATTTGAGGGGTCGATTCGAAACGCCACGAAGAATTCGGCCTCGCTTGCCATTCTCAAACAAAGCGTCAACGGATTCTTGGAGCATACGTTTTTCATTACGCACGATCACTTCAGGTGCTTTGAGTTCCATGAGTTTTTTTAGTCGATTATTGCGATTAATAACCCGACGATAAAGATCGTTTAAATCAGAGGTGGCAAAACGACCGCCATCAAGGGGTACCAAAGGGCGCAGTTCGGGGGGAAGCACGGGAACTACATCTAAAATCATCCACTCGGGACGATTACCCGAGCGAACAAAAGATTCTGAAACCTTAAGACGCTTGGCCAACTTACTACGCTTTTGAAGCGAAGGTTCGGATTTCATTTCGGCACGAAGAGCGATGGAAAGAGCACCAACATCAACCCGTCGCAAAAGTTCTTTGATAGCTTCAGCACCCATCTGGGCCTTAAAAGCATCCCCATAGAGCGATCGATACTCGCGGAATTTATCTTCATTGAGAATCTCGCCTTCTTTGAGCGGAGTGCCTCCATTATCCGTAATGGTATAGGCCTCGAAATAAAGAATTTTTTCGAGATCCTTGAGGGGAATATCGAGCAAATACCCAATGCGACTCGGAACCCCTTTGAAGAACCAAACGTGACTGACGGGTGAAGCCAGTTGGATATGGCCCATGCGTTCACGTCGAACTGATTTTTTAGTTACTTCAACACCGCATTTGTCACAAATAACGTTTTTAAATTTCTGTCGTTTATATTTACCGCATAAGCATTCCCAGTCACTCACGGGTCCGAAAATACGAGCACAGAAGAGTCCATCACGTTCGGGCTTTAGAGATCGATAATTGATCGTCTCAGGCTTCAGGACCTCTCCTCGTGACCACTGACGAATACGATCAGGGGAGGCAAGAGAGACTCGGATACATTCATAGGCGTTGATGTTTTGAACTTCTGGAAACATGGGCAACCTTTTTTAAACGAGAAAAAATGAAGGAAAAAGAAGGAACGAGTAAAAAATAAAGTTAAGCATCAAGCGAGAAGGCCGTGGGGTCTTCCTGCATCGATTCGGGATCAAGTTGATCTTGAGTCAACATCTCGACATCGATGCAAAGGGCATTCAGTTCTTTGCGAACTACGTTGAAGCTTTCAGGAAGACCGGGGTCCTTAATAGGCTCACCCTTAATGATGGCTTGGTAAATTTGAGTTCGGCCAAACATATCATCAGATTTATAAGTTAGAAGTTCTTGAAGAACATGGGCGGCTCCATAGGCTTCAAGGGCCCAAACTTCCATCTCCCCAAAACGCTGGCCACCAAATTGAGCTTTTCCACCCAACGGTTGTTGCGTGATCAATGAATAGGGTCCAATGCTTCGAGCATGAATCTTGTTGTCGACTAAGTGATGGAGTTTAAGCATATAGACGCAACCAACCGTGACAGGTTGTTCGAAAGCTTCGCCCGTAATGCCATCCAAAAGAAGAGCCTTGCCATCGGGCATATTAATGACTTCTTTCTCACCAGTAAAAAGATTCATTCGATCGATACTGACATTCACACCGGGACCTACGGGCATCTTGTCATGGGCTTTTTTAAGGGCGCTTTTAATATCGGACTCGCGAGCACCATCAAAAACAGGGGTTGCAAAATGAACGCCAAGAACTTTACCGGCCCAGCCCAAATGACATTCTAGAACCTGACCGATATTCATACGGCTAGGAACGCCCAGGGGATTAAGCACAATATCTACAGGGGTACCGTCAGATAAATAGGGCATATCTTCAATCGGAAGAATGCGCGAGACCACGCCCTTGTTTCCATGGCGGCCAGCCATCTTATCGCCCACTTGTAATTTACGCTTTACCGCAACATAGACTTTGACGGTCTTGAGAACACCGGGCATTAATTCATCGCCGCGTGTTAAGCGATCCCGGCGATTGTTAAGGTTATCTCGAAGTACCGCAAGTTTACTTTTAGTTCGGTTGAGTTCCTCATGAACCTGGGTCTCAATACGCTCTTTACCGGCGACTACACTCACATTTTCGAATGCATGATACGCGATAACTTCGAGCATATTCTGAGTGAGTTTCTTTCCCTTGGGAAGAATTTCTCTACCTTCGTGATCCAGAAGTGCTTTATCGAGTTCTCGCCCTTTGAGTAGATTGATGATCCGTTTTTTGGCTTCAGCACGGGTAATGCGTTCTTCGTCGGATAAGTCTTTTTCCCACTTTGCCATAGTTTCGGATTCAATAAATTCCGTACGAGCATCTTTCTTTTGGCCCTTGCGGGTGAAAACCTTAACATCGACCACTGTTCCTTCAATCCCCGGAGGGAGCGTAAGGCTTGCATCTTTTACATCACTAGCTTTTTCACCAAAAATAGCCCGAAGCAGTTTTTCTTCGGGAGACAGTACCGTCTCACCCTTGGGTGTTACTTTGCCAACAAGGATATCCCCATGTTTGACGGTGGCACCAATGTGAATGATCCCGCTTTCATCGAGGTTTTTAAGGGCTTCTTCTCGCACCTGTGGAATATCTCGCGTGATCTCTTCGGGACCGAGTTTTGTATCACGAGCATGAATTTCAAATTCTTCAATATGAATAGAGGTGTAAAGGTCCTCTTTAACAACACGTTCGCTGATCAAAATAGCGTCTTCAAAGTTGTATCCTCTCCAAGGCATGTAGGCTGCTACGAGATTGCGACCTAAGCTCAGCTCGCCCTGGTCAGTGCACGGACCATCCGCAATGATTTGTCCGGACTCGACAAATTCACCTTTTTGGACGAGTGGCTTTTGATTGATGCAGGTATTTTGATTGGATCGAGCAAATTTAACGAGGGTGTAAATATCTACGCCACTCTCTTCACCGGAAGTATCGGGATCATCTTCAACCCGAACCACGATACGGTTTGCATCGACCGTTTCCACAATACCTGAGCGGCGACAGACCACACATGCGCCTGAATCTTTTGCCGCCGTATATTCCATGCCCGTACCAACAATGGGAGCCTCGGTACGAATCAAGGGAACAGCCTGACGCTGCATATTTGCACCCATCAGGGCTCGATTCGCATCGTCATTTTCCAAGAATGGAATGAGGCTAGCGGCAACCGACACCACTTGTTTGGGGCTTACGTCCATTAAAGTGACGCGCTGTCGCTCAATGATTTTGGTTTCTCCGGCGATACGAGCCGTGACAAATTCATCGAGAATCTGACCCGCTTCATTAACATTGATATTGGCTTGGCCAATGATGTGCTCATCTTCTTCCCATGCTGAAAGATAAAAAGCGTGAATTTCATACTTAGCGGGACGTTTACCATTTTTATCAAGGGTACGATTTAAGGTTTCAAGTTCCTGAAGTGAGACGACTTGTTTGTAGGGCGAATTAATGGCTTTGATCTCTTTGTCACTTAGAGGAAGACCGGTTTTAGGATTAACCAAAGTAATGTCTTTAGTTGTGACATCCCCCACTGAAGTGATGCGGGCGAATTGCAAGATCTTTCCATCTTGAACCTTAAGGTAGGGTGATTCGATAAAACCAAATTCACTAATACGGGCGTAACAACTTAACGAACTAATAAGCCCAATATTTGGACCTTCGGGTGTTTCGATGGGACAAACGCGCCCATAGTGAGACGTGTGGACGTCTCGAACTTCGAAGCCCGCTCGATCGCGACTAAGACCACCCGGTCCAAGTGCTGAAAGGCGGCGCTTGTGGGTGATTTCGGAGAGGGGATTGGTTTGATCCATAAATTGAGAAAGCTGACTGGATCCAAAGAACTCTTTCATTGCAGCAATCACGGGTTTGCTATTAATGAGATCTTGGACTTTCAATGGGTTATTAGGGTCTTGCGCTGCTGAGAATTTCTCTTTAATGGACCGCTGAACTCGAACGAGGCCTACGCGGAAACTATTTTCTAGAAGTTCGCCCACGCTTCGAACACGACGATTGCCCAAATGATCGATATCATCAGCGCGGACCGGTGCTATTTCACCGAAGTCTTGACGAGTCGTGTCATATTTCTTCAAGCGAAGAAGATAATGAATCGTTTGAATGAAGTCATTAGCGGTGAGCGTGCGTTGCCCAAGATCTGTGGTGAGGCCCAATTTGGCATTGAGTTTGTGGCGACCCACTTTACTTAGGTCATACTTATCAGAATCAAAGAACATACCATACAGTAATTTGCGACTTGAGTCTGTGGTCGCGGGCTCTCCTGGACGAATTTTTTTAAATATTTCCTTGGCGGCCTCTTCTGGGTCTTCGGTGTGATCTTTAGCTAAACTTTCAGATAAAACCTTACCCGTCGGATCATTCTCTGGGAAACAGACGGAGAATTCGTCGATGCTATTCGCCATCAACATTTCAAGATGAGTCTGGAGAAAGGGCTGATTAGCCTCAAGGAGAATTTCTCCTGTTTTCATATTGACGATATCTTCGATAACCACGGCTCCGTCAAGCACATTGCGATTCACGGCAATTTCATCAATACCGGCTTTGAGAATTTGCTCCATTACACGCTTGGTGATCTTTTTACCTTTTGCCACAAGGATTTCTTTTCCTTTTTTGCTTTTGACATTTTCCTCAACAGATTTTCCGATGATTGCTTCGCAGGGTTTAACAAAGAGCTCTTTTTTACGAATAGTGAATAGAGCTGATCCGTAGAAGTTTTTTAATAGCGAAGCATTATCAGCAAGAACGTCATCAAAAAGACCTAGGGCTCGAAGAAACGTAGACCCTAAGAATTTACGCTTACGATCAATGCGCGCATACATGAGACCCTTGGTATCGAGTTCAAACTCAACCCACGAACCGCGATAAGGAATGATTTGGGCACTGTAGATAGTTTTATCTTCGTTGATAGCAAAGAATGCACCTGGGCTTCGATGAAGTTGTGAGACGATGACACGCTCGGTGCCATTCACAATAAAAGTTCCACTATCGGTCATGACGGGTAGATCCCCGAAATAAACTTCAGCCTCTTGACTTTCTTTGAGTTTCCGTTTGCCCTTATCGTCTTTATCCCACTGAGTAAAAGCCACTTTAATTTTGATTGAAGCCGAAAGAGTCGCACCTCGCTCGCGACACTCCTCTGGACTCATTTTGTGCTTTAAGAAGACGGGGGATTGGCAAATATCGCAGATGGTTGCTTGATTCTTATTGCGAGTTCCGCAATTCGGACAATCAACTGCGGGATCCGTAGGGTGATCGGAAACAATACTGTGATCACATTTTTTACATTTAGTTCGAAGATGTTCAAGCCCAGAGAATTTTTCACATTGGCAGGCCCAATGGCCGACAATGTAATCTTTGAATTGAACCATTAGGGTCGCATCACTTCCATCGGCTTCTTTTCCGTTGTGCACAGGGAACATCGATTCAAATACAGCTTTGAGTCCACGAACATCTCGCTCCGTATGCAAGAGATTCATTTGGACAAATTCATCATAGCTTTTCTTTTGGATATCGATCAGATTAGGGATCGGAACCAACGAAGGAATTTTGGAGAAATTTTTTCGTTGGCGATAAATATTTTGCTGAACGCTCATGGGTATGTCGCTCCAAGAACTGATCGGGTAGGATCAGGTGTGCCAAGATGCCGAACTAGAGAATAAAAAAACAAGGGATAGCAATAAAAACCCTAGGAGCCCCAAAGGGGTTCGAGAGTTAGACGCAAAAAATGTGTGAGCAGTTGTTGATGTATCGCAACCAAGGGCCTATCAAGCGGGGTTTACGAAAGGGCTTAAGTATGAATTAAACCAAGAATTAAGAATAACACTAGACGCCTTTAGGTCCTAGCCAGGAATCTAACAAACGATCCCTGGCTAGGCCCAATGAGGCCATTAAGTTACTTGATCGTAACTTTTGCGCCGGCGGCTTCTAGTTTTTCTTTCATCTTTGCAGCTTCGTCCTTGGAGAGCCCTGATTTGACTTCCTTGGGAGCGCCGTCAACAAGATCCTTGGCTTCTTTCAATCCGAGTCCTGAGACAACTTCGCGGATAGCTTTGATGACGCTAAGTTTGTTAGCGCCGCCATCCGTTAATTCGACTGAGAATTCAGTTTGTTCTTCAGCACCTGCTGAAGCAGCAGCTCCGCCCACTGGGGCAGCGACCGCAGCGGCAGCTGCTGAGACGCCAAAACGTTCTTCAAGGGATTTGACCAAGTTAGCCAAATCAAGAACGGTCATGGATTCAATTTCACTGATGAATTGATCCGAAGTGAGTGCCATGGTGGCCTCCTAAAAAATAAAGTGGTTGAGAAAATTAAAAAGGATTAAATTATTGCCCTTGCTCTTTTTGCTTGCGGATTGCATCGAGCGTAATCGCAAGACCCGAGATGGGGGATTTGATGAGGTATAGTAACTTTGCAATCAGGACTTCGCGACTAGGCAGATTCGCTAGTTGCTGAATGTCTTTGAGTGCTAAGGGTTTTCCATCGGACAGACCCGCTTTGAAAGTTACCGCGGGATTATCTTTCAAGAAATCGTTTAGAACCTTGGCAAAAGCCACCATATCTTCCTGGGTGGTTGCTACGGAACTCGCGCCTTTGAAATAAGGGGAAAGAGACTCGAATACGGTATCTTTAACCGCGAGCCGAAGAAGCGTGTTCTTACCCACTCGGTATTGACCTTTATGATCCCGAACAGATTTTCTAAATGCTGTGTCGGTTTCAACAGTCAGACCTTTGAATTCAAGGACGATCGCTGACTTGGCGATCGTAAACGTTTGCTTGAGTTCGGTGAGTTCGGTGACTTTTTTATTTTTTTCCATCATCTACCTCACTTCGTCTCAAAATTGGTTGTAGATAAAGCCACCGAGGGTCCCATCGTTGATGCGATGAAGGCGGTCTTAACATATTTACCCTTCGAGGAAGCAGGTTTTGCTTTCACGACAGCATCGAGAAGGGCCTGAGTATTTTCTTGTAGTTTTTCAATCCCAAAAGACAATTTGCCGACTGGGGCATGAATAATGCCGTCCTTATCAACGCGGTACTCCACTTTACCCGCTTTGATATCTCTGACTGCCTTAGCCACGTCAAAGGTAACGGTTCCGGTCTTGGGATTCGGCATGAGACCCTTGGGACCCAATACTTTTCCCAAGCGCCCTACCCCTTTCATCATGTCAGGGGTCGCCACAAGTGCATCAAAATCAATGAAGCCCCCGGCGATCTTTTCTACTAGGTCATCTCCACCTACTAGATCAGCTCCCGCTGATTCAGCTTCTTTAATTTTTTCTCCAGTAGCAACAACAGCCACTTTCATGGACTTTCCAGTTCCATGGGGAAGGACAATCGTGCCGCGTACCATTTGGTCAGCTTGTCGTGGATCAACACCAAGACGCATGTGAATCTCAACGGTTTCATCAAACTTGGCAAAGGCCACATCTTTGACGACCGATAAGGCTTCCTTAAGGTCATGGGGGCGATCAGCAACTTTGGAGGAGGCCGCCAAGTATTTTTTACCTGTCTTTGCCATCAAATACTCCTTTTTTTGATCTCCCGCAGATCGGTGCGGTAACCGGGGGAAAAGCACGTCGCTCTTCCACCAAATAGATAATTAATCGACGACATCCACACCCATAGAGCGCGCAGATCCAGCGATAGAGCGCATGGCAGCTTCGAGACTGCCTGCATTCATATCAGCCATTTTAGTTTTTGCAATTTCTTCAATTTGTTTTTTAGTAATAGTTCCAACCTTCGTTTTATTCGGCGTAGGACTCCCTTTCTCAAGGCCAATCTTCTTTTTAATTAAAACGGCCGCAGGAGGAGTTTTTAAAATGAAACTAAAGGATCTATCGGCATACACCGTTATCACGCAAGGAAGGGTAGTCCCTTTTTCGGTCAGCGTTACTGACTTGGCATTAAACTGCTTTACAAACTCCATGATATTGACACCGTGTTGACCCAAGGCAGGACCAACCGGAGGAGCGGGCGTTGCTTCACCTGCAGGCAACTGCAGTTTGATATATGCTGAGATTTTTTTAGCCATGTGTACTTGCCTTCCTGCGAGAGATTCCATCAAATGATGGCAACAACCGCCTTAAAAGTGTGGAGGGGGGGACCCCAACACCACCAGGTTGAAATGAGAATGAAAATGTCTAAAAACTAACGTTTTTCGACTTGAATAAAATCGAGTTCCACAGGGGTACTTCGACCGAAGACCGTCACCATGACACGCACGGTAGATCGCTCTTCTTGTATTTCTTCGACATCTCCTTCGAAATTAGCGAAGGGACCATCAATGATACGAACCTTTTGACCTTTTTCAAAGGAAAATTTAGGTTTGGGCTTCTCTTGGGTCTCCACTTGATGATGCATAATCTGGCTAACTTCATCTTCTGTCAAGGGAACAGGGCGTTTTTTATTGGGGCTCACAAAACTAGTAACCTTGGGGGTATTGCGTACCAAATGCCAGTCCGTATCGGACATTTCCCAAGCACCTGACTCGGTTTGCGTCACGGCAATTTGAACTAAAACATAACCCGGGAAAGATTTTCGGGTCTTAGTAACGCGCTCTCGTTTGCCCGTTTTAGAATCCTGTTTCATTTCTTCATAAGTTTCTTCGGGTACGTGAAGATCCCCGAAGTGATCTTGGCGAAGTTCCATCTGAATTCGCTGTTTTAGTTGAGCAACCACCTTGGTTTCATACCCGGAATAGGTATGAATGATAAACCAAGCTAGTTTCTTCCCCTGGATCACTGTCTCGTTCACTGTATCTGACATGAGTGCCTCTAAAATCCTGAGCGTCTAACTTTTAGGAAGAAAATAACCGAAGCTTCGAGAAAATATCCAATCGATGCTCCACAGAAAAAGTCCAACAAAGACCGAGATCGAAATAACTGTCCAAGATGCACTCCTCACTTTTGATTGGCTCGGCCAATCAACATGACTGAGTTCTTCCATGAAATCGGCTGTTTGTTTTTTAATCAAAGAAATCAAATGTGGCTCCGTATATGGGATAAGTTGGCAGGGGAGACAGGAATCGAACCCGCGACCGTCGGATTTGGAGTCCGAAGCTCTACCAACTGAGCTACTCCCCTAAAAATCCAACGAAAAGACCTAAAAGGGGTTGCATCGCAAGCCTAGGCTTTAGTCTCGCGATGCACCGTGACGCGCTTGAGTCGACGACAATACTTCTTCAACTCAATTTTTTCAGTGTGAGTTCTTCGATTTTTTGTGGTGGTGTAATTTTTATCACCACATTCTTGGCACTGAAGGGTAATGATTTCGCGCACGTTAAACCTCTAAAAGGAGAAGATCGATTTTAAGCGATGATGTTACTCACATTACCGGCACCAACCGTACGTCCACCTTCACGAATGGCGAACTTGAGGCCTTTGTCCATAGCAATAGGAGCAATCAATTCGACTTCGAGCGTGATGTTATCGCCGGGCATAACCATTTCTCGTCCTGCTTCTAGTTTGATCGAGCCGGTCACGTCAGTAGTTCGGAAATAGAATTGAGGACGGTAATTGTTAAAGAACGGAGTATGACGTCCGCCTTCCTCTTTGGTCAGGACATAGATTTGAGCTGTGAATTTGGTGTGAGGGGTAATACTGCCGGGTTTAGCGAGAACTTGGCCGCGTTCAACGTCTTTACGTTCAACACCGCGAAGCAAAATACCAGCATTGTCACCGGCCTGACCTTCGTCGAGGCTCTTACGGAACATTTCGACTCCTGTCACAACCTTCTTTTCGGTTGCCTTAAGGCCGATGATTTCAATTTCTTCCCCGACTTTCACGACACCCGCCTCAATACGACCCGTCACAACGGTTCCTCGACCCGTGATAGTGAAGACGTCCTCTACGGGCATGATAAAGGGTTTATCAATATCGCGCTTGGGAGTGGGAATGTATTTGTCGACTTCAGCCATCAAATCCAAAATACACTTGCATTTAGGATCGTCAGGATTACCGGTAGCAGCAATAGCATCGAGGGCTTGACGAGCTGAACCGCCAACGATGGGAATTTCGTCTCCAGGGAATTGGTAGGACTTGAGTAAGTCACGAATTTCTTCTTTGACAAGATCCGCTAACTCAGGGTCAGCGATATCCATCTTGTTCAAGAAGACCACCATCGCTGGCACACCGACTTGGCGAGCCAAGAGAATGTGTTCCCGTGTTTGAGGCATCGGACCGTCCGTGGCTGCAACAACAAGAATTGCACCGTCCATCTGAGCAGCACCGGTGATCATGTTTTTCACATAATCGGCGTGACCTGGGCAATCCACGTGGGCATAATGACGAGCTTCCGTCTGATATTCCACATGAGCGGTGTTAATGGTGATACCACGAGCTTTTTCTTCCGGAGCAGAGTCGATCTGTTCATAGGATTTAGTTTCGCCACCAAATTTTTTGGAAAGCACGAAAGTAATCGCAGCAGTGAGAGTCGTCTTACCATGATCAACATGGCCGATGGTGCCGATATTGATATGGGGTTTAGAACGATCAAATTTTTCTTTGGCCACAGGGACCTCCTAAAAAATAAAAGTTAAAAAAACAAAAAGATAAAGAAAACAAATGGAGCCCACAGCAGGGATTGAACCAGCGACCTCTTCCTTACCAAGGAAGTGCTCTACCACTGAGCTATGTGGGCCATAACACTTGGCAGCGATGGAGCGGGAAACGGGGTTCGAACCCGCGACATTCAGCTTGGAAGGCTGACGCTCTACCAACTGAGCTATTCCCGCCTGATGCACAACGCAAGAAGTTTAATAATGGTGCCGAGAGAAGGATTCGAACCTCCGTAGGGCGTCAGCCCGGCAGATTTACAGTCTGCTGCCATTAACCACTCGGCCATCTCGGCATTGCGCCTTCTGGAAGGGCATGATCGAAAGATACGGGCAAAAAACCACTTTGGAATCTCCTCGAAGATTCCAAATAACATTCTGAAATGAAGTCAGAATTTCCCATGCTGGGAATAGAAAATATAGCACTTAGCCTGCTCTTCCTCAAGGGAAAAACAAATCTAATGGGTCTCCTGCCCAATCTTTATGGGCTCTTTGTCCTGACTGCAAGAACCCGAAAAAGGGCGATGGCTGTGGCCGCAGAGGCGTTCAAGCTCTCCGTGGACCCCGGCATTGGAATATGGAGGCGTCGATCACACCGTTCACTAATTTTTTGATGCAGCCCCTCGCCTTCCGATCCAATGACCAAAACAAGAGAGCGGTCAAAGGCCTCATTGAGGTAATTATCCGTTTCATCTCCCGACGATAATCCATAAATCCAAGCACCTGCATCTTTGAGATCGTCGAGCGCTCGGCCTAAATTAGTGACACGAGCAATGGGTACACGACCGGCAGTTCCTGCGCTCGCTCGGACAGCGGATTCGGTAAGACTCGCCGAACGGCGTTCCGGGAGAATAACTCCATCGACTCCCGCTGCCGAACAAGTTCTCAGGATCGCACCTAAATTTTGTGGGTCCATGATGCCGTCGAGGGCAACGAGAAGGACTTGATTTTTCTTTGAATTCATCAAGGGGAAAAAAGTAGCCAGTTCAACATAGGCGATTTCAGAGCCCTCTCCAATCATGCCTTGGTGCCGGATCCCATTGGACTTGCGGTCAAGAGCTTCGGGGGGTTCTTGGTGGATCACGACGCGAGCTTCTCGGGCTAGTTTTCGAAAAGGAGTCACACGATCCCAAATGGTTGACGAGATCCAAAGCGTGTGGAGTTCACCTCGATGAAGTGCCTCCTCGCATGCATGGGGGCCTAAGAATTTCATAAACTAGAAGCGCGTCTTATAGCCGATAGCAATCATGTGCCCCATGCCTTCAACTCCGACCGGAGTTCCGGTGGGACTAAATCCGCCTGAATTCCAAGAGCCGTCTAGAGTCTTCGACTCGATGTCGCGAGATTGTCGAATTTGATAACCCAAATTCCACTCTCCACCCCACCCGATATAACTAAAGCCCGCAGAAAATGTCGAGCTCGCAGCTCCTCCCAAAATGGGATTTACATAAACATCGGAAAGTGTTGATTGATCCTGAGAAAATCCTGCGCGAAGAGTCCAGCTTTGATTCAGTGTGATATCTGCACCTAGGGAGAGCCCTATACTAGGCCGTCCACTGCGAAGGCTATTTGCGGACGGGGCAAAAGATAAAACGGAAGGGGTACTGATGGTTCCCGAAACGTTTACTAAAGACGGCCAATCGGGAATGGAAAAATTACCAAACATTCGTCGTACATCTAATTCCATCGTGAAGGTTGTATTAGGGCGAAACCTTATGCCCCATGTTAGGCGACTTGGAAGTTCTAGGCTCCCCGTGCCGGGTCGCGATGTGGTGTTAGCCGTGAGAGTCAAGCCCGACGCAATTCCACCAACAAGGGGGTTGCCGAAGCCAGTATTGGAATAAAAGAGCGGGGCGCCTGACAGTGTTGAAGAGAGAGGCAGAGACTTTTGGAGGCCTGATTGGTAAGCAAAACCCATACTCCATCTTGAATTTATGGCCCATCGACCACCAACTTGAAAAACAGGACTGCTTATCGATGCGGATTGCATTAGACGCTGTTCAAAAACTCCAAGCGAAGGGTTCACTGCGGAAACGGGAGCGTTAGGATTGGAGGGAATAACCCCTCGTAATGAGAGACCGCCAATATAATCCGTGGTAAGCATCCCCATGCCTATACCCAAAGAAAATTCAGGATGCGTTGAGGGAGAAAAGGCAATTTGAGCGAGAGTTTGTCGACCCACAAGAGATAGTCGATCTCCGAAAAAGCGAGTAAAGGATCCACTCCCAAAATCTAAGTGTCTCGAGAATGTACTTTCAGAATGAAGACCCAAGCTCCATGAAGGATTAAGTTTCCAAGCTAATCCAAAGGCGGGGATGGATCGATTACGGTCTGAAGAATAGAGGGTGGTTTGATTTGATTGGAGTGTTTGCTGAGTGGATTGCATTTCCAAACCGAGCGAAATAAATACTGATCGACTGTCTTGAAGAGTGGTGAGCAAAGCTGGATTGAAAGTTGATGCCTCAAGGCTTCTTCCATAAGAGACCTGAGCTCCTGAACGGGCAATGCCCACAGGGTCCGAGGTTAATAACCAAGGAGACTGTGCACAAAGAACCCCTGATACAAAAGTGAAGTAAAAATATTTTAGGTGGCGCTGCATGAATACCTCAATAAGTAAAGACTAACTAAGTAATGCTTGAAATTAAACTTCTGTTCCTTAGAGGGATTTTGCCGAGGATCTCTATGAAACGGTCCTTTAGCGGCGGGACCCCCGAGAGACGCTTATAAGTACAAGACTAATGAGTTCCCATAGTTCGATAAGGGCTGCGGTACATAAAAGGACACCCAACCCTAGGAGAATGCCATTCCCCCAGAGCGAGGTGAAGAGATATACAAGGGGGGTATGGACAACAAAGGACGCCACTTCAAGATGTGGGCGGCCAAAAAGTATCAGCATGACTAGTAGAATGCCTCCCCAAGCGAGGTATATAAATCTCATAAACTTTATAATTAACTCTAGGACAAACCAACCTTCGGAAGATTTCTTTAGTTTTGCCATGGGTGCCTATCGCTTTTTTTCGGACAGTAAATTTTAGGTGTGCTGAAAAATAGTTTGCCAGATCAATCTTGCAACGAGAACCGTCACAACAATAATGAAAACTTTGCGAACCCATGCGCTACCTTGTTGAATGGCAAATCGGGCCCCCACCCAACCGCCTATTCCATTGGCAACAGCCATCGGTAAAGCCACCTGCCAAATCCAACTTCCCCGAGAGACAAAGATAACCAAACTCGCTATATTGGACGCCCAGTTCACCGATTTAGCCATAGCGCTGGATCGTAAAAAATCAAACCCCAAAACAGCGACAAATAAAAAGATAAGGAGGGAGCCTGTTCCAGGTCCAAAAAAACCATCATACCCCCCCATAATAAAAGCGATGAAATTAGTCGCTATTTTTTCACGGGTGGCGGATAGCTTTGGCTCATGGTGTCTTCCAGCGGAAGGTTTAGCCATGGTGAAGATCAACATCGAGATGAGTAAGATTAAAATAATAGGTCTCAGAAGTTGTGGGTCGAGTTTATAGGCTAGTTGGACCCCTAGCGTAGCTCCCGTCATGGCGAATAGAATGGGTGCCACCATGGATTGCCATGGGATGATTTGGCTTCGAATAAATTTGAGAGCAGCCATCGTGGTACCGGTCCCGGCCAAAACTTTATTCGTTCCCAAGATCGTCGGTAGGGGGGTCGAAAAAGGCAAGCCGGCCATCAAAGCAGGGATCGTAATTAATCCACCGCCCCCCACAACCGCATCAAAGAATGCAGCGGCAAACGAGGCCAAGCAAAGAAGACCCAGCACCCAAAAAGATATTTCCACAAAAATCCTAGGAGAAAAGTTTTAGATCTTAAGAATCTCAGTTTCTTTATGTTTTATAACCTCGTCCACTTCCTTAATGTGAGCATCGGTCGTTCGTTGAATATCTTCAAGCGCTTTTTTTGCGGCATCCTCACTCAAACCTTGCGTTTTATCCTTTTCTATACTTTTAATATCGTCATTGGCATCTCTTCGAACATTACGAATCGCAGTTTTGATGTCCTCGCCCATTTTATGAAGGGTTTTAACTAGTTCTTTACGTCGCTCTTCTGTAAGAGCAGGAATGGGAATTCTTACCACGTTTCCGTCGCTACCGGGATTCAGTCCTAGTCCGCTTTTTTGGATCGCAAGCTCAATGGCTTTAATTGCAGTTTTATCAAAGGGGGTGATCACAAGAAGCGATCCTTCGGGCACACTCACATTGCCCATTTGGTTGATGGGTAACATTGACCCGTAATATTCGACTTGGACGCTATCAAGTATGGAGGCATTGGCGCGACCTGTTCGCACAGTTGCCATTTCTTTTTTTAACATCTCTATCGACGCCCGCATTTTCTTTTTAGTATCTTGAAGAACATTGTCCAAGGTATTCACGATTACTCCTGACTTAAGATTGAAACTTCACAAGACCCGTACCTGCTTTGAGGCGTCCTAAAACCCAAGCCCCGCTCTGCTGTGATTGTAAGTGATCTAACACCGGATTGGATTGATCTTTATCCACAATCACCACCATACCCACCCCTAAGTTAAAGGCCTGCGACGCTTCTTCCATAGATAAGCGTCCCTCCTCAATTAAAAAGCGAAAGAGCGGGGGGATCTCCCACGAACTTCGTTGGACTTCCGCATCAAGGTGCGAAGGAAGTACTCGAGGAATATTGTCGGTCAGCCCTCCTCCGGTGATATGAGCCATGCCTTTAATTTTTTGTCCTTCAATCAGGGGCATCAGGGGAGTTAAATAACTCCGATGAACGGCGAGAAGTAGATCTCCAATCAATTCGTTGGTTCCAGGTAGGACCTCGTCTACTCGAAACTGTTTTAATTCAAAGATAATTTTTCGAGCCAAAGAATAACCATTCGTATGTAGTCCTGATGAAGGGAGAGCGATCAAACAATCTCCTTCCTTCATGGCTTCGGGTAGAGGAAGAAGAAGCGGCTCGTCGACCACTCCCACAATAGTTCCTGCGACATCGATTTCTCTAGAGGCATAAACTCCTGGCATCTCGGCTAGTTCACCGCCAATTAGAGAGCAGTTTGAGGCTCGACAGGCGACCGCCATACCACTCACGATCGATTCAATGATCTCGGGCTCTAAACGATCACTGGCAATATAATCGAGAAAAAATAAAGGACGGGCGCCCTGAACCAATATGTCATTAATGCAATGGTTGACAAGATCTTGCCCAACGGTATCCCAACGATGGGCAAGCCGAGCGACCTTCATCTTGGTTCCAACCCCATCCATCGAACTGACTAAAATAGGCTTGGTTTCTGAGAATTGAGCCGCAAATAGACCACCGAATAAACCCAGATCGCTTCGAACGTTGGGAGTCTTGGTAGTTTTAACTATGGGTTTGATCCGACGAAGGGCTTCATCTTGTCGACTAATGTCGACACCGCTTGAGGCATAATTTACACCTTTGTCATCGCTCATTCTCATCCCCTTTATCGTAGGATTTTCCCATGACCTTCAATGATTCCCAAGTACTCCAATCTATTGAGAACCTTTTAAGAGGGATGGGCTACGACTTTACGAGCCCAGAAATGAGAGATACCCCTATGCGAGTCAGGGATTATTGGAAAGAGCGGCTTTCAGGAAGAGAGATTGATCTCTCTAAAGAGTTAGTTGCCATGCCTGGTGAGTTAACTCCTTGCCCCATCATTCTTGAGCATGTCCCCTTCACTTCCACTTGTGAGCATCATCTGGCCCCTTTTGAGGGTGAGGTAACTTTAGGTTATCTTCCGGGAACTCATGGGATTGTCGGGCTATCGAAGTTGGTTCGAATTGTTCAAGCTTTTGCTTGGCGACTGCAAGTACAAGAGCGAATGACCCACCAAATAGCCCATGCTCTCGAAAATTATTTAAGCCCTGAGGCCTGGGCCGTTAAGGTCATAGGTACCCATACCTGCATGAGCCATCGAGGCGTCAAGACACCGCATGTGCCTGTCACCACTGTGGTTTTGGGTGGAGGCTGGAAAGAGGATCCTCCTTCTCAGTTCACCTAAGATTCTCGGTTAAGACTAAACTAAGAGTAATTTAACCATTTACTTAGGAGTTTATATGGCGCATCAAGCAAAGAATTTCGACAACCTTAAAGGGGGAGTTTTACAAGGGCTATCGGATGCTCAACTCGATCAGCATTTCACACTCTATAAGGGATACATCACGAAGCTAAATGAGATTGAAGAAAAATTAAGTGGGATGGATAACACTAAGTCAAACTATTCATTCAATGAGTACAGTGAACTGAAACGCCGTGAAGCGGTGGCCTTCAATGGATCTTTTTTGCATGAGCTTTACTTTGAAAATCTAGGTCAAGATGACAAGATTTCTTCTGATCTACAAGGAGCCATGGATGCTCAGGGAGGCAAGGATAAGCTTATTGCTGATCTCAAGTCCGCAGCCATGTGTGGCCCCGGCTGGGCTGTTCTATCTCGCAATCGTCGTGATGGAAAATTACACACTTACTTTTTTGCCGAGCATCACCTGGGTCTTCCTATTGAGCAAGATCTTCTTATTGTTTTAGATTCATGGGAACACGCTTTTATGGTGGATTACGGCATTGCGCGAGCCAAATACCTAGATGCTTTTGTTCAAAATATCAAATGGAGTGAAGTGTCGCGAAGGTTTTCTTCCCGCACTTAATTCCCGCTAGAGCCCCAATTGCTCTCTCAGATTGCTGGCAATCAATTCGAATGCTTTTGACTGAGGACTGTCGGGATGTGCTTCCACTAGTGGGATGCCCGTATCACCCCCAATTCGAATTTGGAGATCAATAGGAATTTCTCCTAAAAAAGGAAGGCTCATGTCCTTCGCAGATTTTTTAACGCCCCCGTGACCAAAGATATTCGATCCAACGCCGCAACTGGGACATAAGTAAGAACTCATGTTTTCAATCAGTCCCAGGATGGGGACCCCCACTTGAGGACTTTTGAACATTCCAATGGCTTTCTTAGCGTCTAAAAAGGCCACGTCTTGAGGGGTCGACACGATGACGGCCCCGCCCACGGCAGGAAGATTAATTTTTTGAATCAAACTGATTTGAATATCACCCGTTCCAGGCGGCAAGTCGATATAAAGAACATCTAAGTCGCCCCAGAGTACATCACCCAAAAACTGGTCGAGCGCCTTATTCAACATAGGTCCGCGCCAAATTACGGGCCGATCGGCATCAATTAAAAAACCAATTGACATCAATTTGACGCCAAATTTTTCGATAGGTTTAATTTTTCCGTCGTCGGTGCCTTCAGGTTTTTCCGTGATACCAAACATCATGCCCATGGAGGGTCCGTAAAGATCTGCGTCGAGCAACCCAACTTTCATTCCTTGTCGGGCGCTCGCGACGGCAAGATTTGACGCTACGGTACTCTTGCCCACGCCTCCCTTACCACTCCCGATGACAACACATCGTTTGACGGTAGGAATCAGATGCTTAAATTCAACCTGAGGAGTAGGCTGCCAGTGAAAAAGAACTTGGACGTGGCTCACGCCAGGTACCTGAAGGATTCGCTGCTCTAGATCATTTTGAATTGTTTTTTCTCGATCCCTATAGGCATCCATCAACATAAGTTTTAAAACGACTTTAGTGTCTTCGACTTCGATGGATTGTATCGACTTAAGCTGAATTAAGGTGGCCTGTACGCCCGGAACGGTATAGTGGTTCACAACATCAAAAATAGCGGCTCGCGAAATGGCTGAACTCATAAAATCAAGAATCTCCCGTAAATAGTTTCGCATGAGCCCGGAGGACTTTTTAAGATTCACCACAAGCCTAAAGAATCGGTGAATAAACCTTTCATTGGTTTTTTTTAACTTTTCAGGCAAACTAAAAGATCAATCTTTATCAACCCATGGCCTGCCCAGGCCTTTTTTACCAACGAGAGGGCAATTTAAAATTGCCAGGTAGGAGGAATTAAATGTCAAAAAATACCCTCAGTGTTCCCGTCCGTCCAAATGCGGGAAAAAGTGCGACGAAACAAATCCGTAAACAGGGTTTAATCCCGGCTGTGGAGTATGGTTTGGGCAAGCCCCCTGTTGCACTATCGGTGAACCCGAAAGATATTGCTAAAATTATTGCTTCTGATTCAGGGGTCAATACCGTAATCACGCTGCAGCGCGAGGGTGGACAGGGTGCCGAGTCGGTGCTCATTAAAGAGATCCAACGACACCACCTTACAGGACGTTTGCGTCACATTGACTTTTTGAGGGTCGATACAAAAAAATCTGTTCGCGTTCGTGTTCCTGTTCGATTAATCGGTACACCCTATGGTGTTAAGACCGAGGGAGGGCTCTTAGAATTCGTTCATCGTGAGATTGAAGTCGAATGTCTCCCCACGAATATTCCTCCCCACATTGATGTAGATGTGACTGAATTGAAACTAAACGAAGCGATTCGATTCGATCAAATTGCTCTCAATGCTGACTATAAAATTGTCGGTGAAGCCCATGAGGTCATCGCAGCAGTAAACGAACGAGCTGAAGAAGAAATTGTCGCGCCGGTGGCGTTAGCCGCAGCGGATGGTACAACTCCTGCTGACGGTTCGACCCCTGCCGCAGGATCAACCCCAGGGGCTCCGACGGAACCTGAAATTGTCGGCAAAAAAGGCAAGAAGCCTGAGGAAGAAAAATAGTTTAATTCTTTTTCTATCAAAAAAGGGTCTCTTAAGAGACCCTTTTTTAAACCGATTAGTTTATCGTGAGACACGGAGACGGATACATGACATGGGTCTTAGTTCCGCTTGGCAATCCTGGCGATGAATATGTCAAGACTCGTCATAATTTGGGTCGCTACCTATTAGACTATTGGATCAATCAGCAACCAGACTCTTTAATGCTCATAAAGAACTATTCTCACGGGTCTCTCTGGAAGTTGAACTCAAATATCCGAATACTGCTCCCGGCCACCTACATGAACCTCTCCGGTCAATGTGTCAAAGAAGCCGTTCGGTACGGAGTATCTTTAAAAGAGCTTATTGTCCTTCATGATGATAAAGATTTGGATCTTGGGGTTGGTCGCTTGAGACAAGAAGGCTCCGATGGGGGGCACAATGGGGTCCGATCTATTATTGAAGAAACGGGAACAGACCTCTTCAATCGCCTCAGGTTGGGCATTGCTCCGTTCTCCCGTCCCTTAGATGAATTTGTTCTCGGCTCCTGGTCACCCTCTGAAATGAAAGTTGTGACGGGAATGCATGGTGCATTTAATCAATTTATGAGACTTTTAGAATCTCCTCTCGAACTTTCAAAGATCATTAATCAAGTGAATACCAAGGGGTTTTGGCTTGACTCTCCTAGGTAATTAGAACTTGCTAGTTTTGTGTATTTAAGAGAAACTTATCTTTCACGCCTCTTTGATATTTTGTCAATGCAGGTCTTCCTTGCTCCGATTCGGGGCTTCATATCCATAAGGAGGAACGATGCGTCACTACGAGACCATCTTTATCGCTTCACCGACCCTCACCGAAGAGCAAGCCGATGCGCTTGTTAAAACCTATGAGGACGTTATTAAAGAGCAAGGTGGTGAATTGCTCAAAACTGAAAAATGGGGCCGTAAAAAACTAGCCTACGAAGTGCAGAAGTTTAGTGAAGGTTACTATACGCTCTTCGATCTTCGAGCGGGCTCGCAATTGATCGCAGAATTAGAACGTCGTTTTAGAAATAATGATGCGGTCATCAAATTCTTATCTGTCCGAATGGACGAAATTGAGAAATCAGCTGGAAGATCCAAACAGCGCTTTGAACGTGAATCCGTACGCAAAGCCAAGGCAGGTATCCAAGATACTCTTCCTGATGAGGTGATCTAATGAAAAAAAGAAATAGTCAAGATGCAAAAGCGAAGGCAAAGAAAAAGAAATCTTATGGCGCTAAGCGCCCTAAATTCTGCAAATTCTGCGTCGAGCGCCTAAATACCATCGATTATAAAGACGTCAAAACCTTGTCTTCATTCACGCCCGAGCGAGGTAAAGTGATGCCGCGTCGAACGAGCGGAGTCTGCGCCCGTCATCAACGAACCCTGGTAGTGGCGATTAAGCGAGCCCGCAATATTGCTCTTTTACCCTTCACCACGGACTAGGGCCAATCGCCGCTTGAGCTTCTTCGTTCTGAGCGAGTAGCCTAGCCATATGACTGAACCCCTGAAAGCACCCTTCCCTCTGCGTGGCCAAAAAGCTTGGCAGGCAAGTTGGAGAACCATCCTCAAGCAGTGGGTCCTCCCCGGCTGGGGGTATTGGGAATTAGGAGATAGGGTTCGAGCGAGAACTTTCTTTTTTGTTTGGTTGATCTTCACGCTTTTGGGAGCCCTTCAGTTATGGGCGGGCGGATCTGAAGCGGGATCCGTTGGTGGAATCTTTGCTTTTGAACCGACCTCTTGGCTTAAATCGTTGGGGGCTCTCGGAACGCTGGGCTTGGGTCCCCTTTATTTTCCCTTCGTTTATCTGTTCGGGGGAAGCACAGCCGAACCTATTCGCAACTTGATCCAAGAATATGGGGCAAGCTATCTCTTCATTATGGGCTTACTGAATTGGCTATCTTTTTTTGATCTCTTTGATCGTCGAACTGGTCGATGGTATTGGCGTCTTCCCGAGGATGAGCGTAATTAGTTTTTACGAAGAATTACCACGGTATCAGCCGAAAAATAATCATTCTTGTAGTGTGGAAGAAATAACTGCCGATAAATCCATTGTGCAATCTTTTGTATGATCCAATGGGTTGATTTGATCAGAGTAACAAAAGGGTTCGGATAGAAAATAACTTTTCGGGTCCCCCGAATTGCTACGATCTTCATTTTGGCCTGCTGGGCAAAGAAGGTCCATTTGTGATATCCAATGGAAGTCCGATGTGTAATGTCTCCATTTTGATGCATGAGGCCAAGGGGAGAATCTCCGTTGGGGAATTTAGCAATGAAATAGCCCCCCACGACGAGAGCATCACGGACATTCGAAAGAGCTGCTTCAATCTCATCATGGGACATATGTTCTAAGACATCCCAAGCAGCAATGAGATTATATTTTTCATGGCCGTATCCTTCTCCACTGGTTGACGTTGCAGAAAAACCCTTTTGAATCGCGATTTCAACCAAATGAGAATTCTTTTCAATTCCGTCGATCTTATAATTTCTAGATTTTGCCCATCCCATAAAATGACCATGCCCAAACCCAATCTCTAAAATATGATCCGTTGGTTTGAGCTTCAACGATTTTAACTCTAGGTGGAAACGCTTACTTTCTTTGGAAGTAAAGCAGCCGAACCTGTTCGGATCCCAATTTTTCCAACTTGAGTAATCATCATAGACCGGCATAAATAAAATTGTCCTCTAAATTGAAGTCTATCTATCCCAGAAAGTGAGTGACTAATGAATTTCTTCTTCTAAATTTATCAGTGAGTCTTCGAGAGTAAAACCTCTTCCACTATTAAAAATCACACTGACGCTACTAAACATCATTGCGGCCGCGGCAAAGATAGGGTGAACCCGACCCGTGACTGCAAGAGGGATCAGGGCCATATTGTAGGCCATGGCCCATACTAAATTTTGCCGAACGCGGCGCAGAGACTGCCTTGCGATGACCAAGAAAGTGGGAATTTGTTTTAGTTGACGATTGACGAGAATGACCCCTGCACTTTCGAGAGCCACCCCGGATCCATTACTCATGGCAATCCCAACGTTGGCTTGAGATATGGCGATGGCATCATTAATACCATCTCCCACCATAGCGACGGAGCCCTTCTTCTGGAGTTCAATAATCTTTTCCTGCTTTTGGTGGGGTAATAATTCAGCCATCACGAACTTCGGCGAAATACCTATGGATTTTGATAGCCAAAGACAGGCTTCAGATCGATCGCCGCTTAAAAGCCATACCTGAATTCCTCGACGCTTTAGGGATTGGATCATTTCTTTAGCGTCTTCCCTGATGCGATCGGTGAACTCCCAATACGCACAGGGGTATCCATTGAGTGCCAAAATCACCTGAGAGCCATATGAAGGATGAGCCGGTAGCAAGTGATCAATCTGCATGCCCATCGATTTCAACCAAGAGGGTCGTCCAATATGAATTTGTTGACCCTCTACCACGCCCTCAAGGCCTTGACCCGACTCCTGCTTCCATGACTCTACCGGAAGCAGGAGTCCCTCTCGATCGGTGTTTCGAAACGATCTTAAAAAAACCTGGGCGAGTGGATGGGTGCTGAGTTGCTCGAGCGAAGCAGCCAATTGATAAGCTTTGCGTTCATCCATGTTTTTGAAGTGTGAATAACTAATGTGAAGTTGACCCGTGGTCAAGGTACCGGTTTTATCAAAAATCACATGCGTAATATGAGCGGCCGCCTCTAGGACTTCGCTATTCCGTAAGAGAAGACCTCGCTTGGCACTTTCCCCGACAGCATTAACGAGCACCAAGGGAGTAGCAAGGCCTAAAGCACAAGGACAAGCAACCACCAAGACCGATATACCCGCCATGAGGGAAGTTGTCAGCTGAAAGCCTTGGGCCCACGCCAAAAAGAAAGTCACGAGCGATAGTGAGACCACTAAAGGAAAAAACCAAGCAGCGATTCGATCAACCAAAAGTTGAATGTCCGTTTTGCTCGATAGCGTTCTTTTGACGCGGTCAAGAATCGTAGCCAAAACGGTGGATTGTCCCACGATCGTGGCTTGCATCTCGAGGTAACCTTCTTGGCAAAGATATCCAGCGAAAACCTCTTGATCCTGCTTAATAGCGCGAGGCAAGGCTTCACCGGTGAGGGTGGATGTATCGATCCAACCTTCCCCTTCGCGAATAACACCATCCACAGGAACATGCTCGCCCATCACTACGCGAAGACGATCTCCGCTTTGAACTTCAGATGCCTTAATTGAAATCCACTGTCCTTGATGCCATCGTTGAGTCATCTTGCTTTCAGCCATCAAAAGTCCCTGAATAAAACGCTGAGCCTTCTGTTTTGAATTTTTTTCAATTGATCGTCCGATGATCAATAAGCTAACCAGCATTGAAGCGGTATCAAAGTAAACGTGATGTGTTTTGAGAACAAGCGCTGAATAAATGCTTACGATAAAAGCGACTAAAGCTCCAAAGCCTACGAGAGTATCCGTATTAGGTTGGCCAAGCTTTAAACGGCGATAACCATTAAGAAGAATGGGCCATCCGCAATAAACCAACAAGGGAAGCGCGGTCAAACCGCTCACTAACGTGAATGCAGAACGCACCCCTTCTGGTATAGGATTCGGTTCATAGACTTTTTCCATAAAAACAAGGTTACTGAGCCAATTTTGCCCCGTATCAAAGGCGTACGCTGCATAGATCACCATGGCATTCATCATGGCGTTTGCGCCCAGCACGATTGCCAAAACTAACCTCACCGCTTCATGAATTGATTTCCGCTCTTGTGAATCAGGACTCACCTCTTGCGATAAGAACCCGAAACGATTAAGTCGCTGAATCAATAAATCTTGTCTCGTTAATTGAGGTGAAAAAATAATATGGGCCACTTCGGTAATGGGCTCAACTACCGCCCGAACGACTCCCGGATCTTGCTGTAAAAGACCTTCTATGAGAGGGGTACAAGCACTGCAGACGAGACCATCAATCTTGATCCATGTTTCATTGTAAGGGCCTGCAGGTAACACACTATTGAGCGAGCCTCCCTTAAGCGATGATCCTTGTCGCAGGGATTCCTCAGGACCCAAAATAGAAAAAACCTGTGCACAAGCAGGGCAGCAAAAAAGATAGTGCCGGCCCTGATAGGTTCGTTTAGTTGTTCCCTCGGCTAACGTCGAAACGCACAGATCACAGTGCGTTTGTGGCTTGAAAGATTGAGAAGGATTCATAAAACCTAAAAAACTCGATGAGGTCGCTAAGAGGGAGAACGTGAGGCTTTAGCCAGGAGTTGACTTCGGATAAAGTGCTCGATGTCCCCATCGAGTACTTTTTGCGTTTGAGAAGACTCGACTCCTGTCCGATGATCCTTTACGAGTTGATAGGGAGCTAGTACGTAACTTCGAATCTGGCTTCCCCAAGCCACATCCGCTTTTTCTCCACTGGCTTGAGCAATTTTTTCTAAAAGTTTTCTCTGTTCTAACTCATATATTCGACCTTTAAGAATTTTTAGAGCAGTTTCTCGATTTTGAATTTGAGATCGCTCATTTTGACAACTCACAACAATGCCAGTAGGAAGATGGGTAAAGCGAACGGCTGACTCTGTACGATTTACATGTTGCCCCCCTGCTCCGCTAGCCCGAAAAACATCAATTCTGAGGTCTTTTTCTGGAATCTCTATATCCACGGTTTCATCTAATTCTGGGCTTACGTATACCGCGGCAAAACTTGTATGCCGCCTCTTCGCAGAATCAAAAGGAGAGATACGCACCAACCGATGAACACCTGCTTCAGCACGGAGATATCCATAAGCGTAAGGGGCTTTGATAGATAAAGTGACACCTTTTAGTCCAGCTTCATCGCCGTCTTGGAGATCATGAATCTCTGCAGTCCAACCTTTCAATTCGCAAAAGCGAAGATACATGCGAAGAAGCATGGCCGCCCAATCGCAACTCTCCGTTCCTCCTGCGCCAGGACTGATCGATAAAATGGCATTATTAGCATCGAGTTCACCACTTAGCATCATCCGTAATTCAGAATCTTGAACGAGTTGCCGAACGACTCCCTCTAAGCGAACGGCTTCTGCGAATAAAGTAGCGTCCTCTCTGGAGAGCTCGATCGCATCCTCGAGGTCCGATAAAGCATCGATCAGACGTTTAGATAATTCGATGTCGGAAAGTAGAGCTGCACGACGCATCAAGAGTGGTTTAGATTTTTTCGGATCATCCCAAAAGCCCGGTGTGAGGGTTTGCGTTTCAATTGACGTCAGTTCTAAGTTTTTACTATCTGCTTTGAGATAAACCCTTAGCTGATCAAGCCGTGGCTTTAATTCATTTTTGGCCCTAATAAGGCTGTCTAAATCCATGCTCATACACTCATCATCTCTACCTACTTTAACGCTTTGAGACATAAAAAAGGTCCATGTCCTCACTGACCCAGGTCTTCATGTCTTAGAGAACTTCAAAAAAATAAGCCATACTTAATAGATGAGGCATGTTGTTGATCCCCGTTGGAGTCGAAGAATGTTCGCTAGAAATACATCCCAAGCCTTGATCAGTCTTGTGATTACTCTGGGGATGATCGGATGCGGTTTCACAGCCACTTTTGACCCACAGAAAGTGAATGCAGCTGAACTTTTCAATACCGCCCAAGAAGCGGCCAGTAAAGGCAAATGGACAGAAGCCAGGACTGCCCTCAAACAAATCGAACAATATTTTCCAGGTTCTAGAGAATTTCCTAAGGCCAAACTTCTCATGGCTGATTCTTTTTTCTTCGATAATAGCCCCAGTTACCCTGAAGCACAGGTTGAGTACGAGAGCTTTCTCAATTACTTTCCCCGAAGTGAATCGAAAGATTATGTTCTATATCAGATCGCACTCTGCCAATACGCTTCCATTGAGAGTGCTGAACGTGACCAGGCTCCTACCCAAAAAGCGATCAAGAGTTTCGAGCGATTAATTGCTGAGGCTCCAGGCTCTGTTTATACCTCAGATGCCCGATCTAAGATTAATCAATGTAATCGGCGCTTAGCCGAACACGAACTGATGGTGGGTTTACTCTATCTCAATACTTACCATTTCTCAGGCGCCGAACGACGACTTAAAATGATGCTTGAGCGGTATGCAGATTATGCCGATTTAGAGAGGGCTTACTATTATTTAGCTGAAGCTTTGCGACAAAAAGCCCCTACTCCTTTAGAAATCGAAGCTTATCAAAAAGAACAACTCAGCAACTTGGGTAAAGAGACTTGGGATGACGTACCTCAGAGTGACCAAGAGCAGTCCATTAAGGCCCTGGGAGACTGGATTGGTCAACAAAGGGAAGCTTACATCAAAGAGTCTAAGACTTATTATCAAAAGCTGACCGAAAGTTACCCTAATTCAGACTGGGGACGGAAAGCTAAAGATCGCTTAATTGAATTGGGAACGAGTATCACTAAATTAGAATTAGACAGTTAAGTCTTCTTGACTCAGGTAAGTTCAGGCCTTTTAAGCGACCGATCTATAATGAAATACGGAGTGCTTATGGAACTACCTGAAAATGTAAAACATTTAGTAGAAGAGTTAGGGGACTCTTTAATGGAAGCGTTAGCGGAAAATCCAAAATGTAAAGAACTGATTCATGACATTCAAGCTCAGGAGTTTGATTTAGTCATGATGCTTGAAGCCACAGTGGCTCTTCGTAAAAAAGATAACCAAGCCGATCGAAGTGAATTTGAAGAAAGAGAATCTGCAAACTTCTCTCCCCAAACTAATGATCGTTCTGAGGGTTCTTGGTCTGAAGGCGATAAGCAGTTCTTAAAATCTTTTCGTATTCTTCCTAACTAAGCTCTATGGTCTCTGCTTGGGATCAGCCCGCCCCAGAATTGAATGGGGATCTTGGGCGTTCGGATTTGCTCAGTTGGAGTCCCGAGGAATGTGTCAACTGGATGAGGAAATTGGGTCAACCAGACTATCGCGGAGATCAGCTTTTTCGGGGTATCCACCAACAGCGCTGGAGTAGATGGTCTCAATTCTCAATATTTCCCGAAGACCTCCGTACCGCTCTCGCAGGGCAAGGCAATATCGATTTTCCGGTTATCACGCTCAACCAATCCTCTCAGGATGGCTCGACGAAACATGTTTTTAAACTACGAGATGGCCTGGAGGTCGAGGGTGTTTTCATGCCGTATCCCAATCGCATTACACTTTGCCTATCAAGCCAAGTGGGTTGTGCGATGGGTTGCACGTTCTGTGCGACCGGGGATATGGGTATTAAGCGAAATTTAACGGCGGGAGAAATGATTGGGCAAGTCCTCGGAATGCTCGAACACCACAGGTATAAAACGACTGGACGACCCACCGATACTCCTTTGAACATTGTTTTCATGGGCATGGGTGAACCGCTTCATAATCTAGATCATGTCATGAAGAGTTTTCATCTTTTGAGTCACCCTAAAGGACTCGGAATTTCGGCTAAGCGTATTACGCTCTCCACCTCCGGACTCGTTCCGGGTATTGATCGGTTAGGGACTTATTCACCCCGACCCAAACTTGCCGTTTCGCTGAACGGTTCACAAGATGACTATCGATCAAAAATAATGCCCGTTAATCGAGTTTGGAATTTATCAGCATTAAAAGAATCTATTTTAAGATTTCCTTTGGGTCCCCGGGAGTGGATTACTCTCGAATATGTCTTACTCAAAAATATAACCGATCGACCCTCAGACATGCAGGGGCTGCTTCGATTTGCACACGATATTCCATGCAAGATTAATCTCATCCCTTTTAATCCCCACGAAGGATCAGGGTTTGAAACCCCTAGCGAATCCCGCATTTCTCAGTGCTGTCAAATTCTTGCCCAAACAGGTTTAATCGTGAGTGTTCGACGATCTCGGGGTCAAGATATTGCAGGAGCGTGTGGTCAACTTGTTCGAGAGGAAGATTGAATTAGACAGATCAATAGAGAGATGGTGAAATCATCTTTACTATGCGATTCGATTGTTTAACTCTATTTCCTGAATTCTTTGAGCTAGCCAAAATTGGGCTAACGGGTAAAGCATTCAGAGAACTCGGCCATACTCTCAACGTCCATTCGTTAAGACAATTTTCAGATAAAACACATGGACACGTTGATGATGCTCCTTTTGGCGGAGGTCCAGGAATGGTTTTACGTCCTGAGATTCTCATGAAAGCGCTTCGTTCCGTTCCCCAATCTTCTTCGTCTCGGGTGATCCACTTTTCACCCAAGGGATCGACTCTCACGCACAATAAAATACAGAGTTTCTTAAAATATGATCATTTCATTTTAGTGGCCTCTCGCTACGAAGGTGTCGATGAGCGCGCCATCCAAATTGGAGTAGATGAGGAGATTAGTATCGGTGATTTTGTAATGAGTGGAGGAGAATTACCTGCCTTGATGTTCATCGACGCCCTTGTTCGATGGTTACCGGGTGTACTCGGCAACAATTTATCGGCGCATGAAGATAGTTTCGTGACTGGCCTTTTAGATCATCCTCACTTCACGCGGCCTGAAATTTTTGAAGGGCGTTCGGTTCCCGAAGTGCTCGTATCCGGCGACCATGAAAAGATTAGACGTTGGCGACTCGAGAGAGCCATGAAGGAAACTAAACTCAAGCGACCCGATTTATGGGTAACTTACTTACAGGATCGAATTCGAACTCAAGATCTTCCAACCCAATGGATGGCATGGTGCATTGAACATCCTGAAATAGGTGATGCGGCTATGCCCAAAGGTTGGAAGGGTTGGCCACTTGTTTAATCGGGGTTTCTTGGCTCTTTTATCCTTTTTAATTGATAATCCAAGACCTTTAGGTAAACTGAGAGTTCGGTCATTTTGACCATCAAGAGTCACGTTCTCCAGAACCTCTGACCAGGAGTCTCGATGAGTAATATTGTGAATAAAATCGAAAAAACCCTACTTAAAAAAGGGCTGCCGGCAATTACCCCAGGCGATACGGTCAAAGTATTTGTCAAGGTCAAAGAAGGAGAAAAAGAACGCGTTCAGCTCTTTCAGGGAGTTGTCATTAGCCTGAAGGGTGATGGCATGCGAACGATGTTTACGGTTCGTAAGATTTCAAGCGGTGTAGGCGTAGAGCGTATTTTTCCCCTTCACTCCCCGAGCATTGATAAACTCGAAGTTCTTAGAAGTGGAAAAGTTCGCCGAGCCAAGCTTTATTTCTTGAGAGAGAAACTGGGTAAATCTGGTCGACTCAAAGAACGACAAGACGAAGCCTCGAGTGCGGAATAGTTCCCTCTAGAAACCGTAATCAGACCATTGCTGACTAATGCGCTTCTCGATTTCTTCGGGGAACGATAGGTCTTTAGGCCACTCTCTTTTGAATTGGTCATGGATGGAATTCTTTCGGGTAGCGTCAATCCCCACTTTGCTTCCAAAAGCAAAGCGATCCGATGAATGATCTAGGGCATCAAGAGGACCTTCCGAAAAGAGGAAATCCCTCTTGGGATCCACATTGCTAGTCACCCGAAAAAGGACTTCACCCAAGTCACTTACGTTGATGTCATCATCTACGACGACGACACACTTAGAAAACATCAATTGGCCCGTCCCCCAAATGGCATTCATCACTTTCTGAGGATGGCCTGGAAATTCTTTTTTTAGACTTACGATCACCAAATTATGGAACGCGCCAAAAGGTGGGAGATGCATATCCTTGATTTCTGGATGGACCATTTGAAGCAAAGGAAGAAAAATGCGTTCCGTAGCAAGTCCTAAATAAGCATCTTCCATAGGTGGGCGACCCACAATGGTGGCAGGGAAAACAGGGTTTCGCTTCATAGTAATTGCCGTGACATGGATGACGGGATACTGATCGGCCAAACTATAGTAGCCTGTGTGATCACCGAAGGGTCCTTCGGTCTCCTTTTCTCCGGGATTAACGTATCCTTCAATGACAATTTCAGAGTCAGCAGGTACTTCTAAATCCTGTGTGACACATTTCACCATTTCAACGCCTTCTCGACGCAAAAAACCCGCAAACATCATCTCACTCAGAAAGGGAGGGAGCGGAGCAGAGGCAGCGAACAACAAGCTCGGGTGGCCTCCAAGGGAAATGGCCACAGGCATCTTCTCGTTTTGATCGTAGCCATGGCGATTTCGAGCTCCATCATGATGCAGTTGAGTATGAAAACCAAGACGAGACGAGTCCTTTTTTTGAAGACGATACAGACCGGTATTGCGGTGGCCAGTCTGTTTGTTCTTCGTGTGTGACATTCCAAAGGTGATGTAGGGGCCCCCATCTTCAGGCCACGTAGTCAGAATAGGCAAACGATCTAAAGTAGCATCGGATCCTTTATAAATTACTTCTTGGCAGGCACCCGACGAAACGGTTCGCGGCATCCACTCTCCAACTTCAGCAAGGAGGGGTAGTTTGGCAAGCTTATCAAAAAAAGATGTTCCTTGTTTAGGCATTGCTTCTTGAATGAGGTGTTTGATACGATCCGCAATGGCATCTAGCCCCCGAGGTTCTTCATCGACACCTAACGCCATTTGAATTCGACGCGCACTGCCATACATGTTCATGAGAACGGGGATAGAATGACCTTTGGGATTTTCAAATAAAAGCGCAGATCCTCCCTGAGGCGACTTCATTATTTTTTCTGCGATGGCACCCATCTCAAGATAAGGGTCAACTTCCACCCGAATGCGGTGTAACTCTCTCCGTTCTTCAAGACGGTTGATGAAATCCTTAAGGTCTTTACCCATCCCCTTATTTTCTCACTCCTCAAGCCCTATAAAAGGACTTTTTACTTGTCATTGCTGCCTATTTCTGAGATTCTAATAGACCTGCTTGGTACGAGGCTTTAAGCGCTTCCCTCGGAATGCCGCCTCCATGCCGGTTTAATTCGTGAGGTTGTCTATGTTTGCAGTTATTCAAACTGGCGGAAAGCAATATCGAGTCTCGGAAGGCGATATTCTTCGTCTCGAACTTCTTGAAAACAAGGGTGCAGTTGAGTTTAACCAAGTCCTTATGATTGGGGACGGCGCTAAGGTCCAGATTGGGACCCCCCTCGTTAAAGGTGCTAAAGTTATGGGCGAAGTCATACGGGACGGTAAAGCCAAGAAGGTATTGGTCTATAAAAAGAAAAGAACGACCACCTATCAGCGTACAAAAGGTCATCGTCAGAGTTTTTCTGAAGTTCGTATCAAAAGTATCCAATCATAATCAAGGAGTAAGCCATGGCTACCAAAAAAGGCGCCGGATCGACTAGAAATGGAAGAGATTCCCAATCAAAGCGATTAGGCGTTAAAGAGTTTGGTGGGGAATTGGTCCCTGCGGGTTCTATTATTGTTCGTCAACGAGGTACCAAGTTTAAAGCGGGTATCAATGTTGGTATGGGAGTAGACCATACTCTTTTTGCCAAGGTTGATGGCAAAGTTCGTTTTCAGGACAAAGGACAACATGGCCGTTTTGTCCATGTTGATCCTCAGGATTCCTAATCTCACTCCGCCCATTCAATGCGCAATCCCGTAAAGGCGATTGCGCATTTTTTTTGATTTTTCTCTATGTTTCTTGATCAAATACAAATCGAAATCACTGCCGGGCATGGGGGGCCGGGGGCTACCAGCTTTCGACGAGAGAAGTTCGCTCCCCAAGGGGGTCCTGATGGGGGAGACGGAGGGGATGGAGGTTCTGTCTTTATTAGAGGCAATCGAAATCTCAATACGCTGAATCATTATCGAAATGCACGGAAATTCTCAGCCGAGTCCGGACATAAAGGTGAGGGATCCATGCGGAGCGGTAAAGCGGGTGAAGATATCTACTTGGAGATGCCCCTAGGGGTAGTCTTAGTAGACAAGATGACAGGTAATAAGGTGGGAGAGATTCTCAGCCACGGAGAGACTTTATGCGTAGCAGTTGGAGGTCGAGGAGGTCAGGGCAATGCTCGCTTTAGATCGAGTACCAATCGCGCCCCTCGTCACCATCAACCCGGGGAACCGGGACAGGAATTCATACTCGATATTGAACTCAAAATGATTGCCGATGTTGGACTCATTGGATTCCCCAACGCTGGAAAAAGCACCCTTGTGAGTCTCGTCAGTGCTGCTAAACCTAAGATCGCAGACTATCCTTTCACCACCCTAGAACCTCAGTTGGGAGTTGTGGATATTAAACGCTTTGGCTCCGAAGCCACCGACGGCTTTGTCATCGCTGATATACCCGGACTCATTGAGGGTGCGGCTCAAGGAGTTGGACTAGGAATCACATTCCTACGGCATATCGAACGAACGCGGATGCTGATTCATATGGTCGATCTCAGTGATACCACACAGCGCCCCGACGTAGCCATTGGGATCATCGAAAAAGAACTTAGAGCTTTCAGCCAAACCCTTTCTCAGAAAAAAGTGTGGCTTGTTGGTAACAAAATCGATGCAGCACAGAATGATTCCAACATAAAATATTTTGAACAAGCTTGCGAAAAAAGAAATCAGACACCACGCCTCATTAGTTGCGCTACAGGAGAAGGTATTCGGGAATTAATGTTAGGGATTTTCAGAGATATTCAAGACGCGGATGTATCTCGATGAAATCGCAACGCATCGGTATATTCGGCGGCAGTTTCAATCCTCCCCATTTAGGACACCGCCGCTTGGCTGAGCTTGCCCTGCAACATCTAAATCTTCATGAACTTCGAATCATCCCAACTTATACCTCTCCTCATAAGGAGTCGTATCTTGCCTCAGCGGCTCAGCGGCTCAGGATGGTGGAGTTGAATTTCCATGATTTGGATCCGAGGATAAGCATATCCAAAATAGAAATTGATCGTTCTGAGCCAAGCTATACGTTTCAAACCCTAAAGCACTTCGCAGAAGAAGAGCCATATCACTCTTGGGTACTCATTCTTGGGTCGGATGCCTTAGACGGCTTTGAGCATTGGCAGCATTGGGAATCCATTCTAACCATATGCCAATTAGCCGTTGCCCCCAGACCCGACTGTACCCCCCAGATGAAGGTATCGATTCCTTATCAATTGCTTCCTAGCACTGAACTCCCTTGGTCAAGTCGAACCATAAGAGATGAACTCAGAGAAGGGCGGCGGCCCCAAGGACTCAAACCCGAAGTATTGTCTTTTCTTCTTGATCAAGGGCTTTATACTGCATGACTGAATCTCTACTTTCACTACCCATTCGACTCCGTGGGGCCATCATGGCCGCTCAGTCTAAGAAATCTTTCCGGATTAAAGTCTTACACCTTCAACCCCTACAAGGATTTGCAGATTATATGATCTTCTTAGGAGGTGGAAGCGATCGACAAAATAGGGCCATCGCAGACGCTATTTCAGAGCACTTCAAGGACCTCGGAGAATACCCGCTAGCGGTCGAAGGGATGGAAGAAGGCAATTGGGTTGCGCTCGATTTCAGCGATTTGGTTTTCCACGTTATGAATGAAGAAACGCGTCGCTTTTATGCCTTAGAAAACCTTTGGAAAGATGCCCCAAAGATCGAAATTCCGGAAGAAATTCCTCCGAACCCATTAAACTAATAGCAAGCACAGAAAACTTAAGAGGTTAACCAATGACCGATATTACGAATCCCTTTGAGGCTATGCAAAACCGCCTCAAGCAGGCTGCTGATATTTATAAGCTCGAAGATAATCTCTTCAAAGTATTTATGGCACCTGCGCGAAGCATGATCGTTAGTCTCCCGGTGCAGATGGATAGTGGCAAATGGGAGGTATTTACGGGTTATCGTGTACATCACAATACAGCTCGAGGCCCTGCAAAGGGGGGTATTCGTTATGATCTTCATGTCAATTTGGATGAGGTGAAGGCTTTAGCCGCTTGGATGACTTGGAAATGCGCCGTAGTCGATGTTCCCTTTGGCGGGGGTAAGGGGGGTATCCTCTGTGATCCCCGAACGATGAGCGCGGGAGAATTAGAGCGATTAACACGACGATACATTTCTGAAATTATGGACATCTTGGGACCCGACCGAGATGTACCTGCCCCCGATGTGGGGACCAATCCACAAACAATGGCATGGATCATGGACACTTATTCGATGCATGTCCGCCATGCTGAAAAAGGTATTGTTACAGGTAAACCACTTAGCCTAGGGGGGTCCAAAGGTCGCCTAGAGGCAACAGGACGGGGTATTTTGATCGTGGCGCGTGAAGCTATGAGAAAAATGAACCGAGTACTCGAGGGATCAACCGCGGTGATTCAGGGATTTGGAAATGTAGGTTCCCAAGCGGCTCGATTGATGTGTGAAGCCGGAATCAAAATTATTGCTGTAAGTGATGTCAACGGTGCAATCGAAAATAAAAAGGGGATTAATATACCTGCTCTACTCAAATATGTAGAGAGTAACAAGGGAAGTATTGTTGGGTTCAAAGAATGCGACCCGATTGATCCTCAAGAAATGCTGACACTAGAGACTGACATCTTAGTTCCTGCGGCTATTGAGAATCAAATTACTGAAGTCAACGCGTCAAAAATCAGAGCTAAGGTTATTGTTGAAGGTGCTAATGGTCCTACAACGCCTGCGGCCGATGCGATCTTGCAAGATAAAAATATCTTGGTTGTTCCCGATATTCTAGCTAATTCCGGAGGAGTCACTGTAAGTTACTTCGAATGGGTTCAAAATCGTCAAGGCTTCTATTGGCGTGAGCGAGAAGTAAATGAGCGGTTGACGGAATATATGGTTCATGCCTTTGAAAGCGTGACGGCAACACAAGAGAAATATAAGACAAATCCACGCATTGCAGCCTATATTCTGGCCCTTGACCGCGTGACAGAAGCCATGCATGACCGGGGTTTCTACGCTTAAATCTCGATTGTCTAAAGATTAAAAACTCTATGAAATTTAAGGTGAAGTATACGACGCGAACCGGGGAAACCCTTCATCGTATCGCGGAGGGCTTAACTCCAAAAGAAGTTGAGGCACAGTTTAAAGCCCAGGGTTTCTTTGTTCTACGTATTGA
>JALRCU010000057.1 GCA_023257195.1 Holophagaceae bacterium
GTCCTGCTGCGATGAGCACTTGTGTCGCGAGCAACCAGCTTCGTCGCTGACCTAGGAGTCGACTCAAGAGCGGAAGGGGCAATTGGTCGACCAGCGGCGACCACATCCATTTCACGGCATAGGCTAAGGAGACCCACGATAAAAATCCAATCGTAGAAACATCCACGCCCGCTTCACTCAAGCGAAAGAAAAGAGACCCCGCCACTAAGAGATAAGGAAGACCGGCCGCAAAGCCCAGTAATAAGAGTCGAAGATTCGTCCCTTTAAAATATAACGACCAAGTGGGAGAGGCGACGGGCGACATGCTTTATATTATCGACTGAGGTTTAGCGTGTCTCAGGCCCTTTTAATAGAAAGTCAGGATCCGGAGTGAGTCCCAATTGATCCATGACGGAGATGAACCCTGGATGCAGTTCCGCTAAAAAGGTCAAAGGACGTTGGTCCTTGGGGTGGCGAATGCCAAGGGACCAAGCATGGAGCATCGGGTAGGGAATCACGGTTTGATCGCGTTGATCATTTTTCCACTCCGAGGGCCCCGCGTAGAGCGGATCGCCTAAGAGGGGCATGTGGGCGTGCGTCAGATGGGCACGAATCTGATGGGTTCGCCCGGTCAAGAGCTCACACAACATGAGTCCCACCCCGTTGGAACTTTTAATGAGCGTGAAGCGAGTTTGCGAAGGACGCCCCCCCGCCTGAACGGTCATGCGAAGACGGTAACGACGATCGCGAGCAATGGGTTGATCAACGAGCCATTGCTGCACATGGGGCATTCGTTTATTAAGACGCACTAGGGCCAAGTAGAATTTTTTCACAGAGCGTTCTTTGAATTGCTGCTGCAGCGAAAGCTGGGCTTCCCGTGTTTTCGTAAGACACAAACAACCCGACGTAAAACGATCGAGGCGATGCACAAGACCGAGCAAGGGTTGCTCCATATCTTCATCATCAATATCTTCAGCGGATGAGGAGGCGGGCATGGGGCATGCTTGCGCATGAATGTGGCCTAAGAACGCATTCAAAATCGTCCCGTCGGGATGACCCGGACCCGGGTGAACGACGCGGTCGGGTTCTTTATTGATCACCAAAAGAGACTCATCCTCATAAAGGATGGTGAGGGGAAGGTTTTGGGGTTCTACACGGCCTAAATCCTGCGGAGCATGGGGCTCGAAGCCCTCGAGCTGATCGCCCGTGAGGAGGGACGTGGACGTTTTTGTCACTACCTCACCGTTTAGACGAATCACACCTTCTTTAATGGTGGCTTCCCACTGTGTGCGTGAGAAATCAGGAAAGGTCGTTGCTAAAAACCGATCACAACGAGGGTGGTCGGCTTCTAGAACAATGGAAAATAGAGCGCGGGTCATGAACGATTTCGATGGAGACGACGACGGCCATAGAACCAAACGCTCAGACCAAAAAGAATAAATAAACCAGCCGTCAGGCGACCGGTAGACAGACCGTCGATGCCCCACCATGTTCCTCGAGCCAAATCCCCCCGCCATGTTTCAATCACCGATCGTCCGATGCCCTCAAGAATAAAATAGGCGGCAAAAAGTTGTCCTTTAAATTGGCGACGAGGCCACGCCCAGAGAAGAATTCCTAAAATCAAAAAATTACTCAGACTGGCGTAGAGTTGGGTGGGATGTAAAGGGAGATTTAAAGTCGTCCCTGCGTAGAGAGCGGCCAAAGGATTGGTAAAGATAATGGCAAAAGGAGAATCTGAGGGGGTGCCAAAGCAGCAACCGGCCATTAAGCATCCCCATCGACCAATGCCTTGTCCGAGGGAGAGCCCGCCCACCAAGGCGTCGCCAATCGAGGCGACCTGATCGAAGTTCATCTTACGGACTTTCCAAATAAAGACACTGACGCCTGCGATAACGGCTCCGTGGACGACGCCGCCGGCGCGAAGTGTATTCAGAGAAAAAGCCTCTTCGAGGGTGAGGGCTCCAACTTGATCCAACGGAGTGAGAAGACCTACGACGATCAGCAGTAATTTCGCCCCGAGGACACCTGAAATCAACAGGGCAAAGGTGAGATCCCAAATGAAGTCAGGCGCATGTCCATCCCGCGCTCCGAGTTGACGAGCCAAAAGTGAACCGGCCCAAAATGCTACGATCAAAATCAACCCATAGGTACCAATCGGAAGTGGACCCAGGTCAAATAGGATAGGATGCATAACGTTCCTTAGGGGGCGAAAGCATTAAGTCGGACGGGGGGAGGATCAAGACTCGCTATGTCAAAACTTAACACCTCTGCATAGGGTTTCAACAGGGGGATCAGGGTCTGGACGACCAGAGGATTAAAGGCGCGATTAAAATCCTGAGCCAAGGCCATCGTTGGAGTACCTTTTAAAATAAACACTCGAACTCCGGATTGCGTCTCCTCGAGTAAATACACATCCGTTAAAAAAGGAGCCACCGCTTTCATGACTTGCTCACGAACGTCGTCGGGCAGGGGGGCGTGATTCGGTAGACCCCGTTGAGCCGCATACGGATCTCGGACGCTATAAAGCCGATAGACGGTCAGCCCAACAAAAGCCACTAGGATAGTGAAAAAGAAACGTTGCCAACGTCGATCAAAGGCTTGATCTTGAGGCTGCGGAGGATGTTCGAGGGGAGAGAAAGTCATAGGATAATAAAAAGAGACCATACCGAAGGGGACGAGATGACGCAGGGCCTGACAGCCCAAGAACTGGCGAGCCGACTTCACGGCACGTTAGTGAATTGTCCTCCAGAACGTCTCTTAACTAAAGTTCAACCTTTAGAAGAAGCCAACCGTGAAGGAATCTCCTTTTTAGCTAATGCTCAGTATCGCTCCGATGCCCAAGCGTCGGCTGCGGGATTAATTTTGTGTCGGCCTGAAGATGACTTGGGTTCGCAAGCGCAACTTCAAGTCGCTGAGCCGTATTTAGCCTTTGCCCATTGCATTGCCTGGTTTCATCCGGAAGTTGAATCCGACTGGCGGAGCGCTTCAGGTTCTTCATCCTCTATCGACACCTCGGCGCAGATCGCTCCCGGTGTCCAAGTCGGTCCGCAGGTCTCCATCGGTAAGCGCGCACGGATCGGTGCGCGGTGCGTTTTATACCCCGGGGTTCACGTGGGGGATGATTGCGTCCTTGGTGAGGACTGTATTTTGTATCCGGGTGTCGTTCTTTACCGAAAATCGATCCTCGGTGATCACGTCCGTATTCATGCCAACAGTGTCATCGGCAGTGATGGCTACGGTTACGTCCTTCACGAAGGCCAGCATCATAAAATTCCCCAAGTAGGTTGGGTTGAAATTGCCTCCGACGTCGAAATTGGATCCTGCGTTACGATCGACCGGGGAGTTTTAGGACCGACCCGAATCGGTCGTGGGACCAAAATTGATAATCAAGTTCAAATTGCCCACAACGTGCAAGTGGGAGAACACTGTCTTCTTGTGAGTCAAACGGGTATTAGTGGCAGCACCACGTTAGGTAACTTTGTCACCCTCGCAGGCAAAGTAGGCGTCGTAGGTCATATCCATATTGGCGATCGTTCGATGGTCGGCGGCAACAGCGTTGTGACCAAAGATTTGCCCGCCGGCTCATTTGTGACCGGTTATCCCGCCCGACCCCATGCCGAATGGTTAGCCACTCAAGCGTCGTTAAGTCAACTCGCTAAGAAAAATAAAAAATAATTTTTCAGTACCGTTCGTTAGGACTCGAGTACGACAAATGCGTAAGCGATGTGATCGTCGTGGGTTATCGAGGCGTGCAAGCGTGTAATCTTACGAGTGGCGAGTTGATCGTTTAAGGTACCCTCCGACCATAAGCGACCGTTGAGGTAACGTAACTCTTTCCATCGCCATCCGTCCATTCCCACACCCAGCGATTTTCCAAAAGCTTCGCGGAGGGCCCATCGGCCGGCGAGTCGTTCGGCGAGTCGGTTCGGATGGGACTGGAGTAAATAGAGCGCTTCCTCAGAGGCCAAAATGCGCCGACAACATTTTTCCGCACCGAAGCGATCGATCATGCGTTGCCAGCGTCGCGCAGGGCAGACGTCCATCCCAATACCGAGGATCACGAGAGGTCCTTAATAAAAAATCGATCACAGTGCGTATGTCCGGTGCCGCCAATGGGATTCGAGATCGGAACAAATCCATGGGAGGTATACAAGGCTTGAGCGGTCCGCATGGTTGCAAGGGTTTCGATATAGCATCGCTGGAAGCCTGCGGCGCGGGCTTCTGTTAGACAGAGTTGCAGCATCGCTTTACCCAAACCCTGACCCCGAATCGTGGGGTCAAAATACATTTTTTGGAGTTCACACATATCGATGGGTCCCTCCTCAAGGGGCGCAAAGCCGCCGCCCCCCC
>JALRCU010000014.1 GCA_023257195.1 Holophagaceae bacterium
CCAATCAAACTGAGAGATAGCTCGTTCTCCCCGAAATGTTTTTAGGAACAGCCTCGGATATAGAAGTTTACTAGAGGTAGAGCTACTGATTGGGCTAGGGGGCTTCACCGCCTACCAAACCCTGACAAACTCCGAATGCTAGTAAATATCTCCGGGAGTGAGGCTGCGGGTGCTAAGATCCGTGGCCGAGAGGGAAATAACCCAGAATAGCAACTAAGGTCCCTAATACGTAGTTAAGTTGATCAAACGAGGTGGGGCTTCTATAACAGCCAGGATGTTGGCTTGGAAGCAGCCATTCATTTAAAGAGTGCGTAACAGCTCACTGGTCGAGAGGCCCTGCACGGAAAATGATCGGGCATCAAACTACGAACCGAAGTTCTATGATTGCCACTTGGTGGTATATCGGTAGGGGAGCATTCTGATCCGCTGTGAAGGTGTGTGGCGACGCATGCTGGAGCGTTCAGAAAAGAAAATGTAGGTATAAGTAACGATAAATAAGGTGAAAAACCTTATCGCCGAAAGTCTAAGGGTTCCTGATCAACGTTAATCGGATCAGGGTTAGTCGGGTCCTTAGGTAAACCCGAAAGGGGTAACTGATGGAAAACTGGTTAATATTCCAGTACCCACTGTAGTTTCGATGGGGTGACGCATTATTGAAAGTCTCACGGGGATCACGGAATATCCCGTTTAAGCATGTAGCTATACGTTTTACAGGTAAATCCGTAAGATGTGGCAAAGTGCGAAAGTACACTGCGGCTTCGGCCAATGGGAGAGACCTAAAAGATGCCGAGAAAAACCTCTAAGGTTAGGCTACAGCGGCCCGTACCGCAAACCGACACAGGTAGACGAGATGAATATTCTAAGGCGCTCGGGTGAGCCGTGGAGAAGGAACTAGGCAAATTGACGCTGTAACTTCGGGATAAAGCGTACCACCTTATGGGTGGTCTCAGTAAAATGGTCCAACCAACTGTTTAGCAAAAACACAGGGCCCTGCAAAATCGAAAGATGACGTATAGAGCCTGATACCTGCCCGGTGCTGGAAGGTTAAGGAAGGGTGTTCGACGCAAGTCAAAGCTCCTGACTGAAGCCCCAGTAAACGGCGGCCGTAACTATAACGGTCCTAAGGTCGCGAAATTCCTTGTCGGGTAAGTTCCGACCTGCACGAATGGTCTAATGAGTTGGACTCTGTCTCCTCCACGAGCCCGGTGAAATTGTAGTATCGGTGAAGATGCCGGTTACCCGCCACGGGACGGAAAGACCCCGTGAACCTTCACGCCCCCTAAATCAACCACCAATTTGCCGGGCACTTCACCTTTCGTGGCATCACCGCCGCCAATCACCATGGTGGGCCATGTGAGGCCAGGCACTTCCTCGGCACCGCGGAACAGACGGGGAAAACGCTCCATCTCGCTCTTCATGTCTTGCGCGCCACGCTCCACGATCAACTCATAAGTGCCTTGGCTGGCAATCACCTCCGTAGCGCCCTCAGCCGCATAAGCACTGGCGCCCAACACACGCACCGCGTGGTAGTGCGTTAAGAGCACGTACTTGATCGGCTTGTCGCTGATCTTACGAATTTGTTGAATCAAATCACGCGCCATGCTGGGCGTGGCCGTGGCATCGCTCACCATGATGAATTTGTCGCCAATGATCACGCCGGAGTTGGGGTCGCCCTCGGCGGTGTAGGCCCAACAATGGGGACTGAGTTGGGTGAAGCTGATGGTCTTGTCGCTCAAATCGCTTTGACTGGCAATAGCCTTGGTGGTGGTGGACATGCAATACCTTGGTCTGGGGTTGAAACAACCAAAGCATCATAAGCAATTTGCCATTGCACCCATAAAGATTCGCCAGGCTGACGAGCCCAGACCTCCAGCACCAGATGCTGACCCGCAGCCACATTGATTTCCTCACCATCTTGAAGAAAGAT
>JALRCU010000029.1 GCA_023257195.1 Holophagaceae bacterium
CGAGCGCCCCGGCCCCTTCAAGGTGGCTGGATCAACCGGTCCCGTTGGAATATTGATACCGGGTCGACCTCCGGGTCCACCGGGACGACCGGAACCCATGCCCGGTCGACTCCCCGGTCGACCTCCGGGTCCACCGGGACGACCGGAACCCATGCCCGGTCGACTCCCCGGTCGACCTCCGGGTCCACCGGGACGACCGGAACCCATGCCCGGTCGACCTGAACCTGGAGCTCGAGGGGTAGGAAGGGTAATGCGGCCAAGATCCTTGCGCTCACTTGGGGGAGTATTTTGACTGATTTTGATGATGCTCGTGGTATCGGGTTTGTAGACACCAATTTCTCCACGAGGAGGCAAGTATTTGGGTCGTCCTGTTGGACTGCTCCCGTGCTTCACTTCACCTTTTGAGGTGTTGGTCGCCGTTTGTAGTTTAACCGTGGCGGTGGATTGAGGTTGGGGTTTAGAGGTTTGAGGAAGGACTAAGCGCGGAGGTAAAGCCTTAACGGAAGAGGGTGCTGGTATCGATGAAACCGGATGATCTAAAGTAGATTCGGTGGCTTTGGACTCAGGGGCAGCTATCACGTCCTCGGAAACGGGAGGGCTCGCTTTTTTCAGTATCGGTTTGGCTGGTTTCGACGCTTCGACTTCAGTCGTAGGAGGCAGGGTTTTTTTAGTAACTTTGACGGGGGGTTTCCCGATTGCCTTAGGAGAGGTAGTTGAATTTCCCGACTGGAGAATTTTTTTAACTTCTGTAACTTGATCATCAGACAAAGCAGAACTATGACTCTTTTTGTCAACTAAGCCCATGCGATTTTTGAGCACATCGATGAGATCTGCATTCGACATTCCCAACTCTTTGGATAATTGGCTGATTCGGGTCATGGAGATGGGATACCTCGGTGAAGGGGAAGTTGGTTAAAAAATTAGGATATATCTTCTGGAACTGAAAGAGGAGCCGACGGGACTATCGACTTGTTTGTGCTGTCTTCTGCGACCGCTCGTTGTTGGTCTGCATGAGATCGGACGTCAATATTCCACCCGGTTAATTTGGCCGCTAAGCGGACATTTTGTCCGCGCTTACCGATGGCCACACTCAGTTGGTCATCGCTGACAATTACTTCAACGCGTCGCTCTTCTTCATTCATGATATTGACGCGAATCACTTTGGCTGGATTGAGAGCATGCGCAATAAATATGGTTGGATCCTCGTCGTAGCGGACAATATCAATCTTTTCTTTTTGGAGCTCACGAATAATGGCTTGAACACGGGAACCCTTTAAGCCAACACAAGCTCCGACCGGATCCACATCGGGATCTAAGGAGCGAACCGCAACTTTAGCTCGGTCGCCGGCTTCTCGGACGCAATTGGTAATGAGTACGGTCCCATCGTGGATCTCGGGAACTTCATTTTCAAAAAGCTGCACTAAGAGTCTTGGGTCCGTGCGACTCACTTGTACTTGAGCGTCCTTGGCGTTTCGATCGACGGCAATAATGACGACTTTAATTCGCTGACCTTTGTCAAAACGATCCCCACGAAGGGTATCAGTTCGACGTAAAATAGCTTCGACTCGATCCACCTCTAAGTACACATTATTTTTTTCAAAACGCTTTACTTCTCCTACAACTACCTGGCCAATTCGCTGAATGAACTCCGTGTAGATGTGTTCGCGTTCCAATTCACGAAGTCCGTGGATGAGAACCTGCTTCGCTGCGGTAAAAGGAATACGACCTAAAACAGTAGTGTCCTGAGGAAGCCAAACTGTGTCACCTTCTTCAGCGTCAGGATTTCCTTCTTTAGCTTCCTGAAGACTGATCTCCAGATCTTCTTCCTCGACCTCTTGAACCACCGTCTTCAGTGCATAAACATAAAATTCACCCGTGCCTCGGTCCATTTCGGTTTTGAAATTACCGTAAAAATCATGAGCGTTATAGTGCTTCTCTGCTGCTCGAGATATGGAATCTTCGACGGCGGTAAAGATCTGTTCTTCGGTGATCCCTTTTTCGGCGGCAATCATGCGGATATGCTCGAAAAAAGACCTTTCTACGTTGCCCATAAATCCTCCTGTGTTTAGGCTTCCCCGAGACTTGTCTCTGTCTCGGCTTGAGGAAGAGCGGTGATTCGCCCTTGGAAATGTTTTGGTGGGGGGGTGCTTGCTTCATCAAAGGGAGCAAGTTTTGCTTTATCAATTAAATCAAAAGGAATCGTTTTAATCTGACCATCTTCTTCAATGGAAAATTCTGTAGGGGTCTGAGATCCAATCCACCCCTTGAATTTTTTTTGGCCATTGATGGGACGGGTCGTTTGAACGCGAATGAGCCGACCGGTAAATCGTGAGAAATGATTTGGCTTCACTAAGGGACGCTCCATACCTGGACTTGAGATTTCGAGTCCCCAGTGTTCTCGAACATTAGGAAATTCGACATCCATCCAAGCCATCAGCGATTCATGAACTTTCACACAGTCTTCCAGGTTCACTTTCTTTTTAGGATCATTCCCAGCGAGATGGTCCACATAGAGTCTCAAGGTATCTTGTCCGTTCTGATTCGCTCGTTCGAGTGCCAAAAGTTCGTAGCCCAAGAGGGCTATTTGGGCTTCGAGCCGAGGTTGGAGTTGGGAGAGATTGATCATAAAAAATGAGAAAAAAAAAGGATGGGAAAAACCCATCCGTCTGATGCTGACTGCATCGAGTCGAATTGTCTTAATTAGTCTATCCCTAGGACCTCATAAACTCAAGCGTAAGGATCCCCGGACCTCTGATTCTAGGGGGAATTTTCACGAGATCACAATTTCCTTATATGACCTCGGTGCTCCTATTTGATAATGGAGTCAATGGCCCAACTCCTCGATGGAAAAATCGCCTCTCAAAAAATTCTCGATATGGTACGGGAAGGGATTGTTACGTCGACACAGTTTAATTTTAGAAAGCCCGGATTAGCGGTGATCGTCGTCGGAGACAACCCTGCCAGTCAGGTATACGTGGGGCATAAATTAAGGGCCTGTGAATCGGTGGGTATTTTCAGCAAAGAGTATCGACTTCCTGCGTCAGCTTCTATGGAAGAGGTGAAATTAGCGATCGACGAACTTAATCGATCTCCTAATATCGATGGAATCCTGGTTCAAATGCCTCTCCCTCCTCATTTGGATGCAATTGATCTCGTGACTCGGATTGATCCTTCGAAAGATGTCGATGGGTTCACACCCCACAATCTGACGCGCTTATTACAGGGACGCACGGGACTCTTCCCTTGTACGCCGCTTGGGGTGATGCGTCTTTTAGAAATGAATAACATTGCGGTGCGAGGAAAGCATGCCGTTATTTTGGGTCGCTCCCTCATCGTGGGTAGACCGCTATTAGCGATGTTGTTGGATGCCAATGCGACTGTGACCGTCACTCATTCACACACCGAGCATCTCAAAGAAATCTGTCAAACAGCCGATATTCTATTCGCCGCCATTGGGCGCCCGGGTTTTGTCGAAGGGTCTTGGATTAAACCCGGAGCCGTGGTGGTAGACGTGGGCATTAATCGGGTGACCAATCCTTCAGAAGTCCCCTATTTAAAGGCATCCGAACCCGAGCGCTATAGTCAATTGGTTAACAAAGGGTCTCTTTTGGTCGGCGATGTTCGCTTCGGCGAAGCTGAAAAAATTGCTTCATTCATCACCCCCGTGCCCGGCGGTGTCGGACCCCTGACGGTGGCGATGCTCATGAGCAATACGTTGCATGCTTACCGGACGAGAAAAAAATAATTGAGTACGCCGATTAAGTTTTCTTTTTCCAAACGCGGACTTTGGGCGAAGATTTTGAAGATTGCGTAGTTCGATTTTCTTTGATTTGAACCGACTCTCTTCTGGTTGGGCGGGGGGGTCGAGTGAGCGTGGAATTGGTGCTAGGCCGACGTGCAGTTCGTTCATTGAATTTCTTCATGCGATTCACACGCTTTTTCTTTTGAGCATCCGTGATATGGGGCTTATAAATACCCACGTCCCCCCGAATACCCGTCTCTGCACGATGA
>JALRCU010000043.1 GCA_023257195.1 Holophagaceae bacterium
AAGACGGAAAGACCCCGGGACCTTTACTATACCTTGATATTGGTACTCGGAACGATTTATGTAGCATAGGTGGGAGGCTTTGAAGCTGGGACGCTAGTTCTGGTGGAGCCATCATTGAAATACCACTTTGATCGTTTTGAACTTCTAACCTCGGTCCATAATCTGGATCAGGGACAGTGTCTGGTGGGTAGTTTGACTGGGGCGGTCGCCTCCTAAAAAGTAACGGAGGCGCTCAAAGGTTCCCTCAGCCTGGTTGGCAATCAGGTGTTGAGTGTAAGTGCACAAGGGAGCTTAACTGTGAGACAGACATGTCGAGCAGGTACGAAAGTAGGAACTAGTGATCCGGCGGTGGCTTGTGGAAGCGCCGTCGCTCAACGGATAAAAGGTACCCCGGGGATAACAGGCTGATCTTGCCCAAGAGTCCATATCGACGGCAAGGTTTGGCACCTCGATGTCGGCTCGTCGCATCCTGGGGCTGGAGTAGGTCCCAAGGGTTGGGCTGTTCGCCCATTAAAGCGGCACGCGAGCTGGGTTCAGAACGTCGTGAGACAGTTCGGTCCCTATCTTCTGTGCTCGTAAGAAACTTGAGAAGAGCTGTCCCTAGTACGAGAGGACCGGGACGGACGAACCTCTGGTGTGTCGGTTGTAGCGCCAGCTGCACCGCCGATTAGCTACGTTCGGAAGGGATAACCGCTGAAAGCATCTAAGCGGGAAGCTCGCTTCAAGATTAGGTTTCTCATTGGTTTACCAAGTAAGGCCCCCAGCTAGACGACTGGGTTGATAGGCCGGAAGTGGAAGAGTCGTAAGACTTGGAGCTGACCGGTACTAATAGGCCGAGGATTTAACTACAAAGTTGCTACGCGTCCACTGTGTAGCTCTCGAGATACGGTCGAGAGCTACGAAACGAAAATGAAAAACTTTTCGATTTAAGCTAAGACATCTCAATAGTGTTTCGGCGGCCATATCGAGAGGGAAACACCCGGTCCCATTCCGAACCCGGAAGTTAAGCCTCTCAGAGTCGATGGTACTGCAAGGGGGACCTTGTGGGAGAGTAGAACGCCGCCGGACTTCTTTTATAAAAAGGGGATATCTTCACTGATATCCCCTTTTTTATTTTCTAAGAGTTTTACACTTACAAATTAAATAGCGTGAAGAGGAAAGTCAATTATGGAAAATTCAGAACGTCGAAACTTTAACGATCGCAATTCAGATCGTCCTCGACGTAGTAACTCTTCACGCCCTTCATCAAATTCGTCGCGATCAAACTCCGATCGACCATCACGACCATCAAAACCTGGAGAACGTTCTGATCGTCCTAGATCAGATCGACCACGTAGTGATCGTCCAAGAAGTGATAGACCGCAACGCGATGGCGAATTTAAACCGCGACGCCCTCGCGAAGATGGCGAAAAACGTACTTTTTCCCGCTCAGATAGACCAAATCGCGATTCGAGTGGTCCCCGTAATAGTTCAAGTTTTAAACCGCGATCTGAGAGATTTGGCGATCGTTCATTAGAGAATCGTCGTAAAGATGATCGTCGTCCAACTAATCGTGACTTTTCAAAAGATCCGATTATTCCAGAAGGTATTACTGGTGAAGAGTTAGATAAGACAACGCGTGGTGATTTGCTAACACTTAGTGCAGAGAATGCAAAGA
>JALRCU010000026.1 GCA_023257195.1 Holophagaceae bacterium
AAAGATTAAAAACTCTATGAAATTTAAGGTGAAGTATACGACGCGAACCGGGGAAACCCTTCATCGTATCGCGGAGGGCTTAACTCCAAAAGAAGTTGAGGCACAGTTTAAAGCCCAGGGTTTCTTTGTTCTACGTATTGAAAAAGAAGGGGATGGTCGACGAACTAAAGAAATTAAAATAGAGTCGCTGATTCTTTTTAATCAAGAATTATTAGCGCTTTTGAAAGCAGGAATTCCACTCCTCCAATCCCTAGAGCTTCTTAAGGACCATGGGCAAGATGCTGACTTAGAAAATTCTCTACAGAAAGTGATTCAAGACATCAAGGAAGGATTTTCTTTTTCTGAGGCGATTGCTCACCAAGGGGGGTACCCCCCTGTCTACCAAAGTAATGTTGTTGCAGGGGAAAAAAGTGGATCGCTCCCACAGGTACTAGATCGATGGCTTCGCTTTCAGAGATTTGCTCAAAGTAGTAAGCGCAAGATTCTCGAAGCCTTGTTTTATCCTTCCTTTCTTGTCGTCGTACTATTTCTCGCCGTTGGAGTAATCCTTAATGTTGTGCTGCCTCGATTTGCCGATTTTTATTCAGGCGGTGATATCGAACTTCCCTTGATGACCCAAGCTCTTTTGTCCTTAGCTAGTTTTCTTCAATCAACCTTTTTGCTGCAGATTATTTTTTTGTTGGGATTAGTAGGCTTCGTACGCTGGCTGTGGGTGACCCCCTCCGGTCAAGCCCAAGGAGAGAGAGTACTCCTTAGAATTCCTAAACTTGGTAAGTTATATCGCATGTATCATTCTTCTGTTTTTTGTCGTACGTTAGGGGTCTTACTTTCCGGTGGATTACCCGTAGTTCAATCCCTTGAAATCGTTTCAAAAACCTGCCCTAGCCCTAGACTTCAAGGGCGTCTAGCTTTAATCACCGAAGAAGTTCGATCGGGATCCCCATTGCACCAATCCATTTCTAAGAGTGATGTCGTAGATCCCCTAGCGGCAGAAATGATTCGTGTGGGCGAAAGCAGTTCGGCGCTTTCCGAGATGCTCGATCATGTTGCTGATTTTTTTGATCAAGAAATTGAAAAAGCTACAGTGGCTGTCACCAATCTCATTGGGCCTGTATTGATTGTCTTTATGGGAGTCGTAGTTCTGGGGCTCCTCTTGGCGGTCTATGTCCCTCTCTTTAACGCGAGCAACGTCATTCGCTAATTAGCTTTAGGGATCAATAAAGCGAGCAATGATAGAAAAAGGGGCACCCCAATAGCAATCAGAGAAGTGGTGGCACTAAAGACATCCATCGACACAAAGAGAATAGGCAAAGCAGGCAAGTAGAGGGATAAATAGTGAACCGTATCAGCCTTGAGTCCAATTTGTTCCCCAAAATCCACCAAAAATCCTCCCCGTAACGATAGTTCAGCTAACAACAGCACAAGAAAGAGAGATAGCCCTGGGTGCTTCACTAGTCTTACTAAGAGGGTGTACCAAAGCAGATACTGAATTCCGATGAGAAAGCAGACCCCATTTAGGATTAATAATTCATGTAGATCATTGGTGGGGAAAAAGCGAAGGGCAAAAATAAACAAGGGGAGTAATAATAACTGGGTGTAAAAGAGGCCCTCTTTGAGGCTACCCCATAGTCCAATAAAAAAATCTAGGTAGCGCTGGAGTAATTTGTGGCTCTGTATATGGTCGTCCATGATATTCATGCCCACAAACAAGCACAGAATAGGATTAGCCCATTTTATAAATCCCATCATAAAAGTGAAAGCTAGGGCATTCACTCCTTCAGATCCCAAAGGGAGGGTACTCGATAGGATTGATAAACTAGTGCCGTCTTTTGAAACCGAAATGCCGATTCCAACCAAAAGAGAAAGAAGCACGAAGAAACTCGCCCAAACTATTTTGATACGCTTCGAAGTCATATTCACCTCAAGTCAGACTATCAGTCCTTAAGTTTGAGAAGTATCTTGATTTCTCTGACGGCGCTTTGGAACATTTGGGGGCTGGCAATAGCAATCATTACGGTATCTTCACCCGCCACGGTTCCGGCAATTAAATCCTTAGAGATTTGCTGATCCACCACATAAGCTAGTGCCGCGGCAAATCCTGCAGGCGTTCGCAGAATAACAAGATTTGGGGGTGCCGAAATGATGGTCGCCGAGGGCAGAGAATCCCCTGCTTGATTAACTATGCGATAAGCTCCCTGTTGTTTTTCAACGGAGAGAGCCTTGAGCCGTCTCGATAAAGTCGATTGATTGAGGTGTAAGCCCCGTTCCGCCAAAAGGCTCTTTAGTTGACTCTGACTGGTGACGTCTTGACCTGAAATCACGCTGAGTATCTTCTGATCGGGAGTCATGGTAAGGGCTCAAAAAATAACTTGGAATAAAAAGCTTGTTTTTTGTATACTACAAAACCATTCTTAATTATGCAATATTATGCGTTTTTATGCAAGGCCTTATGATTCCCTCCTTATTTCCCACTTATGCCCCCTACCCTCTCGTCATGGTTCGAGGCGAGGGCGACATTATTTTTGATGATGCAGGGCAGCCCTGGATCGATCTTTACGGTGGGCACTGCGTTTGTTCCACCGGTCACAGCCATCCCAAAGTGGTGGAAGCTATCCATCGTCAGTCGAAGCAGTTAATTTTTTACTCCACCGCAGGTGACCTCGCCATACGTCGAGAAGCTTCGGATCGTCTCGTGGCTTTTTCGGGAATGGATACTATCTTTTTTTGTAATTCTGGTGCTGAAGCCAATGAAAATGCTTTGAAACTCGCATTTCAAATCACGGGACGTAAAGCTTTTGGAAGTTTTCAAGGCGGTTGGCATGGACGCACCTTTTTAGCTATGACGGTAACCGATGATCGAAAAATTACTGAGGCTTTTGAGTCGATTTTTCCCGAACATTATCAATTCCCTTTTGGGGATATTCAATCATTAAGAGTTTTGGATTTTTCTAATTTAGCCTGCGTGATTGTCGAACCGATTCAGAGCATGTCGGGTATTCGAACGGCGTCTTCAGAATGGTTTGCTGTATTGAGGCAAAAATGTACCGAGGCTGGGTGTTTGTTGATATTTGATGAAATCCAAACAGGTATTGGCCGTTTGGGTCAACCTTTTGCAAGTCAGTATTTTCAGGTTCGTCCGGATTTCATCACCAGTGCAAAAGGCCTTGCCTCTGGCATCCCCATTGGAGCCCTCATGATGACCGAGACCGCAGCTCAGCATGTCAAACCCCATATGCTTGGAAGTACTTTTGGTGGGGGTCCCATCGCCTGTGCTGCGCTGATCGCAACGCTAGATATTATTCAAAATGAAAAACTTATGGAACACGTGACACGTATGCATACGTATTTAACAAATGCACTTAAAAATACATTGATTGACGAGGTCAAAGGTATTGGCCTTCTCCTGGGTCTCAAATCGAATAGGGCGTCCGAACTCAAGGAATATTTATTATCTCAAAGGATTCTTGTCGGAGGATCATCCGATCCTCATGTTTTGCGCCTTATGCCACCTTTGAATGTCCGAGAAAGTTCATTGGAAATACTAGTAGAGCATATACGAACTTTAGGGGGTAAATCATGAGACATTTCACGCATCTCAAAGACTTAACTCCCGAAGAAATCCAATCCATATTACGTCAAGCCCGAATCTGGAAAACGGTTCCTCCTGATCATATTTTCTTAAATAAGATTCTGGCTATGGTCTTTTTTAATCCTTCTTTGCGGACCCGCCTAAGTTTTGAAGCTGCCATGCTTCGTCATGGAGGCCATGCCATTGCATTAGAGGTTGGATCAGGCTCGTGGAATCTGGAAATTGAATCAGGCGCCATTATGAATAGTAATAAACCCGAACATGTTCGAGAAGCCGTGCCTGTGATAAGTCGATTAGCAGATATTGTTGGAGTTCGGTCTTTCTCTCTAGGCCTATCTCACGAAGAGGATGATCGAGATTCTGTCATTCATGCTTTCAAATCACTTAGTAGTGTTCCGGTCATCAGCATGGAAAGTGCTCGTGAGCATCCTTGCCAAGGATTAGCAGATATGCTCACCATTCAAGAGCACTTTGAAGAGTTGAGACCCAAAGTTACTTTGGCGTGGGCTCCTCATATCAAATCTCTACCCAAAGCAGTCCCTCATTCTTTTCTGCTTTCCGCTTCAGCGATGGGCTATGACATCACAGTGGCTCATCCCCCTGGCTATGAATTGGCAACTTCTGTAATTAAGGAAGCTCAGAACCTATCCCAAAGATCCGGAAGTCGGATTCGATTTAGTCATAATCTTGACTCCGCTATTCAAGATACACAGGTCATCTACGCTAAAGCTTGGGGGCCATCCTCTCCGCTGGCCGCTCCCCTGGATACCCTTACATCCTGGATGACGCATGAGCGACATCTCAAACTAGCTGATCCGAAATCAATTTTTATTCACTGTCTGCCTGTTAGAAGAAATGTGGAGGTGCACGACTCTATCTTAGACAGTCGCCAATGCAAAGTGATTGATGAGGCAGAGAATCGATTCCACATCCAGCGGGCCCTAATTCATTTCTTACTATCACATTCTTAAAGGCTCAGTTCATGTTCGATAAAAATCCGTATCAGTTACTCAAATTTTCAGCCGCATACGGACGTCGGTTTCGGCATAAGATTTTTGTTATTAAACTAAGTGGTGACATCCTAACAGACCCAAAAACACGGGGTGCGCTCTGCGAGCAGATCGCATTACTTTGGAGTTTTTCTATTCGCATTATTCTGGTCCATGGAGGAGGAGTTGAATTAGATTTAGAATGTCAGCGCCTCAATATCCCCATTCATAAAGTGGCAGGTCGTCGAATTACAAGCCCCGAGGTTCTGCAAGCCGCTTTTAAAGTCTTCACCGAGCAAGTCCAGCCTTTAGTTCTCCAAAATCTTAAGTCGTTAGGCATCACGGCAATCGGCCTCACCGGATTAGATGGGCAAATGATTGAGGCTCATCAACGACCACCCTTGGCCATCAAAGATGACGGTGATGCCGAGGAGAAGATGGTTGATTTTGGATGGGTTGGGGACGTTGATCGTGTGAACCCAGAAATTCTTTTTCATCTTTTAGACCAAGATATAATTCCCGTGGTCGCTCCGATTACAGGTAATCGGCATGGTGATATGTTCAATACCAATGCGGATACAATCGCATCCGAAATTGCTTGTGCGGTTCAAGCAGAGAAACTTTTTTTTCTACTTTCTGTCCCCGGCTTGCTTCGAGATATTCATAATCACTCTTCTTTAATTTCTCAAATTACTTTTCATGAATTAGATAACCTCGAGGTAGACGGGGTTATCTCAGGAGGAATGCGCCCCAAAATTCAAGCTATTAAACGCGCTTTAGGTTTGGGTGTCAGCGCAATTCATTTGGTTTCAGGCGTACTTCCTGATGCTTTATTGACTGAAGTCTTCACAAATGAAGGCAGCGGGACGATGATACTAGGTCCCGTGAGTCAAGGGGCATCATGATGAGTCTCTATCCTGGAATTTCTTCCGCAGAGTTTCTTAAGGCCATTGTTGGAACTCCCAGTCTTTCTGGACAAGAGAAGTCCTTGGCCGATGCCCTGGAAGCTTTTTTAAGTATTCAAGGATTTAGTCCTCAGCGCGCAGGTAACAATATTTGGTTCACCCTGGGATCTGTTTCCGGACCTACACTGTTGCTTAATTCGCATATCGATACCGTTCCTCCCAATGCTAATTGGGTTTCAGACCCCTTTAAGCCAGAGTGGAGAGAATCCCGATTAACAGGTCTAGGCGCTAACGATGCCAAGGGAGCTGTTACCGCCATTATCTTTGCTGCCCTACGTCTCAAGCAGGACCATTTTCAATCAGGAAGAGTTTTAGTAGCTTTATCCTGCGAGGAAGAGACGGGAGGCCAAGGACTGGGAACGATCATCTCTCAATTAGGTCCCCTCGAGGCAGCTGTAGTCGGAGAACCAACCGGTCTTCGCGTAGTCTCATCGCAGCGTGGACTTTTGATTCTTAAATGTACGGCTCGAGGCATGAGCGGACACGTTGCAAACGCTCAAATGTTAGGCACGGAAAACGCCATCGCCAAAGCCTCTCGGGATATTGTAAAAATTGAGCAGTTGGTTCTCCCTTCTCACCCTACCTTGGGAATGATGAAAGCACATGTAACCCAAATCCAAGGTGGGCTCAAGCGAAATCAGATTCCTGATCATTGTGAATTCTATTTGGATATTCGTACCAACCCAGAATCTGATCACGTGGCCTTGACTCACCTAATTCAAAGTCACCTTGAAAGCGAAGTTACAATCCATTCAGATCGATATCTGCCTAAGTGGACTAATCCCCAACATCCTATCGTCATGGCGGCCCTCAAAGCAGCCAAGAAAGAGGCTCCCACTAGTTCGGCAACCACCTCTGATTGGGCATTTTTAAAAGATATTCCTGCAGTCAAGGTAGGACCCGGTGACACCTTTAGAAGTCATCGGCCGGATGAATACCTTTTACTTAGTGAACTGGAAGAAGGAATTTGTTTCTACCGAGATACCGTTCTTCATTTCTTCGAAAAGGCATCCGTATGACACCTCAACCCTTATGGTCCAAGAAAGGTCTTTTAACGAATGAACAAATTTCGAATTTTACAGTTGGTGAAGATCCACTCATTGATCCTAATTTTTTATCCTTTGATTGTTGGGGAACCATGGCGCATGTTCGTCAACTTCATCATCTTGGGCACTTAAATCAGCAAGAAACCCGTGAGATTCTGACATTATTGGGGGAATTCGTTAATCAATTCGCAGTTCATCTCCCAGATCTAAAGGGTTATGAAGATGGGCATTCCTTTCTTGAAATTCAATTGACGGAAAAACTAGGAGAGACGGGTAAAAAGATACACTTAGGACGATCCCGTAATGATCAGGTTTTATTGGCTGAGCGATTATGGATGCGCCATTCGCTTCTCGAACTTCATCACGATCTTTATGTGTTAGTCCAACAATTATCTTCCCTCTCAGATCGCTATGCATCAGCACTGATGCCGGGGTACACCCATCAAAGAAAGGCGATGCCCACCACCTTTGGTTTTTGGGTAGCCTCCTACGCAGAAGGCCTCACTGAGGTGCTGTCTATGGGTAAAGATTTATATCGTCAACTTAATCGCTCACCCCTCGGTGCTGCAGCAGGGTTTGGTAGCCCGATCCCCCTCGATCGACCTTTTGTAGCAGAATTATTAGGTTTTGATGAGGTCCAGCGGAATCCTTTGAATGTGATGTCAAGCCGAGGTCGCTGCCAACTGGATTTCTTACATTGGATCAACCAGATGACCCATATTCTTGAGAAACTTTTTATTGATTTGTCTATTTTTTCACAAGAAGAGTATCAATTTGTTTCGCTACCTGACGCTTTTACGACCGGCAGCAGCATCATGCCACAAAAAAGAAACCCGGATGTTTTAGAATTGGCTTGTGGGCGTTGTTCTGAGATTCGAGGCCTCCGAATAACCCTAGAGAACATCTCGACTGGTCTCTCCTCAAGTTATCATCGCCATAGTCAGCTACAGAAATTTTATTTAGTTCGTTCTTTTGGATTAGCTCAAGCCATCGTTCAGATTACTCCCGAACTTATAAAACATTTACAAGTTCACGACGTTCGAATGAAAAACGCTTGTAGCCCGGATCTTTTTGCAACCCATGAGACCTATCAATTAGTTCAAAAGGGTCTGCCCTTTAGGGAGGCCTATCAACAGGTTGGTGACCAAGTTTTAAACGGGACCTTTAAGGCACAAGCACCAGAGAAGTATCTTCACCAGATTCATCTTGACTTCAGTCATGAGCGTCAGCTTTGCAATCAACAGTTAGACACCTTACATTCCTGGAACAATGGGACCCGGCATCATCTCGAAATCCTCTTCACTCAACTCTTGGAGTGCGTATGAGCTCACCTAAGGTACTGCTGGCATTCTCGGGCGGACTAGACACGACTTTTTGCTTGGTTTATCTCAAAGAGCAAGGTTACGAAGTTCATACTGCAACGGTCGATACAGGGGGATTTTCTCCGGAAGAAATTGAACGTATTCAAAATCTATCTCATTCTCTAGGTGCCAAGTCTCACACGCTTATCAATGCTCAAAATGATCTCTTTGAGCATTATTTAAAATTTCTTATTTTCGGAAATGTACTTCGCGGCCAGGTGTATCCCCTCTCTGTTTCAGCTGAGCGCGTATGTCAGGCTCGCAGTCTGGTCACTTTTGCCAAGAAACTTGGAGTGGGCGCTCTCGCGCATGGGTCAACGGGATCGGGCAACGATCAAGTTCGCTTTGATGTAGCATTCAGAACCCTGTATCCGGAAGCCACTATCCATACCCCCATCAGAGAGCTCTCTCTATCTCGACAAGAAGAGATTTCATACCTGGCTCAGCATGGCGTCAATATTCCAGCTAAAACAGGAACTTATTCTATTAATGAAGGTATGTGGGGAATCAGTATTGGAGGTAAAGAAACCTTATCGTCGTGGGATTTTCTTCCAGAAAGTGCTTTTCCCAAAGGGGCTATTTCGAGACAACAACCCGCACAAGAACTACATATCACTTTTGAGAAAGGTGTGCCCACCCAAGTGAATCATCAAGCAATGAATCCTGTTCAATTGATAAAGACCTTGAATAGTTTAGGATCCTCTTTGGGACTCGGGCGCGGTACTCATCTAGGAGAAACCATATTAGGTATTAAGGGGCGGATTAGTTTTGAAGCACCGGCTGCCTATCTTTTGATTACGGCCCATCGTGAACTTGAAAAACTCGTCTTGAGTGGAAAGCAACTTTTCTGGAAAGAGACTTTGGGAAATCTTTATGGCTCACTTCTCCACGAGGGATATTTTTTAGATCCACTCAGCCGCGATCTTGAATCTTTTTTAGGCCATAGCCAAGAGCGTGTTACGGGAGAAGTACGTTTAAAAATTGAGCCATTGGCTTTTTCAGTTTTAGGCTGTCGGTCGCCTTTTTCACTGATGAATTCTCAGTTGGCCCAGTACGGAGAGAGTAACGCACTTTGGTCACATACGGATGCTTTAGGATTTACTAAAATCTTTGGGGTTTCTCAGCAACTTCATCATCATGTAGAAACTCGACATAATCAGGAGTCTTAATGAGAATTCACGTTGATAAAATTGGCTCGGTCACACGCAATTTGAAACTTAGTCGATCACTAACGCTTTCGGATCAGTTTTATATAGAACCGGGTTCGGTCATAGCTTGCCGTATACATGGGGAGAAATCCACATACAATCAACTCGAAGATCCCCATGGACGACTGGTTACCCTTCATCAAGGTGATCTCGTCGTAGGCGCCTTAGGCCATCGCAATGCGCTCCATGGTTATGAAGGAGTAATGCCTACACAGTTGAGGGTCGGAGATACCCTTCATATGTTGAATATGGGGGGCGTCATGGGACTTTGCCAATCGTATAACCCAGATGTTGGGGCTCCGTTTCGACTGGAGGTACTTGGGCAAGTAATGCAATTCCCAGAATTTCAATCCCGCATAGGACAACCTGCCCACATTTCAATGGGCGCACTCCCACTGAGGGATCCATCGGTGCGATGTCCGGTGGTCTATATTGCTGGAACGTGTATGAATGCAGGAAAAACTGCCGCTTGCTGTGCTGTGATTCGGAATTTTTCACAACGGGGGCTTAGAATTGGTGGAGTTAAACTCACCGGCGTTTCACTTCAGCGAGATATCCTGAGCATGCGGGACTATGGGGCATCTGAAATTTTAGACTTTACTGACGCGGGCATTGTATGTACTTCAAAAGATACTGCGGCTGCAACGGCAAAAACCTTATTAACGGCAATGTCTGAAATGGATGTTGATCTCATCGTAGCAGAAACTGGCGATGGCATTTTGGGTGAGTACGGAGTTCAGTCAATTCTCAGCGATCCCGATCTTAATAGATTAAGTTCGGCTTTTATTCTTTGCGCTAACGACCCCGTTGGCGCCTTGGGAGGTATCGATACTCTCCAAAAACAGTTTGGAATTAAGGTCGATATCGTAGCCGGTCCGGTCACGGATAACCGAGTTGGGGAGCGATTTGTCGAATCGCTTCAAATACCGGCTCGAAATGCAAGAAGTAATCCCAAAGCCCTTGGCGATCTTGTATTTAATATTTGCTATCCAACTGCTCAGGTAGCTTCATGAAGTCAATCATCCTTGGGGCTTCGGGTTACGGTGGGGGAGAACTCTTTCGTTGGCTCTCTCAACATCCCACCATTGAATCTATCGAAGGTACGTCACGGACGAATGCAGGAAAACCTGTCTCATCCATTCACCCGAATCTCTTAGGAATTGTGGATCAATTATTTTTAGAAACCATAGATTGGGCTCAATATAAAAACGAGAAAGCATTAGTAGTCTTTGCCAGTATGCCCCATGGTGAATTTAAAGGCCAGTATCCTTCGCTTGAAGATGAATGGAAAAGGCTTGGGCTATCAGAACGTATTCTTTTAATCGATTTATCACATGACTTTAGAATTCATCCAGGTTTCGTATATGGGCTTTCGGAAATTAATGCGGATCAGATTAGGGGATCTCGTAGAATTTCTAACCCCGGTTGCTTTGCAACTGCTCTCCAATTAGGAATGCTACCGCTGGCTCCGTATAGTCCTGATCAAATTTTTGTGAGCGCGGTAACAGGATCGAGTGGATCCGGCGCCTCTGCAAGTTCAACAACCCACCATCCCACACGATCGAATGATTTTAGAGCTTATAAAATGCTCTCCCATCAACATGAGGAAGAAGTACTTCACAGTTGTGCTCAGAAAGGATGGAAGCCTAGGCTCTCTTTTGTTCCTCATTCCTCGTCTTTGGTCCGAGGTATTTTTGCCACTATTCAGCTTACTCAGAACGACTCTATGAAAGATCAAGACATTCCAGGGATCTTTAGGGATTTTTATAAAGATAAATTTTTTATACGCTATGTTGAGGGAACGCCCCGTATTCTCAGCACCGTGGGTTCAAATTTTGTAGACCTTAGCGTCATTACTCAAAACGATAAGGTGTTGATTATGGTCGCTCTTGATAATCTAGGTAAAGGCATGGCCGCCCAAGCTATTCAGAATATGAATCTTGCCTTGGGATTGCCTGAGTGGACAGGCCTTCGTCAAGCCGGGCCCTACCCTCTTTGATTACTCTATTGGGAGACAGCATGAATGAGCAATTACTAACGCGACAAAGTCTTAAGGCTTTTGCAGAATCTCAACGAACTACTTTTGAAAAAGAGCTTAAGACCTTGGTAGAAATCCCAAGCATCAGCGCGGACCCCACCAAAGATCAAGATATTCAGCGCTGCGCTCAGGCCGCCAAGAGTCTCTTTGAGCGATACGGGGGACATGCAGAAATATTAGATACTCCCGGTAACCCTCTTATCCACGGTTGGTTCAGTAAGGACTTTGATAAAACGATAACGGTTTATAACCATATGGATGTGCAACCTGCAAACGAGCCCGAGTGGACTGCCGAGCCTTTTGAATTCACCATCGAAGGAGATACATACCGAGGTCGCGGGAGCACGGATGATAAAGGCCCTGCCCTAAGTGCTTTTTTTGGTGCGGTTGCGGCACATCGTGCTGGTGTTCCCATTAATATGCATTTCTTATGGGAACTCGAGGAAGAAATTGGGTCCCCTAACTTTGAGAAAGGCTTGAAAAAACATAAGGACAAATTAAAAACAGATGCCATCGTAGTCAGCGATACGGTTTGGATTACCCGAGGTAAGCCAAGCACACCGGCTGGATTGCGGGGCCTAAAAGGTTTTCGATTAACTTTAGAAACGGCGGATCATGATCTTCACAGCGGCGTAGTAGGAGGGGCGGCTCGCAACCCTATCAGTGAATTAATTACCCTAGTAGGACAAATGGTGGACGGGAACACGGGTCGCGTTTTGATCCCCGGATTCTATGATGAGGTGATTCCCCCTTCCGCTGAAGAGTTGGAGGGGTGGCGAGTAAGTGGATTCACCACTGAAACTTTTATGAAAGACCATCAACTCAAAGGAATTCGAACCCAAAATCCAGTTGAGATTTTAACTTCGGTTTGGGGAATGCCGACCATGGAGGTTCATGGTGTAGTTGGAGGTTACACGGGGCCGGGCATTAAGAGTTCGGTAGCACCGAGAGCTGAAATTAAACTTTCCTGTCGTTTGGTGCCTGCGATGGATGAGTCAACCACCATGGCCCGTATTCATGCATTTGTAAAATCAAAAAACCCTGACGTCGTCATTCACGAGGAACACGGACTTGCTCCTTTCAAAGGACATGTCGCGGGTCCTTATGCCCAAGCGATTCGAGAAGCCTATCAGTTTGCCTTTGGTGAAACCTGTGTTTTCACTCGAGAGGGTGGAAGTATTGGTGCCGTGAAAACCATGGAAGACGTTCTAGGGTCAGAGGTTTATTTCCTTGGACTTTCTCTTCCAAGCCACGGTTACCATGCCCCCAACGAAAATTATGATTGGGAGCAGGCAGGTGGTGGCATGGCTGCCTTTGCGCATTACTTCGAAACCGTTTCTAAAATGTAGATTCTCATAGGACTTGTGCGTGTCTGATCTTGAGAGTCTGTCCTCAGAATCGCGTCGTTTCTATCCTTCGGATGTATTCCAAAGAACTTCAAATCTATCGCGCCAAACACACACGCTTCTAATTAATCAATTCAAAGAAAACCGCCTGGGGACTTGGGGGCGTCTAGCGCGAGAAGAGCTCCTTTGGGATACCGATTTCCAAACGATTTATAGTGGAACGTTTAAAGATCCTCGTTGGTTCGAGGATGGTTATCTCAATGCATCCGTCCAATGTTTAGATCGATGGATCCACACCCCCACCGCCCAAAAGACAGCACTGATCTTTGAGGGTGAGCCGGGCGATCAGCAAAGTCTCACTTATCAAGATCTATTCATGCAAGTGAATCAGCTGGCCGCCACACTTCGCAACTTGGGCATTCAAAAAGGGGATCGAGTGGCTATTTATCTCCCGCTGATACCCGAAATGATCATTACCGTGTTAGCGTGCGCACGCGTGGGGGCCACTCATTCAGTCGTGTTTGCAGGCTTTTCTGCTGAATCACTCGCCAATAGAATTAATGATGCAGGTGCCCGATTACTCATTACTGCGGATGGCGGATGGCGTAAAGGTGAGGCCCTACCGCTTAAAAATATCTCAGATCAAGCGATAGCACAGTCGCCCACTATCGAGAAGGTTATCGTCGTTCAACGAACAGGGCAAACGGTCTCAATGGATCCCCAACGAGATCATTGGTGGTCAGATCTTTTAACCAAAGCCGATTTATCTAAGAGCTATCCAGAATCCGTCTCCGCTGAACATCCTTTATTTTTGCTGTACACATCGGGGTCAACTGGAAAACCTAAGGGGATACAGCACGGGACAGCGGGTTATCTTTTATGGGCGAAGCTGACCACTCGATGGGTGCTTGATTTAAAACCTAGCGATGTATATTGGTGTACGGCGGATGTAGGTTGGATCACAGGCCATAGTTATGTTATTTACGGGCCCCTTCAAGAGGGCGGAACGATTTTTATCTATGAAGGTAATCCGGTTCACCCAAAACCGGACCGTTTTTGGTCACTCATTGAAAAATATCGGATCTCTATTTTTTATACGGCACCAACGGCGATTCGAACTTTTATTCGGCACGGTAAGGATTACCTTAAAAAACATGATTTGTCCTCATTGAGGCTGTTGGGATCCGTAGGTGAGCCGATTAACCCCGAAGCTTGGCTTTGGTACTACCAAGAAGTTGGCGGGGGTCGATGTCCGATTGTCGATACGTGGTGGCAAACCGAAACAGGTGGAATGATGATTGCTCCAATACCAGGGGTTCACACCACCATTCCAGGCAGTGCTATTCAGCCCCTACCCGGCATTGAAATCGACATTCAAGACCGTGATGGCCATTCTCAAGAGTCTGGATTCCTCGTGATCACGTCAAGTTGGCCCTCTCAACTCAGAGGAATTTGGGGCGATCATGAGCGATATCAGAAGACCTATCATGACGAAATAAAAGGGGTTTATTTTTCCGGCGATGGAGCTCGTCGTGATAGCGAGGGAAATATTTGGCTCATGGGTCGTGTCGATGATGTCCTCAATGTTTCAGGACATCGACTGGGAACCGCTGAAATTGAAAGTGCAATTGTAGCCCATCCCTGTGTCGCGGAAGCAGCGGTCGTGGGTCGACCCGATGCAATTAAAGGTGAGGGGATTGTTGCATTCATAACCCTCAAATCAGGAATGACTACTACCGAAGAAGAGTTAAAGGCCCATGTCACACGAGAAATTGGAGCCTTAGCTCGTCCAGACGAAATTCGCTTTGCAGAAGGGCTTCCCAAAACACGGAGTGGGAAGATTATGCGGCGCTTACTAAGGGATTTAGCCCGAGGAGAAGACTCTCATCAAGATACCAGCACCCTTGAAGATCTTAGAGTGGTTGAGAAACTGCGAAAGGATGATGCTGAAGAATGATTTTAAATAACAAGATCCCGTATAAATTGACGAACAACAGCCTGAAAATCATGGGCGGCTTGTTGGCCTGCTGCTAGTACTTCGTGATGAGTCAGGGGGGTGGGGAGCATCCCTGCACCCATATTGCATAAACAACTAATACCTGCAACTTTCAACCCTGCATGACCTGCCGAAATCACCTCAGGGACCGTACTCATACCCACCGCATCTGCTCCTAGGGTTCGAAAAGCACGTATTTCAGCTGGTGTTTCGTAAGAAGGGCCCAATACGCCAATATAAACTCCTTCTTGAACTTTTTTTCCAACCTTCAAGGCAGCTGATTGTATTTGTTTGCGCAATTCTGGGTTGTAAACATTAGACATGTCTGGAAATCGTGGGCCTACTGAATTATTAGGTCCCAACAAAGGGTTCGTTCCTGTGAAATTAATGTGGTCTTTGATAATCATCAATTCACCCACTTGATACGAGGGATTTATCGCTCCTGCAGCATTGGTATGAAGCACCATTTGAATGCCTAGTGAAGCATATAAATACATAGGGGCGGTGACTATCGACATCGGATGACCTTCATAGAAATGAAATCGACCTGATTGAAGAACTACTTTTTTTCCCTCAAGTTCACAAAACAGCATTTCTCCGGTATGACCTTCCACCGTCTGCTCGGGAAATCCAGGGAGCTCGCTAAATCTTATTAGAACTCCTTCTTGAGCTTCTGTACTCTTCATGAGTGAGCCCAAACCCGATCCCAAAACAATGGCAGCTTCGGGAATAAAGGGTATTCGCTTCGAAAGAGCTTGTGAGGCTGCCCGCAGCATACTCATCAGTTCGTTGGGGTTAAAGTCACCGTCACGGTATGTGCCGGGAGAGTCGTGAGAGGACTATTGATACGAAATGAAAAAGTATGAATAACGGCATTCGCACTATTACCCCTGAGGACAATCCGAGTGGGATTCGTGGTTCCAGGATAAGTGTATTTATAGCCCGCCGTGGGGATATCAAGGGTGATCGATCCGGAGGGCAAAGCAATAGAGGAATTCACCGTCAGAAAGTATGCAGTATCTTTTGATAAAGCCAGACGACCAAGGGCGATTTCACCCTCAGACGCATTAGGATAGATACCGCTTAAACTTTGTGCATTTGCCATTGTAAAAGAAATTGAAGGTAAGGTCGTGGGAGTCCCAAAAATATAATTAATGGAACTATAGTCTTGGACGAAACGGATGACTGGAATTGTATTAATCACTGGACGTGGCCATACAATGTTGAACGGACCAAGAAGGGATGTCAGGGCACTATCGGTGAAAATGGATGCAAGATCAACAGAATCGGCAGCAGTTTTAACCTCTTGGAGACGAGATAATTGTCGATAGATGTTAGGGCAATCTTGTGAAAGCGAGTCAAACGATGTAAAGAAATACTTAAGCGTCTTAATTGAATCTAATTTAGCCCAATCTGAAGGGCTTCCTGGAGAAGTTATAGAATTCCCCTTGAGAAGAATTTCCCAACCAAGTGCAGTAATGACTGGGGCCGAATAAGGACTTCTGTCATTGGAGGAGAGTCCACCAATATTTCGAATATCGCGAACTGTAATTCCCCCTAAAAAAGTATCTGAGAAATAAGGAGAAGTCAGAGTGGAGGCTATCATCAAATCCGCATGACCCTGAAGGTATGCCAGCATAGGATGAAGATGGGTCAAAGTAAGCGTTTCTGGCAAGGTCGGCATCACTGGTGTGATGCCCTTCATGAAGTTGGTACCCAATGCCATATAGCTGAACATCATATTTCGGGCTACTAAACCCATAATGACGGATTCATCCCACGCATCATCATTGCTTACTGAACCACCGAGAGTGCCAAAATAATGAAGGCGTCCGGTACTTGCATTAAAAGCAGAGTTGTTTCCGGTTGATGCGATTGGATAATTATTTTGATTGTAGTCTACATAACTTCCTCGGGCTTCCCTACGCCCTGGAAGATAGTGAAGATCCAAGACCTCTGATGAAACCGAAGAACTGTATAGATTCTCCACTTTATAGATGGAATCCAATATGGCTAAGATGCGACTACCCGACCCTACTGCTTCCATTGTTGAAGAAGAGAGTCCTGAAGCAATACCGGTCGAAGGATCTGTAGAGACATCAGACAAGATCCACTTGTCAGATAAACCCACCGTAAAATCAACCGTTGCTGTCGTGGTTGTCGGACTTGAAGACGGTAAGAGATTTGTGGACGTTGCCGGAGTTCCATCAACAGCTTTTCGCAAAGTATAGCGAAGCCTTTTGGGGGCCGGTATTGAGCTTTGAATGCCATTTGGATCCCCAATGAGATTTACGGGATCAACATTTCCTTGGGTAAACTCAGAAGTAAGCTGAACCATCAGGGGTTTGCCTTGAGGAAGAGTAAAGGCGTATTTTCCCGAGAGGTCAGTATAGGTATTCGAAATAAGTTTCCAATAATTAATAGAGGCACCTGTCGCGGGAGTCTCTGTAGTGTATTGATAGGCTCGGACATTAACTCTTCTTGCTGGTTGGGCGGTGAGATATTTTTCAGAATCTGTTTCAAGTCCCGTGGGTACACCCGATGCATTTTTCAGGAGTGGAATGCGGGTAAAGGTGACTGTTCCACTGATGTTAGTGGTGGGTGCTGGCGGGGTTGAATCTGAATCAGAACTCGAACCCTTTGAGCAACCAGTAAGAAGCAGTGCCGCAAGAAGAAAAGATACAAAGTTGCAGTAATCAAATTTAGAATTTCTCTGGATCATACACACCTAGTGAGTAGAACTAAATACTTAGGCTAACATACAGACCGTATTCATTTTAAGACCGATCCCATGGTTTACAAGTAAGATGCCGAGAGTTCATTAAAAGTTGCTTTTTTTTGTACTTCTACCGATTTCAGCATTTCGAACTTGGAGCTCGCTCGGTATTTCTTCTTCATCATTGAGATACGGTAATGGATTTTGAGGAATACCTTCAGCGCGAAACTCAAAATGAAGATGGGGACCCGTTGCATTACCCGTTCGACCCACTTCAGCAATTTTTTGACCGCGAACAACTTCATCGCCTTTTTGGACAAGATTTCTTTTGTGATGTCCGTAAATGGTCTCGAATTCATTTCCGTGATTGATAACGATGTAATTACCGAGTTTTCGGTCTCGACCCACTCGTTCCACAGTTCCATCGAGCGCCGCATACACGTTAGTTCCCGTCGGAGCGGTGAGATCGATTCCCTGATGACTGCCTTGATAGCGAATCCTTTTTTTGAGTCCGTTGGCAAGTTTCACTGTGGCCGAGCGAATGCGTGGACCCCATGCAGAACTGATTGATCTCGTTTCCACAGGCCACAGAAGATCTACCGTGTCCAAGGTTACATTTTTTATTTTGGCCACCAAGCGACGAGAGAAGGTCAACGAAGGATCTGACTCTGAATTAATGGGAGCCACACCCAGTAAGTTAATAGAGACAAGCCGTGGAGAAATTTCACTACTGGGCAGAGAGGGAAGAGACTGCTTCGAGGGCACTATAGAAAACTGATTTTTACTAGTCTTGATTGATCTTTTAGAATTTGATGGGATCTTAATTTTTTGTCCTATTTTCAGGTGACTTGGGTCCAGCCCATCATTGAGATCCATAATAGATTTCCGACTTACGTTCATTCGACGGGCAATTCCAGTAAGGGTGTCTCCCGAGCGAACCGTCACCTGAGTGAAAGGGGTTAGTTCCCTAGTCTGTAGAGTTGAACCCATTAGGCTCAAGGAGCCCATAAATAGAGCCATCCTCAGGGTTTGAGTAAAGGAAAAAGGCAAGATATCTCCGAAATCATTCAGGCGAAGCGCTACAAAGGCCTACCCTTAATTTTACTTGGTAATAGGGCAATTCCCTACGTCAAATTTGAGGGGGGTTTCCAGGGGCAAATATCCCAAGAATTAGCGATAATTCCTGATTTTCCCCCTGACTTAAACAATAACTGAATAGGCCCTAACGTCATCGAGTGGCTGACTGCCTTTAGCATATCGTAGAGATTCAATAGACCAATGGCTACTCCATGTAGAGCTTCCATTTCTACACCCGTCTTACCTTGAGCTTGAACCGTGACACACAGCCATGCGCGATATTGCTCTGCGTCTAGATGATGATCGATTTGAATATTTTCGATCACGACTGAATGGCAGAGACTAATATTGAGAGGTGTGGCTTTGACTCCCGCTGTCGCCCCCAAGTGGGCAACTTCCCATGGATCTCCTTTAGTGGTCGAACCCTGTTGGAGCACACTAACAATATCCGGAGTCAGCTGTAAATAACCTGCGGCGACAGAGACACGAGCGGTTGAAACCTTATGGCTAATATCCACCATTTGAGGTCTGCCGTCTTGGTTGAAATGGGAGAGTTTAGAGGACATAAGCCCTCAGCACATCGCATAAATCTTCTACCGTGTTAACCGTGGCTAGGGGTCTCTCTTGGCTTAACAGCTCACGGGAGTGAAAACCATAGGTGACAGCAATGGAAGGAACACTCGCTTGGTGGGCCATCTGTAAATCATAGACAGTATCACCTATCATCACGATCTCATCAGGAGTACATCCAAAATAATTGTTGATTTGATGCAAACTCTCTGGATGAGGCTTAGTAAATGTGACATCATCGGGAGTCACATAAATATCAAAAAAAGACTCCCAACCAAAGCGTTTTAATTCACGCTCTAGCGGTATCCGTCGTTTTGAAGTGGCGAGACTCATGCGTATTTTTTCACTCTGAAGTTCGTTCAATAAACTATGAATACCTTCGAAGGGATGAATGAGGTGTAGGTTTTCTGCGTAGGGATAACTTCGGTAAGCCTTGACAACATCCTCTACTTTAAGCCCAAGAGGGGTGAAGGTTTTAATAATGCCTTCTTCTACAGGAAGTCCTACGCATGCCAGCCAATCAATAGCTACAGATTCAGGTAGTCCTAGCGTCTCGAGGGCATGAGTCATGCCGGCTCTAATAAGGGGGCGACTATCGACTAGTGTTCCGTCAAAATCCCAAGCAATATATTTCATCATCAATTTGTTCAGATATTGTCGGATGTTTCAGGCTGACCTAAAACCCCTTCCCATTTTGCAATGACCACCGTCGCTAATCCATTGCCCATCACATTGATTGCCGTTCGAGCCATATCCATAATTTCATCGACGGCTAACAGCATCGCAATACCCGCTTCTCCGGGAAGCTGAAAACTAGCGATGGTAGCTGCAATAATTACCAAGGTTGCTCGAGGGACCCCTGCGACACCCTTCGAAGTGAGCATGAAAGCAAAAACCATCATGAACTGTGTTCCCAAAGACATAGCGGGAAAAGTCACCGGATCAGCAGCATGGGCTGCTTGAGCAATTGTTAAACTTGCCAGAACAAGATAGAGAGTAGAGCCATCAAGATTGAAACTGTATCCTGTGGGAATTACAAATGAGGCTACGCGACGTGGAACACCAAATCGGACCATAGATTCTAGTAATTTAGGAAGTGCGGATTCCGAACTAGCAGTCGAAAAAGCAGTAATGACTGGGTCGCTGATGGCTTTCAAGAAGGAAAAGACTTTAACTTTGCAGATCCACATGATAGGAACAAATACCAATATAAATAAAATAAACAACGCAAAATAAAGACTTCCCACGAGAACACTGTATTGCTTTAATAAATGGCCGACTGCGGGCCACCCTTGAAGGAAAACACCCCCAACTTGATGACCCGCCGCCATATGACTCACGTTGTAAGCCATGGCTCCAAAGACACCTAAGGGGGTAAGTGTCATCACCATATCGGTGTACTTGAACATAACTTGAGCTACTGAGTCAAAGAAAGCAGTTATTGATTTCCCTTTTTCTCCCACACGCGTCAGGGCAATACCAAAGAGCACGGCAAAAATAACCACAGGTAAGATATCCCCTTCGACGGCATGCTTGTAAAAATTAGATGGGAAGGCATGCAATAAAATATCCCAACCACTTTTAGCCTGACTCAGTACAACCGCTGAATGACCTGATAAATCTAGGGGAAGATTTTTCCCAGGTTGGATCCAATTAGCCACCCCTAATCCAATAAACAGAGCAATCGTGGTCACAATTTCAAAGTAAATAAGAGCTTTTCCTCCCATACGGCCTACAGCCTTGATATCACCTGTCTGAGCAATGCCAATGATGATTGTGCTGACCAACAAGGGAATAATGAGACTTTTAATAAGGCTGATGAATGCTTTGGAAAGAAATTTGAAAAATTGATAGGCCCAAGGATACTGATCAGAGGGAAAGAAGCCTCCAAGAATAATACCCAAAAGAAGTCCGATGAAAATCAAGGGGGTGCTTCTGAGGTACCAAGGGCGTCGATTAGGAGAGAGCAATTTGTCCATATCCTAAGTTTCGCACAAAGCGTTTTTGCGTCAGAATAGAATAATGAAAAATATACCAAAGATCGATGATCCAGGGGCATGGCGATGGGTTCTTATCGTACTGCTCGTGCTTGAAAGACTAGCCGCTCACTATGGGTTTTCTCTAACCGATCCTTGGAGGACAGCTGCTTCTTGGGAATTTACCTTTGCCCTCTTATGGTCCTGGTTCGGATTACTTCCCCTGGCGCTGGTCCTACTTAAGAGAAGGAGTGGAGGATGGTTATGTGGACTTTCCACCCTCCTACTTTTAATCCGAACGTGCATTCCTCTCGCGGGTGAATACCCTTCCACGGGTGCGGTTTGGGTCCTTTTCCCCATCGCCCTCTCGCTGACTTTCATCTTTTTATATGATCAGTCTTTCTGGTCTACCGATTCAAGATAAGATCAAACTTATCCCCTTAAAATCAGAGAGCGCATGACGAACCGTTGGAATCCACTCAATACCTGGTTTCTGTTAGGCACTTTGGTTGCTTCTATCGTTTTAGTTCCTCTTCATCTTTATCTCAATGGCTTTGTTTGGTCCGAATGGATTGTATGTTTGGTGATGGTCTTTATGATCGGGACGGCTATTAGTGCTGGTTACCATCGCCTATTTTCCCATCGGGCCTATCGAGCCTCCGCACCGATTCGGTTTTTATGGCTAGTGATGGGCGCTGCTAGTTTTGAGAATTCAGCTCTCAAATGGTCTTGTGACCACCGCATTCATCATCAATTCTCAGAGGATCCTGAGCGGGATCCATACCCCATCTCAAAAGGATTTTGGCACGCCCATTGGGTATGGGTAATGGAAAGCACTGATAAACCCTTAGTTGGTGTTACCGATCTTGAAAAAGATCCGATGGTCATGTGGCAGCATCGTAATCATTTCATTATTGGCGGTATTTTTTCAACTCTTCCGATTTGGTATGGAATTGCGATAGGGGATTTTTGGGGCTATTTGATCATTGGCGTTCTGCTTCGTATTGTTGTGACCCATCACACAACTTTTCTGATTAATTCAATGGCTCATTGGTACGGAACAAAACCCTATTCTAACAATGAAAGTGCTAAAGATAATTTCTTGCTAGCTCCACTCACCTATGGAGAGGGATTTCACAACTTTCACCATACATGGCAATGGGATTATCGAAATGGAGCGCGATGGTATCAATGGGACTCCACAAAATGGCTCTTAAAGATTTTGAGTTGGACCGGGTTAGTCAATGGATTAAGAACAGTTTCGTTAACCGAAATGCAAAAGGCAAAAGTCCATGCTGAAGAAGAGCGCCTATCGGCCAGACTCTCCAACGTTAGATCTCAGAAAAGAGGAGTGCTTGAAGAGCATTTATTACACACCAAAGAACGGCTTGTAAGTTGCTTAAGTGCGATGGAGCAATGTCGACAAAAATATAAAGATATTAAAATCCAATACAGAAAAGACCCTCGCTCATTCGCCCAGATCAAAACTGAATGGAGCCTCAAGGTTGCTGAAGAAAGGCGTGTTCTACGAGAAGCTTGGCGACAATGGCGAGAGATTCAAAAACAGATTCGAATGAATCTCAGTCAGCCCACCGTTTAACCTCTGCTTTGTAGGATAATTAGGAGAGCAAGATCGAGGAGATGAGTAATGGCTCAATTTGATTTGATCGTTATAGGTTCTGGTCCAGGTGGGTACGTAGCTGCTATAAGAGGAGCTCAGCTGGGACTCCAAACAGCCCTCATAGAAAAAGATGGTGGACTCGGGGGGACATGTTTATGGCGAGGGTGTATTCCAGCAAAAACTTGGTTGGAAAGTGCTCATCGATACGAGCAAATGGCTTCCCTGAGTGAATTTGGTATCGCTAATGTAGATACCTCAAAAATGAAAGCGGATCTGAGTGCCATCGTCGCACGCAAAGGCAAGATTGTTATTAAAAATGCTAAGGGTATTGACTTTCTAATGAAAAAAAATAAGGTTACGATTTTAAAGGGATTCGGGAAATTAATGGGCTCAGGAAGAGTTGAGGTCAAAGGTGAAACAACCGAAATCCATAGCGCTAAGAAAATTATTCTGGCTACAGGGTCTGTGCCCCGTGAGCTGCCAGGCCTTGAAACGGATGGGCAGCAAGTATTGAACAGTGATCATATCTTAGATCTTACAAACCTACCGTCCCACTTGGTGATTTTAGGAGGAGGAGCCATTGGAGTGGAGTTTGCATCAACGTTTGCTCGTCTTGGCTCCAAAGTAAGCCTGATTGAATTAGCAGATCGGTTATTACCCATCGAAGATGAAGCGATCTCAGTCGAGCTTTCTAAGATATTTACTCGGTCCTATAAAATTGACTGCAAAGTTAAAACAAAGATTACTTCCGTTGAGAAGAAAAAGGGATCTATCGTCTGTCAACTCTCGGGTGCGTGCAATGATCGCCTTGAGGCAAGTCATCTCTTAATCGCTGCAGGTCGATCACCGGTCACATCTAAAATTGGACTTGAATCAACACGTGCCAAAGTGGAAAAAGGCTATGTTCAAGTTAATGACGTTATGCTGACGGCCGAAGAGGGTCTCTATGCCATCGGCGATATTGTTAATACGCCTTGGTTGGCGCATGTGGCATCCGATGAGGGTATTGTAGCGGCAGAACATGCTGCGCAATCTCTGGGAAAATCAATTGAACCGCACCCCATCAATTACACAAGGGTACCCAGTTGTGTTTATTGTGACCCCGAAGTCAGTAGTATTGGACTGACGGAGAAAAATGCTAAAGATCAGGGCTATCAGGTCGCCGTCGGGCAATTTCCTTTTATGCCTATGGCTAAGGCCAATATTTTGGGAGAAGCCCATGGCTTTATCAAAATTGTTTCTGACACAAAGTACGGTGAAATTTTAGGCATCCATATTATCGGGCCCAAGGCAACTGAATTAATTGCTTCTTCGGTTGCGCTCATGGGGGGCGAGTTCACTGTTCAAACGTTAATGCACACCATGTATCCTCACCCAACGCTTAATGAAGTCTTTCCTGAAGCGGCTCGAGCTGTGCATAAACAATCGATTAATATGTAGTAGCCTAGTTCTATGTTGCACTGGTCCCAGCCTTCGATCGCTTGCCGGCAATGGCTTCAAAGCTATGCGAGTGACCATCGCCACCCTACCAATCACCTAATCCATTGTTTTGGGATCCCCTTGATCTTCATATCTCTCAACGGTTTATTCAACATGATCATCTTCAGGGGTTATGGACTTGGTGACCTGGCCTTGTTGGGAATTGGAATCTTTTATCTTACTCATCACACTAGAGCCGCCTTGATCTTGATCCCTTTTATGTTTTTCTCTAGTTGGATTTCCAGTCACATAGGATGGATTACTCTTGGATCTATTTTTATGGTGTCCTGGGTCATTCAGATCATTGGTCATCGTATCTATGATAAAAATAACCCTTCGGCCTATAAAAATCTCATCTATCTCTTCGTGGCTCCCCTATATTTAATCGACCCTTGGGTTCGAGTCCACGAGATAGAATCAAAATCTTAAAAAGGGCGCATATGAAATTCAATTCAGCGCTAGAAACGGAAGTAAAGATCCGCATTCCTAATATCAGTTCTACTCGTGATCTTTTAGAAAGTCTAGGCTTCAGAAAAGAAGTCGAGATGCAAGAAGAGATCAGTACACTTTGGGATTCGAATGGATTACTGAGGTCTAAACAATCCGCCTTGCGTCTGAGGGTCTATGCAGGTGAGACATTATTAACGTATAAAGGGACGAGATTACCCCACAGCGAGTTCAAGATTCGCCCAGAATCCGAAGTCATTGTTAGTGATCGTGATGAAATGGAGTCCATCCTCAGGTATTTGGGCTATGAACCCATGCTTACGATGATCAAGCATAGAGAGATCTGGAATCGACCTGAACTCACGGCATGTATCGACGAGACTCCCTTTGGTCTTTATTTAGAACTCGAGGGTGAACCATCTGCTATCAAATTAGCAATGGAAACATTTTGTAAGGATCCAGGAAAAGTTGAAAAGCGTGATTATCCAACCCTTTACGAAATCTATAGATTGAGTGAACCCTCTACAGAAAAAACAAACTAGCGTATTCAACAATAAAAAAGAGGCACAAAGGCCTCTTTTTTATTGCTCATATTGACTATAAAAACGATTTATTTTTTTCCTAGAGTGTCTTGCCAGCGAGCACAAGCAAGGCCCAAGACGGCTAAGAAGAGGCCTCTTTCGGCATCCAAGCCAAAGCCGACAAAGCTAAGAAGTGCGAGCGCATAAGCAGCATGCTCTAGTACGCTAAGTACTTTCAAAAGATTTTCCATATGATATCTCCCAGGGAAATTGTCCCTTTCAAAAAGATAGCATAGACCCCACTGACCGTGTAAATCCCATGAAAAAGGCCCCCAAGGGCCTTTTTCAGTCTTTCTACCAATGATTAATCCGTTTTTTCTTCCTTAGGTGTTTCAGCTGGGAGCGTATAGTCTACGAGTTCCACCAAAGCTATATCAGCCGCATCACCAAGACGGTGGGATCCCTTAATAATCCGGGTATACCCTCCAGGACGATTTTGGAAACGACTGATGAAATCAGACCCAAATATCTTTTGCACTACTTCTTTATTTCCTAATCGAGAGAGTACTAGGCGACGATTTGCAACGGTATCCTTTTTGGCAAGAGTAATAAAAGGTTCGACAAAAGATCGAAGTTCCTTAGCTTTGGGTAGCGTAGTCTCAATTCGCTCAAATTTTAAAAGGGCGATTGCTAAATCTTTCATCAAAGCTTTACGTTGATTACTTCCTCGACCAAGACGACGACCTGCAACATTGTGACGCATAACGACTCCAGAGTTTTGAGCTTTTAGACTTCCGTTTCTAAACGCATACCAAGAGAAAGCCCAATTCGGCTCAACTCATCTTTAATTTCTTGAAGAGATTTTTTACCAAAATTCTTTGTTTTCATTAATTCGGATTCAGTGCGAACCACCAGATCCCCGATGGTGGAAATCATGGCATTACGTAAGCAGTTGTTGGCACGGACTGATAATTCAAGTTCTTCCACGGGCTTACTTAACCAAGAATTGGTCTCAGCTGCAAGGGTCGCTGGTGCGGATTCAATTTCTTGAAAGTCTTCATCCTGACGGACAAACACTAAATAATGCTCGCGCAGAATCATTGCAGCATCTGAAAGGGCTTCGCGAGGAGAGACAGTTCCATTGGTCCAAATCTGTAGCACCAATTTTTCATAATCAGTACTTTGACCAACGCGGGCAGGCTCCACCATATAGTTGACTCGGGTAATCGGACTATGATTGGTGTCCATTGGAATGTAGCCCAATCCGAAAGCATCATTATGATTACGATCAGCAGAGATAAATCCACGGCCCGAACTGACGACCATCTCAATTTCAAGCTCACCGTCCACTCCTAGAGTCGCGATATGAATATTTCCATCCAGTACTTCGACATTTTGATTGGTTTGAATAGATGAAGACTTCACAACACCTTCGCCTTTAGCGGAAAGGGTGATTTTTTGGGATTCTGATCCATGGAGTCGAAGAGGAATGGCTCGAAGGTTCAGAAGTACGTTGGTGACATCTTCATGAACTCCAGGGAGCGTGGAGAATTCGTGTTGAACTCCCTTGATTTTAACGTTCGTGATACCAGCACCTTGAATGGAGCTCAGGAGCACGCGACGTAAACTGTGACCGACGGTTGTTGCGAAACCACGCTCAAAAGGAAAGGTAACAAATTCGCCGTACGAATCGTTCTCACCCGAAAGGGTAGTTTCAGAAAAACGAGGACGTTGAAAATCAATAAGACTAAGCATGGGGACCCCTTATGTTATTTGCTGTAAAGCTCAACGATGAGCTGTTCATTAATTTCAAGCGTGATGTCTTCACGAGTAGGATTAGCAAGGACTTGACCTTTGAAGGTAGTGGCGTCGAGGGATAACCACTTGGGAATGCCGCGACCAGCAGCTATCTCTAAATTGGCTTTAACTGTTTCATTACTTTTGGCTTTATTTCCAAGTTCTACAGCGACACCAGGCTTGACCTGGAAAGAAGGTACATCTACACGCTTGCTGTTCACCATGACATGCCCATGCATTACCATTTGTCTAGCGGCTGTACGGCTCGGAGCAAAACCTAAGCGATAAACCACGTTATCGAGTCGACTTTCCAAAAAGGATAAGAGGTTATGACCCGTCACGCCCTTACGTGAATCGGCTTTGGCAAAATAGAGACGGAATTGCTTTTCGAGTACACCGTAGATTCGTTTTACTTTTTGTTTTTCTCGAAGTTGTAGGGAATAGCCTGTGGGTTTCTTCGTTTTAGCAGCTCCGTGTTGTCCAGGAACTTTGCCTTTACGCGTCTCGAAAGAGCAACTTTCCTTGAAACAGCGATCTCCTTTGAGATAAAGCTTCATGCCCTCTCGTCGGCAAAGTCGGCAAACTGCATCAATATATCGAGCCATAATTTTCTCCTATACTCGTCGACGCTTAGGGGGACGACAACCGTTGTGAGGGATGGGCGTAACGTCGCGAATACTGGTTACAGCAATCCCTGCAGCATTGATCGCTCGAATAGCACTTTCACGACCAGCTCCCGGACCACTAACGCGAACATCCACCGAACGGACGCCGTGCTCCTTAGAAGCTTCAGCAGCAATACCTGAAGCAACCTGAGCGGCAAAGGGGGTTCCTTTACGGGTACCGCGGAATTGTTGATTGCCGCTGGAAGCCCAGCACAGGATATTTCCCATGGGGTCTGAAAAAGATATGATGGTGTTGTTGAAGGATGCCTGAATATGAGCGATCCCATGTGGGACGTTCTTCTTTTCTTTCTTTTTAACATTCTTCGTGCCCGAAACTTTATTCATCGGTGCTTTAGCCATAAATTAAACCGTCGCTTTCTTGGCGCCTGCCACAGTCTTGCGTTTACCCTTACGGGTACGGGCGTTTGTATGCGTACGCTGACCCCGTACAGGGAGTTTTTTACGATGGCGAATACCACGGTAGGTTCCAATGTCCGTGAGTCGTTTGATATCTAAATTAATATCTTTACGGAGATCTCCCTCGACCGTTTCAAAGTCCGTAATCACTTTTCGAATGGCACCAACTTGGGCTTCTGAAAGATCGCGGACCTTGATCCCATAATCCACGCGAGCACGATCTAAAATACTATGAGCTTTGACCCGACCAATGCCGAAGATGTAAGTCAACGCAATTTCAATTCGTTTTTCAACGGGTAAATCGACGCCTGCAATACGAGCCATAGTTTCTCCTTAACCCTGACGTTGCTTATGTTTTGGATTTTTCTTGCAGATTATTCGAATCACGCCTTCGCGCCGAACCACCTTGCAGTGTTCACATAGTTTCTTTATCGACGGTCTAACTTTCATAACGCGTACTCTTTAAAGACTGGTTTCGCCGGGGAAGACCCCCAAACACTGTTGCCCGGAAACCGCGGGTCAACAGCTGTTGTGCTATTTAAAGCGGTAAGTGATACGACCGCGGGTGAGATCGTAGGGTGTAACTTCCACGAGAACTTTGTCTCCTGGAAGGATGCGAATAAAGTTTTTTCGCATTTTCCCGCTAATGTGTGCAAGAACTTGGTGTTTGTTCTCCAATTCGACACGAAAAACGGCATTGGGGAGAGCTTCTACCACGCGAGCTTCGAGCTCTATGGCTTCTTCTTTACTCAATGGGTCTCCGTGAAAAGGGTTAAAAGGGATTGAAAGACATCTTCGGTATTTCGATTGCCGTTGAAAGGAGCGAAACCCGGAAATGTTTTATAGAAAGTGACAAGGGGTAAAAATGTGGCATTGAACTCATTCATGCGTTGTTTAAATGATTCCGAAGTATCATCTGATCGGTGCCGAAGGGGACTTCTGCAAAAATCACAAACGCCTGACACTTGAGGAGACTTAGTATCTAGATGAAAGATGGCTCCGCAGGCTGCATTACTGCAGACGCGACGTCCAACGACCCTAGATTCTAGGACCTCTTGGGGGACTTCGACATTGACCACCCGACCCAACTGATGACCCTCTTGGGCAATATAACCTTGGAGAGCTTCAGCTTGTTGTAAAGTGCGGGGGTATCCGTCAAACAAAACATCTTGGGTTTCACCTTTGAGTCGATCAAAAACGAGACCATTGATGATGTTGTCGTCCACCAACTTACCCTCAGCCATAATGGTTTTTACCTTCTGACCGAGGACCGTCTCTTTCGAGACCGCGTCTCTCAGAATATCACCCGTCGACAGATGTAACAAAGGGAAATTCTCCACGAGGCGCTTGGCCTGGGTCCCCTTGCCTGAGCCCGGAGGGCCTAGGAGTATGTGGATTTTCATGGATTTGAGCCGGAGGAGCGCCCGGGAACCCGGCCCCGGGTCACAAAGCCATCATATTGACGCATGACGTTATAAGACTCAAGCTGTGAGACCAAATCCATGGCTACCCCCACAATGATTAAAAGGGAGGTCCCTCCGTAGTAAAAATTCAACCCATTAATATTGTTAAGAATCAACAGGGGGACGAGAGAAATAATGCCCAGGTAAATCGCTCCCGCAAAAGTTAACTTAGATAATACTGAATCCATATAGATGCTGGTTTCCTGACCGGGCCGTATGCCGGGAATATATCCCCCTGAGCGCTTCATATTTTCAGCTGTTTCGTCGGGGTTAAAAACGATCGAAGTATAGAAGAAAGCAAAGAAGATAACAATGGCGATAAAAATAGGGGTATAGATCCAAAAATGGATCGAGGGATTAATGTAAGCCGATAGACGGGCTAACCACTCCCATTTTGTAAAAGAAGCAATTGTCGCTGGAAAGAAAATTACGGACTGCGCGAATATGACCGGCATCACGCCAGACGTATTTAACTTAAGAGGAAGGTAGGAACTCTTTTGACTAGCCATAGAGGCGGAGTCTGTTCGACGCGCATAATGGATTGGAATACGTCGAAACGCATTTTCGACCATCACAACCACCAAGAGAACTACAATCATGGAAGCCAATAAAAGTAAGAAAACACCGGCGGGAGGAACATCGGGTGCATTAGTTAGTGATTTGCCAAACATGGTCGAGAGGGTATAGACGCCTTCGGGTAGACCGGCCACAATTCCTGAAAAAATAAGAAGGGAAATTCCATTTCCAATGCCTCGATCTGTAATCTGTTCTCCGAGCCACATGATAAAAATAGTCCCTGTAGCCAAGGTAAAAGCCGTTAATAGGCGGAAGGAGAGACCAGGATTCGCAACTACATCAAGTCCTTGGCTCTGAGCCAAGGCTGCAATACCAAATCCTTGAATGAAGGCTAAAAGAACTGTCGCATAACGTGTCCATTGATTAATTTTTTCACGTCCCGCTTCCCCTTCTTTTTTTTGAAGTTGCTCTAGGGAGGGAACGACTGCAGTCATCAATTGAAAAACAATACTTGCAGTGATGTAGGGCGTGATTCCAAGAGCAAAGACAGAAAATTTCTTGAGCGCACCCCCTGAGAACAAATCGATCACATCAAAGAGACCCCCGCCTTGCTGCTGGAGGCTTTCTGTCAACGCTTGAGCATTGACCCCGGGAACACTGACATGAATACCTAAGCGGTAAATCACCAGAAGACCCAAGGTGAACAGAAATCGCTTTCGAAGTTCGGGATTAGTAAATAAGTTTTTGAAAAGATTCATTCGCAGGACCTAGAAAATAGGCTTACTTGGCTTTGGTTTCACGAATATCGTTGATGGTTCCACCCTTAGCCAAAATCGCTTTACGGGCACCTTCCGTCACTCGGTGGGCTTCAACGGTAACTTTCACTTTAAGCTCACCACTTGCCAAGACTACGATGCGCTCTATATGAGAGGAGAGTATCTTTTTCTTGCTCAGAGTTGCAATGCTGACAGTCTCACCTTCTTTGAAATGAGAACTGATGGTCGAGAGTGTGATTTCCTGTGTTTTTTCCTTTAGCGCATTAGTAAATCCGCGCTTGGGAAGTCGACGCACTAAAGGCATCTGACCACCCTCAAATCCACGGCGACTGCGGTAACCAGAACGAGACTTTTGTCCTTTTTCTCCACGACCCGATGTTTTACCTAGACCACTGCCCTTACCGCGACCCAGTCGTTTTCGATTTTGAGTGCTGCCTTCAGCGGGGCGCAATTCATTGAGTTTCATAATTTATCCCTTCACAACAACATCAACAAGATAGCCAATTTGCTTGACCATCCCATGGATATTAGCGGTATATGTACACACTCGCTGATCACCAGGGCGACGGAGACCTAGGGTGCGAATAAATTCGCGGTGCTTAGGGACCGTAGCGATCGTAGATTTACGAAGCGTAATAATAACGTTTTTGCCCAGCAAGTTTTCCATATTAGAGCTCCGCCTGTTCTATACCGCGATCCGTAGCAACGGTATAAGGATCCATTAGGGAAGAGAGGCCATCAAAAGTAGCGCGAACGACGTTATGGGGATTAGAGGAGCCTAAGCTTTTGGTCAAGACATTTTGAATTCCCGCAGCTTCCATCACCGCACGCACAGCGGCGCCAGCAATAATACCGGTTCCTTCGGGAGCAGGTTTGAGCAGCACTGATCCAGCACCAAATGTTCCCGTGATCGGATGAGCGATCGAACCCGTCGAAGTAATTTTTATATCAATCATATTGCGCTTGGCAGATTGTATCCCTTTCTTAATAGCAGAGGGGACTTCGAGGGCTTTACCTAAACCAAAGCCCACTTTACCTTTGCCATCACCCACAACAACAAGTGCTGAAAAGGAGAAATTTTTACCGCCCTTGACCACTTTTGTCACACGACCAATGTAGACGACTTGGTCCTTATAGCCATCATTCTGAAGATCCGCTGTAAATTGTGCATTGGGATCGTTTTTTTCTTTGAACTCTTTTGCCATATATTCCCCTAGAACGTGAGACCGGCTTCGCGAGCCGAATCCGCCAAGGCTTTCACCCGGCCGTGATAGACATAACCATTCCGATCGAACACCACCGTGGTGATACCTTTTTCTTTCAAACGAGCGGCAATTTGTTGGCCAACGATTTTGGCTGCCTCAATGTTAGAGCCACTTTTTACTTTGGATCGCAAGTCCTTCTCCAGGGTGCTCGCCGTCGCTAGGGTGACGCCTTGAGCATCATCAATAGCTTGAACATAAATACGCTGAAGGGACTTATAGACTGTCAAACGAGGTTTGTCGGCGGTACCCGATACACGACCACGGATGCGTTTTCGAGTTTGTAATCGTTGTTCGTTCATGCTTTTGGCCATTGGTTAGCTCCCTACTTTCCGGTCTTACCGGCTTTACGACGAATCACTTCACCGGTGTACATAACACCCTTACCCTTGTAGGGCTCAGGTTTGCGGTATTTACGAATGTCTGCGGCAACCTGGCCGACAAGTTGTCGATCAGAACCTGAGACAGTAACGTGGGTTAATTTCTCAACGGCAACTTCAATCCCCTGAGGAATCTCATAAAAAATTGGATGGCTGTAGCCTAGATCTAAACGGAGTTTTTTGCCCTCGAGGGCCGCTTTGTACCCGACACCCACGATATCAAGATCTTTCTTGAAACCAATGGTTACTCCAGTGATGGCGTTTTGAACCAGGGCACGAACAAGCCCATGGTAAGCCTTCGTTTGGGCGTCTTCATTGGCTCGATTAATTTGGATGGTCTCCGCTTGGATATCGAAGCTGATTTGAGAAGGAACTGGGCAGTTGATCTTACCTTTGGGACCCTCGACTGTAGCAAGGATTCCTTGGACGGTCACTTTAACGCCCTTGGGAAGTTGAATGATTTTTTTTCCAACGCGTGACATGTTTTTTTCCTTAGATTAGAGGCCTTAAGCCTGTTTCAGGAGGGGGATTACCAGACGGAGGCGAGGATTTCGCCGCCCACATTTAATTTACGGGCTTCTCGATCAGACAACACACCTTTGGGAGTAGACAGAATGGAGATTCCAAGGCCGCCGTTCACTTGAGGAATACTCTCGCAGTTCTTGTAGACGCGGAGACCCGGTCGTGAAACGCGACGCACGCCATGAATAACGCTCTTGCGATCCTTGGCGTATTTCAAATTCACTACGACGTAGTTACGTCCCTCATGGTCAATTTGTTTGAAGGAATGAATATAGCCTTCTTTTTTGAGGATCTCGGAAATAGCCATTTTAATTTTGCTTGCAGGAATAACTACGGCATCATGGCCGGCCATCAAACCGTTGCGCAAGCGAGTGAGGTAATCAGCAATAGGATCTGTGTACATAATCGTTCCTTACCAACTGGATTTTTGAACGCCGGGCAACATGCCAGCGAGGGCTAATTTACGGAAACACAAACGACAAAGGGCGAATTTTCGCATGTAACTTCGTGGACGACCGCAACTCTTACAGCGGTTGCGATGACGAATTTTGAATTTGGGCTTCTTTTCGTCTTTTACAATCTTACAAATACGAGCCATGGGGTCTCCTATTTACGAAAGGGCATGCCGAGATGACTCAATAAGGATTGAGCCTCAGCATCGGTCTGAGCGGTGGTCACAAACGTGATGTTCATACCCTTGATCTTGTCGACCTTGGCGTAATCGATCTCGTGAAAAATTAACTGCTCTTTAAGGCCCAGGGTAAAGTTACCTCGACCATCAAAGGACTTAGAAGGAACCCCCCTGAAATCACGAACGCGGGGAAGACTCAAGTTAAACAGTCGATCCATAAATTCCCACATACGAGCACCGCGGAGAGTTACCATGCAGGCAATGGGCATTCCTTCACGTAATTTGAAAGTTGCGATACTTTTCTTGGATTTACGAACGACGGCTTTTTGACCCGCAATCGCTGTTAGTTCTTCCACGGCAACATCAAGAATCTTAATGTTTTGTGTGGCATCACCCACACCCATATTGATGACTACTTTTTGAACACGGGGGACACGCATAGTGCTCTTGAACCCAAATTCCTTCTTGAGTTCGCTAATGACTTTCGTGTGATATAGCGTATGTAAACGCGGGGTTGTCGCTGACGACATGGGACCTCCATTTCCGCGAGCTCATTGCTCGGGGGTTCGGGAGTACAAAGGGGCTTGGAACCTGTGGGAACCGTTTCCCTTCGATCTCAATTGTAAGGGGCTTAACCGAGGCTAAGACCGAATGACTATACTCCCATAGAAGAGGGAGAAAGCCTAGTGAAATTAAGCAGAAGGACGCTTACGCGTGGGTTTTCCGCTCTTATCAAAGAACATGACATTTGAAACATGTATCGGAGCTTCTTGCTCCACGATTTTGCCGGGCTCATCCGTTTGAGGATTACGCTTGACTGTTTTTTTAATCATATTGATACCCGAAACAACAACGCGATTCTTATCGGCATAGATTTTGGAAATAACACCTGTTTTTCCCTTATCTTTACCTGTTGTAACAAGAACTTGATCGCCTTTTTTAAGTCGTTGGTTTGCCATTAGATCACCTCGGGTGCTAGAGAAATGATTTTCATATATTTCTTTTCTCGAAGTTCACGAGCGATGGGACCAAAGACACGAGTGCCGATTGGCTCGCCATCTTTTTTGATAAGAACGGCCGCGTTTTCATCAAAACGAATGTACGATCCATCTTTTCGTCGGAAAGCTTTACGCTGCCTGACAATGACCGCTTGAACAACATCTTTCTTTTTAACGGTCCCGCCTGGAATGGCTTCCTTGACGGATGCGGTAATGACATCACCGATTTCTGCAGTGACCCCTACGCCTCCGCCGAGAGGCAGAATGCAACAGATTTTTTTAGCGCCGGAATTATCGGCAACAGTCAGCATAGACCCCATCTGAATCATGACTTACTCTCCTGCTTTCTCGAGGACTTCAATGACAGTCCATCTTTTACGCTTAGAAAGAGGACGAGATTCAACAATTTTGACCTTATCCCCGATCTTTAGCGCATTGGATTCATCATGAGCCATCAGTTTTTTGGATTGTTTAACGGTTCGATCATAGAGTGCATGTTGAAAGACGCGCTCGACGCGAACCACGACGGTTTTCTCGGTTTTATTTGAGACCACTACGCCCGATCGTGTCATTTTGTTTTTAAGACTCATAGTCGAACTCCCTATTTCAACTTAACTTGCATCGCAGTTTTGACACGGGCCACTTGGCGACGAGCTTTGCGAATTTCAGCGTTATTTTCAACTTGACCTAAACTATTTTGAAATCGGAGGGTAAAACCCTTGGCAGTATTTTCAACTTCCAGCTGAGCTAGTTCTTCCATACTCTTCGCTGTCAGATCTGAAAATGGATTCTTTTTACTCATCAGGTCTCCTATTCCTCAGGGGGTGTACGTGAAATGAAAAGCGTTGATACCGATAGTTTCTGCTGAGCGAGAGCTAACGCTTCGCGAGCAATTTGTTCAGTGACCCCTTCCATTTCAAAAAGAATTCGGCCGGGACGAACGACCGCTACCCAACCATCCGGTGCGCCTTTACCGGATCCCATTCGGGTTTCCGCAGGCTTAGCCGTGGTAGGTCGATCAGGAAAGATCCGAACCCAGATTTTTCCACCACGCTTAATGTGACGCGTCATTGCAATACGAGCCGCCTCAATTTGGCGGTTTGTAATATGACTATGAGCCATGGCTTTTAATCCAAAATCACCGAAGGAGAGTTCGGTGCCACGGGTGGCAGGACCCTTAGTTCGACCTTTTTGAGATTTGCGGTGTTTGACTTTTTTGGGCATCAACATGGCTTACCTCTTAACCGTTTCTACGGGTGCTTCACCCATATTGATCCACACTTTGATACCGATGATGCCGTAGGTAGTCTTCGCTTCTGCAAACCCATAATCAATGTTGGCTTTAATGGTTTGGAGAGGCATTTGGCCTGACAAGAAATCTTCGGTTCGGGCAATTTCAGCACCGTTGAGTCGACCTGAGACTTTAATCTTAAAACCGCGGGCTCCAAAACGAATGGCTGCCTCTTCCGCTTTGCGCATAGCACGACGGAAGGCAATACGACGCTCAAGCTGCTGCGCCACACCTTCAGCAATCAACTGAGCATCCACTTCGGGTTTCTTGATTTCTTGGATTTCAACAGCGACAGCTCGATTTAAACGCTTTTGGAGATCATCTCGTAACTTATCAATTTCAGTTCCCTTACGGCCGATGACAATACCGGGTCGGGCGGTAAAAATACGAACCGTGATTTTATCAGCTGCACGATCAATATCAATTTTTGAAATCATGGCATTGAGTCCATCCAATTGACCTTTTAGTTCCTTGCGGAGCTTGAGGTCTTCATGAAGAAGGACTGCATAATCACGCTTAGAGAACCACTTGCTGTGCCAATTGCGCTTCGCAATGAGGCGGAATCCGTAAGGATGTACTTTTTGACCCATGATTACTCCTTACCTACAGCAACAGGGCTTGTCGCCAGTTGAATGGTGATGTGGCACATACGCTTTTGGACTCGATAGGCTTGACCCATAGGGGCAGGTCGGACCCGCTTCATGCGAAACCCTTCATTAACAAAAATGGTTTGGATCATGAGTTCATCAGGATTAATGGATGGATTTTTATTAACGGCATTACTAATGGCCGAATCGAGTAATTTTTTCACAGGCTCACTGGCATATTTTTTGCTCGAGAGCAACAGACCTTGAGCATCGCCCACTTTGCGACCTCGGATAAGATCGGCAACGAGACGGGCCTTCTGGGCTGAGCCACGAAGACTATTAACGGAGGCGGTAGATACGATATCAATCATGATTAAGCTCCTCCGACCGCTTTCACTTCAGCTTTTTTCTCAGGATGACCCTTGAAGGTACGGGTCAAAGCAAACTCACCTAATTTGTGACCGATCATATTATCAGTGATATAGACAGGGATAAATTTATTACCATTATGAACATTAAAAGTAAGACCGATCATGGACGGCACAATAGTTGACCGGCGCGACCAAGTTTTAATCACACGCTTATCATTCTCTGCTTGGGCGGTTTCCGCTTTCTTTAAGAGATGGGCGTCAACAAAAGGACCTTTTTTTAGCGAACGAGGCATGGTCTAACTCCTAATTGATACGTTTAACGATATATTTGGTGGTGCGATTATTTTTACGGGTCTTGTAACCGCGTGTGGGCTGTCCCCAAGGCGTCACCGGATGACGACCCCCTGAAGTCTTACCTTCGCCACCGCCGTGGGGATGATCCACGGGATTCATGACGACTCCGCGTACTGTGGGACGAACGCCCAACCATCGACGACGACCGGCTTTACCCAAATGGACATTCTCGTGCTGGAGATTGCCCACTTTTCCAATAGTGGCCATACAGTCGAGGTGAATTTTACGAACTTCACCTGACATGAGGCGCACTTGAGCATAGGTTTCTTCTTTGCCTAAAACCTGAGCAAACGATCCGGCTGCGCGACAAATTTGTCCACCCTTGCCCGGCTTTAATTCAATGTTATGGATTTCGGTTCCTTCGGGAATATAACGGATAGCTAGAGCATTGCCGATCAAGATATCGGACTTCGTTCCTGAGTGAACCGTTCGTCCCACTTCAAGTCCATCGGGAGCCAAGATGTAGCGCTTTTCGCCGTCCGCATAGACCAGTAAAGCGATGCGGGCAGTACGATTGGGGTCGTACTGGATGGAGTGAACTTTTGCGGGGATATCGAACTTGTTACGTTTGAAATCGATGATGCGATATTGGCGCTTATGACCGCCCCCCATGTGACGAGTGGTAATCCGGCCCGTATTAGAGCGACCGCCTGTTCGGTTCATTTTACTCAGCAGAGATCGCTCAGGTTTTTGAGTTGTGATTTCTTCAAAACCTTGCTTCGACATGCCGCGCTGTCCGGGAGTCGTGGGTCTCAGTTGTTTGATACTCATATGCATGTCCTTGTGCCGGTGATTCTGGGCGATGATGGCAAGTTGTCCGCCCTAAAAGTTAGTTGCTCTCCGCTTTGATAGCTTCGGCAAGTTCGACATAAGCTTTTTTACGTTTACCGGAAACACCGACAAAACGGCCAAGTCGTTTGGTTTGAAGAGGAAGATTCACGGTGCGAATTTTTTTAACCTTCGCCTGAAGGAGTAATTCGACCGCTTCTTGAATTTGATGCTTGGTAGCCCAGGCTGCTACTTCAAAGACCTGGATATTTTTATCGCGGAGACCTTGATTTTTCTCCGTGAGCAGCGGTTTTCGGATGACATCAAAAACGGAAGTCATGGTTTCACCTTTTCTTGTAAAGCCAAGACGGCTTCTTTGGAAAATACAATTTGGTCGAATTTAATGAGCTCATAGACATTGACGCCCAGAGAATCAACCGTTTGTAATTTGGGATGATTACCCGCAGCCCGAATTAATTTTTCTTCAGAGCCAACAAGGAGAGCCTTGCCTTTGATGCCAAGACCCTCGAGAGTCGCTTGAAGTTGTTGAGTTTTGTGGCTTTCTAAATTCCAGCCATCCACAACAAGAATTTTTCCTTCCGACAGTTTCTGCGACAACGCATTGCGAAGAGCAGCGCGACGAGCCGTCTTCGGAAATGCGTAGTCGAAGGAACGTGGGTGAGGTCCATGAACCGTTGCTCCGCCCTTCCACAGAGGAGAACGAATGGATCCCACACGAGCGCGGCCGGTTCCTTTTTGCTTCCAGAGTTTTCGTCCGGAACCAGAAACTTCCCACTTATCTTTAGTCTTTGCTGTACCAGCGCGCCGTTTTGCTAAGAAATGACGAACCGCTTCCCAAATCAGATGCGTATTGATCTCTTTCACTTGGAAAACATTGGATAGAAGATCCACCGAACCTGAAGGTTTACCATTCAAGGAGAGAACAGGATGTTGGAAGGAAGTCATGATTAAGCCTCCTGCCTGATAACCACATAGCCACCTTTAGGTCCCGGAATGGCACCTTTGATGAGTAGGAGGTTGTTTTCAGAATCAATTTTGGCAATTTCAAGATTACGAACCGTAACTTGCTCATGACCCATGTGACCGGCCATGCGCATACCAGGGAAAACACGACTAGGGTTGGAGGACCCACCAATGGAGCCGGGTGCCCGATGATGCATGGATCCATGGGTTGCTCGACCACCGGCAAAATGATGGCGCTTGACAACACCTCCAAAACCTTTTCCCTTGCTAACACCCGTGACATGGACGAGAGCTTTTTCTTGGAAAGAGGTGACTAAAACTTGATCACCGGGTTTGGCTTCGTCCGTTTTTTCAACTTTGAGTTCGCGAAGTACACGCACCGCCTGAACCCCTTTGGATTCGGCATGCATGCGCTCAGCACGGGAAATACGAGAGGATTTACCCTCACCCTTCACGCCTGAGGGATCCACGTAACCAATTTGAATGGCTTCGTAGCCATCTTTATCAGAGGTTTTACGTTGAACAACAATACAAGGACCCGCTTGGATCACTGTGACAGGCACAATTTGACCCGTTTCATTAAAGATTTGAGTCATGCCCAATTTTTTACCAATAATTCCTGGTTTCATCGTCCGCGCTCCTTACCGATTGCCTTCACGACTGAAGACCTTGATTTCGACTTCGACGCCCGCAGGCAGATCGAGTCTCATCAGGGTATCCACCGTGTTTTGGTTAGGTTGGAGAATATCCAGTAAGCGCTTGTGAGTACGAATTTCAAATTGATCGCGTGATTTTTTATCAACGTGAGGCGATCGATTTACTGTGTATTTATTGATGCGGGTAGGCAAGGGAATTGGGCCTGCTACAAGCGCACCAGTCCGCTTGGCAGTCTCTACAATTTCCTTGGCGCTTTGATCGAGTAAACGATGGTCAAAGGCGCGCAAGCGGATGCGAATGTTATCCTTCATGTTCTCTCCATTGGGACGGACAAACCGTCCTTAGATGAGGGGCGCTTAAACCGCCCACAGTGGGTGACCCAAAGGAACCAAAAGTTATCAATAGGTCGAGCCCATTAGATTAACAAAAAACCCTGATTCATCAAGGAGTTTTTTCTTCTAAGCCCCGAATATATAAGGGGGTTGGCCCCCTAGGAGGTCTAACACCCCGCGAAACCCAACCCAAGGCTAGGTTCCGTTGGGGTATGGGACCAGCTGCTAAGGCAACTTATTTGGTTCCCTTTTGCTTAGCAATGACTTCTTCAGCGACACTTTTAGACGCTTCAGCATAGTGAGAGAATTCCATGGTGTAGGTTCCACGACCTTGGGTCATGGATCGAAGCGTAGTGGAATATGCAAACATTTCAGCTAGGGGCACCTTGGATGTAATAATCTTTGAGCCCGCTCGGTCTTCCATGTTTTCGATCTGGCCACGACGACTGTTTAGATTTCCAATGACGTCACCCATGTAATCTTCCGGGACTTCAACTTCGACGGCCATGATGGGTTCTAAAAGAACGGGAGTCGCTTTTTCACAGCCCGATTTAAATCCCATGGAGCCAGCGATCTTGAAGGCCATTTCGCTACTGTCCACGTCGTGGTAACTTCCGTCGTAGAGGGTAATTTTCACATCGACCACCGGGAATCCCGCTAAGACGCCGCTCTCGCAAGCTTCACGTATACCCTGATCGGTGGGCTTAATGTATTCTTTCGGAACCACGCCGCCCTTAATTTCGTTAATGAATTCATAGCCTTTGCCAGGCTCATTCGGCTCAATGATCAGGCGAACATGTCCGTATTGACCTCGACCTCCCGATTGACGAACAAACTTACCTTCGGCTTCCACTCGTTTACGAATCGTTTCACGATACGCCACTTGGGGCTTACCGACGTTAGCATCGACTTTAAACTCTCGCATCATACGATCAACGATGATTTCTAGATGGAGCTCACCCATACCCGCAATGATGGTCTGACCGGTCTCGGGATCAGATTTCACTTTGAAGGTGGGATCTTCTTGGGCTAAACGCGACAAAGCTACACCCATTTTTTCTTGATCGGCCTTCGTCTTGGGTTCAATGGCAACCTGAATCACAGGATCAGGGAAATTCATTGATTCCAAAATGACAGGATGGTTTTCATCGCAAATCGTATCGCCCGTGAGCATATCTTTAAGACCCACCACGGCTCCAATATCCCCGGTGCGAACTTCTTGAATATCTTCACGTTTATTGGCATGCATTTGCAGCAATCGACCAATGCGTTCATTGCGACGTTTATTGGGATTGTAGACACTCGAGCCTGAGGCTAAGACGCCGCTGTAGACTCGGATGAAAGATAGACTTCCTACGAATGGATCGACGGCGATTTTAAAAACGAGCGCACTAAAAGGAGCCTGATCATCGGCAGGTCGTTCCTGAGGTTCGCCCTCTTCCGTCAGTCCTTTGATGGCGGGCACGTCAAGCGGAGAAGGCATGTAATTGACGACCGCATCCAACATGGGCTGTACGCCTTTATTTTTAAAGGCGGATCCACACGTCATTGGGGTAAAGGCAAGGGTAATGCATCCTTTTCGGATCCCTTCCCGGATTTCATTTTCCGTGAGTTCTTGACCCCCGAGATACTTTTCCATTAATTCATCCGAAGTTTCCGCGACCATTTCGATCATCTTGGCACGCCAATCTTTGGCTTCTTCAATCATGTCCGAAGGAATATCCCCATAAATCACTTTGAAGCCCTTATCGCCTTCGTCGAAGGTGAGAGCTTTCATTAATACGAGATCAATGACGCCTTTAAAAGTATCGGAAGCACCAATCGGAATTTGGATCGGACATGGCTTGGCTTTCAATCGAGTTTTCATCATTTCCACACAACGATTGAAGTCGGCTCCAATACGATCCATTTTGTTTACAAAAGCAATGCGGGGCACCCCGTACTTGTTTGCCTGTCTCCAGACCGTCTCAGATTGCGGCTGAACTCCACCCACGGCACACAAAACAAAGACTGCGCCGTCTAGCACACGTAGACTACGTTCAACTTCAGCGGTGAAATCCACGTGGCCTGGTGTATCGATAATGTTGATGCGGTGCTCGGTGCCCGTCATGGCTCCGGTTTGAGGAGTCCATGTTGCGGTTATGGCCGCAGACGTGATGGTAATGCCTCGTTCTTGTTCTTGAACCATCCAATCGGTTGTTGCTGAACCGTCATGCACTTCGCCAATCTTATGAATTTTTCCGGTGTAATAAAGAATGCGCTCAGTCGTCGTCGTTTTTCCGGCATCGATATGAGCCATAATTCCAATATTTCGATAATGTTCAAGCGGTGCAGTGCGAGCCAAGTGAAACTCCTTAAATTGAAGAGAAGAAAAAAATTACCAGCGGAAGTGAGCGAAAGCTTTGTTGGCTTCAGCCATCTTATGGACGTCATCTTTTTTCTTCACTGAAGCGCCTCGAGCATTCAATGCATCTAAGATCTCAGCGGCTAGTTTATCTTTCATCGTACGTTCACCCCGCTCAGCCGAGTATGTTTTCAACCAACGCATAGCTAACGACTGACGACGACTTTGGGGGACCTCCACCGGAACTTGATAGGTAGCACCGCCCACGCGACGACTTTTCACTTCGACACTCGGTTTGATATTGTTGAGGGCCGTCTGAAAGGCGTCTAAAGGCTCTTTACCTGATTTTTTACCCACAATTTCCAAGGCACCGTAAAGAATATTTTCGGCCACTTGTTTCTTGCCGCGTTCCATCAGAATATTAACGAACTTACTGACCACCAGGGATTGATAAACAGGATCGGGAAGAATTTCTCTTTTAGGAGGAGACGAACGACGCGCCATAAAATTGTGCTCCCTTAACTCTTGGCAGCTGCGCCCGCTTTAGGACGCTTGGTGCCATATTTAGAACGAGATTGATTTCGATTTTCCACACCCGTAGTGTCTAAGCTGCCACGGACGATGTGATAACGGACGCCCGGAAGATCCTTCACGCGACCTCCACGAATCAGGACGATGCTATGTTCTTGGAGATTATGTCCGACGCCGGGAATATAAGTTGTGCACTCAACCCCATTGGTTAAGCGAACACGAGCTACTTTTCTTAAAGCCGAATTAGGCTTTTTGGGGGTGGTCGTGAAGACACGCGTACAGACACCGCGTTTTTGAGGACAAGCGTCCAATGCGGGACTCTTCGTTTTGGACTCGTATGATTTTCGCCCTTGGCGAATGAGTTGACTGATGGTGGGCAAACCATCCTCCTTGAAATAGTAAGAAAAACAAAAAACCAAGCGGTCTCAGGTGTAAGACATTGGGCGTGAAGACCACGCCTTCCCGGAGGGGAAGCATGAACCTATTAGTTTATCGTTCTCGACCCAATCGTCAAGGCAAAACCCGTTGGAAGATGCGTATCTTAGGGGTTTCTAGGGTGCCTGAGAACACTTTATTTAAGGCTTTTTATCTCCGGAAGGTGTTACCGCTGGTGCGGACGTGGCAGCAGGAGGAGAGGTGGGGGACGTGGGGTTGGGAGATGATGCAGGGGCCGTTTCTGCTTTGGTCGTTGGTGCGGGGGTCTTACTTTCTCGGGAATAGCCTCCTGAATACCAAGCATCCCCCGAGAGCGAAAAAGAGGTAAGGCTCGTGATGCGATGAAGACCTAGGGGTGTCTCGCAAGCCCCGCAATCCTGTTCCCGTGGGGCCGTCATGGACTCAAGTTTTTCAATCTTGGTCCCACAGTGTCGGCATTCATATTCATATAAAGGCATAGCGTTCTAACCTAATGGAGTTTTCAGTATAGTTTGATCACCGCCGTGTACATAATAAATCATGGCAATCTTCAGAGATGCAAAAGCCTTCTTCGATCAAATCCCCGAATGGGACATAGTGTCGCGGACACGTATCCTAGGATTTACGAATGGATGTTTTGATCTTCTCCATGCAGGGCATGTTGATTACTTGAGCCAAGCGAGGAAGGCATGCGATTTTTTAGTAGTCGGACTCAATACTGACGCCTCAGTTCGTAAACTTAAGGGATTGACCCGACCCCTTCAAAACGAACATTCACGAGCTAGAATTCTCGAAGCTCTCCGATGTGTGGATGCCGTTATTTTTTTTACTGAGGATACGCCGGCCAGTTTGATTGCCCAGCTGCAGCCCGATCGACTTTTTAAGGGAAGTGATTACCAAGCTCACGAAGTCGTCGGAAAAGACATCGTTGAGTCTCGGGGTGGACAGGTCCTACTCCTTCCCTTTAGCGAAGGTGAGAGCACGACGGCTATTGTCGAACGAATCCAAAATCGAAAAGGGGTTTAACTGAGAGGCGCTAAAAGTTCTCGGTATTTAGGGATCGGCCAATAAGTCGCGTCCGTTAATTCTTCGAGTTCGTCAAGGGTGTAGCGCAATTGATCCATGGCAGGCCTGACTTGACGGCCAAATATCTCCGTACGGGCATGCATGTCCGATTGATTCTCAGCGCGACCTAGTAGTTCTCTGAGTTTCATCACTTCACTTTGCGCTTGGTTTAATAGATTGACCTGACGGCCAATCATTTGGCCTATGGGACTTTCTTTTGTGAGGGTGGACTGACCGGCATCCATGGCATATTTGATGGATTGAGATTTGTCTCCGATATCGCTAAGAATACTCGGGATCAAAAGGGTCTCGGTCATTTCTCGTAAGACTTGTGCTTCAATATTGAGTGCTTTTTGGTATTGTTCATGACGAATATGAAGTCGAGCCTCGAGTTCTTGGGTGGAAAAAATTCCACCGTTAACAAAGAGTGATTGAACCTGAGGTTCTTCCCAGATCTTGAGGGCAGCAACGGTGTCTTCAGCTTGCGGGAGACCTCGCTGAGCCGCCTCCTGTTTCCATTCATCGGAATAGCCATTACCCTCAAAGCGAATGGACTTGGTGTCGCTTAGCGTCTTCTGAACTACTTTAATAATGGAAACTAGGATATCGCCCGATTGAGCCTCATCTTGCTTCACCTGATGATTTAGCTCATGGAGCGCTTCCGCGACCGCGGTGTTAATGATCATTAAAGGAAAGGCGATGGGCTGAGAGGAACCCACGGCTCTAAATTCAAATCGATTTCCCGTAAAAGCAAAGGGGGACGTGCGATTTCGATCTGTGGCATCTTTTTCTAGATTAGGAAGATTGGGTATACCAAAACTTAGAATTCCCTTACCCGCGGTTCCTTTACTTTCTCCGCGTTCAAAAATATTAAGGACTTGGCTCAGTTGAGCGCCCAAGAAAATAGACATGATCGCAGGGGGCGCTTCGTTGGCGCCAAGGCGATGATCATTAGCCGCCGAGGCAATCGCTGCACGAAGAAGTCCACCATGTCGATGAATTGCTTTGATCGTAGCAGTAAGAAAATAAATAAACTGTAAATTTTGCTCGGGAGTCTTCCCGGGATCTAAAAGATTTTGGCCTTGATCGGTCGCTAGAGACCAATTGCAATGTTTACCGCTACCGTTAATTCCAGCAAAAGGCTTTTCATGGAGCAAAATCGCCAGGCCGTGGCGCTCGCCAATGGCTTTCATAAGTTCCATCAGCAATTGATTATGGTCCGAAGCCAGATTGGCTTGTTCGAAAATTGGAGCAAGTTCAAATTGATTGGGGGCCACTTCGTTGTGACGAGTCTTGACGGGAATTCCCAATTTCAAAGCCTCTAATTCGAGGTCTTGCATAAAGCCTAGTACACGATCTTTAATTGAACCAAAATAATGATCTTCAAGTTCTTGTCCCTTGGGAGGACGAGCGCCTTGAAGGGTACGATTAGCAAACATTAAATCAGGTCGCTGTTGAGCTAAGTCTAGATCCACAGCAAAATATTCTTGCTCTGCTCCACAAACAGACACGACGCGTTGTGCAGAATGTTTGAAAAATTTCAATGCATCAAGTGATGCCTTAGATAAAAATTCCATGGAATGCAAAAGCGGTACTTTGTGATCGAGGGCTTCGCCGTGATATCCCACAAAAGCGGTGGGGATGCAAAGCGTTTTACCCGAAGGTCCCCCCATAATAAATACAGGGCTCGAAGGGTCCCAGGCCGTATAGCCTCGGGCTTCAAAGGTTGCCCTCAGGCCGCCACTTGGAAAGGAACTGGCATCGGGCTCACCTTGAATTAATTGAGAGCCACTTAGCATTTCAATCACTGATCCTGGATTGTTTTTATCCCAGAAAATAAAGGCATCGTGCTTTTCTGCGGTGACGCCGGTCATCGGAAGGAACCAATGAGTAAAATGGGTTGCTCCCTGCTCCATCGCCCAATCTTTAATTGCAGTCGCGATTTCTTGCGCCATCTCGGGCGTCAGGGCCCCGCCCCCGGCGGACATCGATTTGAGAGAGTGATAAGTCGAATGCGACAAGCGAGTTCGGGCTACCGCGTCGTTGAATGTATTGCAGCCAAAATACTCACTAATAGGATGCTCGTCTAAACGAAGAATGGATTCACCTAAACCCAAAGCCTTTTGATCGCCCATCTCATTCTCCTTCGTAAGGCCCTGTGCTTGATCTTATACTTGGAAAAGGACAAGAGCACATCACATGAGCAATCGATTAAATACTCATTCCCATTTTACTCGGCCATCGCCGTCTTTAATAGATGATGTAGCCGTCAAACTTCTTGATCAAGTCCTCGAAAGGCAAGAAGGAGAAAGTCGGCAGGGTGCCCTATTTATTGAACAAGTGGCCTTTGCCCAATGCTTTCTGAGGCCGGAAGTTCGGGGTCGTATTAGCGCATTCTTTAAGACGAGATCCTAGCGTCTCATTTTGCTATCGTTGCGACTCAAGCCAAGTGATGGCTTGAGTCGATAAGGGTTTAGATGTGAAGAGAGCAAAATCAAACATCACTTGAACCGTAAGAGCTCGAGCTAGAGTGTCCCCGCTCTTAGCATCAAAGATCCGATAAGACAGGTGAAAGGATTTAGTCCCGATGTGCGTGATATGAATTTCTATGCGTACATCATGGGTCAGTAAAATAGGTTTTTTATAATCCACTTCAATGCGCGCAATGAGAAACCCCTCCGCCTCAAAGGGTCGATCCTGTAGATAAAGCTTCCACCAGGCAAAACGCGCTGTCTCTAAATACGTCACCGTGACTGCATTATTCACATGCTGCAACGCATCAAGATCTCTGAAACGGACGGCTATAGGGTGTTGAAAACTCATGAGATTCCTCGAAAGGGCCCACTTAAGGCATTCTTAAACTATGACGGAATCTTCATCGACCGGGGCCCGGTCTTCTCTCTTTCATCTGACCCTAGGGTTAGCCACCCTTATCTCCACCTTGGGACTGGGCGAGATTGTCCGAGAACAATGGAAGAACCTCGACTTTAAAATCCCCGATTTGACTGCTCAGATACAAAGTGTTCGGGCTACTTTTTTTTCTGAACCCGGGGCAGCGATCCTAGGCGGACTGATCCTATTACTTCTTGCTATCAGTCTCCAAAGCCTCTTAAAGCAATTGATAAAAAGCCCTCATGTAGAACAAGCACCCTGGACCCTCAGCCCTTTGACGGTCTTTGCATTTTTTATATTTTGGTTCATCGGATTTTTGTGTATTAGCCTGACGGCCGGCAGTGTTTATAAGAAGTGGAGTCACCTTAATCCCACACTTGTTCTTATTCTGATTCCTTATGCTTTGCAAATGGCTTGGGGAATGTTCGTTTTATTACGTCTTGGAAATTTTTCATGGTTATCATTCATAAAACAATTTTCTTTCCAGATAAGTCCCGGGGATGGTCGAAAGATTTTTCAGATGTTTACTTTAGCTCTGGTCCTGGTCTTGACCTATTCCGCCGTAATAAATCTCTTTTTGAGAGACCCCCAAAGCCAAGCAAGGCTTCATGAAATTCTGGGTCAGAGCCGATCGTGGACCCAATGGATTCCGAGCGGTATTGCACTGACAATACTCGCACCCCTCTATGAAGAAATCATCTTTCGAGGGATCTTTCTAACCTGGCTGCGTCCCCGAATCCGGATCGAGTGGGCCGTACTCTTGAGTGGTGTGGTTTTTGCCCTTTTCCATATGGAGATCGTGGCCTTTCCAGCGCTTGCTCTCCTTGGCTGTATTTTGGCGTGGTCCTACCTTATTTCCCAATCCATCTTAGTCCCGATCACCATTCATGCACTTTGGAATTTAACTGCCCTCTTGGGCCAAATAGTTCGTCCATGAAAAAGAAGTTTAGACTTGGTCAAAGCAGTCACGCTAATGATTTTGGCGAGACGGGTTCGAGGCGAGAGGGCCGAAGTCAAAGTAAGCGTCGACAGCAGCAGACCTCCCCGCAACGTGCACAAATCGAATCCCATGATAGCGAATCCATGTTGGCTCTCCCGGATAGTACGGAGTGGAGTCATCTGCCCAAAGGCACGGTCATTCAACGCCACTCTCAATGGGTTGATTTTCTGGGGGCTGACCTTCAACCCCTTCGGGGGACCCTGTCAGGGAAACTGAGAGGCGTCAGCCTAGTCTGTGGTGACCAAATCCATTACGACCTCGCGGTGAAGACCAGTGAAACTCTGGCTCAAATTCAGGCAGTAGTTACCCGGCGAAATCTTTTGAAGCGAGGCGGCATTGACGATCGTAATCCCTGGCAATTGATCGCTGCCAACCTCGATGAGGTATGGTTATGTGCCTCTGTGTTGCAGCCTGCCCTGAAGCCTAGTCTGATTGAACGCGCTCAAGCTTTAGCGCTTGATGCCGGTATCCCGCTCATAGTCGTGATCACCAAATCGGATGAGTTGAAGCCTTCGGATGAAATTCCAGAACTCGAGCCGTTGAGAAGTACGACTCAGCGGATTGTTCGCTGCTCTTCAACCAGCGGAGAGGGGCTTGATCTTCTTCAATCCCTCTTGCCCAAAAAACGGATCGCTCTCTTAGGCCACAGTGGGGTAGGCAAAAGTACCCTACTAAATCGAATGCTCAATCAAACGGTTTCCCGAACGGGAGGGCTCTCAAAATTTGGAACGGGCAAACAAACGACCACCTCCACTCGGTTAATTCCAACGCTCGATCAAGGCTTCATGGTGGATACGCCCGGCTTTAGAAATTTAAGTGTGCGAGGAATTTCCCGTCATTGGCTTGCCGATATCTTTCCCGAATTCTCTAGTGCGGTCTTAGAGGATCCTCTCGGCTTTGACCCTGAGGATGAAGAAATATTGATGCAACTCAATCTTGCCTTTCCCGAACGACTCAAAAGTCTTCAGCGGCTGTGGTCCGAAATGGCAGAAAAGAATCCCAATGCAAGAGGTCAATAGTTTTTTAAGTCTTCGAGAGAAACCAACGACCGATCCATGAGCGTAAGCCCGGAATCAAAAGAAATGGGGTCAGCCAAGCCCATCGAGGGAGCGCTCTCAACAGGGGACGAAGAAGTTCCTCGGCAATAAACACTTCACGCGTGGTGAGATCCATACCATGCACTTGACCGTGAAGCTTTCGTCCGGCCAACTCTGGAGCCATACGGACTAGTTCCGGGTGCTGTAGCGGAAACAACATTAATTGCGCTTGAGTATCCTGGCGCTTCAACCAATCGGCCCGACGAATACACAAACTGCATTCCCCGTCGTAGGCAATCAGGAGCATATCAAGAGGAGGTCGTGGCTAAAGTAGAAGTGCGGAGAATCTGCAACCATTGGATGATGGTGCTACAGCCATCGGGTGCTTTCAGGGCTTTTTGGTAGCGACAGATTTCACCGCGTAGATTAATCACAAAATCACTTTCTTCTACGTAAGAAGTCATAGGAATCCATAGAGTCGCTAATTGGCCTAATTCTGATTGAAGGACTTCAAAGACGATCGACGTGGAAGCCAATTGAAGAATCTCTTTTAAAAGAGCCACTTCAGCATCACTGGAAATACGCTCATCATGGACCAGAATAACGGTCTTGATAGAGCCTTCTTCTAATTGTTTTTTCAGCGTCGCAAGTTGACCAAAGCGATAACCTCTTTGTTCCAATCCTTTTCGGTTTATGACGCCATCCGTTTCCTGTTGGAGATGAGCCAAATCGATGGGAAGACGACGATCGCCGCTTCCGTAACGATGCTCGGGCGAAGAGGCGCACTCCGCAATCTTCTGAGCCGCATCGCACCCAACGGTACCCTGAACGACGACGGCTGTCGGGGCTTGAAGGGCTTGGGTAAAGAGGTCACTGGCCCCTCCATTTCGACGCAGGATCATTTGGGTGGGTCGATCCTGTAAATTGTAGTGTTTGTAGGAATAGCGCTCACGATCGGAAATAAAATGAGTATCTTTTTGCCCCTCGATAGGACGCGGACGCATTCGATAAATCTGGTTCCCTTCATGGTCAATCCATACCGGGGCCGCTAACGCACTTTCACGACAAATCGAAGGGGTCGACGTGAGATACCAAACTCGTTTTTTAAATCTAAAGTCGCGGCTGGTGAGGGCTCCCACGGGACAGATATCGACGACATTCGCTGCATAAGGATTGGAATCGAGCGATTTACCAGAGTACGTCGTAACTTCTAGATTTGCCCCACGCTGGGCGACCGTAAGTTCAGAACCGCCCGAAATTTCTTGGGTGAAGCGAATACAACGGGTGCAATGAATACATCGGTTCTTATCAATGACAATCTTTCCGCCAAGGTCTTCATAGCGGTAACGTCTTTTAGCTTCGTGCATGCGGGAATCACCGCTGCCGTAGGCATAACTGTAATCTTGTAGCTTGCACTCCCCTGCTTGATCACAGATCGGACAGTCTAGGGGATGATTCATTAGTAAGAATTCCATGACACCGGCCCGTGCATCAGCCACCTGAGGGGTATCAGTAAAAATTTCCATGGCAAGACCGTCGGGTTGGTCTTTGGGCGCTAACCCTACCGTCGTAGTACACGACGTCGCCAATTTAGGCATGCCTTTGATTTCGACCATGCACATCCGACACGTTGCAACGGGTGTCAGGGCGGGATGATAACAATAATGAGGGATATCGATGCCCACTTGCTTACAGGCATCGAGCACCAAGGTTCCTACTGGAACCTCAAGGGTCTGACCATTGATGGCAATCTTCGGCATTATCCCTACTCCGCATAAATAGAATGAGGCCTCTGAAACCTAGGATCAAGTTCTCAATCTGAGGGTCTACGTTATTTCCCCTTGGATTGGGGACTATCCCGAATCACGGAGTCAAATCAAAATGAAAAGAGGGGGAGTCATGCCAACAGCGTTAATCTCGGTCTACGACAAGACGGGGATCATTCCGCTTGCGCAATCACTTATCCAAAAAGGTTGGACGCTCCTCGCCACGGGAGGCACCCTTCAAGTTCTCAAGGCACATCCCCTTCCCGTTACTGAGGTTTCATCGTTTACGGGCTATCCCGAATGCTTTGAGGGACGGGTCAAAACCTTACATCCCAAAGTCCATGGAGGCCTCCTTTTTGATCGTCAGAAAAAACAACACGCCGAGGACGCCCAACGACTCGGTATTGAAGCCATCGATTTAGTGGTCGTGAATCTCTATCCCTTCGAGGCGACCATTCAAAAACCTGGAGTTCGATTCGAGGAAGCCATTGAGCAAATCGATATCGGCGGGCCTAGTATGATTCGAAGTGCGGCGAAAAATCATGCCTCGGTTACGGTATTGACTCAGCCTTCTCAATACGAACTTTTTTTGAAAGCCCTGGAACAAGATCAATGGGGTGAGACGCAGCGAAGACAGTGTGCCCAGGAAGCTTTCAACCATACCGCTCACTATGATCGCGTGATTGCCGACTGGATCGCTTCTTCGGCGACAACTGCTCCCTCCTTATCGCTTCCTCCAAAGCTTCAATTAAATCTCATTCAACATCAGAGTCTTCGCTACGGAGAAAATCCTCACCAAGAGGGCGCCTATTACCAGCCGATCTCCGGGTCCACCCACGGCTTGGCCCAAACTCACCAACTTCAAGGGAAAGAGCTTTCCTTCAATAACTTACTTGATATGGAAGCCTGCGGTCGATTAATCGAATCCTTTCAAACGCCGGCGTGCGTCATTGTTAAACACAACAATCCTTGTGGAGTTTCACTCGGGCCTGATGTTGATACTGCTTTTGACCGAGCGCTAGCTTGCGATTCCATCTCAAGTTTTGGGGGGATTGTCGCTTTTAATCAACCGGTGACTGGAACTTTAGCCCAAAAGATGATCGAGAACTTCTGGGAAGTGATTATGGCTCCAAGTTTTTCACCCGAAGCTCTGGCAATTTTTCAATCGAAAACATCCCTACGCTTGATGCAAATTCAATTGCCGTGGTCGAGTGCTGAGAGTTTAGATATTCGCTCCGTCAGTGGTGGCTATTTAGTTCAAGACCTCGACCGAAGTGAGGTGGTAACTGCCGACTGGGTGATCAAGGTAGAGGGCAAAAGCCCGAGGCCGTCAGACGAAGATTTAAACCTTGCTCAAACCGTGGCGAAATCCGTGAAGTCGAATGCCATTGTCTTAGTGAAGAATGGCCAAACCGTAGGGATCGGTGCGGGTCAGATGAGTCGCATCGAGGCGGTTCGTATCGCCTGTGAAAAAGCAGGCCCCTGTGCCGAAGGAAGTGTGCTGGGCAGCGACGCCTTTTTTCCTTTTCCCGATGGAGTAGAGTGGGCCGCTTCTCTTGGGGTCCGGTCGTTTATTCACCCTGGGGGTTCCCTTCGAGATGCTGAGGTGATCGCGGCAGCTCAGCGCTTAGGAGTTTGGCTTTTTACGACCGGTATTCGGCATTTTCGTCATTAGGTTATAAAGTTAATAAAGCAATGAAAACCTCTGAGATCCGACAGAAATTTCTAAATTATTTTGTGGCTCATGACCACCGACAGGTGAGTTCTAGCCCGGTCATCGGTCCCGCCAACGACCCCACAGTCTTGTGGACCAATTCGGGTATGATCCAATTCAAAGACGTCTTTATAGGCCGTGAAGAGCGGCCCTATCGCCGGGCCACCAGTAGCCAAAAATGTTTACGAGCAGGCGGAAAGCACAATGACCTCGATCAGGTAGGCTTTACCGCTCGCCATCATACTTTTTTTGAGATGCTCGGTAATTTTAGTTTTGGCGATTACTTTAAACGGGAAGCCATTCATCTGGCCTGGGATTTTCTGACCGGAAATGTCCAGGAAGGTAAACTCGGCCTTCCACCTAAAGATCTGTGGGTAACGGTTTTCGGTGGCGAGGACGGGATCCCGGCCGACGAGGAGGCGATTGCCCTGTGGATTCAAGTCGGAGTCCTACCTGAGCGTATTTTAAAGTTTGGTAAAAAAGATAATTTTTGGCAGATGGGGGACACCGGTCCTTGTGGTCCTTGCTCAGAAATTCATTATGATCGCGGAGCTTCTTATCCTGGCGATGCGCTTCCGAATGGCGAGGGGGATCGCGTCATGGAAATTTGGAACCTCGTCTTTATGCAATACAACCGAAATGATCAAGGGGCATTCACGCCGCTTCCGAAACCCAGTATCGATACCGGTATGGGGCTTGAGCGCGTAGCGTCCGTACTTCAACACAAAGATTCCAATTACGAGATCGACTTATTTGAGCCGATTTTTAAGGCGATTTGGTCCATGTCGACCCTACCCGCTTCTGAGCATCAGGAGCCTACGGCTAAAATCGCAAGTCAGGTCATTGCTGATCATATTCGCGCCGCAACGTTCATGATTGCTGATGGCGTGATTCCCTCAAACGAAGGTCGCGGCTACGTGTTGCGAAAAATTATTCGTCGCGCGCTTCGTTTTGGAAAACGACTAGGCATGCCTTCTGGATTCTTTGCACAACTGCCCCCCTCAGTCCTTCTCAGTATGCAAGATGCCTACCCCGAACTTGCTACCGAGATCAACAATATTGAGGGGGTTTTGACTAGGGAGTCGAAACAATTTGAGCAAACGTTACAAGCCGGTCTAAAAATTCTTGAGTCGGCCAAGCTCACTCAGAACATCCTCTCCGGAACCGACATTTTTAAACTCTACGACACCTATGGTTTCCCTCTTGATCTTGTTGAGGATTGGTGTCGGGAGCGCCACGTCCAACCCGATCTCGAAGGTTTCCAAAAAGAACTTGCGGAACAACGAGCAAAGAGTAAGGTCGGAGCTAAGACGACGGTGACATCGAAGCAAGATCTCTCTGCTCTGATGAACGTCGCCCCCACGACCTTTACGGGTTATGAGGTACTGCAAGGCCCAGCCAAGGTTTTGGCGTTGCTAGATCCCAAAGGACAGAGTGTTTCGAGTCTGACGGGAAAAGGATTCCTGCTGGTCGATCGAACCCCTTTCTATGCGCAAGGGGGAGGTCAAGTGGGGGACACCGGAACCCTTCGATTTGAGGGGGGCTATGGGACCATCATTGATACTCAAAGCCCTGCCGATAAGCGCATCGTTCATCAAGTTCAAATTGAAGGAACACTGAAGATTGGCGAGGATATTCATCTTCAGGTTCATGCCGAGCGTCGGGCTCGTATTCGCGCTCATCATACCGCGACGCATCTTCTTCATGCTGCGCTCCGAGAGGTCTTGGGGCCTCACGTAAAACAGGCGGGGAGCGTTGTAGATGAGGATCGTTTGAGATTTGATTTCACTCATTACGCACCTTTGGACCGAGAACAAATCGAACTCATTGAATCGTCTATGAATGAGCAGAGTCTGAAAGGACTTCCTGCCCATATTGAAGAGCTTCCGATTGAAAAAGCGCTTCAACAAGGGGCCATCGCTTTGTTTGGAGAAAAATACGGAGAACGGGTTCGCGTTCTTACACTGGGAGACTACTCGGTTGAACTGTGTGGAGGAACGCATGTCGCCAATACGGGTGAAATTGGTCTAATCAAAATTACTCAAGAATCCTCGGTCGCAAGTGGAATTCGAAGAGTAGAAGCGGTCGCCGGGATCATGGCTCTGAAATATCTTCAAGATCATGATCGAGTCCTGACCCAACTGGCCCGAAGTACTAATGTCTCGAAAGATCAATTAAGTTCAGTCATCGCCCAAAAAGATCAAAAGATTCAAGCGCTTGAGGAAAAACTCAAAAAAACTAAATTACAGGCGGCCTCCGATCAAGAAACCGAAGAGATTCTTACACCGATTCAAGGCGGTGCTTTGATCTGTCGCCAAATAGAGGGGGTAGACGGACAAGATTTACGGCAGTTAATGGATCGTTTCCGCCAACGCCATCCAAAAGGTATTTTATTACTCACCTCGATACTGAGTTCAAACCAACTGGCGCTAGTGATTAGTGTCAGCTCCGAATTGCCTCATCATGCAGGAGATCTCCTGAAGATCATGACACCCTTTTTAAAGGGTAAGGGAGGCGGAAAAAAAGATTTAGCCCAAGGAGGGGGCACCGAGCCGTCTAAACTCCCTGAAGCTTTGGGGGCACTCAAGCAGTTCCTGGCCTAAGACCAGCTCTGCTCAATCGTCCATACCTGACGTTCAACTTCCGTCTCACCGGGAAAGTGCTTGAGGAAGTCTTCACGAAATTGGGGGGCGTGCTGGGTCAGGTAACGATCGAGATCCTCTTGATGCAGGGCTTGATACTGGGTCCGAAAATGCTTTTCACCGAGACGCTGAAAAGAGACTTGGTCAAAACAACCCGTGGCAACAATATCGGGAATATGAGCCTCCGTCATGAAGCCACGAAATGCTTCTTCATCCGCATATTGCAGGCAAACCGTGACTTCATAAACGAGCATGGACCATCCTACCGAGCGAATTCAACGGCACGCGTTTCACGCATGACGGTGACTTTAATCTGACCCGGGAATTGCATTTCATTTTCGATGCGTTTGGACACGTCTTTAGCAATCCAGAAAGCCTGATCATCGTTCACCTTCCCTGCGTCAACCATGATGCGAATTTCACGACCCGCTTGGAGCGCAAAGCTTTTTTGAACGCCTTGATACGAATTGGCAATGACTTCGAGTTGCTCCAGTCGCTTAACGTAGGTCGATAGCATTTCGCGACGAGCACCAGGACGAGCTGCGGAAAGCGCGTCCGCCGCGGTGATCAACATCGCTTCCACGGTGCGGGGTTCAAAATCACCATGATGGCAACTCATGGCATGAATAACCCCTTCTTTTTCCCCGTAGCGTTGGAGTAATTGCATGCCAAGTTCGATATGAGTACCTTCCACTTCGCGGTCGACGGCTTTACCAATGTCATGGAAGAGTCCGGCACGACGTGCAAGGATGGGATCAGCGCCCATTTCGCCGGCCATATATTCGGCAATATGGGCAACTTCTTTGGTGTGCTCGAGGACGTTTTGACCATAGGAATGTCGGTAGTTGAGACGACCGAGAAGTTTATGAAGTTTGGGGTGAACATCAGGAAATCCAAGTTCAATGGCGGCGGCTTCACCAATTTCTTTAAGTTTAATATCAAGATCCACTTTAACTTTTTCGACGACTTCTTCAATACGCGCAGGATGAATACGTCCATCGGCTAGTAAGAGTTCAACAGCCTGTCGAGCCACTTCACGACGAATCGGATCAAAAGACGATACGACGATCGTTTCGGGTGTTTCATCCACGATTAAATCGCAACCCGTCGCTTTTTCTAAGGCTCGAATATTGCGGCCTTCTTTGCCAATGATGCGGCCTTTGAGGTCATCGCTGGCTAATTGAATGGAGCCCACGGCGGTTTCCGTGACAACGTCACTGGCAATACGCTGAATGGCGGCCCCAATGGCCCAGCGGGCTTTCTTCTGAGCTTCTTCGGTGGCTTCTTCTTCAATACGGCGAACAATTTTGGAAGCATCCATCTTGGCATCGTGCTCAAGCTGTTCCATGAGTTCTTTACGAGCATCATCACGAGTCAGATTGGCAATGGATTCGAGTTTCTTCTGTTGTTGTTCGACTAATTGCTTCGCTTCTTGCTTTAGCGCTTCGAGACGTTCATTTTCTTTTTGGCGCTTCTCACGCTCAATTTCTATTTCTTTTTCTTTCTGCTCTAGACTCTGCGTTTTTTTATCGAGGGTTTCTTCTTTTTGAAGCGCTCGCTTTTCTTGAGCTGCAAGGGTATTTTGTCGTTCGCTGAGTTGCTTTTCGATTTCAGCCCGAGCGGCCAGGGCAAGATCTTTCGACTTGAGTTCGGCATCTTTCTTCATGGCCTCCACTTCGAGACGCACTTTCTCCCGAAGTAGTTCGGCTTCTTTAGCCGCCTCGGCGACTTGACGGTCCGCCTTGGCTTTCAGTTCTTGCTCGAGATCTTGTCGAAGCTTAGCTTTTGCTTCTTCGCTTAATGAACTCGAAACATTCTTTTTTTGATTCAATAGGGCCAAGGCAATAACTGCCAGGACCAAGAGACCGATTAATAAGGTATTGGTATTCATAATGAACTCCTAGGGAATGAATGAGGAGCTCTCAGATCTTGAAGGATTTAAAATTCCCCGCGTAGTCGTGGAGGCTTGCCGAGTTCCCTAGGTTGTAGGGGGGCAGTCAAAACCCACTTTGAGGCATGCCGACGCGCGGAACGCACAAGGGTGGGGGCAGATTGCCCAATCATAGTTATGGAACAAGCGCTTGGCCATACACACGTGCCTTGCAGGGAAAGAGCATTTAAGATGACCCCGGTCTTAGCCGTTAAAGGGGTAAAGAAGGGGGGGTGTCATCTGGAACATCTTCTAACAATTTGAGTAGTTTCTGTTCCAAATCCGTACGATGTTTGAGAGCTTCCTTTTCTTGACGAATCAGTTGATAAGCCAGGTTGAGGGTTCCAAGGATGAAACGAACCCCATGGTCCGCCTCCTTCTTGGTATCTCCATATA
>JALRCU010000010.1 GCA_023257195.1 Holophagaceae bacterium
TAACCAGTCGGCCACCTTCTCGATTGAAATTTATAGAAAAGGGTTGAATGACGGGGGTGGTATCCCGGCTCGTTCCTACCCAATCGGGGTTATAGCGTTGGCTATCAAAGGCGCTTTGGTCAAACACCAGGGATCCTTGAATGCGTCGAATGCCTTTTTCTTTTAATTCTTGCACCATCGTCCAAAGACGTTCACTGACCAGGAAAGGATCGCCACTTCCTTTGAAGACTATGTCGCTGGTGACGGTGGAATCTCCATCAAAGTCTCCGAAGACCTCTGTCTCAATGGTCGATTCGGGCTTCAGCGATTTCAATAAGGCATACGTCGAGACTGCTTTGGTGGTGCTCGCGGGAATGAGGGCTCGACTCTCTTGATGTCCTTCGATAAAGGTTCCGGTTTTAATATCCCAAATACCCGCCGTGACCCGAATGCCTCTCGCTTCGAGTTGGGTTGCCCAGCGGTGGAGTCCTGAATTATTTGTTTCTAGGCTTTGAGAAAGTACTGAATTCGATGAAATAAAAATACATAGGACAAGTGAAATAAAATGATTCACAAGCAGAACTCCGAAATCGATATCTCGTAGTATGAAAAAGTTAGGGTTGAGTTAATATTAATCGAACTATTGCGTCTCTTCATAGGCGAAATCCTCAACTCTTTCTATGTGAAATGGGTTTCAACTAAGGGGGGATAGGTCTGTTTATCAATCCTCAATCTACTGTAATCTCAATACATTACAACCAAAGAAGAGAATAGAGACTCTTTAAAGTTCAAATATATACAAAAAAACTTTCTCAAGTTGGGTATCATCGAAGGCATGGAGGAATTATGAAGTTGGGACTTTTAGCCTTGTTGTCTTTTCTGCTTGTGGGATGTTCAGCAGTAAGCCTTGAAACACAAAGAGCCGATATGGATAAGGCATCGGGGGGCGGCAACGCCATGTCCGTTGCGTCAGTACAGCGGGGTATAAAAATTGGGATGTCTAACGCTGATGTAGTTGGGGTACTTGGATCTCCGAATATGGTGACGACGGATGATCAAAGGAGAGAATCATGGGTGTATGACAAAGTGTCCACAGACAACTTTGTTTCAGGATCTGCCGGCTTCTTTTTTAGTCGAGACACTGCTAATGCAACCTCATCAAGAACCCAAAGGACTTTGACGATCATAATCAAGTTCGATGAGAACGGTAAAGTTAGAGATTTTGCATACAATCAAACTAAATTCTAATAAGGACCTTTGTGAAAATTAAATACGCCCTTGCTTGTTCAGTTCTTTTTTTAGTAGCGTGTGGTGGGATACCTAAGGATGCTCTTCAATTTAATCAAGACACCCTAGCTGTCAGGCAATTGCAAACACGTAAATTTGAAATAAAGGATGAAAAAACGCTGATCTTATCGGCTGCAGGCGTCCTCCAAGATATGGGTTATGCGATCGATGAATCAGAAACAAAATTGGGCGTGGTAGTAGGTTCAAAAAAAAGGGACGCCACGAGTGGTGCACAAGTTGCTGGTGCCGTTGTTCTTGCCTTGTTGGGTGGTGGTTATACACCCACCGATAAAGAGCAACTTATTCGGGCTTCGTTGATTACGAGAACAAGTGATAGCGGAGCTATTTTATTGCGTGTCACTTTTCAGAGAATTGTTTGGAATACCCAGAATGAAATAACTAAAATTGAAGCGATTAACGACCCTTTAATTTATAAGGAATTTTTCGAGAAACTTTCTAAATCCGCCTTTTTAGAAGCCCAGGAGATTTAATGACAAACATTAATTTATTTTTAATCCTACCCATTCTTGGTCTCTCTTTAGCTTGTAATGCGCCGACAGCAGCTAGTGTTCTAGATAGCGGCGGAAAAGAAACTCAGGTCCAATTGCGATCTATGCAATCTAGGGTATTTGACACCACTGATCGAGAAAAAACCTTAAGAACAATTATCGCAACACTTCAGGATTTAAGTTTTGTCATTGATAAAGCCGACTTAGATTTAGGAACTATCTCGGCTACCAAGTTGAGTGGCTACAACCTAAGAATTACTGTAAGTGTGCGTCCGAGAGGCACAACACAACTATCCGTGAGAGCAAATGCTTCTTTTAACGATGCACCCATACTAGACCCCAAACCCTACCAAGACTTTTTTGTTTCATTAGAAAAAGCAATGTTTTTGACCGCACAACAGGTCGACTAAACAAATAGGTTATTGATTTCTATTTGATACCTGAATCAAGGGGTTCAATATAATTCGGAATCGCGGTAAACGTCCAATCATGGATCAGTGATTTTTTTTGGTAGACCACTACGCTATTTCGCTCCGACCGACTGCGAACCCCCATGATCGGCAAACCCTCGGTACTGCCACTGACTCCCGGTTGGACAGCATAAATATATTCCCAAGTACCCTCCTCCGTCATCGGGTCAGTATAGAGCTGACGAATCACCCGGGGCTTGATCTTCATAAGTTCCTCGAGTTGAGTCGGATACTTTCCCATTCTCAGGTTGTAAAGCCGTAAGGCATTCGCAATGGCTTCTCCTCTGAAGATCAGGTTCATTTCTTTTTCTCGCTGAACATCGGTCGCTAATATCGGTAGAGCGACCATAAGAAAGATTCCCATGACGGTCACCATGGCAAGGGCAAGTGCCATCGTGAATCCCCGTTCTTTCGACAAAACAGTAAACCGCATGCTGAAGACCTTAGATTGATTTTAATAGATTAGGATGAGGGATCAAACTGAGTTTCGATCTCTTCGAGCGTCTTGCCCTTAGTCTCTGGCAGCCAGAAAGCAGCAATCAGAGTGAAAATGATGGAGAATGCAGCAAATACTAAGAAGACTGGTCCGTAGCCGAACTGACCGACGGAGGGTAGAAATAATAAAGCAATCAGGGTAGACACCGCTTGATTAAGTAAGAGCGCCACACTCATGCCATTGGACCGAATACGAGTCGGCATTAACTCAGAGAGCGCGAGCCATACACAAACACCGGGGCCCAACGCAAAAAAACCGATAAATAAAAAGATGAGGAGAGCCGTTGCCCAGCCATTCAGACTGGAAGGAATGGGCGTTAGCAAGGCATGCTCAATTCTAAGCGGTGCGCTTTGCGCTGCTTTCCAATCTCCGAAGGGGCTAGAGAAAAAAGCGACCACCGAGTTAGTGGGAACCACATTCTCTCGGGTGACATGGATCTGAGCTAAGGGATCCTGACTTCGAACCACCTTGGACGCAGCCCGAAAGTCTCCGTACGCATAAATAAGGACCGCGGTCGTCGGTTGGCCGACAAGATCCTGACGCTGCGGATCCGTTTTTTGAACCAGCGTATCCGCACCATCGCCCCTCAAATCCAAATGAAGTTCTTGGTCCGGCGTCACGAACGACTGAACATAAGCTTTAGCATCTAATTGCCTAGATTCCACTCGGTGAAAGAGAAAGCTGATCAGTAGTAGGCAGAGAGTGAGGCCCGACGCTCCCAACGTCAGAAGAAATTTTCGTCCCTGACGATCCACGAGGCTGACTCCCACCCAAGTCATAAGGAAATTAACCAACGTCATCAGGACATAACCTAAATGCGCGTTGTGATCACTCAAGCCCGATTGAATAAGGAGCGTGGTGTTGTAACCAATGATGGAATTAATGCCGGTCGCTTGCGTACCCATCAAAATGGCGCAGGCGAGCATAAAAGGAACCATGTATTTTTTTTTAAAAATAGATTCGCGCTGCGTTTCGACCTGCGAGGAGGCTGTCTGCAAAGCTTCCATCTCCCGAAGTTCCTCCTCGGCCTGCGCTTCGGGGCGCGTTTTCATCAACACCGCTTTCGCTTCAGCTCGTCGGCCTCGACGGAAGAGCCAGCGGGGCGATTCGGAGGTGAAAAAACTGCCTAGGGTGAAGGCCAGTCCGGGTAGAAGCGAAATCCAGAAAATACTTCTCCACGCAAGATTTTTAAAATCAAAAAGACGCTGTGGATCCTGTAATTGTTCTAGGGCCTCCACTCGAAAGCTAAAAAACCAAGCGACCAGCGCAGCTGTAAAGATGCCAAGCGTGATTAACCACTGAAAAACCCCGGCGCCTTTGCCTCGATTCGTGGCCCCCAAGCATTCTGCGAGATACAGGGGCACCACAACTCCAATTAAACCGGCGCTGATGCCCTGAAGGAGTCGACCGAGGACCAACGTGAAAAAACTTGAGGATAACGCCATCATCGGAACGCTGAGAATAAAGGCAAATCCACTTAACACCATAACGGGACGACGGCCCCAGGCATCGGATAGAAGTCCGGCAAACAAAGTTGAAAAGACGCTGCCCAATAATACGGCTGCGACCACCACGGAGAGTTGATTGGAGGTGAACCCTGACGTCGCTTCCAAATACGGAAGGGCACCCGCAATAATTCCTAGGTCGATGCCATACAACAGGCCGCCTAAGCCCGACATACTCAGAAGAAAATTCATTTGCTGACGCTGTTGAGGAGCGGATTCGGTCAAAGTCGACATACTCTCCTTTACGATCGTGGGATGAATCTTAAAAAGTCATTGCACTGTGCCTCAAGGCTCGCTACTAAAGCAAATTGGGTCCGACCTCGGTCCAGATTTTGACTCGGTCGGTGAATTCGGAAATAAGTATCGCCGCTCAGATGGTCGGTAAGAAACCGAAGGCCGCATTCAAAGCTGAGCAACTGCCCTGAGAGGAGGAGATGGTCTTTCTCAATCGGCCTTAGAGCGTCGGCCGTTCCCTTCAGATACCCCGCCACTAAGGCTTCGAAGACATCGCCGCGTGCAATGACGCGACTAGGATCCGGACAATCTTCCGCCACCGGATTACAAGCGGAGCGAACCATGTCACCAAAATCATAGAGCGATAGCCCGGGCATGACGGTATCTAAATCCAAAACGCAAAGTCCTTGTCCGGTCTTGGCGTCGAGCAAAACATTATTGAGTTTTGTATCATTATGAGTAATCCGTTCGGGAATCGCCCCTGAGGCTTTCAAGTCGATCAAGGTATGGGCGAGCGGTTCATGACGAAGCGCAAAATCGATCTCTACAGCCATTGTGCAAGCCCGCCCAAGAGGATCCGCATTCACGGCTGCTTGAAAGGCCTGAAATCGCCTCACGGTGTGGTGAAAATCGGGCGTGGTCTCCACCAAAGGCGGTCCATCATAGTCCGACAAAAGATGTTGAAAGGTTCCAAATGCCAAGGCGGCTTCAAAAGCCTGCTGAGGTGTTTCTAGAATGTCGAACGTTTGGGCGTCCTCAATAAAACGGTAGGCTCGCCAATTTCCGAAGAGGGGATCGTCCACCAAAACGCCCCCCTCACGGGTGGGAATGAGGGTCAAGACCCGTCGATCACGTTCGCCCGAAGAGAGGTGAGCCAGCTTTTTTCTTAAATGGTCCGTAACGTGCTGGATATTACGCATCACAGGATGAGGATCAGGGAAAATAGAGGCATTCAGATGTTGAAAAATATAGTGACGAGCCACGCCGTCTGCTTGGGCCGTCACTAAAAAGGTTTCATTGATATGTCCGGAGCCATACGGTCGGGCGGAATGATAGGTTCCGTCAATGACAAAGCGCTGAAAGATCTGAGGAGCGAATCCGATCGCTTCACTCATGGGAGCGACTCGAGGGATACGGGATAGATACCTTGATTGATGAGTTCACCAATACGTCGGATGGCCTCGGGTTTATCTTCTTGGTAGGTTACGCCAAACCAAGCGTCTTGACTGGGAAGAACTTGCACGTGGGCGGACCCTGCTTGAACTCTCCGAGCGACGTGGGCGGGAAGCGAGTATTCGGCTTTCGGATCCTGTCCTCGTTCGGCGAGGAATAGCCTAAAATCTTCGCGAAGTGTCTTGAAAATATCCGCTTGAAAACCCCAGAAATTCATCGAGACCAGTTCGCGGCCTGTGAGGGCTTGATGCTTGACTAATTCCGAGGCGTAAATGTGATCCCCTTCTCTTCGAAGATCGGACAACTCCTGCATCTGCTGAAGTGAACCGTTTGGATGGAGTTGGCAAATACTCCGAGAAACGCTCCCATGCTGAGACAAGGTCGTCTCTAAAGGATAGGCCACCATTGCAAAACGACTCGGCGTACCCGTTGGGGTCTCGTCAAGCCAGCGCGTTAGACTTCGGAAAGCGGAAGGACCATAAAAATCATCGGCATTCATCACAATGAGTGGGCTTTGAACAAACGGCGCAGCGGCCAATACCGCATGACCGGTCCCCCAAGGCTTGGTTCGATCAGGAAAGACGCCGGTGCCTTCAGGAAGCTCGTCAAGACGTTGAAAAACAAAATCGATCGTAAATTTTTCAAACCAATGCGCGCTCAGTTTTTTTCGAAACTCCAACTCAATCTCGGGACGAATAATTAAAAGAACCTGACGAATCCCCGATCGATACGCATCGAAGAGCGCATAATCCATTAACGTTTCGCCGTGAGGACCCAAGGGTTCTAATTGCTTGAGGCCCCCAAAACGGCTGCCCTTACCCGCTGCCATCACGACCAGCGCGGGTTTCACGGAACCAAGCTCTGAAGACTGCGTATCTTCATGGTGTGTTGGAAACTTTCGATGGCTTCACAGGCCGCCATCGCTGCATTCATGTTCGTAAGCGCAGGAATTTTAAGTCGTAAGGCCTCTTTTCGGATCGCGCTCTCGTCAAAGAACGCCGTTCGACCCAAGGGCGTATTAATCACCCATTGGATTTCTTCATTTTTAAGGAGGTCGACGACGTTGGGTCGGCCTTCATTCACTTTATATACGGTACGCACTTCAAAACCATGGGCTCTTAAAGCTAACGCGGTGCCTTCAGTGGCGCATAAGGTGAATCCGAGATTTGTCAGTTTCGTTCCAAGAGTTTGAAGACTCGCCTTATCATGTTCATTCACTGAAACGAAAACGTTTCCCGAGGACGGTAAAGGAATGCCCGCTGCTAAAAGAGCCTTGGCATACGCTTCACCAAAATTAGCTCCAATGCCCATCACCTCGCCGGTGCTCTTCATCTCCGGACCTAAAACAGGATCCACGGTGGGGAACTTAGCGAAGGGGAACACCACGCCTTTCACCGATACGAGACGAGGTAATCCGTCTTGAATACCTTGTTGTTTCAAGGTCTGGCCTAAGCCAATTCGAGCCGCGACCCCGGCCCAGTCCACACCTGTTGCTTTAGATACAAACGGAACGGTTCGCGACGCTCGAGGATTGGCTTCGAGACAATATGCCACCCCTTCTTTAATGGCCCATTGGAGATTTATCAATCCGCGAACCCCTAAAGTGAGGGCCAGTTGTTTAGATTGTTCTTTTACCCGCTCGAGAATCTCGGGAGCGATACCTAAAGCGGGGAGAACGGCATAAGAATCTCCGGAATGAATCCCGGCTTCTTCAATATGAGCCAAGAGTCCTGCGATGGCCACGTCGGTTCCATCGCACACTAAATCGATATCAAGTTCTTGAGCCCCGTCGAGATAGCGATCGATGAGAACCGGCTGATCCTCTGAGACCAAAACGGCTTCTCTCATGTATTTCACAAGGCCTTCGTGATCAAAGACCACCGCCATCGCACGTCCCCCTAGAACAAACGAGGGTCGAACCATGACGGGGAACCCGAGTCCTTCCACAATCTCTTTGGCTTGCTCCAAGTTGGTTGCCATGCCCCATTCGGCGGCAGGAATATTTAATTTTTTAAGCACATCTCCGAAACGTTCGCGGTCTTCCGCATCGATGATGGCTTGATGGGGTGTTCCAAGAAGTGAGACCCCAGCCGCATGCAGTCGCCCCGCCAGTTTCAAAGGAGTTTGTCCCCCAAACTGAGTGAACACGCCTAAAAGTTTTCCCCCTTGCGCTTCGCGACGAATAATGGACTTCACGTGTTCGAAGGTCAACGGCTCAAAGTACAGTCGATCACTCGTATCAAAGTCGGTCGAGACCGTTTCCGGATTACAGTTGATCAGTATGGCTTCAACACCGCTGGCTCGAATGGCTTCCACGGCCTGCACGCAACAACAATCAAATTCGACTCCTTGCCCAATACGATTTGGACCCGACCCTAGCACAATGGCTTTAGGGCGATCCGTGGGTTCGGCATCGCTGTGATCTTCCCAGGTGCCATAGAGGTACGGGGTCTCTGCAACAAACTCACCGGCACACGTATCG
>JALRCU010000037.1 GCA_023257195.1 Holophagaceae bacterium
CTCCTCCTGATCCGCCAGGGCGCGGGCGCAACGGTCCACCTCCCGGCGCAGGTGCTGGCTGAGCAGATCCGAGAGTGCCATCTGTCCGCCGGCCCAGGCCGGCACGGTGGCGCTCTTGCGCGTGGTGGCCTTCACCTGGGCTGTCATCTCCCGCAGCCGCACGAACTCCAGCTGCCGCCCGGCGAAGAAGAACACATCCCCCGGCTTGAGCCGGCCGATGAAGGCCTCCTCCACATGGCCGATCACCGCCCCGCGCACGAAGCGCACCGTGATCGCGCGATCGGCGGTGATCGTGCCGATGTTGAAGCGATGCAGGCGCGCGATCGTTTTGTCGAGCACCCGGTAGCGCCAGGGCTCCCCCTCGGCGGCCGGTTCGTCGCCCTCGGGAGTTCCCTCGCCGGGTGCCTCTCCCGTCCTATTTTGAGTCATGAGATTTCGGTCGCCCAGCAGGACGTTGATGACCATTTTTTTCCCGTCCCGGATGACCTCCAAAGCCACCGACTCTCCCGCTCTTCGAGAGGCAATGATGGAGATCAGCTCTTCGGGACTCTTGACGGCTTGACGATCGACATGCGTGATGACATCTAAGCGTTGAAGACCGGCTTGAGCGGCAGGGCGACCGCTTTCTACGGACCCGACCACCACCCCCTCACTCACGCCCAGCGCTTCTTGGTAATTACTGTCTAAGGAAATCGGACCGATGCCTAAAAATCCCCGGCTCACAGGTTTTCCAGCGCGGAGCGTTTTGAGAATCTGACTCACACTGTTGGAAGGTACGGCAAATCCAATGTTTTGTCCTTGGGCAGCGATGGCCGTATTAATGCCAATCACTTCTCCTTTGAGATTGATGAGCGGCCCTCCCGAGTTGCCTCGATTAATGGCGGCATCGGTCTGTAAAAACGATGAAATACCGGTGTCCAACTTGCGTCCGCGTGCACTGAGAATGCCCTGCGTGACGGTATGGTCCAATCCAAACGGATTACCAATGGCCACCACCCATTGACCGATGCGGACGGCGTCTGAATCCCCCAGCTTTGCAAAGGGAAGATCCTTTGCGTCAATTTTGACTAATGCAATATCCAATTCTTTATCGCGACCTAAAATCTTACCTTTATACTTCTTCCCGTTCGTGAGGGTGACCTCGACTTCCGATTTTCTTGAGGAACCTTCATAGCCTTCGATGACATGATTATTCGTAATGATTTCTCCATCTGCTGAGATGAGAACACCTGAACCGCCCGACACCGCCCGTTGTTCGTTATTCGGCGTCAGATTACGACGATTGAAATTAGGCCCCATAAAAAATTCAAAGAGATCGCCTCCGAACATATCGGGTTGACGAGATTGAATATAGGACGTGGTCTGAATCGATACCACGGTCGGGACGAGTTGATCCGCCACATCGGAAATCGAAGGTAGGGTATCCCGAAGAGCACTTTCTCCGCTCACTTTGGAGCCTTTAGCGTCTTGAGAACTAAGCACCGACGATAGGCTTACTAAAGCAACGATCGCCCCTAATGCAAAAGAGGGTAGATATTTTCTCAAAAGACGAACTTTGGAATTCGTTATGGTGGGCGTCATGGTGAACCTCCATAGATAGGTATGCGTTGAATGTGATTTATTTTTTCACAGTTTAAAATAATTTCTTCTTCTTGACCGAGTGGGCCCACACCACGGTCATTTATGGGGGCTGATTGGTGATGACTTTCGGACGAAAGGATAGGTTTTAAGGGTGACCTACGATAAACTTGCTACTCATGGCGGCTGTCGCCTAGTGGTTAAGGCACCAGATTGTGATTCTGGGTACCGTGGGTTCAAATCCCATCAGCCGCCCCAATGCTCAGGTTTTATGGCGAGCCCTGCTTTGAGAAATTCCTAGAAAAGTTGGGAACCCTGCTTGGGTGGGGATTGACCGAGCCCTGCTACAGGATGGGCTAAAATAGAACATCAGGAAAGGTCCCGTAGCTCAGCTGGATAGAGCTCGAGATTTCTAATCTCGCGGTCACAAGTTCGAATCTTGTCGGGGCCACCACTCCTTCTTGCTACACTAGGTTTCACCCGGGAGTAGCGCAGCCTGGTAGCGCATCTGCTTTGGGAGCAGAGGGTCGCAGGTTCAAATCCTGTCTCCCGGACCATATCTTTGTTGGTATCGAGATAAATTCAATCTTGAGAAGACTTACACTCAAAGAGCGCTTCCTTTGGAAGTTTTCTATCGCCTCAAAGAGTTTAAAATGGGTCTAAGGGTGTGTGGGAGGCTTTATGAAAACCATTTTTGCAGGATTGTGCGTCGGATTGACGCTAGTTTTGGTGGCTTGTGGTGGATCGGCGAGCCAAATCCTCCCTCCCTCATTGACTTCCTCCCCCTCTATGGCTGGGATTTATGAGGGTACGCTCACGACGGCTCAAGAAAACGGAACTGAGACCTCGCTCTTGATTGAGGAGGATAACTCTTTCTCACTGGTCACCGATTCAGGATTGCAATTACTAGGGACCCTGACCCGGCTGAACGATCTGCAGTATCAGGGAACGGCGGTTTTATCTCACGCTGAGGACGCCTCCCTGCCCATGCTTTCCGTCTCTCTCTCGATGACAGTCAACGCCAATCGATCCATTTCTGCCTCTTTTAGCGGAAGCGCCCTAGGTAGTTTCACGGTTCTTCCCTCCGTCGAACCGAGTACAGCCTCTGCCCCCGTGAGTCTATCGTTGCTCGCAGGCCAATACGCAGCGGTCCCTCGATCGATTTCGACTCGTCTTGCTACCCAGTGGACCTTGAGCAATACGGGGTCTTTGACGGGCTCCGATGCGGTATCTTCCTACATCGGAACGGCGACACAACCGCGGGCCGACAAAAACCCCTTTGTTCTAGTGTTTACCCGACAACTTAATGGACCTTCGATTCCTTCAGCCTCGTTTGAAGGACGCCTGTGGTATTTACCTGCTAAGGGTGCGCGGCCAGCTCGGCTCGTCATGGCTTCTCGAAGGATCACCGAAGGTCCTCGAGGCATCGCCGGAATCTTTGCAAAACAGTAAGGCCAAGCGGCCTTCCTTTTAAGGGCGGTGACGAATCAACGAAAACAGTCTTGTCTGAAAAGAAGTCTTGTCTAAAAAAAAAGAGGAGCCTAGGCTCCTCTTTTTTTTGATTACGATTGTAACGATTGCAATAAACTAGCCGGCCATTTTGATGCTCATCAAGATTTCTTGAGC